>DASYZE010000058.1:0-221118 GCA_035946625.1 Terriglobia bacterium | reverse complement strand
TGCTACAAGTTAAAGGCAAAAAGCAAGCCTTTTCTGAATGCGAAAATAGGACGCCGCCCTTCCCGCACATCGCTCATAAGCGCAATGGCCAATCCAGCGGGGAGGATTCTCTAACCAGAGGCTACGTTCCGAAACGCCTGCCTTCTTGCCCTCCCCCAGTTCTCGACGCTCAGGGCAAAGTCGTTGGTGTCGCCGTTGCAACTTTCAGAAGAGGGCAGAATCTTAATTTTGCTATTCCCGTCTCATACTTGACAGCTCTACTCTCTCAGGTGAGCGTTGGCTAATCAGTTGTCCCTTTGTCTCCCGATGCTACCCTCGCGAGCCAAAAGTCAATTCTGGCTGATTTCAACGCGGTGAGAGAAGGCGTGTCCGGGGGCGACTTTCTATGGAACAGCGGAAGTTGGGGAGATACGTTTTTTAGTTTTACGTTGCAGAATCACCTGAGTGAGCCCGTCGAGAACGTTCGGTGTCTCCTTATTTTCTACGATACGAACGGCAATCCAATCGACTTCAAGACGATCTTCTGGGATTCTGAAATTCCGGGCGGATTGGGTAAGCGCATTCATGAACGGGTTGACGATGAAAGCGTGAAGAAACTTACTACGCCTCGTAAAGAGCAGGACAACACGTTTTCCGATTCCGCCCTCGTCCCTTCGACAAGGATGGAGATCCGGGTCCTCGATTTTCGAATCGCAGAGTGACGCTTTCTGGATTTTGATTCTTGCCTGTTCCTCGGATTGCTTTTCCATCGCTGCTATTTCAATCGTGAATGTAGAAGGTGGTTTACGCTCATCAAAGGCTTAACGGAGCAACGGCTGGGGTAGGGTTGTATGGACTGGGGCCATTGGAAGAAGGTATGAAGGGATCGCGCGGAGCGGGGTAACCTCCCTGCTTGTGATATCAAAATGGTGACCAGCGTCGAAGGACCGCCAAACGCCCGAAAATCGCAGGCACAACCTCACGACATAGGTGATATCGTTGAAAAGCGCCACTCGGGCGGTTATGCTTGAAGCCCTTGGATCGCCCTCGAGTACCAGTAGATGCCCGTCTGTACATCTGATCATATCCGTCTCGCCAGCCAGTATTCTACGCCGTCCGGGAATTACTGGCTTCCAGGGCGGTTCTTGACCGGACCGAATGAATTTCCTGATCGAGTCAAAATCGCCTCGCAAGGCCAAATCGGCCCCATGGACGTAGGCGAAATAATTAAACGCAATCTTGGCGATTGCTCTGAGAATCGTTTTGTCGATTGTATATTCAACGTAAACCCGAATTCCGCCACCCTCAGTTATGGGGTCGCCAAGTTTCCCTTTCTCGGTGAATCGGACTCCGAGTTTGGTAAGCATACTTCGGAGATACTTGCAGCTTCGCTCTGAAGGCCCGATGATCCGGGTCTCAGTTTCTGTGCGGTATTTCGCAAGCGATTCGGTCGAAGTCGCTCTAAGCTCGGTGACGGTGAACCAGACCCAATTCTCTTCACCCTTCCTGCGGAAAGCGAGTTGAGGGATGAGTTCGGTCCTAAGTCTTCCAGTAGTGGCGTCGGGGCAGACGTAAACGCGGGCGCCCATCCAGGGGCCGGGAACATTTATGGTCATCTTAATCCGAGCACTCTTCAGATGCCCCGCCTTTGATGCAAGTGGAGGCTGGAGCCTCGATCGCGTGATGGCTTCTCCGCTGTCTCTGTTAAGGAACCAGTCAAGCTCTTTTCCGAAATAACGGTTGCAAGGGACGCAAACGTCAGATATGACCAAGTCAGGATGGAAGCGCCCGAAGCCCTGAGGGACAACGTGCTCGTCGTCGAAGCGACCAGGCTGTCCGGTGCGACAGTAGACGCAGCAATAGGACATGCTCCATCATACTGCACTTGTCGAACTCAGGCAAACGCCGAAGCCACGGTCAGGGCAGTACTAATCGTGGGCTTTTCTCATACTCGATGCCACGATCTTTCGCCAGCATCGCCACGCGATGGCTCGGCACCTGTCCGCCGAGCAGGGCGAAAACCTGCACCTGGTTAAGCGGCTTCTTCGCGCTTGCGGGCTCGGGCGGCTTGGCCGCACGCCCCGCCTTAAGAAATGCCTCGCTCGCGCCTGCGGCCTTGAGGCTTTGGAGAAAATCTTCCACCGGGGCGAAATCAATCCCGCGCTGCTCCCCCAGCTTCGCGCCCGACTTGCCTGCGGCAAGAGCATGGGCGTATTGGGAAAAGTTAGATGGGGCGTAACGCTAATCTGTTTTGATCAATCCCTTCCTGACGGCATAGAGAACCAGCTCGGCGGTTTTGTGCAGGCCGAGGGTATCCATCACGCGGGCGCGGTGGACGGCGACGGTATTCACGCTGATGTTTAGAAGAGCGGCGATTTCCTTGTTCGAATTGCCCTGCGCGATGAGCAGGAGGACTTCTTTTTCACGCAGGGTAAGTTTTTCGTGCGGGTCTTTGCTCGGGTCCTGGAAGGAGCCGGACGTGAGCCCGGTGATCACCATTTGAGAAATGCCGGGGCTGACATAGGATTCGCCGGCGGCCAGGGCGGTGACGGCGCGGGTCAGGTCAATCTCAATCGCGTCTTTGAGCATGTAACCCTTGGCGCCCACTTCAAACGCCTTGCGCACGTAATTCTCATTGGAGTACATGCTGAGGATCAGTATCTTGGTTTCCGGATTCGTCTTCAGGATTTCCGCCGAGGCTTCCAGGCCGCCCAGCTCGGGCATGGAGAGATCCATCACCACCACATCGGGTTTCAACTCCTTGCACTGCTCCATGGCGGCAAGGCCGGTGCCGGCTTCGCCCACCACGGTGATGCGCGGGTCGTCTTCCAGGATGTGACGGAAACCCTGGCGCACCAGAACGTGGTCATCAGCCAGGAACACGCGGATTTTTTTGTCGTCGTCGGAGTTGGTCACAAGGGTCCTCGCTTTTATTAAAGCAAAACATGCTCTCGCCGAGGCGCGGAGGCGCAAAGAAACGGCGCGCAAAAAAGATGTCTTCTTGGCGGCTCTTTGCGGCTTGGCGTCTTGGCGTGAGGTCTTCGCATTGCTTTAAGCATCTTGCGAGCGGGTTACGCAGCGCAGCTCACTTCACTTTCTCTACTGCAGCTTCAGCCCACGGTTTGCCCAAGGGCACGCGAACGCTCACCACCGTGCCGGTGCCCCGCGTGGAGCGAATGGTCAGGATACCATTCAAATGTTGGGCGCGTTCCTGCATGCCCATCAGCCCGATGCCGTCACCGGCCGAGCGGGTGATCTCCGGGCCCACTTCAAATCCTACACCATCGTCGCGGATTTCGAGATTTAACTCTCCTTCCGACCCGTTCATGGTCACCCAGGCGGAACGCGCTTTGGAATGGCGCGCCACGTTGCTCAGCGATTCTTGAACGATTCGGTAGAGATGAATGGCGTCCTCGCGGGGAAAAAATCCGTGGGGGATATTGCCCTCAAAGTGAACGTCGATTCCCGTCTGCCGGGAAAACTGGGCGGCCAGCCATTCCAGGCTTTGGTCCAGGCCGAAATCGTCCAGGATGGCGGGACGAAACATTTGCGAGCGGTCACGAATGCTTTGCAGCGTCTCTTCCACCGTGTGCTTGACGGTGTGCAAGTCCGCCAGGAGTTGGGCGTCGGCGGGCGCAACCTTTTTGTCCAGCCGGCCGAGCATCATGCCGATGGCGGTGAGAATCTGGCCGAATTCGTCGTGCAGGTCGCGCGCCACGTTGCGCAGGGTCTCCTCCTGAAGGTTGATGACCTTCCAGGAAAGGTGGCGCAGTTGTTCGGACTGCGATTGCATTTTTTCCGCCAGGTGATGGAGCCGATCGAAGGTCTTGCGGTTGGCCTCAAACGTGAAGAGCCCCGTTCCCAGTGCGAGCAGGAACAGCACGCCAATCACGATCAGGATCTCACGTTTGACCTCGGCATAGACCGCGTTGATTTTCTCCCCCGCTTCCACTTGTCCCTGGTCGTTTAGAACCAACAGGCGGGAGACGATTTCCGTGATCACGGCGCGCTTGCTCTCGAGCACAGTTTGGAGCTGGCTTCGCGCCTCCGCTTCTTTGCCGTCCTGGGCAAGAACGAACACATGGTCTGCCGCGCTCCAAAAGTCCGCCAGAGTGGTTCGCAGTTGGTTTCTCTTGTCATCGCTGGCCGGGGTGCTGACGGCAAACTCACTTTCCTGCCTGCTGGCGTCACTCATGTCCTCCCGGATTCGATTGAACGCGGAGCGCCAATCGACGATGTGGTAATGCGACTGGCCCAGCGACATGTCGCGCACGGAAATGGCGAGCAAGTAAGCGTTGTTTTGCAGGCGAAGAAGTTGGAGCGAGGCTTTGCGATTTCTCTGCACCACGTTGGCTTGATAATCTTCCAGCCCGCGGAGTTCGTGAATGGTGTAGAAAGTGAAAACAATAAATATGGAGAGGATGATGCAAAGGCCCGCCCACAGCCGCGTGGTGGGCGAGGGAATGGCCTTGAGCAGATCGTTTTCGCGTCTGGCGTCGAGCATGGCGCTAGTTCTGCCTCCGGTGAGGGGTGTCGGCGATCACGCCTTTGCCCTCTTCAATCACATACGTCCGGTCGGCGGGAAGTTTGCCCAAGCTTTGCTTCAAACCGCTCGGCCACTCGAGTTCCGCTTTCTCGATGGATTGATACTGGCCCAGGCCGAAGGTCACGCTCCGGTCAGATTGCGACAAATAGCTGGAGCCGCTCTTCACAATCAATATTCGCACACCGTCCGGGGTCCAAATGCGGACGCTGGTTCCAATGCCGTCGCGATTGGATTTGGTACCCACGGTGCGGAACCGGATGCAGTGGTTGGTGCCGCCTTCGTTCCGGTACAAATAGGCCGGACCATTATTCGTGGTAATCAACACGTCCAGGGCGCCGTCGTTGTCAAAGTCACCGTAAGCGGCGCCGCGCGCCACCTTGGGCGTGGCGAATCCGGCGCCGGCGAACGCGGCCATGTCGCGGAATTGGCCGTGCCCCACATTATGGAACAAATGCGGCGCCTCCGCATAACTGATCGATGATTCGACGCGCGTAATGGACTCGTCAATGTGTCCGTTGGCCACCAGCAGGTCCAGGCGGCCGTCCAAATCGAAGTCGAAGAAAAAGCAGCCAAACCCCAGGGTGAGCCGGGTGGATTTGCCCACGGCGGAATTGGGGGCTTCGTCGATAAAGAATCCGTGGCCTTCGTTGCGATACAAACCCACCATCTGGTCGGAGAAATTGGTGACCACCAAACTGGGCAGGCCCGAATTGTCATAGTCAGCCGCGTCCGCGCCCATGCCCGCGCGCGCCACGCCGTCCTCGCTGAAGGCGACGCCCGCGCTCACGCCCATTTCGGAAAAAGTTCCGTTGTGATTGTTGCGGTAGAGCTTGTTGGGTTGGGTATCGTTGGCGATGAAAACGTCGGGCCAGCCGTCCAGGTCGAAATCAATCATGGTGACGCCCAGCGATTTGGAAGTGGGATCGTGCAGGCCCGCCTTGCCGGTGACGTCCTCAAAGGTGCCATCACCGCGATTGCGAAAAAGCCAGCAGGTCTGCCCGGGATAGGCTTCCGGGGTGCAGTAAGATTTGGTCTTACCATCCAGGCGGCAATCAATATCCACCGCCGGCGACCATTTGACGTAGTTGGCCACCAGAAGGTCCAGGTGGCCGTCGCGGTCGTAATCAAACCACAGCGCGGAGGTGCTCAGGCTTTCGTAGCCGGCCAGGCCCGCCGGCTTGGTGACTTCGGTGAACGTCCCGTTGCCGTTGTTGTGGAACAAATGGTTCTGCCCGTAGCAGGTGATGTACAAGTCGGCGAACCCGTCGTTGTCGTAGTCGCCCACGGCCACGCCGATGCCGTACATCTCAATGTCCAGGCCCGCGGCGTGGGTTGCGTCGGTGAAAGTGCCGTCACGACTGTTCCGGTAGAGCTGCATGGTACTGCGCCCGGTGAATTTGGTGGGATGGCCCGGCCAGTCCATGCCGTTAATCAGGATAATGTCCAGCCAACCGTCGTTGTCGTAGTCAAAAAACGCGCAACCCGATCCCAGAGTTTCCGGAAGATATTTTTGTCCGAAGGCGCCAGTGTTGTGCTCGAAAGTAATTCCTGCCTGCCGGGTAACCTCGACCAGGTGGTTTTGGACTTGTCCGGGTGGGGCGGGCGGGCCGCTCGACAGGGATGAACTTTTTCCCGGCCCATAGTATTGATATGCCAAGCCACCCAGGCCGGCCGCCGCGCCCGCGCCAGCCAACGTCTTAAGTAGGTCTCTGCGATTCATTTTCTTACCTTGCACGATAGCGCAATCCACGGTTTGCGGCAATACCCGGCGCTTCTGGTAATGATGCGTAAAGCCTTTAACTTCATTCAGTTAAATTTAGTTCGACGGAATAATTGATTTAATCATAGTCCTTAGTGGGTACGAATTATTGACCCTCAGTCAGACCTAAGAGATTCTCATCGGGTTCATGAGGGAGGTCTTCTCCCTCCATCGGGCTTTTAAAGAAAAACTAATTTCCCTATTGGGGTTGCGGCAACCTTCATCAGAAGGCAAACTTCGCAGCCCGATATTCGTTTCCTGCGTCGGGTAGAAATCATAGGGTCAACCGGTCAAGAAGGAAAACGGCGTTAGACGTGTGTGTTGGCGTCCCGGAAAAATGGAGGTCACTTGAAACGTCACCTATGGTTCGCCCTGCTGGGATTCGCCCTTCCAGGAATACTCGCCCCCAGCGCGCGTGCCCAAGTCAGTTTGGCACGAATGGACGGAATCGTGAGCGACCCGCAATTGCTCCCGTTGCCGGGAGTAAAAGTAGTCCTGACCGAGACGCGGACCGCTTTGGTTCGGACCACCGAAACCTCCGCCCGCGGGACTTATGAGTTTCCCAGCCTCAATCCCGGGCAGTACCAACTGAAAGCTCAGGTTCGTGGGTTCGCGCCGGAAGTCCGCGAGGTGACGCTGGAAGTGAACCAAGCTCTTCGACTCGACTTGATTCTGAAGGTAGGACAGGTCAAGGAGCAAGTGGAGGTAGTGGGCTCCGCGCAAATGCTTCGCACCACGGATGCCAGCCTGGGTGAAGTGATTGAACCGACGATGACCCAGGAACTCCCGTTGAACGGCCGGCACTTGTTGGACCTGGCCCAACTTGCGCCCAGCACCCACTCCGGCTTCGGCGCCCAGACGGGCACCACCAATCCATTGTATTGGCGGCCTCAGCAAGACTCCGCGTTGAGCGTGGGAGGCGGGCGGCCAAACGCGAATAATTTTCTCTATGACGGTTCCACCGACACCGACCCCACCTTCAACACGCTGGCCTTCAGCCCTTCGCCGGATGCCGTTCAGGAATTCAAGGTTCAGACCGGAAGTTACTCCGCGGAGTTTGGCGGGGCGGGTGGCGCGCAGATCAATATTGTCACCAAGAGCGGCAGTAACCAATTTCACGGAGATATCTATGAGTTCCTGCGTAACAGCGCGTTGGACGCCCGGTCATTAAACGACCCCAGCCAAATTCCTCATCTCTCGCAGAACCAGTTCGGGGCGTCGCTGGGCGGACCGATAAAGAGCAACAGGAATTTCTTCTTTGCCAACTACGAGGGATTCCGGCTGAGCAACGTGGTGTCCCAAGTTGAAACTGTTCCCACCATGGAAGAACGGATGGGCGACTTTAGCAAGAGCGGAGCGACCATTTACAATCCCGCCAGCGCCCACGCCAATCCTAACTTCGATCCCTCCAAGCCGGTGAGCCCGAGTAACTCGAAGATCATCCGGGACCCCTTCACGAACAACGTGATTCCCACCGCTTCGCTCAATCCGGTGGCGTTGCAAGTTCTGAATATTTTGCCGCTTCCCAATCTCGCGCCGGGCGGCAAGTTGGGCCTGGGAACCGGAGCGGGGAGTGGCCTCGACTCCAATAATTACCTGGACTTGCGGACCAGCCGAAATTCCAATGACCAGGGCACCGTTCGCATGGACCACAACTTCAGCAACGGAGACAGCCTGTTCGCGCGTTACTCCATCGGGCACGAGACAGATTTCACGCCCCAAAATCTTCCCGGCTTTGGCGCCTTTGACGACAATCAGGCGCAAAACCTGACTTTGTCGCTGACCCACATTTTCAATCCCACCACGGTGAACGATTTTTGGTTTGGGCTCTCGCGTCTCTCCATGCATCGCTTCTCAGAGAACAACTTCACCCACGATTACATAAGTCAGCTCGGGATTCAGGGAGTGGGATTCGGCGGCAAGGGCGCGTGGGGCATGCCCTGGTTTGCAGTGCAAGGTTACGACGGCATGGGTGATTCCTTTGCCGCCACGCCCGTTCAGGATTGGGACACGGTGCTGCAATTCGGCGATATTTGGAATCGTCAGATGGGCCGCCACTCTGTAAAGGTGGGCGGAGACTTCCGCCACTTTTATTGGCCGATGTGGGGATTTTTCCAGAATCGCGGCTTCTACCAGTTTACCAATGGGTTTACTTCGAAGACTGCCACTAATGACGGTACGGGCGTAGCGCTCGCCAGCTTCCTGCTGGGCCTGCCAGTGGTCAAGCAGCGACAGGCGGGCATTCCCGTCATGGACTTGCGCCAATCCTACGCTGACGCTTTCCTTCAAGATGACTGGCGGGTGACCAACAACACCACTCTGAATCTGGGCGTGCGCTATGAGTTTGCCACCCCGCTTTATGATGTTTCCAATCCCAATAGCAATCTGACCTTTAAGAATGGCCAACCTTTCGCTTTCATTGGCGGGCAGTTGGGCATGCCGCGCGGACTGGTGTACGCGAACCCTTTGGACTTCGCGCCCCGCCTGGGTCTGGCCCACACCATTCCCGGCCGCTACGGTTTTGTGCTGCGAGCGTCCTATGGAATTTTCTACACTCCCATTGATATGAACACGTTCTGCAACCAGCGCCACGTTCCGCCTCTGGTTTTCGCCGAAACCGACCAGAGTGACAACTTCACGCCGGCTTTCAATGGTTTTAATTTTGCCCCGGCGGTGCTGGGCAAGACCACCATCAGCTTTGCCGCCGCGGATGCCCATCCGGCACCCGAATATGTCAATCAGTGGAGCTTCTCCCTGCAAAAAGCGCTGCCCGGCAACTTTGTAGTGGAGACCGGATACCAGGGATCGCGCGGCATCCACTTGCAGCGCGCTCACCTGATCAACAATGCACCCCCGGGACCGGGGCCCCTCGGACCGCGCCGGCCGTTCCCCAAGATCAGTTTCCTGCCTGGGACTGTGTTCCCCAGTGACTTCGCGATGACCAGCACAACTTTCCCGGTTTCCACCATCAACCTGTTGGAGAATTCGGCCCAAAGTTGGTACGACGCCGGGTGGGTGGACTTGCGGCGGCGATTCAGCCATGGCCTCACTTTGCTGGCTAACTATACCTACTCCAAGAGTCTGACCAATGCCCCGGACTTTCGGTCAGCTATGGATGAGTCGGCCATCCCGCAAAACAATTCCGACCTCGCCGCGGAAAAGGGACTGGCCTGTGACGTGCGCCATCGCATGGCAGCGAGCCTGGTCTACAACATCCCGGGCCTGCGGCCCAACAAGTTCGTGGAACGCATGAGCTCCAACTGGAGCGTCGCCTCCGTATTGCAAGCTCAGAGCGGATTGCCGTTCACTATCTCCGTCTTTGGCGATACGGCCAACTCGGGGACGGTGTTGGGAGAGAATCCAATTCGCGCCAACGTGACGGGACAGCCGCTGTTCCCCGCCGGAACTCACAGCAGCGCTGAGTGGTTTAACCCCGCGGCGTTCGTGGCGCCACCTGCCTATCAATTCGGGAACGCGGGGCGCAACACCGTGGAAGGCCCGGGCATGCAGTTGTTGGACTTTGCCCTGACGCGAGAATTCCGGCTGACTGAAAGGGCCAAATTTCAATTTCGCACCGAGTTCTTCAACGCGTTGAACCACACCAATTTTGGCACGCCGAACCGTTTCGTCAACACACCTCAATTCGGCACCATCACCACGGCCATGCATCCCGGGCGTGAAATTCAATTTGGGGCGCGGATCACGTTCTAATCCGCAACCTGATGGGCATTGTTCGCCTAAAACCCTGAGGTGTTTTGGAAGCTACACGGCATTCGAAAAGGATTCTAAATGCGAAAGTCCCTCAAATATGCAATCCCGGTTCTGGTCCTCTACGTGATCCTGTCCGCAGGATTGTTTGTCGCCATGCTTCAGCCGCCGGTGGTTTTCGGCCACATCATGTCGAAGCTGCCGGTGGTGAGCTACATCTTGTTTCCCTTTGAGCCCATGTGGCTGGTGGCGCGTAGAGGCACATTGAAGGTGGGCGACGTGGCGCCGGATTTTGAGCTAAAGACGGCAGACCGTTCGAGCGCAGTGCGCTTGTCCTCATTTCAGGGACAAAAGCCGGTGGTGCTGATCTTCGGGAGCCACACTTGACCGCCCTTTCGCCGGGAGGTTCCCGCGCTCAACAAACTCTATGACCAGTACAAGGATCGAGTGGCGTTCTATGTGGTGTACATCGAAGAAGCGCATCCGACCGACGGCTGGCAGATGCCGAGCAACATCAAAGACGGCGTGCTGGTTGCCACCGCCAAGTCTCTGCTTGATCGCGACCAAGCTGCGGAAACTTGCGTGGTCAAACTCGGAATCCATATGCCCGCTCTGGTGGATGACATCCAGGACAGCACTGAGCGAGCTTACACCGGATGGCCGGACCGGCTCTACGTCATCGATCGATCGGGCCGGGTGGCCTTCAAAAGCCAGGCTGGACCCTTCGGATTCCATCCCGAAGATATGGCCAAAACGTTGCAGTCGTTGGCGCCTGCCACGCGCAAATAAACTGGACCTGATGAACTCTGCACGCTTGCGGCGCTCCATGACATCCTTCAACAAGATTTTTTCGTCCGGAGGGATCCCGGAAATTTCGCGTTAACTTTCAGGCCATAAGAACCAGAGGAGAAAATGAAAAAAATGATGAACTGCCGGTATCGGATTTTTATCGTGCTCATGGCACTAGCCGCCTTGGCACGGCCATCGTTCGCGCAAGAGATAACGGGCAGCATTCGAGGCTCGGTGCTCGATCCCAGTGAGGCGGGAGTGGGGGCGGCGACGGTGACGGCCACCCAGATTGAAACCGGCCTGACACGCACGGTGGTCACGAATCGCGATGGAACTTACCTCCTCGTGCTGCTTCCGGTGGGCCACTACCGGTTGGACGCATCGGCCCGGGGCTTTCAGAATTTCACCCAGGAAGGGGTCACGCTCAGCGTCAATGAAGCCGCTAACATCGTAATTCGTCTCGCCATTGGCTCCCCCACGCAATCGGTGCAGGTGACCGCGAATGCAAATCTGATCGAGACCACCGATACGACGCTTGGGAAAACAGTGGGTGAGCGGGAAATTCTCGACTTGCCCTTGAACGGCCGCAACTTCTCGCAGCTTGGATTGTTGCAACCCGGCGTGGTGCCTATCACCCCCGGGCTGGCTCAGGCCGGTGGTTCGCTGCGAGACGGGCAGGCTTATTCGGTCAATGGCCAGCGTCCGGAATCAAATAATTTCCTGATCGATGGCGCCTCCAACGTGAATGCCGTGGACGGCGGGTTCGTGCTAAAGCCGCCTATCGACGCGATTGCTGAATTCAAGATTCTCACCCACACGGCCAATGCCGAGTTTGGTTCGAGCTCGGGCTCCACCACCAACATCATTACGCGTGCAGGGACGAACCAGCTACACGGCTCACTTTGGGAATTTTTGCGCAACGACAAGCTGGATGCCGCCAACTTTTTCGAAAATGCGGACGGTTTCAAGAAATCGGAATACCGTCAGAATCAGTTTGGCGGCACGGTGGGAGGCCCCATTCGCAAAGACAAGACATTTGCTTTTGGTTACTACGAGGGGTTCCGTAACCGGCAGGGGGAAGTCATCAGTGACGTGAGAGTGCCTTCAGCTCTCGAACGGCAGGGGAATTTTTCCCAGGACGGCCCGCTCTTTGTGATTGGGCAAATGGGCCCGGCGCTTGTGCCCGGGGCAATCCTGCCGGGTATCGATCCCACCGCGGCGAATGTGGAGAAGCTTTATCCCCTGCCCAACGCCGCCGATTCGAACGGCGTGGTAGACCTCTACAACGCTTCGCAGATATTGCGGGAAAACGAAGACCAGGCGGGGGTTCGCATTGACCATTATCTTTCATCACAAACCACGTTGAATATTCGTTACATGTTTTTAAATGGTTCGCGCTTCGATCCCCTATCGCCCTCCGGGGCTGGTGTACCCGGCTTTCCGGTGGGCGAAGATCACCGCACCCAAAACCTGGTCGCTCAGTTGACCCATTCTTTTTCTCCCTCCGTGGTGGACATTGCGCGCCTTTCTTTCCTCCGCAACAAGTTTCTGTTTGACCAGCATCTGAACAGCACCTCCCCGGCTTCGCTCGGCTTCCAGTATCAGCCCACGCTCGGAATTGCAGCCGGTCCGCCCTTTATTCAGTTTTCGGGAGGCGGTTATGCCAGCATCGGAGATCCCATCACCGGCCCACGCAACACTTTTGAGAACGCCTTTGCCGGATCCGATTCGCTCACCTGGATTCGCGGGCGGCATGAATTGAAGTTTGGTGGTGACTTCCGCCGCGATCAGATTAACGTGGTGAATGGGATCGCCTCGAACGGATTCTTCGTCTTCGTCGGCTTCCCATTCACCAATTCGTTTGCAAGCTTTCTGAGCGGACAGCCGATCTTCTTCCTCCAGGGTGGCGGCGACCAACCCGGCGGCGGGGGTGATTTGTCGCGCGGTCTTCGCGGCACCGACTTCAACTTCTACGCCCAGGATACTTTCAAGGTTAGCCCGCGCCTGACCCTCAACTACGGACTTCGCTACGAACTGCCTATGCCCTACACCGAGATCCGCAACCGGACCAACCTTTATGAGCCCGGCGTGCAATCCACAGTAATGCCGGACGCTCCCCCGGGATTGGTATATCCGGGCGACAAGGGCGTGCCGGCGGGACTGATTCCCACGGAGAAGAACGCCTTCGCTCCACGTGTCGGCGTGGCATGGGATCCTACCGGCAGCGCGCGATGGCTGGTCCGCGCCGCCTATGGTGTCTTCTTCGATCCTTACTACAATGGCCAAGGCGGACCGCTCCAGGCGCCCATCAGCGCGCCACCCTACCTGAGGACGCCGCAATTGTCGTTCCCGTTCGTGGGCACTCTCTCCAATCCGTTTTCCGCTGGCAATCCCTTCACAACTCCATTTGGCGAGACCATGACGCTTCTCACTCTCGATCCCAATCTTCGTTTGCCCTACGCCCAAGACTGGAACCTGAGCGTGGAAAGATCTTTCGGCGCCGACTGGCTGCTGGAAGTAGGCTACGTAGGTACCAAGGGGACCAAGTTGCCGCGCTTCATTGAGGACAATCCGTCGTTGCCCCAACCCGGGGAAACTTGGTCTGCCCAGCAAAGCAACATCGATGCCCAACGCATTAATTGCCTGCCGACGGTAGCCGGCAATTGCAACTACAGTTCAGTGGGCCTGATCACAGGCTCCGCCAATTCGACCTATCACGCGCTGGAGGCAAGTTTGCGCAAGCGGTTCGACCATGGAGTTTCTCTCCTGGCCTCGTACACTTTTTCGAAATCCATCGATGACGTTTCCTCCTTTAATATCACCGGGTCCGCATCACAGCCGGTTGCCGGAGAGAATGACCTGGCGCAAAATCCTTTCGACCTTGCTGCCGAGCGAGGCCGCTCGATGTTCGACGCACGCCACCGCGCCGTTCTGAGTTACCAGTGGGAGATTCCGTATTTCCGGCAGTCCGGCCACTGGTCCCATCAAGTTCTCGGCAACTGGCAGGTGAACGGGATCACCACCTTCATGAGCGGCACGCCCTTCACCGTTGAGGACCAGAGCTACAGCTATGGTGCGCCGGAGATTTCTGGATTCTCCGCCTTCCGCCCCAACCTGCTCAGCAATCCCAACCACGGCCCCAAGACCGTGCAGGAATGGTTCAACACCAGCGCCTTTCAGGCGATTCCGATGTCCGCACCGGCGGGAACCTACGGGAGCGAAGGCCGGAATGTGGTTGAGGGCCCCGGCTTGGCGCAGTGGGACTTTTCTGCCATCAAGAACATTCGCGTTGCTGAATCGAAGGACCTGCAATTCCGGGCAGAGTTCTTCAATCTATTCAATCGAACCAATTTCCGGTTGCCGAATAGTGACATTAGCTCGACCACCTTCGGCCAGATCCAGCAGGCGTTGTCACCACGGCTGGTCCAGTTTGCGCTAAAATTCCTTTTCTGATGGTAGAGCCGGGGCTCGGCCCGGCCTTTTGCCCGCACAATTGTAGCTTGGGCATCCAGTCTGTGATTTGAAGAGTTCAAGGGGCAAGGAGGCAATCACTCGATGGCTTGGATTAAGACTATTCCGATGACCGAGGCCGATGAAGACTTGAAACGCGCGATGGAGGCGCAGAAATCGCTTTATCCCATCGAATATGCCACGCCCGTACATCCCACCGAGGGGGGCGGGGCTCAAATTGTGGCCTCGCACAGCCTGATTCCTGACGCGCTCTACCACGCCTTCGCCACCTTTGGCGTATTGATGTCGCCCGACCTTCCACTGAGCCGCCGGCATCATGAAATGATCACCACCATGGTCTCGGTGACCAACCGGTGCGTCTATTGAATCGAATCGCACGCAGAGTTTCTGCGTCGAGTCACGCTGGACGAAAAATTGGTTCAGGCGCTGGAAACCGACTACACCCAGGCGCCCATAACCCCTCAGGAGCGGGTGATGTTGGATTACGTCGTGCAATTGACGAAGGACGCCACAAAAATCTCACCCGGCGATCACCATCGCCTGCGCCAGGCCGGCTTCGACGATAAGGGTATTTTGCAGATCACGCTGATCGCCTCCTGGTTCAATTACATCAACCGTGTCGCTGACGCACTTGGGGTGGGACGGGATGGTTAATGCCACGCCGGTTGGTGCGAACGATTTTCAAAGCCGCACATTTGGAGTTTGGAAGGGCAAACGCGAAGCATGTTGATCGCACAAAATAAAGGGCCCTCGGGGGGGCTCACTGAATCCGACCGCGGCTATTATGGCTGGCGCGTGGTGTTCGCCGCCTGTTTCGGCGTAATGGTGGGGTTTGGATCGCTGTTTGTATATACCTTCAGCGTTTTCGTTAAACCATTGGGGGCGGAATTCGGTTGGAGCCGCGAGGCCATCTCGCGCGGCTTTGGTTTTGCCGCACTGTCGATGGCCTTTTGTTCCCCCGCCTTGGGCCGTTTGTTAGACCGCTACGGCCCGCGCCGGGTCATTCTTCCCTGCCTGACCATCTACGGCTGTGGCGTGGCATCACTGGCGTTCCTGCGCCCGCATCTGGGGCAGTTTTACGCCAGTTGCATCCTGCTGGGCGTAGTGGGTAACGGGGCGGCACACCTCGCTTATTCGCGTTCCATCTCTTCCTGGTTCAACCAACGTTTGGGAATGGCGCTTGCATTCGTGATGGCGGGAGCGGGTTTAGGCTCCATGATTCTTCCTATCTTCGCCCAGTCCATCATCAGTCGCGCCGGCTGGCGCGCGGCGTATTTGACACTCGGCGGACTCGCCTTGTTTGTGGGATGGCCCCTGACCTGGCGCTACGTCCACGAACGCACGCAGCCCGATCGCGATTCGATTGCATCCCCGCACATGGGGCTGACCTGGCAACAGGGCGTGCGCTCCTTTCAGTTCTGGATCATCGTGGGCGTCCTTTTTGTGAGTTCGGTCGCCATGAATGGAGCGGTAACCCAATTGGCGGCCTTGCTCACGGACCGGGGCGTTACCCCCGTGGGTGCTGCTCTCTGCGCCTCGACGCTGGGCGGTTCCAGCCTGGCTGGAAGAGTGGTGATCGGCTGGGTGCTCGACCGGTTCTTCGGCGCGCGGGTTGCTTTTGTGGTCTATTCGATCACCGCGGCGGGCGTTTTCCTGCTCGCTCGCGCCGGAACGCTACCCATGGGCTGTTTAGCCGCGGGGCTTATTGGTGTGGGGGCGGGCGGCGAGGCGGACATAACTCCGTATTTGTTGACCCGCTATTTTGGGCTGCGCGCCTTCTCAACCCTTTATGGATTGACGTGGACCTTCTACGCGATTGCCGGTGCAATTGGTCCCGTCATTATGGGGCGTGCCTTTGATTCAACCGGGTCGTACACTTCATTACTTACGGTGCTCGCTCTGGCCGTAGCTCTGGCTGGGCTGCTGATGCTTGTCCTGCCCAGATACTCGAGGCCGGACAGCATGAGCGTGGCCAGTGATGTTGTCGCGCTTGTCGAGCCGTAGGATGTAATCGGCCGGGCATTTTTGCTTTTGCGGATAGATGAGAAGGGTAAATTTCGAAACCAAAGGAGAATAGGAGGCATGATGAAACCAATCCGAACTGCGGTTTTATTCGCGCTGGTAACGATGCTGGGTGTTTCCACAATGTGGGCGGCAGAAAAGAGTACAACCCTCAAAGGGTATGTAATTGATTCGGCGTGTACCTTTACCAAGAACCTGAAGAGACCCGTCAGCCCGGAGTGCGCCGTGGCGTGCGCCAAGAGCGGTTCGCCTCTGGTGATCCTCACGGCCGCGGGCATGATCTACCTGCCCATCACGGACGAAATGCCCGCCAAGGGCCAGAACGAACGGCTGATGGAATTTGCCGGGAAGAAAGTTTCGGTCACCGGGAAAGTATTTGCCAAAGGCGGTTCGCATGCCATAGTTATTGAGAAGATTGATGCAGCCCCGGCCGGAAAATGAAAGGCGGAAGGTATTCGAACGGCCAAGGGTCTGTAATCGTCAACCGATAACCTTTAGAGGATGACTTTGGAGATAGAGCCTATCTTCATTCGTAACCTCGGGAGAACCACCAAATCTCTGCGGGCGGGTGGGTAGCCGGCGGCAATCGAATCGCATGGAGCCGCAATGTCTGATCTCATGGATATTCAGGAAATATTGCATCTAAGGAATTGGGGCGGGAAATAATCCGCCCCATCAGGGCCATTTCAAAACTCCGGGGAGCCGTTGAAAGTGTCTGAACAAAACGCGGGAAGGCGGTCGAGGCTGGCCGCGGTGGTTGTGGCCGCGGGACTGCTGCTGGTGGCGAACAGCGCGTATCTGGCGGCGTTCGGCGATCCGGACATTTTTTACGTTGCCAACAGCCTGATTCATCCGGCGCTTGGATTATTCACGGCCATACTCTTTGTCATTTTCCTTCTTCGGAATCGCAATCTTTTGGCGGGACTCGCTGGTGCGGGCGCGCGGCTGACGCTGGCGGCCTCCACCGGCTTTGGACTTTTTCTCGCCGCGGTTGGCATGACGCGCCCGCACAGCCTGGCGCTCTACCTGCACGTGGGTTTTGCCATCGCGGGATTATTTTTCCTGCTGCTGCGGCTGAACGCGCGGCGCCGCGAGGATCCCGATTGCCCGGGCATTCGTCGCGCCTGGCGATGGTGCGCGGTGGTGGTGCCCGCCTGCCTTGTGTTTTACGGGAGTGTCGTGCTTTACCATCGGACTTTTCCCAATCCTGAATACATCATCACCAATCCGGCCACGCCCCCGCTTTCCATGGAAGCGGAAGGTGGCGGCGTAACCAGTTTCATGTTTCCCAGTTCCGCCCGGACGCCGGACGGCAAACCGATCAAATCCGAATTCTTCATGGATTCGAACGCCTGCCAGAAGTGTCATCCTGACATTTACGCCCAATGGAAAAGCTCGATGCACCACTTCGCTTCGTTCAACAATCAGTGGTACCGGAAATCCATCGAGTACATGCAGGACACTATTGGCATCAAGTCTTCCATGTGGTGCGCGGGCTGCCACGATCACGCCCTGGCCATTTCCGACATGATGCAGAAGCGGCCCATCCGCGAAATCGAATTCACCCGCCAGGGACAAAACGGATTGGGCTGCATGTCCTGCCACGCCATCGTTCACGTGCAGGGCACGATGGGACAGGGCGGCATCACCTTCGAGTATCCCGCCCTTTCCGAATACGCGGCCAGCAAGAATCCCATCATGAAGTTCCTGCACGACTACCAGGTTTATCTGGACCCCAAGCCCCATCGCCACGCGTTCCTGAAGCCGTTTCACACCGATCCAAAACAAATTCCCGAATTCTGTTCCGCCTGCCATAAAGTTCACCTGGATGTCCCGGTGAATAATTACCGCTGGATTCGCGGCTTCGACGATTATGACAACTGGCAGGCCAGCGGCGTTTCCGGGCAGGGCGCGCGATCCTTTTATTACCCGCCCAAGCCCCAGCAATGCGCCGACTGCCACATGCCCATGGTGGCGTCGAAAGATCCGGGCAACATCAACGGTTTTGTGCACTCGCACCGGTTTGCCGCCGCCAACACCGCCGTGCCCACCGCCTATGGCGACCAAACTCAATTGCACGAGGTGGAGAAATTCCTTAAGGGCGCGTTGAGCGTGGATATTTTCGCCCTGGCCCAAGAGCCTCCGAGCGCCGCGCCCGGCGAGCGCGGCACGGCGCGACCCTCCGGCGAAGGCCCGCAACTGGCCAGCACTTTTGCGGTGGGCGAAGAATCATCTCAAGGAATGGCGGGTGCGGCCATGACCACGGGCGAGCCCGCCAAACTCATTGCACCCTTGGGCCGGGTAGACGCCAGACTGCATCGCGGCGAAACGGCGCGCGTGGAAGTGGTGGTGCGCACGCGCAGGCTGGGCCACTTTTTTCCAGGTGGCACCGTGGATGCGTTTGACTGCTGGCTGGAACTTCAGGCGCGCGACAACAAGGGCCGCGTGATTTTCTGGAGTGGCGAAGTGGCGGACAACGGCAGAGGCCCGGTCGATCCGGGAGCGCATTTCTACCGCTCCCTGCAGTTGGACGCCCACGGGAACGTGATCAACAAGCGCAACGCCTGGGCCACGCGCGCCACCGTGTATGCGCACCTCATTCCTCCCGGCGCCGCGGACACGGTCCACTTTCGCATGAAGATTCCGGAAGATTGCGGCGACACCATTACCCTTTCCGCCAAACTGAATTACCGCAAATTTAGCTGGATTAACACGCAGTTTGCGTTTGGCGGGGTGCGCGATCCCAGTCAGCCTCATCCCGATGTGACTAAGAGTTACGACGATGGGCGCTGGCTGTACAACGGCGACCTGAGCACCGTATCGGCGAAAGAAAAAAAGATTCCCGACGTGCCCATTGTAGTGATCGCCGAAGACACCAAAATTATTCCTGTGGATGCTCCAGCCCGGTCTCCCTTTGTGGAGAATGTCCAAAAGAATCCTGAAGACCGCGAACGCTGGAACGATTACGGGATTGGCCTGCTCTTGCAGGGCGACTTGAAAGGGGCCGAGCGCGCTTTCCAAACCGTTACCGAAGTCGATCCGAAATATGCGGACGGCTTTGTCAACGTGGCGCGCGCGCTCATTCAGGAGGGCGATACCGACGCCGCGCAGCCATTCCTGACGAAGGCGATTGAGTTGAATCCAAGCCTGGCCAGCGCACGATACTTTTACGGCCTGGTGCTCAAGACCGACGGAAAATATCCCGAAGCCTATGATCAGTTCGCCCTGGCATCATCGCTCTATCCCCGCGATCGGGTGGTGCGGAACCAGATGGGGCGCATGCTCTTCCTGCAGCGAAAATATCAGGACGCTCTGGCCCAATACGCCCAGACCCTGGCGGTCGATCCCGAAGATTTGGAAGCTCATTACAACATGATGCTCTGCTATCGCGGGTTGAATAACGACGCGCTGGCGGATCGCGAAGAGAAACTTTATATGCGCTTCAAGTTTGACGAGTCCTCGCGCGCCATCACCGGCCCCTACGCGCTGGCCCACCCCGAGGATAATAACGAGGCGCAGCCGATTCATGAACACGAGTCGGTGGCATTAAACGGGAGTCCGGAGTCAGGAGCCAGGAGACAGAATGCAGTTGTAGCGGCGACCTTTAGGTCGACGCATAATGAGAACAACAAAAATGCCGACCTAAAGGTCGGCGCTACGTCGGGAGGACCGCCGTCCAATTGAGGAAACCCGCGAACGATCATTCATCCAAGATTCATCAGCAAAGAAGACTTCAGAAAAATAGCCCTTCCCCCCTTGGGGGAGAGGGTGGACCCGTCAGCCGACGGGGACAGGTGAGGGGGTTTCAGAAACATTTCAAGCATGTCTCTCTGATTCTCTTCCTGGCAAGCGTCGTCGTTGTGACTTCCTACACTTCCACATCTCCCGCAGCGAACGCCGTGCCCGCAACTTCCGCCAGCCCGGTGCGTTTTGTGGACATCACCCGCCAGGCTGGAATCCATTTTGTGCACAATACCGGAGCATTTGGAAAAAGGTATTTGCCGGAAACCATGGGCGCGGGCTGCGCATTCATTGATTACGACAACGACGGCTACCCCGACATCCTGCTGGTAAACGGCAAGGATTTTCCCGGTCACAAATCCAGGCGTACCACCATGAAGCTTTACCACAACAATGGCAACGGTACCTTTACCGACGTCACGGCGCGCGCCGGACTCGATTTCGAGATGTACGGCATGGGCGTGGCTATCGGCGATTATGACAACGACGGTTGGGACGATATTTACATCACCGGCCTCGGCGAATCGCGGCTGCTCCACAACGAGCATAACGGCACCTTCAAAGACGTCACCAAAAGCGCGGGCGTGGATAACACCGGCTTTGGCGCCAGCGCCGCCTGGGTGGATTACGACAAGGATGGCAAGCTGGACCTGTTCGTCACCAACTACGTGAGCTGGACGCAAGCGGGCGACATCTACTGCTCGCTCGACGGCCATAACAAGTCCTACTGCACTCCCGAGGCTTACAAGGGGGCGACCTGCCGCCTGTTTCACAATCTGGGTAACGGGCGTTTTGAGGACGTCACCAGGCGCGCCGGCATTTACGATCCCACCTCCAAGGCTCTGGGGGTGGCCGTGGTGGATTACGACATGGATGGCTGGCCCGATCTTGCCGTTTCCAATGACACGCAGCCGAATAAGCTCTACCACAACAATCACAACGGAACCTTCACCGAGCAGGCCGTGCAGGCGGGCATCGCCTTCAGCGAAGACGGCATCGCCCGCGGCGCCATGGGCATTGACGCCGATGATTTCGACCGCTCGGGCTTTCCCTCGCTCGCCATCGGAAATTTTTCCAACCAGATGATGGGCCTCTATCACAACGAGGGCAACCGCTTTTTTATTGACGAGGCTCCGTCGTCGGATGTAGGTCGCGCCAGTCTGCTCTCACTTTCTTTCGGCCTGTTTTATTTTGATTATGACCTTGACGGCCTGCAGGATATTTTTGCCGCCAACGGCCACATTGAGCCCGACATCGCGCGCATCCAGCACCAGGTGACCTACAGCGAGCTTCCGCTCGTTTTTCACGACGATGGCAACAAGAAATTTCATGAAGTCGGCAAGCAACTCGGGTTCACCCACCCCTTCGTGGGGCGCGGAGCGGCACACGCGGATATTGACAATGACGGCGCGCCCGACATCCTGATCACCACCAACGGAGGCCCGGCTTATCTTTACAAGAACGTGGGCGGCGATAAAAATAACGCCATCCGAATCAAAACGGTGGGCACCCGCTCCAATCGCGACGGCATTGGCGCCCTCGTGCGCGTCCACGCAGCCAACGGGATAAACTGGCAAACCGTCCACTCCGGCTCCAGCTATTGCTCGCAGAGCGAATTGACCCTGACTTTTGGTCTGGGAAAAAGCGCCCAGGCGGATGAGGTGGAAATCACCTGGCCCAGCGGCGCCCAAGACACGCTCAAAAACCTCAAAGCCAACACCACCTATACCATCGAAGAAGGCGGAAAGATCCTCGCGGCAAGACCCTTCAAGCGCTAGCCCATCCTCTCGCTCAATTATGATTAAATTGTGCGAGAATTGACCGCCATGAAACCCAGCGGATCCCTGGAAGGCAAGTCGGCGTTGGTCACCGGCGCGTCGCGCGGGATTGGCCGGGCGGTGGCGGTGAGGCTGGCGGCGGAAGGCGCCGAGCTTGTTCTGCACTGCAATAAGAACCGGTCTCCTCTGGAAGATTTAGCGGCGAGCCTGCCCCGGCCTTCCACCATCGCGCAGGCGAACATGGCGGAGTTAAGTGAAATTCGCCGCATGTTCGAGTCGCTCGCGGGACGGGCGCTCGACATTTTGGTAAACAACGCGGGCATTTGGAGGCCCACGCCGATTGAGGGCACAGCTCCAGAGGCGCTCGACGAGCTTGTGGCGGTGAACCTGAAAAGCGTTTTCTGGGTGACGCAATCGGCGCTGCCCTTGCTGAAGCCCGGTGCGCGAATCGTCAACATTTCTTCCGTCGCGGCGCGGCTGGGAGTGGCCGGGCGAAGCGTTTACGGCGCCACCAAAGCGGCGGTGGAATCGCTCACCCGCAGCCTGGCCCTGGAACTCGCGCCCAGGAAAATTCTGGTGAACGCCGTCGCGCCCGGTTACGTTGAGACGGACATGACCGCCGAACATTTCTCCAATCCCGCCGTCCTGGAGCGCGCACTCAAGCGCCATCCACTGGGCCGCCTCGGCGTCCCCGAGGATGTGGCGGATGTGGTGGCGTTCCTCTGCTCCAGGGATGCGCGGTTCATCACGGGCCAGGTGATCAATGTGAGTGGCGGATTCATTATTTAGCGGGCTAAAAAACGCGCTGGATGGATCCTTTCCATTGCAAGGCGTGTTATCAGCAATACTTCACGATTCACTTTTGGAGGACAGATGCAACCATCCATGGTTACTTCGGCGTTTGAATTACCCGGCTTCACGGTCACGAAAAACCTCGGCGTGGTGCGCGGCATCACGGTGCGGTCGCGCTCGGTGGTGGGAAATTTCCTGGGCGGATTGCAATCACTTTTTGGCGGCAACATCACCATCTATACCGAGCTTTGCGAGCAGGCTCGGTCCGAAACCTACCAGTTGATGTGCCAGCACGCCCAGGCCGTGGGAGCCAACGCCGTGATTGGAATGCGGTATGATGCCACGGAAGTGATGGCCGGGCTCACTGAGGTTCTGTGCTACGGCACCGCGGTGGTGGTAACGGCCGTCGCATAATGTGTTCACTCGAGCCGAATCCGTCAATTGACGGATCGGCCTAAACCTGCGAAAAGGCGAGTGCCGCCCGCCCCGACGGACGGCATCCAGGCTGCTCTTTATCGGCATCTAAGCTATGGGTTCAGCCATGACATCAAACCACTCTTGCCGGGCGATCGTCTTGCTGGCTGCCTTCCCGGCGATTTCGGCAGTGAGCTTCCCCGGGCCGGCCCAGGGTCAAACTTCCACCCCGACGACCGCGCCCAATCAAACCGGCGTCTGGCACCACTTTGGGCCGCGTGCCCATGGCACTACGGCGACGCCGGGAAAGTCCAATCTCCCCCCGAAAACAAACCCGCGCCTGACGGAAATGGAAAGGGCATTATGGGCGATGGTCAATCATGATCGGCTTGATCCGGCGAATTCGCGCGAGACCGGTGGAGGCCGCGCGCGGGCGCTGCACTGGAACGAAAGGCTGGCGGAGGTGGCGCGCGCTCATTCCCGCGATATGATGGAGCAGAATTTTTTCGACCATGTGGACCGGCAAGGCAAAACCCCGGCGGCACGAATCACCGCGGCGGGAATTCCCTGGCGCGAATTGGGGGAAAATATCGCCACCAACGGCGGCGGCGCGGGTGAAGCGGAGGCTGACTTCATGCACGAGCCTCGCTTCCAGCACAATCATCGCGCCAACATCTTGAATCCGAAATATACCGAAGTCGGCATCGGAATTGTGCAGGACCGGCGCGGGCGGTATTACATCACGCAGGATTTTGTCGGCACGCCCTCCGTCACCAAAACCAGATGAAATAATGGCTGCAAACTTCCCCCAAAGTTCTCCCGGCGCGAAAAATGTAAATTTCTTGTGACCATAACTTAAGCCCAAACTTCTGTTAAACTGGCGGCTGAATTTGCGGCGGGGGAGAGGAATAATGCAAGGCAAAGTTGTGGTGATGACGGGAGCAACCTCGGGCATCGGGCAGGTGGCGGCAGAGGCATTGGCGGGCATGGGCGCGCGCATCGTGCAAGTGGCGCGGGACAAAACGCGTGGGGGTGCCGCGCTCGAGCGGCTGCGCCACATCGCTCCGGGCATTGCGCACAGCATCCACTATGCGGACATGTCCCGAGTTTCAGAGATGAATCGCGTGGCGGCCTCCATTGCCGCGGCGGAACCGCGCATCGACGTGCTAATTAACAATGCGGGCGCCATGTTCGGCTCGCGCCAGGTTACCCGCGACGGCCTGGAAATGACGTTCGCGCTCAATCACATGGCCTATTTTGTGCTTACCCATGGACTACGCGACCGCCTGGTGGCCTCAGCGCCGGCGCGGGTGGTGAACACCTCCTCGGACGCGCACCGCGGCGCGCACCTCGATTTCTCCGACCTGCAAGCGGCCCAGGGGTATGCCGGTTTTAAGGTTTACGGCCGCTCCAAGCTCTGCAACATTCTTTACACCCGCGAACTCGCGCGCCGCCTGACGGGAACCGGGGTCACCGCCAACTGCCTGCATCCCGGCTTTGTCGCCACCCGTTTTGGAGACCAGAGTGGTGGGGCGGCTGCCTTCGGCATTCGCCTGGCGAAACTTTTCGCCATATCTCCCCAGAAAGGAGCGGAGACCATCATCTACCTGGCCTCCTCGCCCGAGGTGGCCAGCGCTAGCGGCGGGTATTACTACAAATGCAAACTTGCTACGCCCACGCGTGAAGCTCAGGACGACAATGCCGCCCAGCGACTTTGGCTTGAAAGCGCGAAGCTCGCCGGTTGGACAGCCTAGTTATTGCCCGCTTTGAGGCGTCTGAGTTTGAAGGGACACCCCATGACAAACCTCGGCAGGATTGCCCTTGTCACCGGCGCGGGCAGCGGGATCGGGCGCGCCTCCAGCCTGGCTTTGCAAGCGGCGGGATTTTCCGTGGTCCTGGCCGGACGGCGCGCGGCGGAACTGGAAAAGACCGCCGCCTCCGCCCAGCCTTCCGGCGGCCGGATGCTCGCCGTGCCCACCGACGTCAGCCGGCCGGAGGAAATTCACGTCCTGTTTGCCAGGACTTTAGAAACCTTTGGCCGTCTGGACGTTTTGTTTAACAACGCCGGCATCGGCGCGCCAGGCATTCCCATGGAAGAGCTTACCTACGAGCAGTGGAGCAAGGTGGTTGCCGTGAACCTGACGGGCGTTTTCCTGTGCGCGCAGGAAGCTATCAAGATCATGAAAGCACAGCAGCCGCGCGGCGGGCGCATCATTAACAACGGCTCCATTTCCGCCCACGCGCCACGCCCGAATTCCGCGCCTTATACCGCCACTAAACATGGCATTACCGGCCTGACCAAATGCATTTCGCTCGACGGCCGCAAGTACGATATCGCCTGCGGCCAGATCGATGTGGGCAACGCCGCCACTGAAATGACCGAGCGCATGTCCACCGGCGTGCCCCAGGCCGACGGCTCGCGAAAAGTTGAGGCGCGCATGGACGTACGCCACGTAGCCGACGCCGTGGTCTATTTGGCGAATCTTCCGCTTGACGCCAACGTTCTCTTCATGACCATCATGGCCAACCAAATGCCCTTCGTCGGACGTGGATAAGATATATATCCTGACGCCCGGCGGCGCTACTTTGCATCCTGCCCGGCGATGTGCTCCTTGAATTTATTTTGGCACGCGATGCCGGCGGCGCGGATGGCGGCAAATTCAGAATTATTGTGGATGCTGGCAAAGAGAGGGTCTTTGTCCATGGCCGGATAGCCGCAGTAATTACGCTCCACGGCGCGGCGCAGCATGCGTAAGGCCACATCGTGCTGGCCGGAGAACGCTTCCAAGGCTGCCCCAAGGTAGTTGGGCTCTGAGTCGCGGTTCGCCATGTCCCTCGCCTCTTGTTGGCTGGCCAGCGCTGCCAATTCTGAGGTCGGGCGATGTTCAAGAAATGCTTCAACGAGACTACTTCGTCTATTAAGCGCTTGGGGGCGGGACTGCAGCAGCTTTAATGCTTCATCCAGTTTTCCCTGGCGCAACAGAATATCTCCCGTAACGCCGGCGGACCAGTCGGACTCCGCATCCAGGCGCACATAATCAAGAGCGCGCTCGTACTTCCCCAATTCAAGAAAGGTGAATGCGCAGGCGCGAAATCCGTAGTTACTGGGATCAATAGCCAGCGCGGCATCGCACTCGCGCGCCGAATCGTCCAGCAGCCCCCCGTAGTTGTAGACGTAGCCTAGAGTGAAGTGGGCGTTGCCGCTGTCCGGGCGGCGCTTGAGAAGCTCCTGAGCCTGATCGTACGCTTCATTTAGGCGCCCCGATTCCACACTGTTCACCACCCGCCCTTGCGCCGCTTCCACCAAGTTCGGGTCAAGCGTCGCTGCGCGTTCGTTGGCGGCCGCGCAGCGCTGATAAGCGGCATCCCCGCCGTCAGAATACTGGGCGTCGTAATAATAGCGTTGTGAAAGATTGGCCCAGGCCGGGGCGTAGGTTGGGTCCAGCGCCACCGCCTGCTCCAGCATCTTGATCGCTGCCTTATTCGGAGTTGGGTCGTGGGCCACGGCCAAGCTGCGCAAGAACAAGTCATACGCCTCGGGATTCTTGGGAGTAGTGGCGGTGGATTCGTTTGCCGTGGACCCGCCCATCACCGGCACCAATCCCTCCCGCACGCGCGCCGTCAGTTGTTTGCGCAGGCCGATCATGTCCTTCTCTGGCGCACTCACCTCGTCCCGCCAGATCAGCTTGTTGCTGTCCACATCGATTGCTTCAAGAGTCACGCGAAGGTCGTCACCCTCGCGCAGGAAGTGGCCGGTGACCACGTCCGCAACTTTCAAATCGTGTCCCGCCGTCTGCGGGTCAAAATTTCCATTGGCATACTTCGCCATGGTAGCAAACGGGCGGATGGCCAGTGAAGGCACATAGGTAAGCGTGGTGGTGATCTCATCCGGCAGCGCCATGCGCAGAAAGTCGTTGGCTTGGTCGCCGCTGATATTCTGGAATGGAAGCACGGCCACCGTGGTTTGCCCGTTATGCGTTTGGGGAGGGAGTGCGGTGCGATGCATGGTCCACCAAGTGATGGCCACGGCCACGGATGCAAATACGAGTAGTCCCAGCACGATGGCCCGGCCCCGCCATTCGCTGCGGCCGACGAAGGGCGCGCCGCGGGCTGGGTGCTCAACCCCGTCGGCTCGGCGGTCAGAAACCGCCGAAACAGACGCGGACCGGCCCGAATCGGTTTCACGTTTCAACCGCTTCAAGTCGGCGCGCATCTCGGCGGCGCTCTGGTAGCGCGTCTCGCGGTCTTTCTCCAGCGCCTTACTGATAATGCGGTCCAGATCCGCGGGCAAGTCAGGGTTGATTCGAGCGGCCGAAGTGGGTGCGCGCTCCAGAATCGAGTTGAAGATGACAGCAGAAGTGTTGCCGGCAAACGCCTGGCGGCCGGTGGCCGTTTCGTAGAGCACGGCGCCAAAGCTGAACAGGTCCGTGCGCGGGTCGAGATCCTCGCCGCGGGCCTGCTCCGGAGACATGTAGGCTACCGTTCCCATGGCCGTGCCCGGGCTGGTCAAATGCCCGGCGTCGATCGTGGCCGTGGGCGTGTCCTGTAGGGGCGCTCTATGAGGGCCGTCTTCCTCCCGGCGGTCATGCACCGCCGCGACAGATGTGAGCTTCGCCAGGCCGAAATCCAATATCTTGGTTTCACCACGGTCGGTCACAAAAATGTTGGCGGGCTTGATGTCGCGGTGCACGATGCCTTTGGAATGCGCCGCGTCCAGCGCGTCCGCGAGCTGATACCCCATTTCCAGAATCTGATCCACCTTGAAAGGTTTGGCCGCAATGCGATGCTTCAGCGTTTGACCCTCCAGGCATTGCATCACGATGTAGGGTTGGCCACCCTCTTCGCCAATATCGTAGATCGAGCAAATGTTGGGATGGTCGAGCGCCGAGGCGGCGCGCGCTTCGCGCTGAAACCGTTCCAGCGCCTGGCGGTCCTGGGTCAACTCGGAGGGCAGAAACTTGAGTGCGACAAAGCGGCCCAGACGCGTGTCCTCGGCTTTGTACACCACGCCCATGCCGCCGCCACCCAGCTTCTCCAGAATGCGATAGTGAGAAACCGTTTTGCCGACCATGTAGGGGCGAGATTCCTCGCGGGACAAGATGTTAGGCGATGGCACTGATCAAGTCAAGAAAAGGTCTTCCAGTCTCTAAAAATGGGTGGGACAAAAAGGGGCGATTTACCGCCTCCAAGAAAAATGTGTGTGAAAAATTGACTTGGAAATTGCTTGTTTTCACACATATGGAACAAGCTGTTACTCCTGTGACTCTTGTGACCCTTGTTCCATTTCTCTGGATCGACGGTCTTTATAACTACAAATGTAGTAGTTCACGAGCCAGCCCCAATTTGTCAGGCCAGGGAGAAAGTCGGAAGCCCTTTCCAGGCCACGGCCAGGGACGCAGAATGGAAGACAAGCGCGCCAGCTTACATCAATCCCTCGCTACAAACTATTTTTGGAATGGCCTCGTCCTCCAGGTGAAGAGCGCGGCGGTCCATCCAGTCGAGCATAAGATGGTGGAGGTAGAGTTCCCCCAGGGCTTTCAACAGGGGAGGCCCAGTCATTTCGTTGCTGCGGATCTTGTTCAGCTCGCGCTTAACCGCCTCGGTCACATTCCCGCGAAAAGCTTTCTCCAGGATCTTAATCTGCGCCTTCTCCTCTTCGTCGGACGTCACTCCGAACAAGACGCGCAACTCGCGCCACGCGTATTGCTGGCCGTGTGAGAGCGCCAGCGCATCCTGGCCGGCGGGAACGAATCCCTGCTCCAGGGCTTTCGGGAAGGTTTCTTGCAGGTGGAGCAACCGGCTCATTGGTTTCTTTGTCAAATCCATGCCAGCGTATAAAGCGTCCTCATTTAGCAGGTTGATGAAAAACAGGCCTCGTTGTCATTCCGAGCATGGACAGCCGCAGGGCTGCCCATGATGAGCAGAAAGTCGTCGCTCCTGCCCAGAGACGCTTTGTTGAATCCAAAAGAGTTACGCATCGACTTTCCGCAGAGCATTGACAGCCGCAGGGCTGCCCATGATGAGCAGAAAGTCGTCGCTCCTGCCCGGAGACGCTTTTTAAAATCCAAAAGAGTTACGCATCGACTTTCCGCAGAGCGCAGCGAGGAATCTTGCCCGGGCGCTGCCCGACTTGGCCTTTCGGAGGATCAGAGCGGGATTCCTTTCCGTCGGCTGACGGGTCGGAATGACAGAATGCTGCCGGGTGATGCTCCGGCAACAGGCCGTAGGCCGCTTACTGGCTTCGGACTCCTGTCGCCATTCAGATCGGCGACTCGCCGTGTCGAGACTCCGGGCTCCCGTCTTCCGTGATAATTATAATCCCCTGTGACCGTCCGCACTGACGAGGCGACTGACATGGGTGCAGACTTTTGGATACAATCGTTGCCGGCTCACCGCCTGCCCAAAGTCGGAGAGCGTGAGCCATCGGGGGCGAAGCATGGAGATTCGAAAGCAAGACGCGCTGGATTATCATCAACGGGGGCGCAAGGGCAAAATCGAGGTGGTAGCCACCAAGCCTTGCCGCACCCAGTGGGACTTGAGCCTGGCTTACACGCCCGGTGTGGCTGAGCCTTGCCTGGAGATCGAAAAAAATCCCGAGCTGAGTTTTGAATACACGGCGCGGGCCAACTTGGTGGCAGTGGTCTCGAACGGCACGGCCGTGCTGGGTCTGGGGAACATTGGCGCGCTGGCGGGCAAGCCGGTGATGGAGGGCAAGGGCGTACTCTTCAAGCGCTTTGCCGATATCGACGTTTTTGACCTGGAAGTGAATTCCGAAAATCCAGAAGACGTCATCAAATTCTGCCAGCTTATTGAGCCGACTTTCGGCGGCATCAATCTGGAGGACATCAAGGCTCCGGAATGCTTTCTGATTGAGGAAACGCTGCGCAAGACGATGTCCATTCCCGTGATGCACGATGATCAGCACGGAACGGCCATCATCTCCGGGGCGGCGCTGCTGAACTCCGCCGAGTTGGTGCAAAAAGATCTCGGCCAGTTGCGGGTGGTGGTGAATGGCGCGGGGGCGGCGGGGATTGCCTGCGCCGAGCATTACATCCGCATGGGCGTGCGGCGTGAAAACGTGATCCTCTGCGACACCAAGGGCGTGGTATTCGAAGGCCGAAGCGAAGGCATGAACCCCTACAAGGCCCGGCTGGCGGCCCCTACGCAAGCGCGAACTCTGGCGGAGGCCCTAAAGGGCGCCGACGTTTTTGTGGGGCTGTCGGTGGCCGGCTGCCTCACGCCGGAAATGATTCGGAGCATGGCAGAACGGCCCATCATCTTCGCTCTGGCGAATCCCGTTCCCGAAATCAGTTACGCGGATGCCAAATCGGCGCGCCCGGATGTGATTATCGCCACCGGACGGTCCGATTATCCGAACCAGGTAAACAACGTGCTGGGCTTTCCGTTCATCTTTCGCGGCGCGCTGGATGTGCGGGCGCGCACCATCAATCACGAAATGGAAATCGCCGCCACGCGCGCGCTGGCGGAGCTGGCCAAAGAAGACGTTCCGGATTCCGTCTTGCGCGCTTACGGCGTGAATCGCCTCCAGTTTGGACCGGACTACGTGATCCCCAAGCCGTTTGACCGGCGCGTGCTGATCTGGGAAGCGGCGGCGGTGGCGGAAGCGGCCATGCGGAGCGGGGTGGCGCAACTCAAACTCGATCTGTTGGAATACCGCGAACTGCTCTCGCGGCGGCTGGGACGGACGCACGAAGTGATGCAAGGCGTGCGGCACCGCGCCAAGTCTTCCCCACGCCGCATCGTGTTCTCGGAGGGCGAGCACGAAAAAATTATCCGCGCCTGTTACCACCTGGTGGAGGAAAAAATCGCCCAGCCCATTTTGATTGGCCGCCCGGCAGTCATCCAGAGCAAGCTCGATGAGCTGGGATTGCCCTCCTTTGATGTCCGGATGGTGGAGCCAGAGCGCTCGCCGAATCTGGAAGTCTACGTGGAAGAATTTTATCAGTTGCGCCAGCGCCGGGGAATTACGCGCACCGAAGCGCGGGAGCGCATGCTGAACCCGAATTATTTTGGCTCGATGATGGTGCGCATGGGCGACGCCGATGGCTTCCTGGCCGGCGTCTCCCAGCATTACGCCGAAACCATACGCCCTGCGCTTGAAATTATCCAGATGCGGGAAAATGTGAATCGCGTCTCCGGCGTTTACGTGATGGTGACCAAGCAGCAGGTTTATTTCTTTTCCGACACCACGGTGAATATCGAGCCCTCGGCCGGGGACCTGGCGGAGATCGCTCTGCTCGCTGCCGAAGTGGCGCGCGATTTTAATTTTGAGCCGCGCGTGGCCATGCTCTCCTTCTCAAATTTTGGCAGCACCAAGCACCCCTTGTCCGAAAAGATGCGCCACGCCACCGAGTTGGTGAAACAGAGGCAACCGGGAATCATGGTGGATGGTGAAATGATGGCGGACACGGCGGTGGTCCCCGAAATTATCCAGGAAGAGTATCCCTTCTCCACCTTGAAAAATGGCGCCAATGTGCTGGTGTTCCCTGACCTGGGAGCGGCCAACATCGCCTACAAGCTGATGTTGCGTATTGGCGGCGCGGAAGCGCTGGGACCAATCCTGGTAGGCTTGAGCAAGCCGGTCCACGTTTTGCAGCGCGGCGCCAGCGAAGATGAAATCGTCAACATGGCGGCCATCGCCGTGGCGCACGCCCAAGTGTGCGGAACGGCCCCCGGCACGGCGGAAAATGGCGTGGCGGCATCTGCGGAAGTCAGCGCTGCGCAAAAAGTGGCACATTAGCAGATTGATGAAAAAGACTTATACGCTGTCATTCTGAGCGAAGCGAAGAATCTCTGCTTTTTGGAATCGAGCACTTCCGAGATTCTTCGTCGCCTTCCGCTCCTCAGAATGACATATGGGCAGGCTTTTTCATCATCCTGCTAGAGTTGGTGGGGAAGCGTCACTCGAAACATTCTTGAACGTTGGGATGGACTGAAATAAACATCACCGCCACTCAGTCCTGAGGCTCCTGGCGGATCACCACGGCCCGCGCGTTGCGGATTTCAGCCTTGTCGGGCAAGGTAAACTGCATCCTGACTCGCTGGCCCTCCCGCAAACCGCCCGAAGGCCGCAGGAACATCCCCCGCTCGCTGATATTCAAGCCCACGGTGTCCACGGTGCTTGCTCCTTCCTCGTCGAGTCGGTAGCGAACGTTGAGGCTGCAAGCGTGCCGGGCGTATTGTCGTCTCTCTTCCACGGCGCGTCCCTCCGCGCGCATGATTCCATGCGCCATGTTGAGGGGCACAGTATACTTCCATTTCTTCGTACGTTGTGGCGAAGACTTTTGATAAGTTGGGGCCCTGCATGACCCTGAACGATTTTAACTCGCGGGTCTCAGCCTGATCGCGATTCTGTATGCGGGCGCGCCGAATATTCGAGCCCCCCAGGATCAATCCGAACCAGTAAACGTGGACCGCATTCTCGTCGAGAAATCAAAACGTACCGTGACTCTTTTCAGCGGCGGCGTGGTGGCAAAGACTTATCTAGTCGCCCTGGGAGGAGAGCCTGTGGAGGGAATCAAAGGGAAGGTGATCACAAAACTCCCGAGCGGTCTTACACCATTGATTCCAAAAATGCCCGCAGCCAGTTTCATTTAGCTCTTCATGTTTCCTACCCCAGTGAGGCTGACCTGAAGAGGGCGCGCAAGCGCGGTGTGAGTCCCGGCGGCGCGATTATGATCCACGGCCTGCCCAAAGAATTTGCCTGCCTTGGGGCTCTGCTCCGGAAAACGGTTTGGACCGACGGCTGCATCGCCATGACCGACGAAGAAATCGAAGAAATCTGGCGCATGTTTAAAATTGGTGCGCCCGTGGTGATCGGGCTATGAGCTCGGCCGCGAAGAAGGACGCGGGGGGGTTGGGATCCCAGGGCGGAACGCCGAAAGAGTCAGGCCTCGCCGCTCAGCCTTCTATCTCGCGCCATCCCCTTTACGAAACCAGCCAAGCTCTGGAATCGGATTCTGACGTTGCCATAGTTGCGGAAATACATTTGTGAAACATCCTGTGCAACAACCACATTGCTGCCCTCGGGGTAATGCGTTCGGAAGACCTTAATGTTCTTAGGGTCGAAACCGTCAGCCGACCACTTGCACTCAATCGCCAATGGCTTGGTGCGGTGCGCAGCCAGCACAAAGTCCACCTCATGCCCGCGCTTGTCCCTCCAATAAAACACTCGATGCGTCTGCATTTGAGCCCTGATTTCATTGAGGACAAAGTGTTCCCAAAGGATTCCCATGTCCTCGCGCCGCAGTTCCTGCCACCCGCGATAACAGCAGACGAAGCCTGTGTCGAAGCCATAGACTTTTGGTGCCGCAACGATTTCCGTTGCCCGGTGCGTGCTGAAGGGCCGGACCACTTGAGCGACAAACGTAGCCTCAAGGACGTCAAGGTAATTGGCAATCGTGGTGTGGCTTACCCCGGAGGAGCGGGCGAACTTGGTTGCTTCAAAAATGCCGCCACTTTGAGCCATCACCAACTCTATAAACTTCTGAAACGAGTTGCGTTTTTCCAGCCGGAATAATTCCTGGATGTCTTTGGACCAATAAGCGTCCATCCACTCCTGGAAGTCATTCTCCGAGAGCTTGGGGGCGAGAAAAAAACCGGGCAGACCGCCTCGCAAAAAGCGGCGCGGAAGTTCGTGCAGCCGGTGTGCATCAGCCATATCCATCTGGATCATGGGCGTCAACCAAACGGTCCGCATCCGCCCCACCAACGTGTCTCTGAACTTTGATGAGGCGGATAGCGCCGAAGAGCCCGTAGCCAGAACGTGCATTTTGGGGTAATGATCCGCCGCAATTTTGAGGAGTTCGGAAGGATTGGGCAAGCGGTGGACTTCGTCCAGCACAATGCGCCTCTCTTCCCGACTTTCAAGGAACCCCTGCGGGTCCTCCATTATTCGTCGGACTCGTGGAAGCTCACAATCGAAGTATTCGACGCTGTCAAGGGACTTGGAAAGGAAAGTTTTTCCCGCCCGGCGCACCCCCGCCAGCCAGACCACCGAACGCCCCCGCCATGCCCTCTCTATCAATTCTCGCCAAAAATGCCTCTGTACCATATGCAAACATAATTGCATATAGTGCTACTATTTGCAAGCATGGTTGCATTTGGACAAGCCGGCCCTGCCGAAAATAACCGGTAGCGCATGGTAAGTTTCGCGCTCCGGTTTGACAATCCACCCCCTCACCCCATAAACTAATTTACTTCGACTTCAAATGTTAGGACTGCCTGTCGGCCCTGCGTCAGTCCACATAATAAAGGTTTCAGAAATCCTGATTTACAAGGAAATGCCATCATGTCTGGAATGGTCAAGGAAGAGAATATGAAGGTGAAGCCATCCGGGCGGTCAGGTGACCGCGTGTTCAATTTCAGCCCGGGTCCCGCCATGCTCCCCTACGAGGTTATGACCCGCGTTCAGAGTGAATTCCTGAATTATGGCGGACTGGGCGCATCCATTATTGAGATCAGCCATCGCAGCAAGGACTTTGTGAAAGTGGTGGAGGAGGCGACCTCTCTTTTCCGGGAGTTGACTTCGTTGCCGGAAAATTATTCCGTCCTCTTTGTGCATGGCGGGGGCCGGATGCAGTTTGCGGCCGTTCCCATGAATTTGATCGCGCGGAAGCCTGCGCGCAAGGCGGCCTATGTGGAAACCGGTGTTTTTTCGGGCTCCGCCATCAAGGATGCCGCCCCGTACGGCGCTATTGAAACCATTGCCAGCAGCCGGAACGTTAAATTCGTTCGGATTCCTGACGTAGACGTGGAACACCTCACTGAAGAAACGTCCTACCTTCACATTACGACCAACAACACGGCATACGGAACTCGATGGAACAATTTCCCTGACGCCGGAGACGTGCCCCTGGTGGGCGATGCAACGTCGGAAATATTGTCGCGCGTGGTCGATTACTCGCGGTTTGGGTTGGTTTATGCCGGCTTACAGAAAAATCTGGGACCACCCGGAACCGCCATCGTCGTGGTCCGGAAGGACCTCTTGGGTCATGCCCTGCCCACGACCCCGCCTTTGCTCAATTACGCGGTGGTGGACAAAGGGCAATCGCTGGTGAACACGCCGAGCACGTTCAATATCTATTTTGCCCGCGAGGTGATGCGCTGGATCAGGGATCTGGGAGGAGTTGGTGAGATGGAGCGGCGCAATAATCAGAAAGCCCAGCTTCTGTACGATCTTCTCGACCGCTCAACCTATTACAAGCCTCTGGTGGACAAGGAGCATCGCTCGACGATGAACGTCACGTTTGATCTCCCCACACCCGAGCGGCTCGAGGCGTTCCTCAAAGAAGCAGAAAAAGAGGGCCTTCATGCTTTGAAAGGTTATCGCGAGGTGGGAGGGGTACGCGCTTCCATTTACAACGGCATGCCGCGCGAGGGCGTTCAGGCTCTGGTTTCTTTCATGCAAGAGTTTGAGCGGGTGCGAGGTTGATGGGGCGTGCCATTTTCCGCTGGAACGGACCAACGCCCAAATCGCGTTTTTGACTTGTTGATCGCCGTCCCTAATTCGACACCATGAAAATACTTATTGCTGACAGCATCTCCAAATCCGCCCTCGAAGTTCTCAGGAATGAGAAGACTTTCGAAGTGGTGGATCTCATCAAGACCAAAGGTTCGGTCATTGAGCAAATAAAGGACGCGGAGGCACTGATTGTGCGCTCGGCCACCAAGGTGACGGCCGAACTGATTGCCGGAGCGCCCAAACTGCGTGCCGTGGGGCGCGCCGGCGTGGGCGTGGACAACGTGGACCTGGATGCCGCCACCCAGCGCGGCATTGTGGTGATGAACACCCCGGGTGGCAATGCCACCAGCGTCGCCGAGCACACCATGGCGCTCATCCTTGGGCTGGCGCGGCGCGTTCCGCAAGCCGACGGCCTGTTGAAACAGGGCAAGTGGGAGAAGAAGAAGTTGCAAGGCAATGAAGTGCGCGGCAAAACGCTGGGGCTCATCGGCCTGGGCAAAATCGGGATGGAAGTGGCGCGCCTGGCGGAGGCTTTTGAAATGCACGTGGTGGCCTTTGACCCTTATGTTTCTTCGATGGTGGCCCGCGAACAGAACGTGAAATTGCTTACTCTCGATGAACTGCTGAGGGCCAGCGATTTCCTCAGCCTCCATTCTTCCTTGACGGCGGAGACGGCGCACCTGATCAATGCGAAGACGTTGGGGGGCGCCAAGCCGGGCATCCGCATCATCAACTGTGCCCGCGGAGAGTTGATTAATGAGAAGGACCTCCTCGCCGCTTTGGAGAGTGGGCAAGTGGCCGGCGCCGGGCTCGATGTTTTTGAAGTTGAACCGCCCGCGCACCCCGGCATTGCCTCGCATGCCAATGTCATCGCCACCCCGCACATTGCCGGATCCACCGAAGAGGCGCAGGAAATTGTGGGTGTCCGCATCGCCGAACAGGTGCGAGATTATCTCCTTCTGGGCGTGGCGCGAAATGCCGTTAATATGCCTTCCATCTCTCCCGAGGAATTCAAGAAGCTCGAACCTTACATTGCCTTGGGCGAAAAACTGGGCGCTTTTGCCACTCAAATTGCGGGCGAGCGCACGGAAGAAGTTCGAATCAGTTATGATGGCGGCCTGGCAGACCTGAATACCCACCTGGTGAAAAACGCGGTGCTGAAGGGCATCCTGAACCAGGTGCTCTCCGAGCAAGCGAACTTGATCAACGCGGGGGCGCTGGCGCAGGCGCGCGGCTTGGAAGTGATTGAGTTGCGTTCCGCGCGACGGGCGGCTTTCCTTAATTCCCTGGGCATCGCATTGCGAACGGAAACGGGATCGGCCACCGTGCTCGGCATGGTGGGGATGGGGGGTACGCCGCGCATTCTCGGCATCAATGATATTGATATTGAGGCACCGCTTCGTGGACTCATCCTTTACATTCGCAACCAGGACGTTCCGGGCGTGATTGGGCGCGTGGGCACAATCCTCGGCAACCACAGCGTCAACATTGCTAACTTTGCCCTCGGACGCCATCAGGAGGACAAAGAAGCGCTGGGCCTGGTGAATGTGGACAATCCGGTTCCAGAGAAAGTGCTGGCTGAAATTCGCGCCATCCCCGCGGTGCGCGCGGCGAGAATTGTGGAAATTGAGTGATGGGCACTCAAGACATCGGTTGTCCAAAGTCAGTGGTCCGTCGCTGGGAATAATGGACGGGGCCAATCAATTGAATCAGCGCGCCACGGTTCGCGGTCCACGGGCAAAGAACAACGGACAACTGACGGTTGCACTCCATGAAGGTTTGGGTTTTTAAGATCAATACCAAGCGCGGTTGGGAATTCGACCAGTATTTCCGGTCCAAAGCGCGCGGTCCGGTGGAGATGGCGAACGAGGGATGGATCCATAGCGCCTCCAGCCTTCGCTACCTGCGCGAGGAAGTTAAGCGTGGCGATCTGTTTCTCTGCTATGAGACGGACCGCAAGCGATTATTGGGCGTGGCGCTGGCTGCCTCCGACGGCCGCGACATTGGCATGGGTTCTCTGATTGACTTTTGCCCGCCGCGCAGGGCGGTGCGCCTGGAAAATCCGCTGCGGCGCAAACCGGACCTCGAACACATTTTGGCTTTCACCCCCCAGCGCGGGCGGGGCACCATTCAGAAAATCGACCGGGACGAGTTTGCACGCCTCCGACGACTGCTCCTGCGCAATAACCCCCGGCAGGCCGGCACCCTCCGACGCTTGCTGAACGGCGCGTAGCCGCCTCGGAATTCCGCCGCTATGCTCGTGTCCAATTGCAGGCGATGGAAAACTGCGCGGCTGAGGGATCCTCATGAAACGGTTTCCTCCGGCCATGATCGTCGGCGTGCCGGACTCGGCTCTGGCACTGTTTACACCGACGCGTTCGTGAAAGAAAGATTTGACAAAGCCGGCTTTGCGGGTTTCAAACCCAGTAACTGTCAAGCCCACCCCGCGATAAGAGTGGGCAAAGCGACTCACGAGGAAAAATTGACTTGAAGCAGCAAGCGGACCAGTAGCGAGTAGAGAGTTGACACAACTCCCCCGCCGATGATCCGGACGCGCTAGAGTAGCGCGGCGTTAAACAAACTCGTTATTTCTTCCTCTTGGCCTCGAGCCCCTCGTGGCATTCCTTCAGGGCTGCGTTCGTAGACTGCAGCGCTCTGAGACGATGACCGGCAAAAGCGGGATGGGCTTGTTTCAGTTGGGCCTTGGCCTGTTCGAGATACTGGATGGCCGCGGTCATATGAGGGTGGCGTCCTTCATTTCTACCTCCCTGGGCCGGAAGGGCGGCTGATGGGGCCGGGGGATTAGCAGGGGCTTTTGCTGTAATCCTGGTCGGAATCACGATGGCTGCTGCCACCATGATGGCGGCAGCGAGGGCGGCAATCAAAGTTTTCTTCATTTGTCCTCCAGAAATTGGATTTTTGATAATTCTCTCTCAAGATCTTTGTTGGTCGAGAAAATGAAATCCGACATTCCAAAAGTCTTTTTCGGGAAAGTAGTTATACACTAGAATTTGGACTTTGTCGCGCCTAAATTTTCCGTGGTCTCTAAATTGCGGAGTGGTCTCGGCGGATTCAAAATGGATTTATGACGACTTCGAAATTCGAAAAAGACGCAATTCTCCGTACGGAAAAAAGCACCTGTGGGGGCTTGCATTGGCGGCAGAAACGGGCATACCCCCACTTGATCCTGACGACCATTTAGCCTGCGCCACCCTAACGGCTGGGGGAAGCTTGCGGAGACGCCGAAGACGCCAGGGTGGTGGACGCCAGGGGCTGCGGCTGCTCCGGCAAGACCATCCATGCGATCAAATAACCCAGCACACCCCAGCCGACGAAGAGGGCCAGCATCACCCAGACTATGCGCACCAGGGTTGGGTCCAAATCCAAGTATTCCGCCAGGCCGCCGCACACTCCGGCGATCTTCTTATCGTCTATGGACCGGGTGAGCCTTTTCGGAGGCGTCGGGGGGCCGGACAACCGGGTTCCGCACTGGCAGCAAAAGTTCACCTTCTCCGTGTGTTCTCTTCCGCATTTGGGGCAAAACATAATGGGACCTCCCGTGGTAGTTTGGCTTCCTTCTGATCGTATCTACGTTGCCCGGCCGGAAATAGTTCCCTCCGCGGCGTCCAACTGTGCTTGAATTCGAGGGCCGAAGCTGAGTTGACATATAATAGATGTTACAACTGGAGGTTGCGGAAATCATCCCTCCATTCGACATTTTGCGGTATTATTCACCCACGAATACCAATTGACCCGGCAGGGCCCGATCTTGGTGAGAGGACGACTTCACGGGTTCCTCAAGGAGGGTCTGACCAATGGCATGGCGAGTCCGAAAACCTTTCAAGGTGTTCGCCCGCGGCGTTTCTCTGCGGCGGCGCGTTGCCTATAGCCTAGGGGTAGTCCGCCTCATTCTGGTTCCCGTTATTTTTTTGGCGATTTATTACCTGTTTACCATGGGGTGGATTGTGGACCGCATTGTGAACGTGGATGCCCCGGTGGCCACCATGGCGGAATCGGTCGCCAACAAAATGTTGGACGCCCAACGCGACGAGCAGGACTACTTCCTGTCGCACGATCCCGGTAAACTCCAGTCAAATCGACAGGCCCTGGCGGACCTGGAACAACTGATCGGAACGATGCGCGACCTCCAACCTGCAGATCGGCCCACCTTTCAGAAGATGGACGACCAGGTGAAGATCCACCGCGCGCGGTTGGAAGAGGCGGTGGCGCGCATGGGCCAGCCCGGCCATGCGCCCATGAGCCGAATCCAAAACGTGGTTCTGGCCTATGAAAGAAATCTCGACGACCTTCTCAAGCATGACCGGCGTGAGAGCCGCAGCCGCCTGATCGACGACCTTCGTGAGCAAGTGGGCTCATTCGACCTACAGATTGCGGGCACGCTGGAAGCCGAGGACCCCGCCCTGCGTCACGCCACTGCGGACCTGCAATCTACGAGCACCCAGGTGCGCAAACTCGCGAGCGACCTCGAAGCTCGCAACTGGAACCGGGTGGTGCGCGACCATCAGGAAGCGCGCCTGCTGATGCGGCGGGCCGAATGGGTGCTCATCATTGTTTCTGCCATTACGTTCATCCTGAGCGTCCTGGCCAGTTTTATTCTGCCGCGCCAGGTGGTGAAACCTTTGATGGACCTCAAAGAAGCCGTGGATCATGCCACGGCGGGCAATTATGAGATCGAATTTGACCTGAAGGGGGAGGGTGAAGTGGTCTTGTTGGCCAACAGTGTCCGTAGCCTCATCGCCCACGTGCGTGAAAAACATGAGAGCGCGGACATGCGTGCGGGCAACTGAGCCCAGGCCCATACCGGCGCGCCCCGCATGCGCGGTTTGTTTTCTGGAAGTCTCATTTAAAATGAGTTAGGCTTTAAGAATCGAGGAGAATAATAAATATGAAAGGCAAACCCGAAGTGATTGTGGCACTGTCCAAAGCATTGAAAGAGGAATTGGGCGCCATCCTCCAGTATTTTATTCACGCCGAAATGTGTGAGAACTGGGGCTACACCCGCCTGAGCGACTTCATCAAGAAGCAATCCATCGGCGAAATGAAGCACGCCGAAATTCTCACCGAGCGCATACTGTTTCTCGAAGGTGCGCCCAACGTGGCCGACATTCCCAAACTGAACATTGGGAAAGACGTGAAGCAGCAATTGCAGAACGATTTGGATCTGGAAGTGGGCGCCGTGGAGGACTATAACCACGCCATCGCCGCCTGCATCAAAGCTGGAGACAACGCCACCGCCGACCTGCTGAAGGTGATCCTCCAGGACGAGGAAGGGCACGTGGACTTCCTGGAAACGCAACTCAGCCTGATCAAGGACCTGGGGCTGGAGAATTACCTCATCGAACAAATGGGGGAGGAAAAAGAAGGAGAATAGCCATTCCGCGGATGTCAAATTGAACCCATCCGGGTTCCTGTTTTGGGCCTAATGGAGATTAAGCGCGAACTTGATGGCTTGATCAACAGGGGGCATTTTTGCGGGAAGAAGAGTCGTCAGGACGCGATCTAAATCTGTCTTGGAAACGGTTAAGATGCTGTCCAGGTTCGCCACACACTCCGTGGGCAGGCCGTCGGACCGACCCAACCGAACCTCTACCGGGACATCGTGGATTGTTCGAGTGACGGGCGCAACTGTGACCGATTCGCGAACAGCATAAGCGGCGTCGCGGCTCAGCAAGACAACCGGTCGCCTCCCGACGGGTTTATTGACGTTCGCCCACCAGACCTCACCCCTTTTCATCCCACCCCTCCCAATCCTCGCGCGGCCAAACCTCAGCCGCCAACCGGGAGCCTATTCTTCCCCAAGCGGGATCTTCCGGCTTTTTATGATAGCCACCGACGTATTGCCGGTCCAACTCTACTTCTTCAAGCTTCCGGATAAAATCCTCGCAAGCCTTCCGGATCAAGGCGGCGCGCGAAGAGCGAGAGGCCTTTGCTTTTCGGTTCATCTCCCGGAGCAGCTTGTCGTCCATGGGCACCTGGATGATCTTCATTGGTTCTTATACCTCATATCGTTCCACAATCGATTGTGTAGCGTTTTGTGTATTCAGACAAGCAAATCCATCCGTTGCTCTCACCCCTTGATGACCCCCATCGGCTTCAAGCGCGCCACGCGTTTTGCCAGGCCGGCGTTGTGGACGACGTTGATCACCGCGTCTACATCCTTATAGGCTTCGGGAATTTCCTCGGTAATGCCGTCGCGCGATTCCGAGCGCACGATGATGCCCTGGTCTTCCAGCCGCTGTTTGGCGTTTTCCGCAAACGCGGATTTGCGCGCGGCGGTGCGGCTCATCACCCGGCCGGCGCCATGGCAGGTGGTACCGAAGGTTTGGTCCATGGCGCCCTGCGCTCCCACCAGAACGTAAGAGGCCGTGCCCATCGATCCGGGAATCAGCACGGGCTGGCCGCAGGATTTGTACACCTCGGGAACTTCGGGGCGCCCCGCGGGGAAAGCGCGGGTGGCGCCCTTGCGATGGACCATCACTTTGCGGTCGCGTCCGCCTACTTGGTGGCGCTCCAGCTTGGCGATGTTGTGGCAAACGTCGTAGATCACACGCAGGTCTTCCTTCTCTCCAAAGATGCGCTTGAAAGCCTGACGGGTGAAATGCGTGATGCCCTGGCGATTGGCCCAGGCAAAATTGGCCGCGGCCCGCATCGCTCCGAGATAGGCCTGGCCTTCCTTGGAATGCACGGGCACGCACGCCAGTTGGCGGTCGGGCAGGTTGATGCCATAGCGGCGCATGCCTTCGTCCATATCGCGCAGGTAGTCCGTACACACTTGGTGGCCGAGGCCGCGCGAGCCGGAGTGGATGAGCACCACAATTTCGTTTTCGTAAATGCCCAACACGCGCGCGACTTCCGGCTCGAATATTTTTTCCACGTACTGAACTTCCAGGAAATGATTGCCGGAGCCGAGCGTTCCGATTTGCGGAAGGCCACGGGTTTTGGCGCGGTCGCTCACCGCGCCTGCGTCGGCGCCGTCCATGGCGCCGCTCTCCTCGCACACCGCAATGTCCGCTGGTTGGCCGTAACCGTGCTCCACCATCCAGCCCACCCCGCTTTCGAGGACATGGTTCAGGTCCTGATAGCTGGCGCGGATCTGCCCGCCGCGACCGGCGCCGGAAGGCACGTCGCGAAAAAGTTGATTCACCAAGTCGCGCATTTTGGGAGCGGCTTGCTCACGCGTCAGCGTGCTGTGCAGCAATCGCACGCCGCAATTGATGTCGAAACCCACTCCGCCGGGCGAGACCACTCCCCCTTCGTCAGGCAGCGTGGCGGCCACGCCGCCGATGGGAAATCCGTACCCTTGGTGAATGTCCGGCATCGCCAACGACGAGCCCACAATGCCGGGCAGCATGGCCACGTTGATGGCCTGCTCCAGGGACTGGTCGCGCAGGATGTCGCGCAGCAGGCGCTCGTCGGCGTAAATCACCGCGTCGGTCAACATGCCGTCTTTCGTTCCGCGCGGCACCCGCCAGCGGTAATCATCGATTTTTTCGAGTTGGTGAAGTTCCATGGACGTAAAGTTCAGCGCCGGCGGCCCTGACGCACCCCTTTCATGCGTGCATACGGCGCAGGCGCTCGGCGCGCACACGCGTAGTGCAGCTCGACGACCCCATCAGGGTACGCTTTGCATGCGACGAGCGCCAGCGGGACTGAGCGGCGCCGGGGGTGAACCAGCGGAATGCCTTCGCCGATCAACGTGGGAATGACGTGCATGATGAACTCGTCAATTTGCTCCGCGTCGAGAAACTCTGCGATGAGTTCAGCTCCTCCCACCAGCCAGATGTTTTTCCCCCTGACGCTTCGGAGCCGCCGAGCAAATTCGTCCGCGCCATCCCTCACAAATTCAACATCCAGCGTGCGGCCCGCGGGATGATTTCGGGAGAAGATATAGTTTTTCTTTCCGGGATAAGACTTCTGCCCGAACTTCAGCGCGATGTCATATGTTTTCCGGCCCATCACAACGGTGTCAATCGACTTGTAGAAGTCGCCCATCCCGTAGTCCCCGGCTGTCGTTGGCCGGTCCAGCCACGCGACGTCGCCATCCGGGCGCGCGATGAAGCCGTCTGCACTTATTGCAATGTAAGCGATGATTTTTCGCATCATGGACTCTTCCCGCAAAACTTAGAACGAAATGCTGTTGCCTTTCAACTTATGCGCTCGGGCAATTATGTAACAGGACCTCGTCTAAGCGCCCACAAAAATGCGCTTAAACTTGAAGCAAGCCCATAGGAGGTCTATACTTGCCGCGCAATTCCACAAAGCCCTTATGAAGGGTCGCCAAGGAGGATTTATGTCTTTAATTTCACGGCGTGAGGCGGGGAAGCTGATGGTTGGGGGAGGCGCCGCGTGGCTCGCCGCTAGCAAGCTGGCGCAGGGGGCCAAGAAGATAAATTCGGTGGTGCGCGGCGTGCAGATTGGCGCGCAAAGTTATTCGTTTCGTGACCGCGGGCTGGACGAATGCATTGCGGCGTTTCAGGAAGTGGGTCTGGGCGAATGCGAGCTCTTTACCGGGCACACCGATCCCAAGGGTGTATATGGCGAGGCGCTAAAGAAATGGCGCCTGGAAACGCCGCTCAGCCACTGGCATGAAATCCGAACCCAGTTCGACAACGCGGGGATTCTGCTCTACGCCTACAACTACAGCTTCAACAAGCGCATGACTGACGAAGAAATCGACCGTGGCTTCCAGATGGCGCGGGCGCTGGGCGTTAAGTACATCACCGCCTCATCGCAAGTGAGCGTAGCCCCGCGCGTGGACCAGTACGCGCAGAAATATAAGATCATGGTGGGCTTCCACGGGCACGACAACACCAAAGACCCGGACGAGTTTTCCACCCCCGACACTTTTGCCCGCGCCATGAAAGGCGCGTCAAAATATATCGGCATCAACCTGGACATCGGCCACTTCACCGCCGCGGGCGGCGATGCTGTGGCCTATCTCCGCGAACAGCACGAGCATATCGTCACGTTGCACATCAAGGACCGAAAAAAGAATCACGGGGCCAACCTGCCCTTCGGCCAGGGGGAGACCCCCATCGTGGAGGTGCTGCACTTGCTGCGCGACAAGCACTGGAAGATTCCCGCCAACATCGAGTACGAATACGGCGAGACCATCAAGGGCCTGGACACGGTCGCCGAAGTCAAGAAGTGCTACGACTATTGCCGCAAGGCGCTGGAGAGTTAGGTCAACGCAAGCGGGAGGGAGGGACGAGGACGGACAAGGCGCTTTGGGCTTGCCTGCATCAGGTTCGTTGATTGCTGACCAGTGCGCGGACCGCCCATTTTGCATGCTCCGTAGGCTCGACTCACCTGCTGGCTTCAGCAACCAGAAGACGCATCAGGTCAGCGCACTCAGCGTCATCGAGCCCTTGTTCGTGGGTCAGAGAGTGCCACACCGGGAAGGCAAGGGCGTGGCCAAGAGCAGCGGGGACGCGTCGGCGGGCGCGCAGCCTCAATCTTCGGCCTCGCCTCAGCGTCTCGCGTGCAGCGACCAGATACCGGCGATAACCGCCCAGCTTTTTCCTGACCATGGGCATAATCTCTTCATCGCGCAGGATGTTGATCATCATCCGCTCAGTGCGCCGGTAGAAGGCGTAAAGTTCCGTCAACGCCAATCGAAGGCGCTCGTCCGCATCGCCGACGGCCGCCCAGCGGCCGAGATCGGGTAAAGGGTTTGCCGCCATCCAGTGCGAGGTGCAGGCCGCAAACAAAGCCGCCTCGTCGGGGAAGTGGCGGTAGACGGTCGATCGGCGCACGCCCGCATGTTCGGCAATCGCCCAGATCGAAGTCCGCGAAGGGCCCACGGTTCCGTGGAGCTTGACCGCGCTCTCGGTAATGCGCTGCCGCGTCTGTTTCTCCAATTCCGCCCGCTTGGTCATTCGATAGAGCCTTTTTTTCATCGGTCACACCTGTCTTTTTAATATTGACACGCGAAGATCGTTCGGGTATATTTCGCAGGTCACTAGTGTAGCCTGAAAGTAGGCAACAATGGAAGCCGTAGCAGTGAAGGTGCTGGGACCAAAAGATGGGAGGGCCGGATTCCTGGGAAGTATCGGGGTGCGGTTCATGATCGACGGGGCGGAGTCAGGCGGGGGGTTCTCGCTGGTGGAGCACCCGATGTCGGCTCGTGCGCTGGCGGCCCCGCTGCACCGCCACGCGCGCGAGGATGAGTACAGCTTTGTCTTGGAGGGCGAAGTGGGTGCGCTGCTGGGCGGGGAAGTGCGGGTCGGCAAGCCGGGAGATCTCATCTTTAAGCCTCGAAACCAGTGGCACACTTTTTGGAACGCCGGCGATCGCCCGGCGCGCATCCTCGAGATTATCTCCCCGGCCGGCTTCGAGCTGTTCTTCCGCGAGCTGGTCGACCTGGGAGGCGTGGCGAAGACCGACGCGCAGACCCTCGGCAGGCTGTGCGAACGATATGGGTTGGAGATGGATCCTGGCAGCGTGCCGAGCCTCACCGCGCGCTTTGGGCTGTGCTTCCCGGGAGTGCCGATTTAGTGATTTGCGGTGAAGCCGTTGTGGCAATTTCGTTCGTTTTAATTGCCAGGGTGCACTTCCCCTTGACCCGGCGCCAGCTCTCGGCGCGGACCGCCATGGAATCCGCCCCATGGGGCTCAAACCCACCGGAGGCGATCGATTCGTGCCAAACCGGGGGACGGAAGCAGCACCACCCGTCTCCTGTAGGGTCACCCACTTGGAAGGAATTGGGGGGCCCAGCTCGATGCTTGCCTCGGTTCGAGCTCTTTTGAAATCGCAACGCGACGCTTATCCCTTTCCCGTCCCCAAAGCGAAAACAAAATACTGCGCGTGGCCGGGGCCGGGGTTGTGGACGCCGTGCACCTGGTTGGAAGCCACGTAGACCGCGGAGCCGGGGCCGACTCGATTGGCTTTGCCCTCGATGGTGACTTCAATCATTCCTTCGCGCACCAGGAATGTTTCCTCGTGATCGTGGTGGTGGGGAGGGTGAGGCGCGCCGCCGGGAGCGAGATCGGTTTCGTGAAGCTCCACCAGGAAGCCGGTGTGGGTCATGCCGGCCATGATGGGGCGGGATTTGTTTTCGCCGCTGGCGTGGACGGGCAGGTCGTCAAACGGGTAGGCTTTGGAGGGCAAAAATTCATCCTCGGCGGCCAAGGCCGGCGCAGCCACAAGGGCGGGAAAAAGCAGGCATAAATCCCGGCGTGAAATTTCCATATGGCCTCCTTATTGGGCTACCGTCATCCTGGCCAGTCGGCCGGGAGACGGCGGAGATTCGAGCAGATGGGAAGGGTCAAGCATTCCCGCGACCCATTCGAGAAACTGGCGAAATTCCTCGAAATCGTTTTTATCACCTGGCGGGCCTCCTCCGGGCACGTACGATAACACATCCATGCTCTCCACTTGCCCTAAAATCTTTAACCAGGCGGGCACGTCCGACATGCCACGGCGGGGGATGACGCCGTTTTCATAAAGGTCGCCGAGAAACAACACCTTCTCCCGGGGCATGTAGACGGCGGCGTCTCCTGCCGACGCGCCATTGCCCAAATCGAGCAGACGGAATTCTTCTCCGCCCAGTTGCAGGGACAGGGCACCGTCAAACGTCTGGTTGGGCAGGGTGATGTGAATGCCGCGCATGCGCGCCTGCAAACGTTCGTCAACCATCATCCGGCGCGCCAGATCCTGTTGATACTGGCTCATTTGAATCCTGGCCACCGAAGTGGAAATGATGGTAGCCCCCTGGTCCACAAACACTTCGTTGCCCAACATATGATCGCCGCGCGCGTCCGTATCGATCACGTATTTCACCGGTAAGTCCGTGCGCTCACGGATTTCGTAAAGCAGCTCCCGGGCGTTAAAGGGGTTGTTGGTGGTGTCCACCACCAGCACGCCTTCGCGCGTGATGATGAACGCAGCCGTGCCGGCGCGGTCAAACTTCGGGTCGCCCACCAGGTAGATTAAGTCCTCCGGGATCCAGACGAAAACGTGGGGTCTGATTTCTTTCAGTTCATAGCGGCCCGGGATGGCAGAGAACAGTATGGCCGAATGCAGAAAGGAGAAGGCGATGAGTAGACTGTAGACAGTAGACAGTAGACGGGAGGCGGCGCGATCGTGGGCAATATGCCACAAGCGTCGGACGCCGGACTCCGGACCACGGACGTTCTTCCTAAATATCCACATACACTTGAGCGCGCCAGCCATTGGGTGTCTCGACCAGTGCGAGTTGGTGATAGGTGATGGCCTTGACCTGCAGATTCATCTGGTGCCGGGCGCGGTCAAAGGGCTCGCCGCGCGAGACGGCGCTGAGCGACCGGTCAGTGATTGAGGTCACGCGAAAATCGTGAAATAACCGGCCCTCGGCGTCAATTCGGTAAAGGATTTCGCTCAGCCAATTGACCAGCAGACTGCCTGCGTCAGCGCCCGTCACCTGGATTTCTATTTCTTCGCGCGGCACAATCGAATTGAGATCGACGATCAGACTTTGCAGCGCTTGCCCGGCATGGGCAAACACTTCTTCACGTGTTTCGCCGAAGGCTTCAAACCCGACATCCGCCGTATGCTCGAGAATTCGAAAAGATTCCATGCGGCTCTGTGGACCACGAGGGGATGCCAAGCCGCGCCGCGGTCCGCCCTATCATAACTGCGGCGCGGCCTGGTTGGATAGGTGGTTGCGGGCCGCCCTTGCCCAGTGAGGCTCGCCCCGCTCGCCCCAGCGAGGCTGGACTTTCCGCCCCTCCTCCATTAGCATGAGCAACGAGAAATCCCATGATGATGTCAGACGACGGAAATTTTGAACTCTACATGTCGCTGGGGTTCGGGTTCGGCCTGTTCTCATTCTTCCGCGGCTTCAAAATTTACCGCGAATACCGCCTCCTGGAAGACACTCCGGAGATTCCCATTCGCAGCATCCCCATGGGCCTCGCGCATGTTCATGGCAAGGCGCTCGGCGACCAACTCGTCACCAGCCCGGTTACTCAGACGCCCTGCTTTTTCTACAAAGTGGACATCGAACAGTATCGTGTGGATTCCAAGGGCAATGGCGGGTGGTGTAAGTACGCTACCGACCTGCAGGGAGTGCGGTTCTATCTGGAAGACGCCACGGGCAGAGTGGAGATCGATCCTTACAACGCTGAATACGACTTGCTGCAAACGTGCAAGCGCAAAACCGGAGGCGGTTTCGGACTTGGTTCCCGGACCATCTCCGCAACGGCCAAAAACCCCGCCCTGACTCTGGGGCCGGGAGCGGATGATGCCGCGCTTTTCAGTTATGCCCAATCGGTCGGGCGCGGGTCCTCGTCCGTTTCCGGCGCCCTGGCCTCGGTTTCTCTCTCATCTTTATTCCGCGGTTCGAACCGGAATTGGAGCGGGGGAAGCCGGGGCGATTTCCGGTTCGCCGAGTACTGCATTCTCCAGGACCACTGGTACGACGTCACCGGGACTTGCGTTGAAAACCCGGAAGCCAAAGACGAGCACGACCGCAATATGATTATGAAAGGCTCGAACGAGCCCACGTTCCTAATTTCCTGGCAGACCGAAAAGAATATTGAAAAGAACATGCGCAGGCGGGCCATGTGGCACGTTTTTGGCGGGGGCGCACTGAGTGTGGCTTGTTTGGGCGCCCTGCTGCTCGACTTTGCCTGGTCCTGATCGCGGCCTCAACTCAATCTCAGGGGGTATCTTTTACTCCATGTCGACCCAACCTGGATCGTTTGAATTCTGGGACGCTGTCGGCTTCATAGCCGGCCTCTGGATGTTCTTCAAAGGTTTTAAGATTTACCGCGAGTATCGCGTTCTGGAAGACACGCCCGAAATTCCCATTCGCAGCATTCCCATGGGCCTGGTACACGTGCATGGCAAGGCTACGGGTGAGCAACCCATTCCCAGCCCGATCAGCCACACGCCCTGCTTTTTCTATAAAGTCGATATCGAGCGTTGGGAACACCACGGCAAGGGTTCGAGCTGGCGGGCCTACAAAACGGATATCGACGGCTCCAAGTTTTACCTGGATGACGGCTCGGGTAAAGTTCTGGTGGACGCCCATGGCGCGGAATACGATTTGGAAAAATCGTGCCAGTGCGAGACGGGCAAGATGATGACCGCCGGCGCCACGGAAGATGAGCTGCGGCGCTACGTCAGCAAGGTGCAGGTCGCCCGGGTTTTTTCTTTTGTGGGTAAGGGGTTGGCCTCGGTCGGTCACTTAAGCGACCCCCACAAGGAAGAGATGCGGGCGAAACTGGCCGATGCATTTCAGCAGCCCGCCCTCAGCCCGGACTTCATGAAGAAGATGATGGCCATCCAAATGCCCATGATGGAACGCCGGTTTCGGGAAATGGGGCCGCAAAGCGATCCGCAGAAAGAAAAGGTGCGGCTGGCGGCGCTCGAAGCCATGAAATACCCGCCCGGCAGCCCCGAATTTATGGAGCACGCTCACCAAGTGATGGATGCCGAGCACCATCCTGAACACGCACAGCAATTCGATCAATTTATGAGCGCCGCGCAAGGCTCGCCACCGGCGCTCGACAGCATGATTTCGCCCGCTTCGGGACGCTACCGCTTTACCGAGTACTGCATCGTGCCCGATCATTCTTACGACGTGACGGCCACCTGCGCGGAGAATCCCCAGGCGCAGGGCGAGCACGATCGCAATATGCTGATGAAAGGGACCAACGAGCCGACCTTCCTGATTTCGTTTCGCACCGAAAAAGGAATCGAGAGCAAACTGCGCTGGCGCGCCGCGGGCTATGTTTTCGGAGGCGCCGCGCTGGCCGTCGCCTGCCTGGCGATTTTCCTGGCCAAGTACGGCTGGCTGTTCTAGCCCATTAAAGTTGGCAACCTTGCTCGACTTTTGGCCCGCGCGAGTGTAGCATCGGGGCTATCAAGGCGTGGACATTTCGAGTATCAATTGTTTTAAGTTTGAATCTCGATGATTCAGGACATCCGGGAGGAATCTGGGCATGGGTATAGTCATTCTGGTCGGCCTGGTAATTTTTCTGGTGGTGGTGGGCGTTTTTGTCTACCTGCTGACTATTTACAACAGCCTGGTGCGTTTGCGCAACGACATTGATAAAGCCTGGTCCAACATTGACGTCTTGCTCAAGCAGCGGCATGACGAACTGCCCAAACTTATCGAAACCTGCAAGGGCTACATGCAATACGAGCAGGAGACTTTCAAAAAAGTGGTGGAGGCGCGCAACGCTTACTCCAGCGCCACCACCCTTCCCCAGAAAGCGCAGGCCGATAATTTGATTACCGGCGCTCTAAAGTCATTGTTCGCCGTGTCGGAAAAATACCCGGACTTGAAGGCCAATAACAATTTCATGCAGCTCCAGAACCGCATCTCGGAGTTGGAGGAAAAAATCGCCGACCGCCGTGAGTTTTTTAACGACGATGTGAATACTTACAACATCCGCATCCAGCAATTGCCGGACGTTTTCGTGGCCGGCATGATGGGCCTGAAGCACAAAGACATGTTCAAGGTCACGGACGAAGATCGCCAGGACGTGGAAGTGAAGATGACTTAGGGAAGTAGACTGTAGACAGCAGACGGTAGACAGGGAACATAAGGATGTGGGCGGAAGCAGGGAGCCTGAAATATTAAGTGGGCGGTGTAAAGCCGCCGACGCTTTTTTCCCTGTCTACTGTCTACAGTTTACTGTCTACTGTTTTAAGTGGAGGACACCATGTTACTCGGACTGGGATTACTAGCGATACTTGCGATCATCGTGATCGTCCTGATTGTGGTTGTCATGTACCTGGTGGGGATCTACAACAATCTGGTCACGCTGAAGAACGACATTGACCGGTCGTTCTCGAACATTGACGTGATCCTGAAGCAGCGCCACGACGAGCTGCCCAAACTCATCGAGACTTGCAAGGGGTACATGCAGTACGAGCAGAAAACCTTGCAAGCGGTGGTGGAGGCGCGCAACGCCTACGGGCGCGCCACCACTCCGGGCGAAAAAGCACAGGCGGACAATATGGTGACCGGGGCGCTTAAAACGTTGTTTGCGGTGGCCGAAAGTTATCCCGACCTGAAAGCCAATACCAATTTCATGCAACTCCAGGGCCGCATTACCGAGCTTGAAAACAAGATTGCCGGGCAGCGCACCACCTACAACACGGACGTGAACGATTACAACATCCGCATCGCACAGATTCCCGCCAATTTTGTGGCGGGCTTTATGGGACTCCAACCGCACGCGCTTTTCCAGGTCACGGAGGCCGACCGCGAAGACGTTCAGGTGAAATTTACTTAGCCGTCCGCAGGGGTAAGGCTTGCCCTACCCTTTTTTCACTCCCACGCAAAAGGGGACGGCAAGCCGTCCCCCTACGCAAACAGACCGAAGTCCGAGAGCACTGGACAAACCGGCGAACGAGTGATTCGCAGCCTAAGCTCTTTGGTGGTCACCGGCTTGCTGAGGCGAATCAACCGGCAATTCCCAACGCTGGTGGCCGCGGCGACGCTGCGCCATGCCGCGCCCTGCCGGGCATCAATCTCAAAAGACGCGATGCGTTGTCCCAGGCGAATGCACTCGCGCACTCGGATCACGCTGAATGTTATGGGCTGGCGGAATTCGAGGGTCAACTGCGGAGTGGTCACCGAATCATCCGTCGCCCAATAGGTGGCAGATTCACCATCCAGCAGGTTTCGAGCTGCGAACCTCCGACTATTTCCCCGGACGTTTGAGGCGGTCAGCCGGGCCTCGGCGGCCAGATTCTTCGCCAGTGTCGCACGCCGCAGCTCGCCAAATTCGCGCAACGATGCGACGTCGGCTTCGTTTAACCGGCCGCGCCGGTCGGGTGGAACATTGAGCAAAAGATTGGCGCCGCGTCCCACTGATTTGAAATAAAGGTCCCAAAGTTCACGGCCGGATTTTACTTTGTTGTTTTCGTTTTCGTGCCAGAACCATCCCGGCCGGATGGACACGTCGCACTCCGGCGGAAGCCACAGCTTCCCATGGCGGGTTCCGACCACGGACAACTTGGCGTCAATATCACCCGGGGCGGCGGGCCCGCCGTGTTCTCCAACCGGATTGTAGGTCTCCCAACAAGTCTCGCCCGCGATACCGTTTTCGTTTCCCACCCAGCGCACGTCCGGGCCCACGTCGCTGAACATTACCGCGTCGGGCTGCAAGCGACGCACCAGCGCCCACGTCTGGGGCCAGTCATAATACGTGGTGCGGTCAATGATTCGCTTCTCGCGGGCGCCTCCGTAATATCCGCTGCCGCCGTTGGCGCCGTCAAACCATACTTCAAACACAGGACCATACCGGGTAAGCAGCTCCGTCAACTGCGCGCGATAGATGGCTATATATTCCGGTTTGCCATAAGCCGCATTGTTGCGGTCCCACGGTGAGAGATAAACGCCAAACCTCAGGCCGTGGCGCCGTGCGGCCTCGGAGATTTCGCGCACCACGTCGCCCCTGCCATCTCTCCATCCACTGTTCCGGATGCAATGCTCGGTGGTCTTCGTCGGCCACAGGCAGAACCCATCGTGGTGCTTGCAGGTGAGGATGGCGCCTTTCATCCCCGCCTGCTTCAGTTCTGAAATGATGGAGTCAGGATCGAAATCGGTGGGATTGAAAATCTTTGGATCCTCGTCACCGTCGCCCCACTCTTTGTCCGTGAAAGAATTCACCGTGAAGTGAAGAAAGCCGCAGGTCTCGAGCTCTTGCCAGCGTAGTTGGCGCGACGACGGCAACGCACCGTAAGGAGCAGGCTCAGATTCCGAACCCCACACCAACGATGCGAGCGACGCCGCCATCGGAGCCGCCAGCAGGAAGGACCTTCGTTTCACTCGATCTCTCCTCTCCAGTTCCTTACGGGCTCGGCAGAATGGGCGCACAAGCCGTTAGCACACCATCGCAGTAGTTATCGAGCATAATCCAGACCGGCGGATTATACCGATGATTTTCAACCGAAGTTCAGGAGAGACGCAGGCATTCAGCTGGTTGCATTAGTCGCGAACCGTTGCCGCCCGCGCTCCCAGCCAGGGCTCGAAGCGAAGATATGCTTGGGATGGCTCGACTTTTGGCGCGCGCGCGTGTAGCATCGGGCCATTAAGGAATGGAAGGTTTTGGTCTGAGGTTGAAAATGAAACAAAAATTCCTGGTTTCCATGATGGCGATTGGGGTGGCGCTCGGCCTTTGCGCTGTGGCCAGTGGGCAGGAAAAGCCGCTGACCATGGATCAAGTGCTCGCCCTGGTTCACAATCGGATGGGCGACGAAGCGGGGGCCAAAGCGGTTGAAGCGCGCGGCATCGATTTTGAGCCCACCGAAGATTTTCTCAACAGCCTGAAAAAAGCCGGGGCCAATGATGCGTTTCTCCAAACTCTGCGCGCTGCCTATCAGCCCAAACCCGCCGGCACCGAGACCAAGAAGGCGCTCTCCCAGCAGCAGATCCTGGAATTGCTTTCCGGGGACGTTCCCAGCAGCCGCGTGGCCATGCTGGTGGGCGAACGTGGCATCGACTTTAAACCCACCGATGATTATTTAAAAACGCTTGAGGGTGCGGGAGCCGAATCGGACCTCCTGGACGCCTTGCGGGCGGCCAAGCCTCCGCCAGTTTCGCTGGGCAGCGCGGCCAATCAAAGTGCCCAGACCCAAGCGGCCGACACAGCGACTCAAACCGAAGTGCAACAGCATTTGATGAGGGGATTGCAGTTCGGGAAAAAGCAGCAATTTCCGGAGGCGGAGCAGGAATATCGCGCCGCCACGCAGCTTGAGCCGAAGAATGCCAATTTGTGGGTGGGGCTGTCCATCGTCTTAAACCGTGAGAACAAAGCCGACGATGCCATCGCCGCCGCTCATCAGGCGCTGGCGTTGAATTCCGACCTCGACCGCGCTCACGTCGCCCTGGGCGTCGGGCTGGGCACGAAGGGCGATCGTAAAGGGGCGGCGGCCGAGTTTCGCAAGGCGTTAAGCCTGAATCCCGACAACGGGGTGGCACACGATGACCTCGGTCTTTCACTCTATCGACAGGGCGACGTGGACGGCGCCCTCCCCGAGTTCAGGGAAGCTCTGCGCCTGAATCCCCGCGACAGCCACGCCCATAACAATCTCGGCGAGGCCCTCAGAAAACAGGGCAACGTGGATGCTGCCATCGCCCAATTTCGGGACGCACTGCGCATCAATTCCAACAACGATTTGGCCCACATGAACCTGGGGGCCGCTTTGGTGCAAAAGGGGCACCTTAAACTCGCGCTGGAGCAGTACCGCAAGGGCTGCCAGCTGAAACCCGAGAATCAAGCGTATCGGCAGGCTTACGAAAAGCTGCAACAACGCTTAAAAGAATAAAAATCTCACGCCGGAAAAAAAAGGCCCGCTTGGGGAAGCGGGCCTGCAAGACAGAGGAAACTTTGGGTCACTACTGTCCTACCTCTTTTTCTTGGCTTTCTTTTTTGCAGCCATATTTTCTCTCCTCCCCTGAGCGAAGAAATTATAAGTTTCGCTCGATGCCACCCGTGGTGGCTATACGCGTCCGTGGCACTATATGTAGTGTTTTTTCTCCCGCTTGTCAAGAAGGATTCTGAATGCAATTCGCCTCATCATCGACTCCGTGTTTCGAGCCAGGCCTGAAGTTCGATTATTGCCATCCAAAATTCCATCCTACACTGGCAAGCCCCTCCTGAAAAGACGCCCTAGAGCGCAATTTTTCCCTCTGACTGCGTTTGACCTATGCCGCCGCCATCTGCTATTTTGATAGTCCCTTTACAAGAGTACGAAAGCGGAACTTAGGAATGGCGAACGTTCAAATCACCTTCCCCGACGGAGCCACGAAGGAATTTCCTCAGGGCGTCACGGCGCTGGAAGTTGCCCAATCGATTGGGCCCCGGCTGGCCGCCGACTCGCTGGCGGCCAAGGTGGACGGCCGCCTGGTGGACCTCTCCACCCCGATCGCGGCGAATGCTCCCATCCAATTCATCACCCCATCCTCGCCGGAAGGGATCACCATTCTTCGGCACTCTTCCGCGCACCTTTTGGCGGCGGCGGTGCTGGAACTTTTTCCGGACGCGCATCCGGGCATCGGTCCGCCGACCGAGACGGGCTTCTTTTACGATTTCAATCGGGAGAAACCGTTCACCGAAGACGACCTGGCCCAACTCGAAGCGAAGATGAAAGAGCTGGCCCAGGCCGATTTGGCCTACGAGCGTGTTTACTTTCCCAAGGCGGAAGGCTTGAAGCTATTCAAACAGATGGGCGAATTCCTGAAGTGCGAGCTGATTGAAGAAAAGGCCGACCCGGTTTTCTCGGCTTACAAGACGGGCAGGTTTCTCGACTTCTGCCTCGGCCCGCACATTCCCTCCACCGGGCGCATCAAGGCGGTGAAACTGCTGAGCGTTGCCGGCGCGCATTGGAAGGGCGACGAGCACTCGCACCCCATGCAGCGCATTTACGGAACCGCATTCTTCAGTCCCAAGGACCTGGACGCTTTCCTGGCGCAGATTGAAGAAGCGAAAAAGCGCGACCACCGGCGGCTGGGCAAGGAGCTGGACCTGTTCAGCATTCAGGACGACGCGGGACCGGGGTTGATTTTCTGGCATCCCAAGGGCGGGCTGATTCGCAAAGAGATTGAAGATTTCCTGCGGGAAGAGCTGTTGCGCCAGGGGTACGACTTGGTTTTTACCCCCCACGTGGCGCGGCTCGATTTGTGGAAGACGAGCGGGCACGCGAATTTCTACAGTGAAAATATGTTTACCCCGGTTCAACTGGACGACGCGGAATACCAGTTGAAGCCGATGAATTGTCCCGGACACATTTTGATTTACAAAAACTCGCGCCGCAGCTATCGCGACCTGCCCATGCGCCTGGCCGAGTTTGGAACGGTGTACCGCTACGAACGCTCGGGCGTGATGCACGGCCTGTTGCGCGTGCGCGGATTTACCCAGGACGACGCCCACATTTTCTGCACTCCGGAATCCATTGAGGACGAAGTGGGCAAGTGCGTGGACTTCGCCCTGCTGGTTCTGAAAACTTTTGGATTCGACCGGTACGTGGTGGAGCTCTCCGTTTGGGACCCGGAAAACCGAGCCAAGTATTCCGGCGAGCCGCAGCAGTGGGAAATGGCGGAGCGCGGCTTGATCGCCGCCCTCGATAAGCGCACCATCCCGTACCAGCGCATGGTGGGCGAAGCGGCGTTCTACGGCCCCAAGATTGACATCAAGCTGGTGGACGCCGTGGGCCGGCCGTGGCAGCTCACCACCGTGCAGTTTGACTTCTCCCTGCCTGCCCGCTTTGGCCTGGAATACGCGGGCGCCGATGGACATCCCCATCAACCGGTGATGGTGCACCGCGCCTTGGTGGGATCGATGGAAAGATTTTTCGGCGTCCTGATCGAGCATTACGTTGGGGCCTTCCCGGTATGGCTGTCTCCGGTTCAGGCCGTAGTGTTGCCCATCAGCGACAAGCACCTGGGCTACGCCCGGCAAGTGGTGGAATCGCTGCGCGGGGCGCGGATTCGAGCGCACCTGGACGATCGCAACGAAAAACTGAACTCGCGCATTCGCGACGCGCAGCTTCAAAAGGTTCCCCTGATGCTGGTGGTGGGCGACCGGGAGGCGCAGGCGCAGGGCGTGGGGGTGAGGAAGCGGGATAGCGGCGACGCCGGCTTCCAGCCCCTGAACGAATTTATTCCCTGGGTAAGACAGCTTATCGACACGCGGGCTGTGAAATGGTAAGCTGGATAGCACGGTAGTCAGTTGTCCGTGGTCCGTTGTGAGTGGTCAGCGGAGGCGAGCAGCCGGCAGGGTGGGCTGCGCCAGTCGTCCTGAATTGGCCCTTTCACCCAAGACCCAACACCTGACCCTTGTTTTTTGCTCGGCCCGGGTAGGGCCAGGAGGGAAGATTTATCGCCGATCGATTTGCACGCATCAACGAACGAATTCGGGCCAAAGAAGTCCGGGTCATTGACGACGAAGGCAAGCAATTGGGCATCATGACCCCGGGGGATGCCCTGAAGATGGCGCGCGGACAAGGCTTGGATCTGGTTGAGGTTTCACCCACGGCAAATCCTCCGGTTTGCCGAATTATTAATTACGGGAAGTTTCTCTACCAGCTCAGCAAGCGCCAGCACGAGGCGAAGAAGCACCAGAAGTCCATTGAGCTGAAGGAAGTGAAGTTTCGCCCGCAGACTTCTGACAATGACTTTAACGTAAAGCGCAACCATATCCTGGCGTTCTTGAAAGACGGGGATAAGGTGAAAGCCACCATCATGTTCAAGGGCCGCCAGATGGCTCACCGGGAGCTGGGTTGGAACATGATGCAGCGATTGATTGCGGATGTAGGTCAAGTAGCCTTGGTGGAATCGCGGCCCAAGCAGGAAGGTCCGAACCTGACGGCCGTGCTCGCGCCCAAGAAAACGGGTGGAAAAGGATCATCGACCAAGGCGCACCCGGCGAGCAAGCCCGCCAGTTCGGTTGCCTCACCGGCCCGGGCGCCCCAGGGCATAGCTCCAGCCCAAGTGTCGGGCGGGGCGGGAACGGCTCGGCCGGCAGAGGGCCCGGCCTCTGCTCCAGCACCGGCGAAAACGACAGGAGCAACAGAATCTTCAGGAGGTTGAAGTTGGCCAAGGCTAAAGTGAAATTGAAGTTGAAAACTCATAAGGGCGCCGCCAAACGATTCAAGCTGACGGCGGGGGGAAAGATTATTCGCGGACATGCGTTTTCGCGCCATATTCTTACTTCCAAGAAGAGCAAGCGCAAACGCCAATTGGACAAGAACACGGTGGTTTCGGCGGCGGACGCTCCGCATATCAAAATGATGTTGCCGTATGGAAGGTAAGTGCAGGTGTTGGGTTTTTGGTTCTAACAGGATGATGAAAAATTGAAACGGCTCGTCATTCCGAGCGAAGCGAGGAATCTATGCTGTTGATTCTGAACCAGAGCGAGGTTCCTCGCTTCGCTCGGAATGACATTTGGGCGCCTTTTGCATCATCCTGCTAAGTGCCGGGGCTGGGGCGGGAAATTATGAATTCTGAATATAAATTGTGAATTGAAGATCAGAGTTTCGAATCCTGTTTTTTAATTCATATTTATAATTCAGAATTCAGGATTAGACTTTTCAAAGCCCCACCACCTAATTCCCAATCCCTGTTTACGACGGGCGCAGGCAGGCCAATGGCTGGGTGCCTTCGTTCCGTGCCGCGAGGCTCGGAACTTTACTGCCCCGAAATTCTTCGAAAGGAGAAAACCCCATGCCTCGAGTCAAACGCGGCACTGTGCGCCGTGCCAAACGGAAGAAGCTCGCTCGTCTTACCAAAGGTTATTTCCTCACCAAGAGCAAACTGTATCGCTCCATGAAGGAGGCCGCCGATCGCGCGGGCAAATTCGCCTACCGCGACCGCAAGCGGCGCAAGCGCGATTTTCGGCGCTTGTGGATCACCCGCATCAGCGCGGCGGCGCGCCTGAACCAACTGACCTACAGCCAGCTTATCTTCGGGCTGAAGAAGTTGAATATCATCCTCGACCGGAAAATGCTGGCGGAGATGGCGGCGCGGGATTCGGGTGGCTTCGCGGAGTTAACGGCGAAAGTGAAAACTGCGATCGTAGCCCAAGAACCCGTGGGTAAGGGCCGAAAGCCGGAGCCTGCAAACCCGACAGCATAACAAGTGATAGTCCTTCTGTGGTCTCTGTGCGCCAAGAGCTCTAACACAGAGATCACTGAGCCGCTCTGTGTTCTCTGTGTTGAAATTTTTTGGCACAGAGAGCACAGAGATACAGCCAATGAAAATCGAAGAAAAGGCGGGAAACACGCTCGCTGAACTGGGCGTGACCGATGCTTCTGGCGTCGTTGCGTTATTTGCTGAAGTGCGCGCGGCCATGGAAGAGGACCTTGAAAACCTTCGAAGGCGCGGTGCGCTGGACGACGCCGAGCGATTCAAGATGGCAAAGGAAGCGCGCGACCGCTGGCTCTCTCGCAAGAACGGCATAGTTTCACTCGCGGACGAAAATTGGTTGAAAAAAGCCCCCATTGAATTGAAACCTGCTGTGGGACGCGCCTTCAATGAATTGCGTCAGTTCGGTGCGTGCATGAAGGTCGAGGAACTTATCAAGGTAGTCAAGCTGTTGGAGTCGCGCGGTGATAAGCCTGAGGATAGAAGCACGCGGTTGATGCCTGACCCGAACGGCTTGGTTCAGATGAATCAGCCGAACCGAGGAGCGCGGGATCTTCCTGAGGCCGTGCGAGCCGCTTCTGGCCTTGTCGAACCAATTCTCCAACTTATCGACCTCACCCTCCCCGGCCTGCGCCGGCCAGTCGGGTCGATCCACCCCATCATCCGGGTGCAACGCGAGATCGAGGATATTTTTCTCGGTCTCGGATTCAAAATAGAAACCGGACCGGAGATCGAATCGGTTTATTACAATTTCGACGCGCTCAATATTCCGGAGACTCATCCCTCGCGCGACGATTTCGACACGATTTATATTGACGGGCAGACTCTCCTGCGCACCCACACTTCGCCGGTGCAAATCCGTGCCATGGAAAAATGGGTAAAGGAAGGCAGCCAGGGCGGTCTCTACATCATCACCCCCGGCAAGTGCTACCGCAATGACAACCCGGACGCCACCCATTCCCCTATGTTTCACCAGTGCGAGGGCCTGGCCATTGACACCGACATTACTTTTGCCGACCTGAAGGGCACGCTCGACTACTTCGCCCGGAAATTTTTTGGCGAGAAGACGCGCACCAGTTTCCATCCCACCTTTTTCCCCTTCACCGAGCCGAGCGGTGAGGTGGCGGTGAGCTGTTACGTGTGCGGCGGGGCCGGCTGCCGGACGTGCAAGGAAAGCGGATGGATTGAGCTGATGGGTTGCGGCATGGTCCATCCCCAGGTGCTGAAAAACGGCGGCATCGATCCCGAGCGCTATTCGGGCTGGGCGTTTGGACTGGGCATCGACCGCTTCACCATGGCGCGCTACGGCATCAACGATATTCAGCTTTTCTTTCAGGGGGACGTAAGATTTTTGGAACAATTTTAAATTATAAATTCTGAATTATAAATTCTGAACCACGCGCTCGGTTGAGGTTCCGAACTTCAGAATTTATAATTTTTCCCTCGTACCGCACACCATGAAGATTTCCCTAAACTGGTTGAAAGAATTCGTGGATGTTGCCGCTGACCCGAAAGGGCTTCAATTGGAATTGAAGGCTTTGGGACTAGGGGCGGAAACGATTTCCTCCTTCCACGACGATTCGATTCTGGATCTTGAGATCACCACCAATCGCCCGGACTGCCTCAGCCATTCCGGCGTGGCCCGCGAAGTGGCCACGCTCCATCGCACCCCGCTCAAACTCTTGCAGATATCCTTGAAGGAATCGGGTGCTCCGGCGACGGGTGAAGTCTCCATTGAGATCACGGCTCCGGACCTCTGTAGCCGCTACTGCGGCCGCGTGATTCAAAACGTTCAAGTGAAGCCCTCGCCCGATTGGCTGGCTCGGCGCCTGGAGGCTGTCGGCCAGCGCCCCATCAACAATGTTGCCGATATCACCAATTATGTGTTGATGGAATTGGGGCACCCACTGCACGCCTTTGACTTGGCGTTCTTGCGCGACAAAAAGATAATTGTGCGGCGCGCGCGGCCAGGCGAGCACCTGAAGACACTCGACGGAGTGGATCGCACCCTCACCGCTGACCACCTGGTGATTGCCGACGGCAGGCTGCCCGTCGCTTTGGCCGGCATCATGGGCGGCGAGGAGAGCGAAATTTCAGCCGCGACGAGAGATATTCTGTTGGAAAGCGCGTGGTTTGAGCCCGCCTCGATTCGCCGCACCTCCAAATCATTCGGCATGCACACCGAAGCCTCTCACCGGTTCGAACGTGGCGCCGATATTGAGTCGGCCCCGGTGGCGCTGGACCGTGCGGCGGAGTTGATTGCCGAACTCGCCGGAGGAACCGTCCTGTCGGGAGTCGTGGACGTTTATCCCCGGCCATTTGCCGGGCGGGAAATTGTCTATCGCCGCAGCGAAATCCGGCGCATCCTGGGCACCGATATTCCGGGCAAAGACGCCGAATACATTCTGCGCGCCCTCGGATTCAAGGTGCAAAGTCAGGAAGGCGGCTGGAGGGTGGCGCCTCCTTCATGGCGGCTCGACGTCACGCGCGAAGTGGACCTGACCGAGGAGATTGCGCGCGTGACCGGCTATGACCGACTGCCCCAGCGCGTTCGCCCAGCGCCCCCCAGCGTTGAAGGGGATACCCGGCGCGAAAAAGAATTAGTCGTTGCGGAAATCCTGGTGGCGTCCGGCTACCGCCAGATCATCGCCAACTCCATGGTGGATCCGGCGGAAAATGCGCGCTTCACCGACCTTCCGCCCGTGGTGCTGCAAAATCCGCTCAGCCAGGAAGCCTCGGCGATGCGTTCCACACCGGTCCCCGGCATGTTGCGCGCTTTGCGCTGGAACCTGGACCGCGGACAGGCCGACCTCAGGTTATTTGAACTCGGGAAAACTTATTCGGCCCATCGGAATCCTGCGACGCATTTGCCCGCCGAAGAACGAGTGCTCACGCTTGGCCTTACCGGTCGCCGGCGGCCACAGAGTGTGCACGACGAAGCGAAGTCCGCAAACTTTTTCGATTTGAAGGGCGATCTGGAAAACCTTTTGTCTGCTTTTGAAATCCGCGAATTGAAATTCGAGCCCGCTTCCATCGCTTATGGCAAGCCGGACGAGTGGGGCCGGTTTGTGGATCAAGGCGGGACGCTCGCCGATTTTGGAGAAATCAGCGCTGCAATCGCCCGCGATTACAAATTGCCCGAATCACTTTGGATCGCGGTGATAAACATTGAACGCCTTCTCGCCTGCCCGCGCCGCGTTTTGCATTTCACCCCTTTCTCAAGATTCCCGGCGGTGGAGCGTGATTTCTCTATCGTGGTACCGGACACGGTACGCTACCAACAAATCGATCAGGTTCTGCAAGCTTTGACCGTTGAAGAAATTCGGCGCTTCCGGGCGGCCGACCGGGCCGACCGTTCCAAAGTCCCCACCCTCCCGCCCGGTCATTACAGCCTCCTGCTCCGCGTCACGTTCCAAAGCCGGACCCACACGCTGACCAGCGGGGAGATTGACACACTCGGCAGGCAGGTGCTGGCGGCGCTGGAGGCGCTCGGCATTCGCCTGAGAATTTAGGAACAGGGCGGCTGATAGATTGGCGGTTGGTGTTAAACTTTCGACGATGAGGTTTCAATACGGATTACCTATGACTGAATCCATGGACCACCTGGGCAAGCTGGAAGAGAAAATTGTGAAAGCCGCCGAACTTTTCAAGCGGTCGCAGTCGGAGCGGCGCGAGCTGCAACAGGAGATCGAGCGGATGCGCGCGGACTTCAAGGACCGCCTGAAACGCGCCGACGCCGTGGAACAGGAGCTGCAATCCCTGCGCCGCGAGCGCGACGAGGTACGCGCGCGCATTGGGAAACTCCTCGATCAGATCGAATTATTGACAAAGTCAGATTAGAGGGGGAATAATCGATTTCACCCGAGGGGGCGCCGGAGCGGCGGAGGGGCATCCGACCGAAGGAGCGTTGTGACACCAAGCAAAGACGGCATCCGCGTGATGATTTACGATCAGGAATACTACATGAAGGGAGCGCTCGACGCGGAATACATTCAGAAGCTGGCGCAGTATCTGGACGCGAAAATGCGCTCGATTGCCGGGCGCACGCGAACGGTGGATTCGCTGCGCGTGGCGGTTTTGGCCGGACTGAACATCGCCGACGACTACCACCAGTTGAAAGCCCATCACGAGAACACCACCCAGGAAGTGAACCAGAAAGTGGGTGAGTACAACGACGCGCTCGACCAAATCCTGAAGCAGGCCGTTTGAAGGATCGCACAGGAATTGATTTCCCCCGTACGTGCGCCGCGGGGAGCGTCTCCTCCTGAATCCGCCGCAGGCCACACACCTTCCCGCCGAATCAGAGTAAGATAAAGGGCGCGCGCTGGTGCGCCCATCGCGGGCAATGCGACTCGGCGCAGCGATCCCACTTGCATCCGGGGAAGGGCACGAATTACAAAATGAAGATCCTCTATATTGGCGACATCTTTGGCCAGCCGGGCCGCCGCATCGTGAAAGAAGCGTTGCCCCCGATCGTCCAGGAGCACGCCCCCGACCTGGTGCTGGCCAACGTGGAGAACGCCGCCTCGGGTTTTGGCATCACTCCGCAATTGGTGGAGGAAATGCTCGACCTCGGCATCGCCGTTCTAACTTCCGGCAACCACATCTGGGACAAGAAGGAGATACTGCTTTATCTGGCCGAGCATGCGGACGGGCGCCTGCTGCGTCCCGCCAATTATCCGCCCGGAGTTCCGGGACACGGCTTGTACGTGGGCAAAACGCGCAGCGGCATCGATTACGCCGTGATGAATCTTCAGGGCCGCGTCTTTATGCCCACCATTGACTGTCCGTTTCGCGCCGCGGATTCATTGCTGCAAGCGATTGCGCCCCAAGTCAAAATCCGTATTCTCGATTTTCACGCCGAGGCGACGTCGGAAAAAATGGCGATGGGATGGTATCTGGACGGCCGCGCCACCGCCGTGGTGGGCACGCACACTCACGTGCCCACGGCTGATGAAGCGGTCCTGCCACAAGGCACCGCTTACATTACCGACCTCGGCATGTCGGGTCCCTACGATTCGGTGATTGGCGTGGACAAAAACGCCATCATCAAAAAATTTCTAGACCAGATTCCGGCGCGATTCGAAGTGGCCAAGGGCGACGCGCGCCTCTCCGCCGTCCTCGTTGAAGCCGACCCGGACACGGGACGCGCTCGATCGATTCAGAGAATCATGCGAAAATAATCCGGGAAAGGATTCACTCTCATGCGGCAATCTATGGCCCGAATCCTCCTGTTGCTCATGGGGATGAGTCCCTGGTGGGGCTTGGCGCAGGAAGCCGCCAAACGGCCGGCGTCAGTGCAGGCGTATATCAGCGCGGAAGCCCCGGTGATTGCCCTCACCCACGTCCGCGTGATTGACGGGACGGGCGCGGCGCCGCTCGACGACCAGACGATCATCATCGAGGGCGGCAAAATCAAAAGCGTGGGCAGTGCCGGACAAAATCCCCAGCCCCCGGGCGCGAAAGTTCTTGACCTCGCGGGCTCCACCGTAATTCCCGGCCTGGTCGGCATGCACGACCACCTTTTTTATCCTTCGGGCAGTGATGATGGACCGGCGATCTATAATGAGATGGGCTTCAGTGCGCCGCGCCTTTATCTCGCCTGCGGCGTCACTTCGATTCGCACCACTGGCAGCATAGAACCCTACACCGATCTCAGCTTAAAAAAACTGATCGACGCCGGAAAATTTACCGGCCCCAAGATTCATGTGACCGGGCCCTACCTGGAAGGCGTGGGCGCTTACACGCCCCAGATGCACGAGTTGGCCGGCCCCGACGAAGCGCGCCAGACCGTCGATTTCTGGGCCGCCCAGGGCGTGACTTCTTTCAAGGCTTACATGCACATCACGCGCGCGGAACTCTCCGCGGCGATCGAGGAGGCGCACCAACGCGGAATTAAAGTGACGGGACACTTGTGCTCGGTGGGTTTCCGCGAGGCGGCGGCGCTCGGCATAGACGATCTGGAGCACGGCCTTCTGGTGGACACCGAGTTCGATCCCGGCAAGACGCCCGATGCTTGTCCGTCCCAGCGGCTCACGGCCGCGACGCTGGCCAAATTGGATATTGAGGGCGCCCCGGTGCAGGAAACCATTCACGACCTCGTGGCGCGCCACGTGGCCATCACCTCCACGCTGCCGATTTTTGAAACCTTTGTTCCCAACCGCCCGCCGCTTTCGCAACGCGTGCTTGACTCATTGGTTCCCGAAACGCGCATTGCTTATCTTACCGGGCGCGCCCGCGTCGCCGGCAGCAAGGATTCCCCCTGGCCGGTAATTTTCAAAAAGGAAATGCAGTTCGAGCGCGACTTTGTGAAGGCGGGTGGGCTGCTATTGGCCGGAAACGATCCCACCGGATACGGCGGCGACCTGGCAGGATTCGGGGATCTGCGCGGGGTGGAGCTGCTGGTGGAAGCCGGCTTTACTCCGTCCGAGGCGATTCATATTGCTTCGGCCAACGGCGCGGCTTTTCTGGGCGAGTTGGATCGCATCGGCACCATCGCGCCCGGCAAGCAGGCGGACCTGGCGGTGATTCACGGCGACCCGGCCAAGAATATCGCCGACATTCAGAATGTCACCCTCGTTTTCAAGGACGGAATCGGCTACGACTCCGCGAAAATGATTGACTCCGTTCGCGGCTCAGTCGGGTTACACTAGGGATACCGTCGCCAGCTTCGCACAGAAAGGAAAGGCTGGACTTTTGGGAGACCCGCTAACACTTCACCGGCTTCACTTCGCCTTTACCGTAACTTTCCATTATCTTTTCCCCCAGCTTACCATGGGGTTGGCGTTGCTCATCCTGCTGCTGAAGACGATGGCCATTCGCACCGGGAATGAACATTACAATCACGCCGCCCGATTCTGGACACGCATTTTTGGCATCAGCTTCGCCTTGGGCGTGGTCACGGGCATCCCCATGGAATTCCAGTTCGGGACCAACTGGGCGGAATTTTCCCGCGTGGCCGGCGGCGTGATCGGCCAGCCGCTGGCCATGGAGGGCGTGTTCTCGTTTTTCCTCGAATCCACCTTCCTCGGCATGTTGATGTATGGCGAGAAGCGCCTGGGGCCGCGGGGACACTGGTTCGCGGCGCTCATGGTCTTCCTCGGTTCGTGGCTGTCGGGCTACTTCATCATCGCCACTGACGCCTGGATGCAACACCCTGTAGGCTACACAGGTGCGGCGAACGGCACATTCTCTCTCAGCAGTTTTTGGAGCCTCATATTCAATCCATGGATTCTGTGGCAATACACTCACAATATGACCGGTGCGGTGATCACGGGCTGCTTTGTGATGACCTCCATCGGTTCTTTCTACCTGCTTGCCAAAGTGCACCAAAATTTCGGCCGCACGTTCGTTCGTATCGGGTTGATGGTGGGCGTCATCGCCTGCCTCCTCCAGATGTTTCCCACCGGTGACGGGCAGGGCAAGATGATTGCGGAGTATCAGCCGGTCACGCTGGCGGCTATGGAAGGGTTGTTTGAATCCCAGCAGGGCGCGCCCGTGGCCATCCTCGGCCAGCCGGACATGGATAAGAAACGGCTGGACAATCCGCTGGAGATACCCGGCGCCCTCAGCTTTCTCACCTTTCGCCATTGGGCGGCGCAGGTGAATGGCCTCGATCATTTTCCCGCCGAGAATTGGCCCGATCAGATTCCCCTGCTCTATTACAGCTACCACATCATGGTGGGCCTGGGCACCATCTTCATCGCCATCATGATGGCGGCGGCGTTTTACCTCTGGCGGGGCAAACTTTACGATTTCAAACCCATGCTTTGGGTGCTGATGCTGTCCCTGCCCTTTCCATTTATTGCCAACACGGCGGGATGGGTTACGGCGGAGCTCGGCCGCCAGCCCTGGCTGATTTATGGCTTGTACCGAACCAAGGCGGGATTTTCCACCCAGGTTTCCAGCGGCAACGCTTTGTTTACCCTGCTCGGATTCATGGGATTGTACACGGTGGTGGGAATTCTTTTTCTGTATCTGGTGCACCGGGAAATCGACCGGGGACCCGCGCCCGTGGAATCGGTTCCGCCGGCCCAGGGATAAGGAAATAAAATGGGCACCCTCTGGTTTTGTCTGGTGGCGGTCATGCTTGCCGCCTACGTGGTGTTTGACGGCTTCGACCTCGGCGCCGGAATCATCCACTTGTTGATCGCTAAAACGCCGGAGGAGCGCCGCCGGGTGCTGCGCTCCATCGGCCCGGTGTGGGACGGCAACGAAGTGTGGCTGCTGGCCGCGGGCGGCACGCTCTATTTCGCATTTCCTCCCTTATATTCCTCCGGGTTCAGTGGTTTTTACCTTCCCTTGATGATCGTGCTCTGGCTCCTGATTCTGCGGGGGATTTCCATTGAGTTCCGTAACGCCATTGAAAGCCCGGTGTGGTTTCCTTTCTGGGACGTGGTATTTTCACTTTCGAGTTTGCTCCTGGCGGTTTTTTACGGCGCCGCGCTCGGCAACGTGGTCCGCGGCGTCCCGCTCGACGCCCAAGACCGGTTCTTTGAGCCTTTGTGGACGAATTTTCGATTGGGCGGCGAGACCGGTATTCTGGATTGGTACACCATTCTCATTGGGGTGGCAGCCATGCTGTGCCTCGCGCTTCATGGCGCATTTTGGGTCGCCCTTAAAACCGATGGGCCGGTTCAGGAGCGCGCCCGGTCCGCCGCGGCCTGGCTTTGGCCCGGCGTGGCCGTTCTTACCCTTGCCATTACCCTGGTCACCTTCAACGTTCAGCCGCAGGTTCGCGAAAATCTTTCAACCTACTTCTGGGGCTTTATCTTCCCATTCATCGCGCTCGCCGGATTGCTGTTCGAGCGCTGGTTCCTTTACCGGCGCCAGGAGTTGAAAGCATTCCTCGCATCTTGCGCCTACCTGGTGGGCATGCTCACCAGCGTTGTCTTCGGAGTTTACCCTTACGTCCTTCCTTCAAGTTCCAATCCCGCCTATGCGCTCACCATCCAAAATGCCAAGACCTCCGACTACGGCTTGCGCGTCGGCCTCATCTGGTGGGTAATCGGGATGGCTCTGGCCAGCGGATATTTTATTTTCGCCTACCGGCATATGGCCGGAAAAGTAACCGCGGGCGGAGAGCACGAAGGGTATTGAGTCCAAGGAAACAAGCTGATAGCACCGGTTTCACCGTTTTTCCTCTCAACATTTTCATTTGACGCCGGCCGGCGGTTGACAATTGATACGATCTTTGGCATTATAAATTCTATGAGCAAAGCTACTAGGTATTCCAAGAGTTTTACGGTGGACAGTTCCATCCTCGACTATCTTCAGCGCACCCGTTCTACCCGTTCACGGAGCGACCGTGTGAATGAGCTGCTTCGCCGGGGAATCCTCGAAGAGCAATACGAATCCCTGGCTCAGGAAGCCGCCGAGTTTTTTGCGGCCTCTGGAAAGACGGAGGGCGCTGAGCGCAGGGCCTTTGCCCGGGCGAGCCTCCAGTCGCTCACGCGCGACGGTGAATGATGGCCCACAATCCACCCAGCGGTTGGTTTCCCCGGCGTGGCGAGATTTACCTGGTGCGGCTGGACAAGAACCGTCCCGCCCTGGTGATTTCGACCGACGCTCTCAATCGCCACGCCCCGGACGTTTGCGTGGTACCCCTGACCACCTTCGTGCGCCCGAAATTCTCGCTAAGGGTTCACCTCGAACCCGGTGCAGGCGGGCTCAGTCGTGACTCCTGGGCTAAATGCGACCAAGTCACCACTTTGGAGAAGAACCTGCTGCTTTATCCGGCCCTCGGCCGGTTGGGGGACGAAAATCTCAAAGCCATCGAACAAGCCATCAAGCTGGCGCTCCAATTAACCTGACTGTAGATACCCACTCTAAGCCATGCCGATTACCAGCGAGCGATTGACCGTCTGCAAGTCCAAACGGGCCCCGGACGCTGTACTATAATTGGACGCGCGCATGAGACGGCAGCAGGAAAGCAAGGGCAACGCTCTATGAGGGAGTGACGATGCGTCAGGCACAAAGGCGAGGACTGGCCACCTACGCCATGGCGGTGGAAGCTTCGGCGGGGCGGCGCTATCCCGAGCCGCCGCATCCTTATCGCAATGAGTATGAGCGCGACCGCGACCGGATCATCCACTCGCGCGCGTTCCGGCGTCTGGAAGACAAGACGCAGGTTTTTACGCGCCGCTCGTCGGACCATTTCCGCAACCGCCTGACGCACACGCTGGAGGTGGCGCAGATCAGCCGGACTGTCGCGCTGGCGCTGGGGCTGAACGCCGACCTGGTGGAAACGCTGGCGCTGGTGCACGACGTGGGCCATCCGCCCTTCGGCCACGTGGGCGAAGGCGCATTGCACGGCCTGATGCAGGATTACGGTGACACTTTTGACCACAACTTGCACGGGCTGCGCATAGTGGAGAGCTTCGAGCAAAAATATGCCGGGTTCGCGGGCCTGAATCTCACCTTCGAAGTGCGCGAAGGAATCATCAAGCATTCGAGGGATTACGATCCGAAGCTTTATCCCTCGCTGGTTGAATATCGCCTGGACGAGCAGCCTCCACTCGAAGCCCAATTAATCGATCGGGCGGATGAAATTGCCTACAACTGTTCCGACCTGGATGATGGGTACGAATCGAAGCTGCTCACCGTCCCGCTGATCCGGAGGGGCGTGCCCTTGTTCAAAAGGATTTACGACTCGGTGGCGCGCAAGTATCCGTGGGCGATTGAAAAATTGAAATTCAACGAGGCGTTGAAGCGGCTGATGGACACTCTCGTGTCCGACTTGATTGAGGCTACGCGGGACCGCCTGCAAAAAGGGCGGGTGCGATCCGTGGCGCAGGTGCGCGCGCATCGCGGCCGGCTGGTGGGCATGAGCCGGCGCGTGGTGGTGGAAAACAATCGCATCAAGGAATTCCTCTATGCCAAACTTTATTTCCACCCCCAAGTCCGCGCCGAGCGAAAACTGATTGTCAAGAATATGAAAGGCCTGTTTCTATTTTTTGTGAATCATCCGCGCCGCCTGCCCGCTTCCTATTTGGCGCAGATTGAACAAGAACCCGTTCATCGCGTTGTCTGCGATTACATCGCGGGAATGACCGACCATTATCTTCAGGGGCAGTACCGGAAATACCTGGGCCCGTAACCCTCCCGCCCGGCCAGCCGCGGCTGCCACCGCCTGTGCTAAGATGGGCGCACGGCCATTGATTTTCTGCGGGCCGGGAACGGCGTGCCTCCGGCAGGGCCTTCTTCTTATGGATCTTCGACGGCGGATAGCCTTCACTGTTTTCCTGCTGCTGTCCATGTTGCTGGTGGCGGCGGCCGGGTATCGTTTTTTCGGCGGGCCTGACGTCACCAACCTCGACGCAATTTATATGGCCGTGGTCACCATATCCTCCGTGGGTTATACCGAGGTGGTGGATACGAGCCACAACGTTTCCCTGCGCATTTTCAACATGTTCGTCATCTTGTTCGGCATTGGCATCATGCTTTACGTTTTTTCCGCCTTCACCGCGTTCATCGTGGAAGGACAACTCAACGATCTTTTTCGGAGACGCAAGATGCTGAAACAAATTCGGGACTTGAGGGACCATTTCATCATTTGTGGGGCGGGCGAGGTGGGCCACCACGTGGCGCAGGAGCTGCTGAAAACCAGGAACAGCTTCGTGGTGATCGACCAGGCCGGGGAGCACCTGGAAAAGATTCAGCAACTGGGCGAATTTCCCGTGCTCAAGGGCGATGCGGCGGACGAGGATGTTTTGAGCACCGCGGGACTGGCTTGCGCGCGCGGCCTGGCTTCCGTCCTGCCGGAGGACAAGGATAACCTTCTGGTAACGGTCACGGCGCGCCAGATGAACCCCACCGTTCGGATTGTGGCGCGCTGCGCCGAGGCCAGGATGGCGGGCAAGCTGATCCGCGCCGGCGCCAACACCGCGGTGTCACCCAACACCATTGGCGGCTTGCGCCTGGCCTCCGAGCTGGTGCGGCCGCACGTGGTCGGCTTCCTGGACATGATGCTGAAAGAAGAGTCCAAGACCCTGCGGGTGGAAGAAATTATCATCGGCTCAGAGTCGCCCTGGGCGGGAAAGACCATTCACGAAACCGAAATCCACAAGCGCTTTGAATTGCTGGCGCTTGCCCTCCGCAAGGCTGACGGAAAGACCGTTTACAACCCTCGCGGCAGCTCGCCCCTGGTGGTGGGCGATGTGCTGCTGGTGATGGGCGACGTGGACATGATTTGGAAGGCGCGCGAATCCGCCGGCATCAACATTCCTCCCCCCAATGCTTGAGCGCGGGCGCTGGTGCGTCGGGCAGTGCCCGGAGTGCCGTTCGATGCCGGGAGATTTCGCATCACATCAAATGGAATTTTTAAATACACCCAGGAGGACCACGATTGTCCAAATTGTCTCGAATGCCTTCCCGCTCTTCAGAAGCAGGAATGCGAACCAGTCTGGTGGTTGCCATTGTCATTTTATTGGCCATCATTCTGACCGTGGGCTGGAGAGTCATCAGCAATCCGGCGCCGATCATCCAATTCACCGGACACTTGAAGGGTATCGGAGCGCACACCCCGGTTCAGATTGAGGTCCGCGACGATCGCTACGCCATCAAGAGAGTTCAGATTGAATTGCGACAGGACGGCCGCTCATTCCCGGTGCCTTTCATGGAAACGGTTTTCGGCGAGCCGCCTTCAACCTGGAAATTCTGGGCTTCGCCTGGGGAAAATAGCTGGAGCATCATGGCCCACGTGGGCCGCCGTGAAATTCCCGCGTTGAAGGAAGGGCGGGCCACCCTCGTCGTTACCGCCACCAACAATGCCTGGGGCCGGTTCTTCCGCGGCGGCCGGTCCCAATCAACGCTGGAACTTCCCGTGCGTTTCACTCCGCCGCAGATCGAAGTTCTTAGTTCCAAACACTACGTCAACCAGGGCGGCGCGGAGCTGGTAGTCTTCAATGTCTCCTCCGGCGCCGCCGAATCCGGGGTGCAAGTGGGACAAAGTTACTTTCCCAGCTGGCCGGTGAAGGAATCGCTTCCGGATACGCGCCTGTGCCTGTTCGCCTATGCCTACAACGTGGACCCCAAAACGCCGGCCCACATCGTGGCGCGGGACGACGCCGGCAATGAGACGGTCAGCCCATTCACTTATGAAGTTTTCCCGAAGAAGTTCCATTCGGATACCATCAATTTAACGGACGATTTCTTGAACCGGGTTGTGCCCGCCATCATGAGCCAAACGCCGGAGCTGACCGACCAAGGAAGCCTGCTGAAAAATTTCCTCCAGGAAAATGGCCACCTCCGTGAAGTCGAAGCTCAACAACTGGTGGATTTTTCCAAGAAGACAGCACCGCACTTTTTGTGGACGCAGCCCTTCATCGAATTGCCCTCCAAGGTGGAGGCCTCGTTCGCCGACTACCGGACCTATGTTTATAACGGTCAGGTGGTGGATCATCAAACCCACCTCGGGTTCGACCTCGCCGGCCTCCAGCACATGCCCATCCAGGCGGCGAACGATGGAGTGGTGGTCCACGCCGGCTTCTTCGGAATTTATGGCAACGCGGTGATCATCGATCACGGGTGCGGGTTGCAGACCCTCTATGGGCACATGAGTTCAATCGAAGTTAAGGAAGGTGAAGCGGTAAAGCGCGGGCAGGTGATTGGCCACAGCGGTGAGACCGGTCTGGCGGGCGGCGATCATTTGCACTTCACCGTGTTGCTGGACGGCATCCCCGTGAACCCCACCGAGTGGTGGGACCCGCACTGGATTCACGACCGGATTGAAGAAAAACTCGCTGCGTACAAGTGAAGGTATCAAACCCGGGGTTTTGAGGACAGAATTTTATCTTGAACATTACCCTCGCCCCCTTGGGGGAGAGGGTGTCCGTCAGCCGACGGACGGGTGAGGGGATATTTGTTCGTGAAGTAACTTTCCTTCTCAAATCCGCATCAGAAACCGCGCCATCCAGAGGAATTAAGGCGCGACGCGGTGTAAATAGAATTGCATGAAACGCCCCGCAACAGTTTTAAGCGCAACCGTTACGTTAGGTGGTTTTCCTTCCACCACGCGAGTGAACCCATTGGAGTCGACCTCTATAGCCTGGGACTGCAATAAACAAAGAGTGGGATCGATTACCAGAGCTACCGCCATTGGATCAAAGAGAGTGGGAGTGGCGTGGCCCCATAAGTGGTAGAGCAAGGTGAGGGCATTGGTGGTCGGTGTGAGTTGGGTGAAAATTCGGTGCATGTCCTCTGGACTCAGTTGCAGCATGGCCGTGACGTCCAGCGGCGCCATCAGGATGGGAGCGCCGGAAGAGAATACAATTTGCGCTGCAGCAGCATCCATTTTGATGTTGTACTCAGCCACCGGCTGGCCCGCGCCGGAATAGGTCCAGGCGATGGAGCCGCCCATCAGCACGATGCGCTTGATTTTTTTGGCAATGGCCGGATCTTTTCGCAGCAGCGCCCCAATATTGGTGAGTGGCCCGATGGCGACGATGGTTAATTGTCCTGGTCGTTTTTCAATTCGACTTTTGAGGAAATCAACCGCGCTTTGCCTCACCAATTGCTCGCTCTTGAATCCATCCGCCCAGCGCGTCTGTTCGATCGGCAACGGCTTGCCCGGCTCGCCCGCCGCCACGGGAATCTTGCGCCGTCCCGCTTCCCAAAGCATCTTCGCCGCCAGTCGGGCACGCGCCTGGGTGTCGCCGCTTACCGTGGTCACGCCCAGCAAATCGAGTTCCGGGCTGCGCAGAATAAGCGCCACGGCGAAAGCGTCGTCAATGTCGCTGCCAATGTCGGTGTCGAGTAGAATCGGGATTTTCTGTTGGGGCGGTGGCGCGGCCTGGCAAATGATTGTCCCCAGCAAGAATGAGGCGATCAGAATGAGGAATCTCCGCGCCGGGATTCGCGGCCGATTACAAAATTTCAATTTCATGGCAGCTGATCCAGATATCAATTTGCTCGAAGCGGGTCTTGAGAGTTTCCTTATAACGGCGGAAGAAATCGTTGGCGGAGGCCGAAGCCGGAACGTCGATGATTATTCTCAGCAGTCGGTCTTCGAAAACTGTTCCGCGGTAAAGCCACGTGCCCAATGCTTGGGTCAGGTCTGTCGTAGTGGCCGAAAATCTCTCAATCCGCTCCAAATTGGTTTGATCGAATTTTTGCGCCTCGATGGCCCGTCCGTCGTTATAGCACAGTGGTAGGAGTATTTCGTAGCGCGTCGACTTCATTCGCATTCACCGGGAGAGGAATTCGCTCGTAGTGGATCTTTCGGTCGTCCAACGCAACGAGATGACTTTCATTGCAAACGTAGACTTCCCCTCGCAGCGTGCGCACCCTTCCTTGCCGTGCCAGCAGCATAAACCCACTGGCCCGTTCCTCAGGGGTTTTGAACCGGATCGCTACCATAGCAATATGTTAACACGAAGAAAGCCAAAGGGTAGCTCTGCTTTCGCACTGGACTGCCTTGCTGGGAACCAGAGGGTGAGAGCCAGCCTTCTATTCCTCCTCTTCTTCCTTCCCGTGACCGGCGGCGCGGGCGGCGGACACAATTTTGTCCGTGACCGGTTGGGGGACGAGATCGTAGTGGGAGAACTCCATTGCGTATGTTCCGCGGCCCTGGGTCATGGAGGTCAGGTCGGAGGCGTAGGTCAGCATGTCTGCCAGCGGCACCTGGGCCTTGATGATCGTCGAGCCGCCTTTTGAGTCCATGCCCTGAATTCGCCCGCGGCGTCCATTCAGGTTGCCCATAATGTCGCCCGAATAATTCTCCGGCACGGTGATTTCGACGTTATAGATGGGTTCGAGCAAGCAGGGCCTGGCCTGCGCCATGCATCCCTTGAAAGCTTTTGACCCCGCGAGCTTGAACGCCATTTCCGAGGAATCGACGTCGTGATAGGATCCGTCGTAGAGGATCACGCGAAAATCAACCACTGGGTAGCCCGCGAGATATCCGCGCGCGGCAGCTTCCACAATCCCTTTTTCTATGGCCGGAATAAAATTCCGGGGCACGGCGCCGCCAAAGATGTCGTTCACAAACTCGAACCCTGAACCTCGCACCAAAGGTTCCATCTTGATTTTGCAGTCGCCGTACTGCCCATGGCCGCCGGTCTGTTTCTTGTGTTTGCCCTGGGCGTCCGCCTTGGCGCGAATGGTTTCGAGGTAGGGAATTTTCGGCGCCTTCAAAGTCACTTCCACGTTGAATCGCCGCTTCAGTTTTGAGACGGCCACTTCCACATGCTGCTGGCCGGAACCCGAAACCAGGAACTCTTTGGTCTGCGCGTCGCGCGAGAAGCGCAGCAAGGTGTCTTCCTCGATCAAGCGGTGGATAGCGGTGGCGAGTTTGTCCTCATCGTTGCGCGACTTGGGCTCCACGGCGAAGGAGATGGAAGGCTCGGGCAGTTTCACCTTGGGATAGATAATGGGAGCAGGCTTGTCGCCCAGGGTGTCACCCGTCAAAGTGTCTTTGAGTTTCGCCACCACGCCAATGTCGCCCGCGTGCAATTCGGCCACCGGCGTCTGGGTTTTGCCCTGAATCACCGCGATGTGTGAGAGGCGCTCGCCACCGCCGCGATTCATATTGGCGAGGTTGGCTTCGTTCTTCAGAACTCCCGACATCACTTTGAAGTAGCTGACGCGGCCGGCGAAGGCGTCTGCAACCGTTTTGAATACGAAAGCGGAAACGGGCTGGCTGTCGGCAATCGGGCGTTTGACGGCATTACCCCCCTCATGGTCCAAGCCTTCCACTTCCTTGCGCTCGACGGGCGAGGGCAAATAGTCGGCGATGAAGTTCAATAAATTTTCCGAACCGATTTCGTGAAGTCCGGCGCACAGCACCACCGGGAAAATGCGCTTTTCAGAAATGGCCTGCTTTAATCCCGGAACCAGATCCTCCACCGGGATGGTGCCCTTCTCGAAAAACTCTTCCATCAGCGCGTCGTTGCCTTCGGCCACCATTTCCACCAGCGCTTCGTGCGCCGCGGTGGCCGGGGCGGAAAGCTCGGAGGGAATGTCAGCCTCTTTGCTCTTGCCCGAGCCGTTGGGTTCGTAGAGATAGGCCTTCATGTTGACCAGGTCGATGATGCCGCGAAAGTTTTTTTCTTCGCCGATAGGAAGCTGCACCGGAATCACCGGCCTGCCGAAAGAGCCGCGCAACGATTCCAGGGTGCGCTCCAGGCTGGAGCGCTCGCGGTCCAATTGATTCACCACCAACACGCGCGGCAGCCCGAATTTTTCGCCATAGCCCCACGTTTTCTCGGTTTGTACTTCGACGCCCGACACTCCGTGCACCACCACCAGCACGGCGTCGGCGGCGGCCAGCGCGGACTGCGCCTCATGCAGAAAAATGTTGTAGCCGGGCGTATCAATGAAATTGATTTTGGTTTTGCCCCACTCCGCGTAGGCGAGCGACGCACTGATGGTAAACTTGCGCTGAATTTCCTCTTCGTCGAAGTCCGTAATGGAGGTGCCGTCGTCCACTTTGCCCAGGCGGTTCACCATGCCCGCCGCAAAAAGCAGCGACGAGACCAATTGTGTCTTGCCGGAGTGGCCGTGGCCCACCAGCGCGACGTTGCGAACGTTGTTGCCTTCGTAAATTTTCACTCGCAGCTCCTATGGTATCTGGGGTCGATGCACAAAGAGCGAAATCCCCTGTAAGGCAAACCGCCATCCTAACATAATTTTTCACAGCGGTTCAAAGCGATTGGCAATGAGGTAAGGGTTTCAATTGCCAGAAATGGATACTTCAAAGAGAAGTCATTCCCGTGCCATGCCTGCGGGAGCATATTTGTTTCTGCCGCTCAGGTCTCAGTCCAGGTCAATATCCCGCATGGGGCGGGTGATCGGCTCATCCTTGGTTTTCTTGAGGGCCTCTTCGAATTTTCGCTCCAGCACTCTCGATTTTACTTTTTCATCCTCCGCGCTCTGGTTAAAGATGGACTCACGCCTTGCCTTCTCTTTTTCCAGAAGCTCGCTGGCGCGGCCGAAATCAGGTGCGTGGGATGCCTTGGGCGGCGGCTGGTGGGCGATCACCCTGCCCAGTTCACCGTCCACGGTCAATGTTGCCCCGCAGCAGGGGCAGGTTAACTCGATGATGTGGTCGCGAGACATGGCCAGGAACCTCTCCCCGCAGCAGCGGCAAGCCTGAGGCCGGTCCCAACGGCAGCGCGAAACCCGCGGAACTCACCTTAGTATAACCGAATGGTGGGCATTGGGGTAAAGCCCGGCACGGGTAAATCTGATAGAATCAGACTCGATGTCACAACCCTTCCACACCGCAACACGAAAAGCCTGGTCCCGCGCCGCGCTGGCACTGGTGTCGGCGGCGGCGCTGGTGGGGCTGCTCCGACTTCAGGCCGGCCAGGATGACAAGGCGCGGTTTGCCGAACGGGATGCCTGGCAGCGGCCGGAAGAAGTGATGGACAAACTGGGCCTCAAGGCCGGAAGCGTGGTGGCGGACGTGGGTTGCGGCAGCGGCTATTTCACTTTTCATTTTGCCGCGCGCGTGGGCGCGCAGGGAAGAGTATATGCCGAAGACATTCAACCCTCCGTGCTCGAGAAAATTCAGGCTCGCGCCAACCAGGATCATCTGAGGCAAATTCAACCGATTCAGGGAACCGAGGACGATCCGTTTCTACCTGCCGGACAACTGGATGCCATCCTGGTAATGAACGCTTACCACGAAATGAAACATTATGACGCCATGCTGCGCGGAATGTACAAAGCGCTCAAGCCGGACGGACTGCTGGCCATCATTGACCACCGGGCCGAGCCCGGCCAGCCGCGCAGCGAGTACCAGGAGGGCCATCGTATTCCCGAGCCATTGGTGCGCGAGGATTTGGCGCGTAATGGGTTTCTCTTTCTGCGCCGCGAGCCCGGTTTTCTAAGCGCCGACACCCACAAGCATTTCTTCTTCCTGATTTTTCAGAAGCCCAAATCCGAAGCCGCCCCCCATTGATTTGGATTGTCCATTCGATGCCGGGATGATTAATAAAGGAACCAGGATGCCGTCCCGAGCGAGGCGAGGGATCTCGCGCTGGCTTAAAGTCAATCACTTGGATTTTGCGCACGCCCAGTGAGGACCGGGCGCATGCCTCTTGCATAAGCTGGCGAAGGGACGTCAGCAAGTTTTTCGATCACCGCTTGACGGAATATCAGACTTTTTCCCGGTTCGAATATGGGATACCATACGCCTGAAAATTGGATGATCGGAGGGATGGCCTGTGAAGCCGAGAAATGTCATTTTACTGATTCTTATTTTGACCTGTTTCAATCCATGGCTCCGGAGCGCCGATCAACCTGTCAAGCTCGTCCGCCACGGCGACCAGATCCAAGTAATCATCGGCGGCAAGCCTTTCACCACTTATTATTTCGGCGCGGAGGCCCCCAAGCCTTACCTGCACCCGCTGCGCAGCGCGCAAGGGACCATCGTGACGCGCGGCTGGCCGATGGTGAAGAATATTCCGGGGGAAGATCACGATCACCCGCACCAACGCGCCATGTTTTTCGCCCACGGCGACATCAACGGCATCGACTTCTGGGGCGAGGGCAGGGCAACGCGCGCGCAACAAACCGTGAAAGGTAAATTCTATCCGAGCGAAGACTTGCCCAAGGGCCGCACCGTCCTCACCCGGCTCGAGGAGATGAAAAGCGCGGCCGACTCCGGCTCGATTCGCGCCCAGTTCAATCTGGTGGGGCCGGACGGAAAGGCCCTGGGAGGTGAAACGCAGAGCTACGTGTTTCACGGCAATGAGACCGCGCGCGTCATCGATTGCGAGTTTTCCATTCACGCGCGCCAGACGGCGCTGAAGATGGGCGACACCAAAGAAGGCACCTTCGCCATTCGCCTGGTGAAGGCCCTGGAAGAGCCGCCCGGCCACATGCTGAATTCAAAAGGCGCCGCCGGCGAAGCGGCGATTTGGGGCAAGCGGGCCGATTGGGTGGATTACTCCGGCGAAGTGGAGGGCGAGAGCGTGGGCATCACCATCTTCGACAACCCGGCGAATCCCAAGCACCCCACTTACTGGCACGCGCGCGGCTACGGCCTGTTTGCGGTGAATCCTTTCGCCGAGCACGACTACTACAACGACCCCAAGCGCGACGGCAGCATCACGATTCAGCCCGGCGAGTCTCTCACCTTTCGCTACCGCGTGCTGGTTCATCACGGCGACCCGAGCCAGGCACACTTGGCGGAAGCATACGCCGAGTACTCCAAGTAATCTTGATTGGATTGTCCAAACCGGCGCCAAAATTACTCGGCATCGGTGCTTTTAGGTTTTCGGCGCGACGCGGTTTTGCGCACGCGCGCTCCCGTGCCTCGCGCGGGCCGTCCCTTGCGCGGCTTGGCGGGAGCGGGCGTCTCGCTTGGGGCATCAGTTACCGGAACCTCTTCAGCGAGCACGGTCGGCGCTTCCTGAGTTTCTGCACCCGCATCCCCCATCTCCTCTGTGATGGTGGGCTCGGGTAATACCGCGTCCGAATCCGGAGGGGGCATGGAATTCACCGCCGTGCCATCCATTGCCTCGACGGCCGGCACGCCTGCTGCGGACGCTTGCGCAGAAATGGCCGGGGGCGCGATCACTTGAAAGACCCGCCAAACGCCCTTGCGGTCGCGCTGCAACCGGAGCCAGCCTTCGCGCTGCCCCTGGTGCAGGAAATCGAGAAAGCCGCGAAAACCATAGCGGCGCTCGTCAAAATCCTTGTTGGCGGCGCGCAGCGCCTGACGGATGTGTCGCATGTAGAGAGGGCGGTTGGGGGACTTCGCCGCGGCGGCAGCCAAAGCCAACTTTAGCAAGCCCAGGGCTTCCGCAGCAGTTCCAACTTGTTCGAGAGTCGAAATCGGAGGCGCCGCTTCCAAAGTTCCTTCTTCGCCGGCATCCCCGGCTGGCGCGGACGAGCCAACGCTGGCGGGAACTTCCTGCGGCGCGGCGGGTGACGCAACTTTTTCGGAATCGCCCTCGATTGCTTCCACCAGATAGCCCCGGTCAATGCGGCGCAGATGGACCAGGCCCGCCTGCTCCATTTTCTGCATGAATTCGCGGAAAGATCCGGCGCCGTAATCGCGCTCGCTGAAGGTGGAATCGAGTTGCAGCACCGTGCTCTTGAGCGGACCCAGTTGCGGAGCCACTTCCCGGTCCGCCAGAATTTTTAGCGCGCGCTGCACGTTGGGGAAAGCGGCGGTGAGCGAGCGGCTCTCGGTGGTGGAGCGGCCCGCGGTTCGTGAGGAGCGCGCCACCCGCGATACCTCCGCACTGCCCGCGCTCTGCAACAGGTTTTCGTAAGCGATAAATTCGTGGCAATTGCGTTGCAGAATGTTGCTGGTGAATGAACGCCCGCCCACCACGAACACGCGCTTGTCATACTGCTTCAGCTTTTCCACCAGCGCGATAAAATCGCTGTCTCCGCCCACAATCGCAAACGCATTGATGTGGTCGCGGGTAAAGGCCATCTCCAGCGCGTCCAGGGCCAGGTTGATGTCCGCGCCGTTCTTGTCGCCGCGCGGGGTCACGTTGCGTTGCACCATTTGCACCGCGTGTTGCGTCATCTGGCGGCTGTTTTCCCCGGCGCGGGACCAATCGCCATAGCCGACCTTGGTCACCACCTCGCCACGCTCTTTCAGCGCCTCGAGCACCAGGGAAACGTCAAACTCTTTGCCCAGCGTGTCCTTCACGCCAATCTGGATATTATCAAAATCGATAAACACTGCCAGCTTCATTCGCTCTTCGGCCACAAACCCTTCTCTCTCCCGTGTCTTTGGTCATATTCTCACTGAGTAGCGGACGCGGGACTCCTGCCATCAATCCTGCCGGGGGACGTCCTACTGCTTCCATCATACTACCGGATGGCCGCTCCTGTCCGGTTAATCGAATGAATATTTGCGCGCGCCACCGGGGGCGGGGGCGCCCGGCGGTCATCGCATTCAGCACGCAGGGGTGGGATCATTTGGATAAGGATTTCCTGCGGGGCACCCGTCATTCCCGCCAAAGCGGGACTCCATTCCGGCTTCGCGCGAGCCACTGCAACCCGGAAAGCCTGTCCAGCCGGCTTACGCCCCGCTCAGGCCAGGTATTTCAAGCTCATGTCGATGAGCTTTTGCGTGCCTTCATACGGATCGCCCTTGCGGTCCATCTCCATGGAGAAGTACCCGCGGTAGCCGGCGGCTTTGGCGATTCCGAAAGTTTTTTCCACGTCCACGGCGATGAATTTCCCCCCGGGCCCGTCCTCACCTTCCTTGACATGGGAAATGCTGTAGGCGTGCTTGAACATCGCCGTCACCGCGCGGTAATTGAAATCGGCGTTCCCGCCCATCATGGAATTGGCGAAGTCCGGAAGGGCGTGCAGGTAGGGATGGTTCGCCTTCTCGATGACCTTGACGATGAAAAACGCGTCCTCGCTCACCAAATCGTCATTCTCCAGATTGACCACAACGTTTTTCTCCGCTCCGTAGTCGGCGACCTGGCCCAAACTTCCCGCCGCCAGATCGACATTGGGCTGCGCGCCGTGCACTCTTCCGACGTGAATGCGAACGCTCGGCGAACCGAGCGTGGAGGCCGCGTCCACCCAAGCCTTGGCTTCCATCACCGCGGTTGAGCGACGGGCGGCATCAGGGTCGTAAACGCTGTGGCGGATGTCGCCCGCAATGTCGATGACATGCGCGCCCGCCTTATCAAACGCCTCGCGCAGCCCGGACACATAAGGTGTGTCCGTGGAAGCGAAGTGCGCGCTCCAGGGCTCGATGTTTTTCAGGTTGAATTTCTTCACCACCATGGCGCCAAAATCCTTGATGTCCATCAGCGGCTGCCTGGCCGCCGCTCGGGGCCGGTGCGGGTTGACAATGAAATCCCGGAAGGGGTAGGAGGCCACGGCCAGCCGCGCGCGCGGCTCAGTGGGAAACTGGATGTGCGGTTCGGCTGAAAACGCCCCTCCGCTTCGCCCCAGCGCCGCCGCAGCCACCGTCAGGCTGGAAGTTCTTTTCAAAAAGTCTCGTCGCGATATCTTCGACATGCAGTAATTCCCCCCGTTTGACGCACCAACGTGAGTATGAGAGTTACATCACCATCCACCATCGCGCGCCGGAGCGGGAAAGGCGCGGGCGCGAGTGGGTTTTGTAACCTCCTCACTTGCGTTTGTAATAGAATATGCCCGCCGCGGCGCGATGCCAAGCGCTAATTCAAGGAGTGAGCCATGGCTGATCCAATTCGAGTTGGAATTGTGGGCGCTCGTTTTGCCGCCCGCTTTCACTGGGAGGGATACCGGCGGGTCTACGGGGTCCCCGCCAAAGTCGTGGGGATCACGTCAAAATCGGCGGAGTCGCGCGAGGCTTTTGCATGCGACCACGGCATGGCCGCTTACGCCTCGCTGGACGAGCTTTGTGACGCCGTGGATGTGATTGATGTCTGCGCTCCCGGTTCCGCCCACGAGCCGCTGGCTCTTGCCGCTTTGAAACATGGCAAACACGTGGTGATTGAGAAACCTTTCACTGGTTATTACGGCCCGTCCGGCGCCGCCGCTGAGTCATTTCGCGGCCATAAATTTCCCAAAGAGACCATGCTGCGCGAAGCGATGGCCAGTTGCGACCGCATGCTTGCCGCCGCGCGCGAAACAGGAAAAAAAATATTTTACGCCGAAAATTGGGTCTACGCCCCCGCCATCCAGAAGGAGCGAGAAATCCTCGTCAAGAGCGGCGGCCAGATTCTCTGGCTCATCGGCGACGAGTCCCACAGCGGCTCGCACTCGCCTTACTACGGCATCTGGAAATTTTCCGGTGGCGGCTCGCTGGTGGGCAAGGGCTGCCACCCGCTCACCGCCGCGCTCCATTTGAAGCGCGTCGAGGGCGGCGCCAGCGGTGGCCAGCCCATCCGGCCCGCCACCGTTTCCGCCCGCACCCACGAAATTACGCGCCTGAAGAATTTCCGCGACGCCGGCTTTCTGCGCACGGCTTATGACGATATCGAGGATTACGGCCAGATGCACATCACCTTTGACGACGGCACGGTGGCCGATATTTTCACTTCCGAGCTGGTGATGGGCGGCGTTCACAATTGGCTGGAAGTCTTCGCCAACAACCATCGCACGCGCTGCAATCTGAATCCCACCGACGCGCTCGAAACCTACAACCCGCGCGAAGAGCAGTTGAAAGATGTTTATGTGACGGAAAAAATCGGCACCAAGCAGGGTTGGAGCAATCCCGCTCCCGATGAGGACTGGCAGCATGGCTACCCGCAGGAATTCCAGGATTTTATGGAGTGCGTTGCCACTGGCCGCGAGCCGCTATCCGGCGCCGAGCTGGCGCGTGACACCATCGCCGTGCTCTACACCGCCTACGTCTCCGCCGAACGCAATGGTGCGGAAGTGGAAATCGGCCAATAGGTAAAGAGGATTGAATGATTGAGCGAATGGGTGATCTGGCGATGGTAAGGAGTCAAAACAGTAGTCTAGCAGGCTGATGAAAAATTCTTCCACGCACTGTCATTCCGAGCGAAGCGAGGAATCTCGCACTGAAAACAAAGCCACGGCGAGATTCTTCGTCGCCTTCGGCTCCTCCGAATGACATTTTTCATCAGCCTGCTAGATTCACCGCGCCCGAATGACGCGCCGGCGCGCTCAGAAAGTTTTCAGCGCCCGTTCAGGCGTAGGATACGGATTTCTCCTCCTTTCAGATTCAATTGGAACTGAACCACATCTGCGTTCTCATTCAGTGGCACTGAATGATCATTGGCAAAGTCGTGCGCTTCGCTGGCCGTCCAGGGCAAGCGGACAGAGATGGATGCGTGGGCAGGCACGTCGGCGTGATTGAAGGCAAACAAGATTTCAAAGTGGGCGCTCACCAGGCGCCTCACTTCCACTTCGGCAGTTCCGGCGCCCCATACTTCGGCGTCCGCGGTCACGCCCGCCCCGCGCGCCAAGGCCACCATCAATCGTTTGGTGGAATCCGCCGGGTGGCGCTGGCAGGCTAGAGCCAGGAACGATCCCGCAAGGATGGCTTTGCCCTTTCCGAATGAATGCTCGACCACAGCGGGTTCGTTGTTTGCGAAGCGCGCCAACACCCGCGACTCGCTGAGCGGTTCAAGGTCTTCCTCATAGGCTTCTCCCGACATTTTCTCGCCCGCGGCGATGCCGGGCAATCCGGCGTTGGCCTCCACCAGAATCTCCGGCTTCTCCACCGGTCGGATGACTTTTTCGCGCGCGCCAAAAACTTCTGCCAGCCCAAAACCGGGAATGACGTCGCTGGAAAAACCCCGCTCATCGTTCCAAGCCGTGCGCGCTTCCGCCACTGCCGTCCCCCCGTTTTGAACGTAGTGCTTCACGCCCTCGGCCACGTCCTTGGAGAGCATCACGGCGTAGGGCAGAAACAGAATTTTGTACTGGCTGATTTTTCCCGCCACCACCTCCTGAGGGTGAACAAAATCGACCGGAATTTGCTGCTCGGTGAAAGCGCGGTGCAATCCCATCAGCGAGTCGCGCTCGGCGTTGCCCAGTTTAGCCAGCGAAGACTCCTCTCCGCCGACCATGTAGGAAAGCCGGTTATAGAGAATGGCCACCTGGGCCGGCGCGGGCGTGGCGATGTTCAGCTCACCGGCGTGGCTGGCGATAATCCGCGCCACATTTCCCGCGGCGCGGGAGCGATCGGTGAGTGTCCCGTCAAGATGGATGAGCCCGTAGCCGTTTGATTCGTACCCCGCGTTCATGGGATACCACGCGTAGACGGCGATTTCGCGCGCGCCGTGCGACACCACCTGCCACATCCAGTATTCCAGGTCATGCCCCGTCACCGGCTCGGCGATTCGCATGGCGGTCGCGCCCTGCCCGGCCTGCAGCTCTCCAATCCAAAATCCTTTTCCGTAGCTCAGCCCCGACGAGCGCGAAAAATCCAGCGCCGCCGCCAGTTGCGGGTAAGGCCAGGGGCGGGTGGATTGGGAGTGTTTGGGATAAAGCGAAGTCCCAAAGTAGTCGGCGCTCGCCGCCATTTTCCAATCGTCTGGCTCGCCGTATCCGTCCGTGGGTGAGGTGAAAAGTCCCGGCACGTCTGCGTGGCTGGTGATTGGTTGATTGAATTGTTTGTTCACCGCGCCGCTCGCAGGGCCCGGCTGGCCGCTGCGGATGGCCTCCACCCGGGTTTTCAAATCGCCGGCGAGCTTGTCGTCGATAAAAGTGCGCCAGTCAATGTAATCGGTATAGGAAAGAATGGTGGAGGAGCGCGGCGGCTGCACCTGGTCCCAGCGCTCGAATCCGCGGTACCAGGCGGCGTTCAGCGTGTCGAGCGTTTTGTATTTCGCTTTCAGCCAATCACGGAAGCGCGCTTGGCTGCTCGCGCAGTAACAAAATTCGGGGTTGGAGAGGTAGGGAAATTCCGCCCAGTTGATCACGTGCGGCTCGCTCCACACGTCCCAACCATACAAGGCTGGGGACCGGTTCGCATCAATGGACAAGGCGTGCAGAAATTTTACGATCTCGGCGCGCACTCCGGCATGATCGATGCAGTAACCGGGAGCGGACTGCGACTTGATGACCGCCCCGCTGCGGTCTACAAATTGGGCGTCAGGAAAGCGCTCGCCCACCCAATCCGGAGCCGAATCAAGATAGACCTGCACAATCACGCGCAGCCCGCGCGCCCCGGCCAGGCGCAGAAGGAGGTCCAGATTTTCGAAATGAAACTTGCCCGGCTTGGGCTCCGCCGTCGCCCAGTCCACCCAGCACTTCACCGTGTTAAAGCCCACGCCCCTGATGGCATCCAGATCGCGTCCCCAGCGTTCTGCGCTGGTGGAATCCACGCGCTCGAGCATGGGCGCGCGCGCTTTACCGCCGCCATACCACACCGCGACGGGATAGAAAAAGTCGGCCGCCTGCTCTCCTGTTGCGGTGGTTCTTGAAAGCATCGATGTCGCCCACAGAACGAGCATCGCAATGCCCACAATAACCATCGATGTCTGTGCAAAAGTTCGGTGGCTCTTCATAAGTGAGCTCTCCCTCGTCCTTCCATCGCCCCGGCGGATGTCACCGGACTTTGTCCCGGCAAAGGTTTGTGTTTTGCCGGGAGCGCAGTTAGAATTCAAAACTCGTTCACCGAAGTCCAGGGCAAGATTATGCTTCTAAAATCTGTGGTGGGGAAGGCGTATGGCGGGTGAAACGAAAACTCGAGGGCTGCGCCTGCACTGGAAAATCCTGCTATATTTCAGCGCCTTACTGCTCACGCTGATTGTGGCCATGCTGGTCTATGTGCGCTCCCAGGCGGCGGGCTTTGTCAGCGGCCGGCTGGCCGAAGACCTTGAGCGTGGGAGCGAGAGAATCAAGGGGGCAGAAAACGAGCAACTGTCCGATTTGCACTTGACGGCGGCGCTGGTGGCTTCCATTCCGCAATTGAATGCATTGCTGGGCACTGACCTCGCTACCATTCGTGACTTCCTGATTTCCTACCAGCAGCAAAACCGTGGTCCGGACCTCCTGATTGTTCTTGACCCCAAAGGGAAAGTAGTGGCGCGAACCGATGAGGTGAATCCCGAGCCCGTGGCCGGGGCGGACGCGCACTGGGTGCAGCCCGCGCTCGCCGGTCAGCCGGCAAATTATGTGCTTCCCACTCTGCGTGGGGATTACAACACCACCGCCGTGCCGGCCGAAGCAGGGGGCACGGTGTTCGGGTTCGTCATCGCCGGATCGAGCATTGACAATAATTTTGCCCGAAGACTGCGCGACGTCAGCCAGGGCGAAGTGGTGCTGGTGGATGAGCACATTTTGGGCTCCACCCTCGAAGGGGCCCTGCCCTGGCAGACACGCGCCCAATGGCTGGAGGCCGTGGGCGGGATGAGCGGGCGCCGCGTGATCGTGATTACCGGCGAGCGTTACGCTTCCTGTGCCACCGCCCTCGGCTCCGGCGACAGCCCGGTGGCCATTTCCCTTCAATCACAGGACCGTGCCCTGGCCCCCTACCGCCGCATCCAATACGGTCTTTTGGCGCTGGGCCTGCTGGCCGCCGTGGCGGGCATTTCCGGCAGTGCGTTGCTGGCCCGCACCGTCACGGCCCCGGTGGGCAAACTGGTGGAAGGCACGCAGCAGGTGGCAGCGGGCAATTTCGACTTTCGCCTAGACATTCGCAGCGGCGACGAGATCGGGGACCTGGCGCAATCGTTCAACACCATGACCCAGGGCTTGCGCGAGCGCGCTGACATGCAGAAATTCGTTTCCCAGTCCACGGTGGAAATGATTCAGTCGACCTCTCAGAAAAGAATCTCCGCCGGCGAACGCCACCAGGTCACAATTTTTTTCTCCGACATTCGCGGCTTCACTTCCATGTCGGAGCGGCGCGCGCCCGAGGAAGTGGTGCAAATCCTCAACCGCTGCCTGAGCCTTCAGGCCGACCGGGTGAAAAAATTCTCCGGCGATATCGATAAATTTGTGGGCGACGCAGTGGTGGCCGTCTTCGACGGTGAGGATATGGTCCTGAATGCCATCCGCTGCGGGGTGGAAATCCACAAAGAGCTCGAGGCTTACAACGCGGCGTTTCCGGAAGAGGAACCAATCCACATCGGCATTGGGATTGTGACCGGGGAAGTTATTTTGGGAAGCATCGGCAGCAAAGACCGGCTCGATTTCACCGTGATCGGGTCGAACGTGAATCTTTGCGCACGGCTCTGTTCGGCGGCGGAGGCGGGCGAAATCCTGCTCTCCGAGTCCACCTATCAGCCCGTGAAAGGGCTGATTTCAGCCACCCGCCTCGACCCGCTGAGCGTGAAAGGGTTCAGCGAGCCCGTGCCCGTCTATAAGATGACCGTAATCTAAGGCCAGCTCGCCGACGGTCCCCACCGCACAAACCACTTCAATGTTTCAGAGGTTCGTAGGTGCCCTTGGCGTAATCCTGGCCATATTTGTTTTTGTGTGGCGCTTCCACGTAGCCGGATTCGTCCAGGGAGAGGTCTGCTGTAGTGCCTGCGGAGGCGACGGTGACCTCAGTGCTGGCCGGCTTTGACCGCTCCGACCACGCGGTCAGGCGATAGTGCCCCGGCGGCAGGTCCAGGCGGTAGGCCCCGGACGAATCGACTTCCGCAATCCAGGAGGTCGGCACCACCAGAATCACCGCCGTCATTTGAGGATGAATGTTGCAGAATACCCGGTAGTTTGCCGGCTGGGAAAAGATTCGTGACTTGGAAGCGCCGGCGCGGTAAAGGCCCAGGTCAAACGGCTCCGGGCGCGAAAGCGAAAAGATATTGTGAAAAATCGGGTCCTCGTTGGGAAAATCCACCGTGGAACCCACGGGAATTGCCATGAACGAAGGAGTCATTGTTTTATTTTTCTGGACCAAGTTCCTGTGCACGGGATGAATCGGAGTCTTACCGTCAGCCAATTCCGCATACACCACCGTGGTTGCCCCCGCCGACGCCGAACGCCCGGTGACGTGAACGTGTCCGCTCACTTCCGCGGCGGGCAGGACGTTCGGTAGAATTAGGATGAGCTCAAACGTGAAAAACAACTCGATGGTTTTTTTCATCAGCAAATTCTATAAAACAATACCCGGAAGCCCTTATTATTGCGCCAGAAGGTAACCCGAAGCAAGTAATTGAAAGGTCCGGCAGTGGGTCATTTTGAAATTCTCCGCTTTAACTTCGCATCATCCTCGGGCTTGAGCTTGATCTTGGCCTTCCGGTATCGCGCAAGCATATCGTGCCCTTGAGCGCGCGGCGGAAGGAACTTGCGCAACCCGCACTTCGATAATTTTGCATTTTCCTTTTTAAGGATCACGACGCCCTGGACGTGCCAAAGCAGAAAGTCGCGCAATTTCTCGTATGAACAGGTTGCATTGCGCAAACCATCGCTCAGCGTGCCCAATGGGATGGCATGATCATAGGTTACCTGGAATCGCTTCCCATTAAAGGGGACACCCTCAGAGCGCGCATGGCGATGGAGAGCTCTGGCTGCCGCAGAATGCGGACGCTCAAACGACCATTTGCCGGGGAATCCGCCTTCGTAGAGGATGAAGATTGTTTCTCTCACTAACTTGTTAACGCCTCTCGGCAAGGGCTTTAGGTCATAGAGTTGGATCAGGATTTGCCGAATCGCCTCTAAAATTTTGCGCTCTACACAAACTGCGTAGGATTTACTTTTTAACATGGTCTGGCCTCTTTCCGCCAGTTTAGTCGTGACGGCGGGGGGGTTATTAACCTGGTCTCCCATCCCATTTTATGCGCCAGGCTATGCGACGGCTGGAACATCTTGCTGTGGCCGTGAAGAAGGGTCGAAGCTCAAGGTCACCCACTGCAAAAGTCCCTACGAAACTGCATTACGCCCGGATGCCCTTTTTCAGGTCAAAGAAACTCGCGAAATAATAATGAGTTCCTTAAACACCCGGGCGCTGAACAAATTCCTTGCTCCCGCGTCTCGTTTAATCCGAGGGATTGCCCTGTGTAGAGCTTCGTACACGGCTTGCATCTGCTTCATCGTGGGCTGTCGTTTATTTCTTACGAAAGCGTTGGTCAATTCTCGAAACACGCCGCTGACCGTACCATCGTGGACGTAGACGTCTGTTCCATCCAGATCACTCAGGGATTTTTGCAATCGCCTTTTCATGGTTTCGAAAACGAACCATGAGTCTGCTTGCTTCTGCAAATTCGTCCAGGCAATGGCGAGACCAAGCTCGAAGGGCATGTTGAATCGCGGGGTTGGAGGCGGATGATGATCCAGTTGCACGCGCGAAAGGTCGTGGACGGAATACCGGCATGTTTTGATAAGATCAAAAATCCGGTTGAGGCGCCGGTCGCCCCCTGGAATTTCCACCGTTGCACGTGGCACCAGCCCAAATGCCGATAGGCCGGCAATGTAGGCAAGATAGAGCTTTCCGAATCGGACGTCGTAGGGAATATTGAGAAAGACACTGAAAGGGTCGCTGACACCACTCGCCGACATCCGCTGAGTCATCGAGAGGTCTTCTTCGCAACCCTTGAACCATTTCTTGGGTAAGTTTTTGCCCTACTTCGCCCTTTGTGAATGTTGCTGGAATTCTTCCGCTTCCCAACGGGTACAACCAAGGCAGTAAGTTCGGCAACGCGCCTTCGAGACACGCCCACTCTATCGGCCGTTTCATCGATGGACAAGAAAGGTGTGGTTATTTCGAGGGCCATTGACTCACCATGTGTATTCTCCCACGACTTTTCCGGAGAGTCCAGCGGGTGCCAGCGTTATCAGTGCAACCGCCAGGCAATATCATCGCTTGCGAGCGGCGAATCTCTACTTCATCAACCTGAACCCGATGGGATACGGCCCCACCGTGACGGGAAGTTGCCCGGTGAAGTTAATCTCGCCAAAAATCGCCCGGACCATGGCGGTTTCGGCACCGGGATAAAAGTCATAGGCCAGGGCGTAGGACGGCAATTCGGGAATGTAATTCAACAAGTAGGGGCTGCCGAAGAGAGCGAACACAAACGGGCCCTTGTGCCCGGCCAGAGCGCGCAGCAGGTTCTGCTGGGCATCGTTCAATCCAATCGCCCCTTTGTAAGAGGCAATGCGGATGGAGCACGAGACCACCACGGTCTGGTAAGTATCCGCAAGCTCTTTGATCAAGGCGGACTCGCTCATGGAAATCGCCGGCGTGACGGTGGTGAAGACCGTCTTCGGATGGCGCTTCAGAAATTCGGCTCGAAAGGTGAGTCCCGAGTATCCCGGATTTTCCGGGTTGGACGAGTCCACAAAATTCACCAGCAGCACTTGTTCGTCGTCGCTCAAATGGAGCGGAAGGGTGTTGGCGTCGTCCTTCACCAGGGTTAAAGCGTGCTCCATAATTTCCTGCGATTTTTCCTGGGCGGCGCGGCTGCTCACCAGTTTGTCCAGTTGGTCCAGCGGGATTGAGTGTGGAGTATCCAGCCCCGCCCACGCCTTGGCCTCCAGCAGCCGGCGCACGGATTGGTTCAGCCGCTCCTCGGTGATGTCGCCTTTGCTCACCGCGGCTTGCAGGGCGGCAAATGTTTTGGGAACGTCCTCGGGCTCGAGTGCCACGTCCGCTCCCGCTTCGATGGCCATCACCGGAGCCTGCTCCGCCCCGAAGTTGGAGGATATGGCGTGCATGGGCAGGGCGTCGGTAAAGATCAGACCCTTGAAGCCGAGATCGTTGCGCAGCAGTCCGGTGGTCAACGCGCGGGAAAGGGAGGCGGGGACGCCCGGCGTTTTTTCAAATTGCGGCAGGTAGATGTGCGCCGTCATCACCGCGCCCGCCCCGGCTTTGATGGCGGCCTCGAAAGGCGGCAACTCCACCTGGTCCAGCCGCGCGCGGTCGAAGTTCAGAACCGGAAGCTCAAGGTGGGAATCCACGCTGGTGTCGCCGTGGCCGGGAAAATGTTTTAAGGTGGCGATCACGTGCTGATCCTGCGTCCCGCGCACATAAGCCGCTCCGAACTCCCCCACCCGCTGCGGATCCTCTCCGAACGACCGGACGTTGATAATCGGATTGGCCGGATTATCGTTGACGTCGACGACGGGGTAAAAATTCACCGTAATGCCCATCGCCTTCGCTTCCTGGGCGGTCAACTTGGCCGCATCATAGGCATAATGAGGATCGCCCGTGGCCCCCATCGCCATGCCGCGCGGGAAGCGCGTGGCCCCGTCGAACTCGCTCCCGGCTCCCCCTTCAAAATCCGCCGTGATCAGAAGTGGAATTTTCGCCAACGCCTGCATGTGGGCGATCAGGAGCGCGCCAGAAGCGGGATCGCCTCCCGAAAACCCTTCAATGTGGTATCCCCCCACGTGGAACTTCTGAATGTTGTCCTTGATTTGTTGGAACGCGTCGCTGTCGAGATTGATAAACCCGCCCGAGGTGACCGGAAACATCACCGCGCCGATTTTTTCCTCCAGCGTCATGCCGGCCAGCGTTTTGTCCACCCAGGCCTGCTGCGGCGCGGTTAGTGGCAATTGAGCCTGGGCCGGCAGGGATACCAGCACTAGAAATGCGACTGACAGATATCGGGTAATCTTCACAATCATTTTTTCTCTGGTCATTTGTCCTTTGTCATGGGTCCGGAGTCTGGAGTCAATTGTGTACAGGCTGTTGTGGGTGTGCATCAACGAAGCAGGTCAGTGAATTAGTAAGCCGGGTTGCCAGCAGCCCCTGAAATAAAATTATTGGCCTGCTGAAAGACTGGCCCGCTGAAATACTGAGAAACTTTCCCGCCGTTGTCCTCGAACGCCTTCCTTCCGTTAAAGGGTTTTCGTCACAATCTGCAGCGACCGTGGCTTGTCCGGATCAAGGCCTTTCACCTTGGCCAGGAGCGCTGCGAAAATCTGGCCGGGGACGATGTAAGGAATGGGCGAATAAATTTCCGGCATCGATCCCGGAACGCGGACGGCGCGCGTGCCCTTGGGCAGCCGGGCGGAAGCGCCCGTAATCACGAGAGCGTCGGCGCGCAATTCGCGCAGTCGCCCGATCAGTTGGCGCAGGTCGGAAAAAGTTTTTCCCGGCGGCATGAATATGAGCACGGGGAAATCGCGCTCCATCAGCGCGATGGGCCCGTGCAGAAAATCGGCGGATGAAAATCGCTCCGCCACCACGTAACAGGTTTCCATCAGCTTCAGCGCCAACTCATAGGCGTTGGCGTAGTTGATGCCGCGCGCCACCACCGCGCACTGGCGCATGTAGCGGTAACGCTCCACCAGCACCTTGATCTCCTCCGCCAAGCCCAGCGTTTCGCGCACGTGGTCCGGTATTTCGCTGACGCTCGCCAGCGTGATGTGCGGCCCCAGCGCCGAGGCGAGCAGATAAAAGAGCATGAGTTGGCCGGAGTAGGTTTTGGTGGCGGCCACCGAGCGTTGTTTCCCCGCCCGTACCAGAAACGGTTCGTCCACCAACGCCGCCAGGGTGGAATGCGCTTCGTTGGTAATCCCCAGCGTGACGGCGCCCTGGCGCTTGGCCGCTTTCAGCACCAGGTTGATATCCGTTCCCTCGCCCGATTGTGAAATGCCCACTACCAGGGCGCCGCGGAAGTTCAGTTGTGCGTGATAGAGCGTGTGGATGGACGGCGCGCAAAGCGATACGGGAATACCGGTGGTCAGCTCGAGAAGATAGCGCCCGAAAAGCGCGGCGTTGTCTGATGTTCCGCGCGCCACCAGCACGATCAGGCGAAAGGGCCGTGCGCGGGCCACACGCTGGAATTCCAGGGCGTGCTCGCGTTCGCCGCGCAGCGTGCGGGCGAGCGCTTGGGGCTGCTCCAAAATTTCTTCCATCATCAGCGACATGGGGGGCTATTGTAACGCAAAGGACGGAATCATCCCGCCGAATTCTGGCTCAGGGCCAACTCCCGCGCCATGGCCAGCGCCCCTTCCACCGGCTGCCTGCGGAGCAGGATTACGCGCGCCCGCGGGGCAACGTTGCGCACAAACATGGAAAACATCTTGCACACTCGGGGGCTGGCGCTGAAAATTCCACCCGCGCAGACCACGGGGAAGGCGCGATTCTTCCAGCGCAGGCGGTCAATGAGCGCGAAGGCAAGTTCGGAGAGTTCATACGCCGCCGCGTCCAGCATGTATCGCGCCACGGCGTCGCGGCGCTGCGCGGCTTTGAGGACCACAGGGAAGAGCGCCGCAATATCCTGCGCGGTGAGCGGCTTCAGGATCACCTGCGTAATGTCGCGAAGGCGCAGCGCGCGGCAAATGCTCGCTCCGAGATTGGTATGATGGCCGCGCCCATCGTAATCGCGCAAGGCGGCCATGATGGCGCGCCGCCCCAGGTCGAAGCCCGAACCGGCATCATCGAAAGTAGCACCCCAGCCACCCGAGCGGAAAGCGTTGCCCTGATCGTCGCGCGCATAGGCAATCGACCCGGTGCCCGAAATCACCATAATGCCCGGCGAATTCCCGATCGCCGCGTGCAGCGCAATGGCCGCGTCCGATGTCAGCAGAATGTTTTGTGCGCCCAGCGACTTGCGAATTCCTTTCAGGACCCGCGAATGCACCGGAGGCCGATCGACCCCCGCGAGGCCGATGACGACGGCATGGAGAGGCGGCTTTACGCCGCCAGATCCTGAACGGTGGCGGGATAAACCCGCCGCTACAGCAGCCTTCGCCGCGCGCAAAATTTCGCGCTCGCACGCCGCAAATCCAACCTTCAAAGGATTGGACGGCCCCGCAACCGCGTGCCCCACCACGCGCCCGCGCTCATCCGCCACCCACGCCGTGGTGCGCGTCCCGCCGCCGTCAATGCCGAGGAAGAATCGCATAAGTTTTAACAAGCGAATTAGTATGCCATAGGTTTGAATTCAAGAGGGCTAGGAGGGGAAATATGGGGAACGGATGAAGAACCCGGGGTGCCACCTTGATCATTTCGGGTCCGGACTGTCGACAAACAACGCTTTCACGTAGCGCTCTGGAGATGCCACGAATCGGCTAACAAGTTGGAAAGGCTGACTTTCCCGATAGCTGATCTCCTGAATCCGCCCACCATCAAACGAGAAAATCTGTGCCCCTGGATATGCAAGGAGAATGGGTGAATGCGTGGCGATGAGAAATTGAATGTTGTCATTGTCTTCGTTCAACAGATCGTGCAATAGAACAAGGAAGCTTAATTGGCGTTGGGGAGACAGTGCGGCTTCGGGCTCATCCATGACATAGAAGCCGGATCGGGTGAAGCGATTCTGGAGCAATGCGAGGAAGGATTCCCCGTGAGACTGACCGTGCAGACTCTTGCCGCCGTAGCTGCCCGATACGCCCACAGCATCCACATAGCTTGCCACGTTGAAAAAGCTCTCCGCCCTCAGATAGAAGCCCGAGCCTGTTCTTGTTGTGAACGCCAGACGCAGGGCTTTGATAAGTGGATCAATGGAACGAACGCTTGAGGTGGTTTCAAATACAAAGTTCCGGTTGCCTCCCTCACGCCCAAAGCCGTAGTGAGCGGCAATGGCTTCCAGAAGTGTTGACTTGCCAGTTCCATTTTCGCCGACAAAAAAGCAAATCGCGCTTGTGAGCTCGAGGGCTTCAAGGGAGGCGATCGAGGGTACGCTGAAGGGATACTCGTCCCAGCCTTTTACCCTTTCACGCAACAATTTGACACTCTTGAGTCGGGCCATGAAGGAGACTTCGTGTACCTGCTTTCGAATCGAGGAGGTCCGTTACGGGTAAACTCCTGGCTTTCGTCGCCAACGTTTTAATGCCCGCCCTATCACCACTGCCATTGTTCGATGTGATGCGCCCACATGCCGCCTATGCCCAAGAAGTATTTGTTCAATCCCGCTGCTCACCGAAAGAAAATCCAAGCACAAAAGCCCGCCAGATGATTCGAGGCGGGCCAACATTAGTTGACACTCCCGAGAAACATAATGGAAAGCCGCAGGGTCGAATTGCAGTCGCTGCGCTCCTGTTGATCTTCGTGCGCTGCCACCGCTACTCCTGCACGGCCACCACTTGCAACACTTCTTCCATGGTGGTCCAACCGTTCTTGAGGAGCCATACGGAATAATCCTTGAGGGTTTGCATGCCATTGCGGACGGCCGCTTCCGTAATCTCCTCGGTCTTGCCGCCGCCGGCCACCAGTTTCCTCAGCTCGGCATTCATGCGCAGGACTTCATACACGCCCACCCGGCCTTTGAAGCCGGTGCCGGAGCATTTCTCGCAGCCCTTGTTCTTGTAAAAAACGGCCGCCGGATCGTAGGCAATTCCCATATACTTCATGGAAATTTCATCCGGCGTGTACGGTTCCTTGCAACTCTGGCACAGCCGCCTGGTCAGCCGCTGCGCCACAACGCCGATGGTGGAGCTCGACATCAGGAAAGGTTCCACGCCCATTTCGTGCAGGCGAACGAACGCTCCGGCGGCGTCATTGGTGTGCAGGGTGGTGAACACCAGGTGGCCGGTGAGCGCGGCTTCCACGGCGATGTGCGCCGTTTCCTTGTCGCGCGTTTCCCCCACCAGGATGATGTCCGGGTCCTGGCGCAAAAATGCGCGCAGGATGCGGGCAAAGTCGAGGCCGATATCCTTGTGCGCCTGCACCTGGTTGACGCGCGCCAGGTCGTATTCAATGGGATCCTCGGCGGTGGAAATATTCACGTCCGGATCGTTCAACTCGGCCAGCGCGCTGTAGAGTGAAGTGGTTTTGCCGGAGCCCGTCGGCCCGGTAACATAAATGATGCCGTAGGGCTGCGCGATCATGTCGCGGACTTGTTCCAGCGCGTCCGGCAACAAAATCAGCTTGTCGAGGCCGAGGAGCGTGTTGGATTTGTCCAGAATGCGCATGCAAATCTTTTCGCCCCACTTGGACGGAATGGTGGAAACGCGGAAATCAATGGGGCGATCTTCCATGCGCACGCTGATGCGCCCGTCCTGGGGCAGCCGTTTCTCCGCGATGTCGAGCTTGGACAAAATCTTGAGGCGCGAGACCAATCCCATCTGAATTTTTTTGGGCAGCACCTGCACCTGTTGCAGCGCGCCGTCAATCCGGAAGCGCACCAGCACGTCTTTTTCCTGCGGCTCAATGTGAATGTCGCTGGCGCCCTTCTTGATGGCCAGCGCCAGCACGTTGTTGGCCAGGCGAATGATGGGCGCGTCTTCGGCCGAGCGCGAGAGGTCGGTGACGCTCTCCGTAGTCTGCTGCGAATCGTCCACTTCCAGCGATTTCAGCGCTTCGGTCTGCAACGATTCCAGCACGCTTTCCGTGCTCTCGGCCATTTTTCCGCCCGGCTGGGTCTGCGCCGCCTGTTCCCTGATCTGCGCCTTTTTCTCTTCTTCCTTGAAAAGCTCCACATATTTGGTGGTCATAAACCGCTTGAAGTCGTCTTCCGAAGTCACCACCGGCTCAATCATCACGCCTTTAATCACCCGCCGCACGTCGTCGAGCGCGATCAGGTTGTTCGGATTCACCATGGCCAGCGTCAGCCGGTTGTTGCTGTAACCTACCGGCAAAACTTTGTGCTGTTGGATTACCTGCAGCGGCAGCAGGGAGAGCACGCGCGCGTCAAATTGCAGTTTGTTCAGTTGAATGTATTCAATCCCGCTCTGCTGGTTCGATTCCTCCAGCCGCTCGGCCAGCACCCGGCTGAGCGAAATGCCGATTTTCGGATGCGAGAGCAAAAGATCATTAAATGCGGTCATATCCAGCAGTCCGCACGTAGTGTTCTCGCTGGCCAAAACCGTTGCCCCGCGCGGCTTGCCCGTGAGCAAGGCCATCTCTCCAAAACACGCGCCCGCTTTCAGCTCGGTGAGCAGGAAATCGATTCCCGTATTGGGATCCCGCTTGTGGATTTCCACCGCGCCGTTGCGGATGAAGAACATGGAATCGCCCGGCCCGCCTTCCTTCACAATCACCTGCTGGGGGGCAAACTCGCGCGGCTTCAGGCGGCTCTCCACTATCAAACATTCTTCGCCCGTCAGGTTGCTGAACAAATCGATTTTTTGCAGGTAGTGCGGGCGCGCTGCGGCGGCTTCCGCGAGTGGCGGGGCCACCGCGGGCGGTGGGGCTTCCGGTTCGGCCATTGTCACCGCCACGGATAATCCAGCATTCCCGGGCGCCATTCCTGCCTCCGCTGGCACTGCCTTCGCTTCTCCGTTATCCGGCCTGGCCAGCGCGGCGCTCCTGACGGGTTCGGTCTTGGCCGCCGCATCGCGGCCCGGCTCCCTGATTTCAGTTCCCTGGGTTAGAACAGGCACCGGTGGCCGCGCTTCCGCCGCCGTCGGATGTACGGGCGCAGGGGCCGCCGCAGGAGCAGGCGGAGGCGCAATCGTCGGTCGTCCAATTAATGTGGCGTTGGGTGATGGCGGTGTGGGGACCGCCCGGATTGGAAGTGGCGCTGCCGCTTGTGTCGGAGCGGCCCCTGCCATAGAATCCGGTGGAGGGGAGGCGGCCATGGTCGCGCCCTGAATGGGCGCGGGTTTTGGGGCCGGCGCCGGGGAAGGCGTTGCCACTGAAGTCTGCCCGCCTGACTCCGCCATTCTGAGCGGGTCAATCTTCATCAAGTTCTGGCATTTGCCGCATCGCAGCCGGAAGGCCGTCTTGGGCAACCGGGCGTCGTCCACCGGAAGCGGGGAACCACATTGATTGCATTTGAAAACCATGAACGTCCCCCCGAAAACACCCACCCCTCTGTCGCCAAGAAATGTTGCAGTGAAGGGGCGGGGATTGCAGAGTATACATGAACCCTGTGTCGCGTGGCATCCATTATATCCTTGGGGTCAAGGACTAAGGCCCGCCAGTTTGTTGAAAAACGATATCATTCCGATCCGCAGGCGCAGGATCGCTCTGCAATGAAAAGCAAGGCGAGCTTCTTCGTTGGTCGCTGCGGCGACCTCCAATTAATGACGCCCCTGGGCGGGAAACTTTTTCTATGACTAAGCGGCTGGCGACCCGGCCCCACCATCACCGGCGATGATTCGATAGGCGACCCCCGCGAGCGCAGCGCCTGCGATCGGCGCGACCCAGAATAGCCAGAGTTGCGAGATTGCCCAACCTCCCACGAACAGGGCCGGGCCGGTGCTGCGCGCCGGGTTTACCGAAAGATTATCCACCGGAATTCCGACGAGGTGAATCAACGTCAATCCCAGACCAATGGGGATGCCGGCGAAGCCCTGCGGAGCGCGGCGATCGGTGGAGCCGAGGATGATGATCAAGAACATGAAAGTGAGCACGATTTCCGCTACCAGGCACGCCGCGAGCGAGTAGCCGCCGGGCGAATGTTCGGCGTAGCCGTTGGAGGCAAAACCGCCCGCCAGGCTGAAACCCTCTTTGCCGCTGGCAATCACGTAAAGCACGCCGCTCGCCGCGATGGCACCGGCCACCTGGGCGATGATGTAAGGAACAAGGTCTGACGCCGGGAAACGCTTTCCCACCCACAGGCCGATGGAGACTGCAGGGTTCAGGTGACATCCGGAAATGTGACCGATGGCGAAGGCCATGGTCAGCAAGGTGAGACCGAAGGCCAGAGCCACGCCCAGAAAACCGATTCCGAAGCCGGGAAAACCTGCGGCCACAACCGCGCTCCCGCATCCGCCGAAAACCAACCAAAATGTTCCAACAAATTCTGCCGCCGAACGCCTGGAAATTGGCATGATCGAATCCTCCCCTTAAGTCAAATAGGCCCTGCGTGGTTGGCGCCTAAGTTTTACCGCGGGAAATGTATGCGATTTCATCGGTTCAAATCAAGGGAATGTCTTATCCTGCCCTCGGTGATTGCGCTCAGGCGGGTTCGGTTATGAGGGGCGAGACTCCGCGCTCCCCGCCCCAAAAAAGCCGTTCCTCTACAATCCCTCACCGCCGGATTGCCCACGCCAGCCCATCGGGATCGTTGCCGGGCTCGAAGCGGCCGGTCACTTCCAGGGTCTTCAAATCGATCACGGCCACGTAGTTATCCGGCGAGCAAGCCACGAATGCTCTCGAGCCGTCCGGGTCCATCAGAATGCCGGCGGCGCCCCGCCCCAGCTTCACGCGTTTCACTTCCCTTCGGGAGGCAGCGTCAAAAATCGCCAGATCGGAGTTGCTGAGCGAGGAGACAAACACTTGTTTTCCGTCGGGCGTGAACTTCAGCCGGTTGGCGCCGCGAACGTTCGCCGCCAATGTCTCCGTCACTTTCTTGCTGGCCAAATCAATGATGGAGATGGTACCGTCCTGTGCGTTGCCCGCCCAAATTTCCCTGCCATCGGGGGAAATGTCAAAACCTTCCGCGCCTCCGCCGACCTTCACCACCGTTTCTTCCCAATCTTTCTGCGGAAATCCCGGCCGGACCCCGGGCGGTGGGCCGCCTGGCCCCGCACCCGGCGGAGCAGGAGGGACGCCGGATGGAGGCCCGAATCCGCGCCTCACGGTTGCTTCAATGATGCTCATGGTGCCCGAGCTCACATTGGAAGTCACCATCCGCTTGAGGTCGGGGAACACATAAATCATGTGGGTTCGGTCCTGGCCGGTGCCGAGAATCCAGTCGACCCTGCGCAGATTCGGATTGTAACTGCCGATCACTTTGGCCCCTTCAGCCGTAAACCAGAGTTTGCCGCCCACAAACGCCAGACCGTGCGGACCGCCCAGCGGCCCGAGGTCGATGGGCGGCAGTGCCTTCTGCTGAACCAGGTCAACCACGGAAAGGATATGGTAAGCTCCGCCGCCGTAATCGGAAACGTAAGCGAACCTTCCGTCGGCGCCGGCAATCACTTCGTGCGGGTCCGGCCCCACGGGAACCTTCGCCACAATCTTCAGGCTCATCGGATCGATGATGGCGAGGGTGCGATCGCGTTTGGAGAGCGCCAACAAGGCCCTGGCCGGCGTGCTCTCCGCAGCCAAAACGCTTGAGGCAAGCATGCTCCCGAGCAGCAGCGCCCAGCCGGGTCTTATGAGTTGGGTCATGGTGCCTCCTGTGAGGTTCTTTCGAGCCTGGCCGTTCCGGCCAAGAATCCCCGCGGAACCGCCGGATCGCATCTTCCAGGCATTTCTTTGCCGGCTCCCTTCGCGCCCAACGCTCCTCGGCGTCCGGCCGCCGGTTGATCCCATTTTAATTTCTCAAGTGTTGCATGTCACGAACTGGATTGCAACGCACTGCACGGAGCCCGCGCGGCGGGTCCGGGGTTAATCCGGCGCAGCATCATTCCAATCTTTCTGGGATTTCTGTAAAAGACTTCGGACATTATCAACTCCATTTGTTTAAACTTTTTGACCGATGCGGGCAGGCGGCATCCTCCCGGCCTTTCAATTACGTTTCTTATCAATCGAGTGCATAGTCTGCCCGCGATGGGCCTGCGCTTGCTCTCATTTTAGGTATGGATGGCGGAGGCCGGGACTGGTCTCCAGCGCGCCCTGTCCGTGAGCCACGTGTGCCCCGCGGCAGGAGCAGGAAAAAGGTAGGAGGCGTTTAAGAGCCATGAGCATCAAAAAAATCACACCATTTCTCATTATGTTCGCAACTCTGCTGGCAGGCTGCCTGGTCATCGCACCGGCCGCCCGCGCGGCAAGCACTTCCGGCGGGGATTCCAAGAAAATATCCCGGCTCCTCTCCGACGCGAAATTCGAAGCCCGCCAATTGGAAACGGACTCGATAGAGGCGGAGTCGTATATCAACGCTGGATTGAGCTGGCAGTCCCACTCGAACAAGCTCAACGCAATCCGGCTCCACATTAACAAAACTGGCGAGCTTCTCACCAAGCTGCAAAACTGCCGCGAGGAGGGATCGCCCTGGCAGCAAAAGGCAATCGACCAGATTGAACCCCCGCTGAAAGAGTTGGTGGTCAACACCACCGCGATGCTGCAGTATTTCAACGACCACAAAGAAACCATCCACTTCAGCGACACTTACAAGGAGTATCTGAAGTCCAACAGCGCCATGGCCAGGGAACTGGCCACGCTCATTGCTGATTACGTGGATTACGGAATTCACAAAGCTGAGTTTGAACGCCTTGGAGAGAAGGTGTTGGCCTCCGAACGTTGAGCCGCCATTAGTCTCTCCGGCCGATGCGGGTGAGGCGGCCGGGTTCTACATGACGCCGCCTCACTTTCCGCATTCCATTGCATTCATGCGGCAGGTGAATGAAAAGTGATGGACCAGCAGGCAGGTCCGGTCCCGCTTTCAGCGCGGACCGGATCAGAACGAAGGAGGAAAAATGTCGTTCCGTCTCATGCATGATCCCAGGTTGCCGGCAATTCCCACCCTCGTGAAAGGCAAAATTCTGCTGGTGGATAATGATCCCCAGGACCTGAGTTTTTACGCCACGGTCCTTTATATGCAAGGCTATCAGGTGGTGCTCTGCGAGTCTTTTCAGGAGGCAACGCCGTGCCTGGAGAATAACACTTTTGACATCGTAATTCTCGGTACTGGAGGGCCGTCGTTCGACGGGCGGCGGGTTCTGGAGCGCGCCACTCGTCCGGACTTGCACATTCCCGTACTGCTTCTCGCCGGTTGGGTGGACATGGGTGTCTACACCGAGGCCATGAGCCTGGGCGCTGTCGACTATCTGGAGAAGGCTGCGGACCCCACGGAATTGCTCCGTGCTATCAAGATTCACCTGCGCTACGCCGCCCAGCCGGGGCTGGCGCGCCTTGAAACACGCCAGGCCGCCGAATCGGCCGGGGCGGTTTTCCCCGACATTCTTTCCACTTTCAAGCTGGGCGGCCAGGGCGAATGTTGACGGGGCACGCGCTCCCGGCGCAGATTCACGCTGCCGGCGGCGTTCAAGGAAATGGTTGGGCGAAAGGTCAGGAAGTCCAGGGGCGGAAATTCTGAATCCCCGCCCGGTTTATGGGAGGCATCTATGCGGCATTCGATTTCACGAACCAGCGGTTGCCTCATCCCCCTTTCCGCCTGAGCGATAATTTTCCCCGGAGGGGCGCGAGCCACACCTGTTACGTTTGCCCGGTTTGCGGGTCTACCGTCGCGGAAGCGCCGAAGAATCCGTGCGTTTCCTGCCTGAGTCCGGGAGAGAACTACGAGCCCGTGAGCTAGTGCAGGCCGAACCAGGTAACCCGCTTGGCCACGCCGGCGGTGATTCTCCCTGCCGGGAACCCGCCGCGTGGCCTATCGCACAGGGGGAGGCGCCGTGTTTCAAATGCCAATAATTCCGGGCTGGGACGGTCTGCATCCGCTCATCATCCATTTTCCCATTGCCCTGCTGTTCACCGTCCCCTTGTTTGTGATCCTCGGCGCCGTGTTCTCTCCGCCCTGGGGCAGGGCGTTCCTGCTCTCGGCCCTCATCTTGATGGTTCTCGGCACCGCCTCCATATTTCTGGCGGTTGAAACGGGCCAAGCCGCTGGGGAATCGGCGCGCTCCCGCCCGGCCATCCAGGCCGCGATTGACCAACACCGCGACCTCGCCGAATCCACCGAGGTTCTGTTCTCCGTGCTCACCTTTGCCTTTGCCGCACTTTTGTTTGTACCGAAATGGATTCGCGCCGAGCTGATCCGTACTGTCAACGTCGCCTTGCTCGCCGTATTTCTGATTTTTTACGCCACCGGAATTTTATTTCTGGTCAACACCGCGCATCTCGGCGGCATGTTGGTGCATGCCATGGGGGTGAAGTCAAATGTGACGCCTGGCGCTTCTGCCTTAGTGTGCCCGGGACATTGAGGGCGGCGGCCGGTGGAGAATCCAGGCGCGCCCGGCCATGCCAATTCATTTTCGCAGTTATTGCCAATCGAAAGGAGCAAAACAATGCTAAAGCAGTCGATATCCGTGACCCGGGTCAACGACACGGTGTCTCGGGAACGGGGGCAAGTCTCCGACCGTCTGAAAGAGGTCCACAACTTGATTTCCCGCCGGGCATTCGAGATTTACGAGGCCAGCGGAAGATCATGCGGACATGAATTGGATCATTGGTTCCAAGCTGAGTCTGAACTCTTGCAGGCTACTCCCGTTCAGATCCGGGATTCAGACGGCGCGCTTATCGTGCGGGCCGAGGTGCCTGGCTTTAAGGCCCATGAGATCGAAGTCATGGTCGAGCCTCGTCGCCTCACCGTCGTCGGGATGCGCGGGCGCAACGACAAGCACAAGCCAGACAAACTGATTCCCTCCCAGGCAGGGACATCTCGGATCCTGCGGGTGATCGGATTCCCCCAGCTGGTGGACACCGAGGCAGTGACTGCCAATCTCAAGGATGGCGTCCTGAAGCTGACCCTCCCCAAAGCGGCAGTGGGGAGCGAACCCGCCGCCAAATCGCGCGCCGCCTGGCCTGCCGTGGGCCGCACTGACGCGACAAACATGCCGGAGGTGGTCGGGAGTTGACGTCCAGCCACCCACTGCAATGGGGATCAGTCTAATCACGTGCTGTCGCAATCAACCTATTCCCGGCAGGCGGGGTTCTTGATGCCAATCATGGCGTCAAAACCGCCGGGTGGAAGCCTGCCGGGAGCTGTACCTGAAGAGGCGTGCCCATGAAAACTCCGACCATCCTCCTGGTCCTCGATGAACCACTCGATCTTCAAATCTACGGAACTGCGCTGCGGAGCTTGGGGTACAAGGTCGTGCTCTGTGGCTCCCGCCTCGCAGCCATCGATTTGATTGAATCTGAGAGCGTGGACTTCGTGATCGTCAGCCAAGGGACGCCGGCCTTCGAGGGCCGGGATGTGCTGAAGCGCATCCTTCAACTCCACCCCAAGCTTCCCGTTCTGGTTGTTGCCCGGGCGCTTGACGTCCACTGCTACTTCGAAGCCATGGAACTGGGTGCCGTTGACTACCTCGAGCGTCCTGAACCCCGAGACCTGCTGTGGACGGTCAAGACGCAAATGCCGAACCTGGGCAGTCACATGGCTGCGGCCTAGGGCGGAGCGGAGAGACAGGACAAAGACGGGACTGTTTTTGGGCAGTTCAGGCATGGAACAGCCAGTGGATGCTTTTCATGATGCCTCAAGAATTACCCATAAAAATCGGAGTGGAAGAAAAACCACGAAGGAGGTTCAAACCCATGAAACACAGAATGATTTACCGATCTTTAATTGCTTTTGCATTTGCGCTTCTCTCGGCCAGCCTTACCCTGGCCCACGAAGTGACCATTGGCGAGCGGGCAAGGCTCGGAAACGGGCCTGAACTGCAACCCGGCACCTATAGACTCGAGCTGGTTAAAAACCAGCAGACCGCGGAGGCTGTTTTTTACAAGGGTGGAGATTTGGTGGCACGGGTGCCGATTACGATCGTCAAGGAATCCGACAAGAGCCGCCAGACTGAAGTACACTCCCAGCTTCTTGAGGGTGAACGTGTAATCAGCCAGATTCGGGTTGCGGGCTGGAGGGAAAGGCTGGTCTTCGGAGAACCCGCGCAGACACCTGTGAAGGAATGACGAATGATCGCGTTCTCCGGGAGGCAGTCCGAAATGGCTGCCTTCTCCACTCTTGGATTCGGTTCTGGCGCAGTTCGGATGACCCGCTGCATTGCTCTTCGCGGTCTTCCTTCCCTTTCTCGGTGAGGTCACGATCGCCGGTTAACCAATACAGGCTCAGAGGCCGCTTCGGAGGCAATTGCTTGTTCCATCTGCGTGCCTCAGCCCTCAATGTTCCTGATTCCGAACTTCGCCAACTTATAACCCATGTCGCTGCGGGAAAGCCCCAGGCGGCGGGCGGCCTCGGCTTGGGCGCCGCCGGTGGCTTTCAAGGTACGGAGGATTAGCTCCTTCTCCATCTCGGCCAGGAAGCCGCGCAGGTCGCTGACTTCCGGCAGGATCTGGGCCATCGAGGCCGGAGAGCCGTCTGCCTTGCTTCCCGGAAGTCCGGACGCGGCGGCCTGCGAAGGGAGAAGAAGATTCTGCGCGCCGAGTTCGCCCCCCGTGGAAAGAATTGCGGCGCGCTCAATCAGGTTTTGAAGTTCCCGAACGTTTCCGGGAAAATCGTACCGCATCAGCTTCTCAAGCGCGCCGGGTTCGAGTGTCAGCCGGGGCTGTTTCAGGTCCAGAGCCACCTTGCGCAGAAAGAGTTCGCAAAGCGCGGGAATATCCTCCCGCCTTTCGCGCAGCGGCGGAATGGCGATGGGGACCACCGCCAGCCGGTAGAACAGGTCTTCGCGGAACAAGCCTTCGCGAACGCGTTGTTGCAGGTCGCGATGGGTGGCGGCCAGCAAACGGACGTCTGCTTTCCTGGACTGCGTGGTTCCCACGCGCACCACCTTGCCGTCCGTGAGCACGCGCAGCAGCTTGGCCTGAGCGGCGGGAGACATCTCCGCCACCTCGTCCAGAAAGAGCGTCCCTCCGCTTGCCGCCTCAAACAAGCCCGGGCGGCTGCGGTCGGCGCCGGTAAACGCTCCCTTCTCGTGGCCAAAGAGTTCGCTTTCCAGCAACGTTTCCGTAAAGGCGGCACAGTTGACGGGCATAAACGGCTGGGAAGACCGCGGACTGCTTTTGTGGATGGCGCGCGCCACCAATTCTTTTCCCGTCCCCGTCTCCCCCACAATCAGCACCGTGGCGCCGGTGGGCGCCACGCGCGATATCAATTCACGAACCGCCGTGATGGCGGCGCTGGTGCCGCAAATTTCCGAAGAACCTTCCAGGCCCACCACGCGTCCCTTCAGCAGCACGTTTTCCCGCCGAAGCCCCGTGTGCTCGCAGGCGCGGCGAACGGCGGCCAGCACCACTTCGGGCTGGAACGGCTTGGTGATGAAATCGAAGGCGCCCCGGCGCATACTTTCCACCGCCAGCTCAAAGGTGGCGAACGCCGTGATCACCACCACGGATAGGGTGGGATCGGCGTCCATCGCCGCCGCCAGCACCTGCAGGCCGTCGCCGTCCGGCATTTTCTGGTCGGTAAGGACGACGTCAAAATCTGCGGCAGGGAGAGTGTTTCTCGCCTCCTGCACGCCCACGCATTCCGTGACCTCGTGGTGCTCCTGCCGGAGGTTCAGCGCCAGCACGCGGCGCGTGTGGGGTTCGTCATCCACAATCAGGATTTTGCCCATTCGTTTTCTCCCTCTGCGGCATGTAGATGAGGCTGATTTATTTGGCCCCGAGAACGGTCATGGAAAAACAGACCCGGCCGGGCTCATTGCGGGAAAGGACCAGGTTGCCGCCGTGGGCCCGCGCAATGCCAAGTGCGATGGCCAGGCCCAGCCCAGTCCCCGCCGGTTTGGTGGTGAAGAAAGGCTCGAACACCCGGGCCACAATTTCAGGAGGAATGCCATCGCCCGCGTCCTCCACGTCAATGCGAATCGTGCTGTTGCATCCCGCCGCCGCCCGCAGCGTCACCGTGCCGCCGGGCGCGGAGGCTTCCACCGCGTTCATCACCATGTTCACCAGGGCCTGCTCCACCTGGCCCGCGTCGATTTCCGCCGAACCTTGCGCCAGCGTCTCGGTGTGCAGATTCACCCCCTTCTCCCCGGCGCGCGGCCTGCATGCGTCCGCCACATAGCCCAAGGTGTCTTCCACCGAACACACCGCCCTCTGGATCTCGCGCGGCCGGGCGTAAGCTAGAAAGTCCGTGGTTAATTTTTCCAGCCGTCCCGCTTCTTTGGCGGCGATTTCGAACATCTCCGCCCGGTCGCAAGCCGCCAGGTTAGCCCGGTTCGCCGTGGCTAGAGCGCTTACAATGGCCGAAACCGGATTGCGAATCTCATGCGCGATGGCGCTGGACAGGCGTCCCACCGCCGCCAGTTTCGCCTCCCTCACCAGCGCCTCATCCGCGCTTTTCAGGTCGGCAAGGCTTTGCGAGAGGCTGGCTTGATTCTGGCGGAGGTTGTCCACCAGCAGCCAGGTGAGGACGCCTGCGATGACGTATATCAGAGAGACCGTCCCCGCCTCAAAGTACTCGCCCACCGCCGCCGCGGCGCCCCTCCGGGCATAGCTCCAGACCCAGAAAAAATTGATGAGGTCCACCAGCGCCACCACGGCCAGCGTTGGGAGCAGGGCCAGCCGGAACGCCGCCACCAGCACCGGCATCACCATCAGGATGAAATACTGCGTGTCTTCGCGGTTGGTGATCTCCGCCAGCACCAGCGCCACCGCGATGTTAAACCCAATGGAGAACCACGTGAGCAGGGCAATGCTGCCTGAACCCGGCGGCGTTCTGAGCGCCAGCAACCAGATTAGTTCCGCCGCCTGGGCCAGGAACGCCGCCGCCAGCACGGCAATCAGCGCTGCGGATGGATTGCCCCAATGTGACGCAAACACGGTATGAATCAGAAGCAGCAGCGCCAGCACAAACAGGTTCAAAATGACGAAGGTCGATTCCTGCTGCTTGAAGGAATCGAGGTCGGGACCTACCCCTACGGGCGTGGGATGGAGTTTTCGGAACACGTTCTCTCCTACATTCGAGCCCCAGGTTGCCCTGGTTTATGGGATTCAGTGATGGCGCCGGCGTCGGGCGCCGGAGCAGCTTCCTCCGCTATCCCCGGGAGTTCGGGAATATTCACCTCTTTATCCTTACCATTGGCCGGTAACCACGCGCGGTGACGGGGGTCACGCAGGGCGGAGCTTTAAATTGAGCTCGGGCGGTTGAGAGCCACCGTGCCGTCTGCATTTGCGCGATGGCGTTGCCATGTCGATGTATTCTATGACAAATCTGGATGTATGAAGACGACCGCGGAGATTCCCGATTCGCTTCTGAGGCAGGTTAAAAATTTCGCCTCCCGGAAGCACACCACGGTGCGCGAGCTGGTGAAAAAGGGTCGGCGCCGAATCGCCAGCGAGCGCAAGCGGGGGAAGCCAATGGTGCTGCCAAGGTTAATTACCGCGGCAAAGGACTGCAATCCCACATGGCGGGGGCTCACTGGACCCAGATTCGTGACACCATTCAGGAGGGACGCGGCGCGTGATCGAGGTGGACACCAACATCCTGGTTTATGCCCCGCGCGAGGATTTGCCCTGGAACCCTGCCGCTTTTGACCGTCTTCGAGAACTCGCGGAGGGCCTGGCCGCTTGGGCCATTGTCACCCATCTCCGGATTTACCGGCCTCCCACTTCGCTCGAATTTGCACTCGATCAAGTGGAAGCCTGGATGGAGTTACCCAGCCTCGTCATTTTGGGTGAAGCCCCGGGTTACTGGCCGGACCTCCGCGCCACCCTGGCGGCCGCCCGGGCTGGCGGACCGCAAATCCACGACGCCTGCGTCGCCGCCCTGTGCCGTCTGCATGAAGTTCGGGAATTGTGGAGCGCCAACCGGGATTTTGGCCGCTTTGCAAATCTCAAAGTCACCCATCCCCCGGTGGTTTGAGCGCTCCGCAATTAGCACTGTAATCGAACTGTAGACGCGGCTTTACGCCGCCACTTTTTGCCACCATCTATGTGTTGGTGGCGGGCCAAACCCGCCGCTACCAGGCCAGGGTGGTCGTAATCAACCACCTTATTTCTCTTCCACAATCGCCAAATCCCACGGCTGGAGTGTGATTGTTTGCCCTTTGCCCACGGCGTTTTGGGTGAGCAGGTTGCTGCCGGCGGCATAGGTGTAAGTCAGCGTTTGCGGGTCGCCGGAATAATTCAGGTAATAGTGGAGCGTTCGCCCCTGGCGATTCACGCCGTGTTTCACGCGCACCGAAGGCGGCAAAGCCTGGTCCGGGCCGGTGAGTCCCGCCTTTTCGAGAACGCCCAGCAGAACCGCCGACTGCAATTTGTCGCTGAGCACCGTACCCTCATAGGTCAGCGTCCCTTTGCCAAAGTTATTTTGCGTGAGGGCAGGATACTTGCCGAAGAAGGGATGATCGTAATAGGCGAGCGCCTTGGCGGTGTCGGGAATCAGGAATTCCGCCCAGTCGGAAACATTATTATCCGCGCCCACGTGAAACGGATCGCCTTTCAACTCCAAAGGCTTTACCAAATTCGAGAATTCCTGGTAATGAAATCCCGCCGCCTGGCGCAACGGGCCGGGGGCCATTTGCCAGCGCACGGTCGAGTACTCATTGCAGAAGCCGCTCTTGAAGGCCATCACCAAGTGGCCGCCCGCGCGCACGAATTCCACCAGCTGGTTCAGCGTCTCATCACTGGCTATATAGAGCGGCGGCACCACAATCATTTTGTACTGGGAGTAGTTCGTGTCCTCCGGGAAAACAAAATCCACCCCGATGTTGGCACGGTAGAGCGCGCTGTACATCTGCCGCAGGATGGTGCGGTAGTTCTGGTGGTCGCTGAACTTCATGAATTCGATGCCGTAGTGCGAGTCGTCACTGTAAAGAATGGCCACCTGATTCCGGCGCTGGAAATCGACAATCTCCGGCCCGATTTTCTGCAGCTCGTGGGCCGTGCGGCTCACCTCGGCGTAAGCGCGTCCGGGTTCCAGGTCGTGTCCCAGCACGCCTTTCCAATAGGTCTCCTGGCCGTAATGGATGGAATGCCAGTGCCAGTACTCCACCATGTTGGCGCCGGACGAGGCGTGCGTGTAAACGTCCAGACGCAACTGGCCGTCGTAGGGCGGGAACTGGCCCTTCGAACCCCATCCAATCGATTCCGCGTTGGTTTCCGTAACCAGGTAATTGGTCCGCTTCAACGAGCGGGTGTAGTCCCCGGCGAAGGAAGTGGCCTCACCGTCATACTGGTCCTGCGTGCCGTGATAGGGATTGGCCGCGGCGATGTCGAGGCTTTTCGAAACCGCCCGTTCATTCACTTCCGGGCGCGGCGGCCCGGCAAAATCCTGGGTGATGAATTGGTCCGGGCGCTTGTATTCGTTCACGATCCCCGCCTGCCAGGCCAAAAAGTCCGTGGTCAGCCATTGCGAGTATCGTTCCCACTCCAGCTTCCATCCCGGATTGATAATGCCATCGCGGGGCGGCAGTTCCGACCAATCGTTCAGCCGCTGTCCCCAGTAATTGAGCCCCCAAATCCGATTCAGTACATCAACAGTTTTGAATTTCGCCTTCAGGTAATTCTCAAATCCAACCTGCACGTCATGATTGGCGGCGCCGTAGGATGAGGTCTCGTTGTCAATCTGGTATCCAATCACGCCCGGATTGTCCTTGTAGTGTTCCAGGATTTTTCGAATCACCCGCTCGCAGTAAAAACGGTAGGTGGGATTGGAGATGTCGAAGTTCTGCCGCAGCCCGTAGCCAATCTTTTGTCCGCCCAGGCGCCGCACCATGATCTCCGGGTGCTCTTTGTACATCCACGCGGGAATGGAATACGTCGGCGTCCCCATAATTATCTTAATGCCCGCCGCGTTCAGCTTGTCCACCACCCGATCCATCCACGCAAATTCAAACTTGCCGTCCTGCGGCTCCCACAGCCCCCAACTCGATTCTCCGATGCGCACCACGCTGAGGCCGGCCTCGTGCATCAACTGCACATCTTTGTCCAGCCGGTCGTAGGGCATGTATTCGGGATAATAGGCGGCGCCGTAGAGCACCGTGTCCATTTGATTGGCGTGGAACGGCTCGGCCCCTCCCGCCCGGGCGCTGAAACCTGCGGCCCACAAAACGCACACAGCCACCACGGCCAAACTATGAACCTGGAGGCTCGAAAATCCTTGTCTTAAATCCGTCGAGTGTTTTCCCTGGCACAAATCGCGAGTTCTCATGAACAATCCCTCCCAGTTCTTTTTGCCATCAAACCTGAGTCATTGCTCCCCGCCGCCACAATGGTTCGCTTGCGACGCGCCACGGTCCGTCTTGCCGCAGGATGGCACGGACCTCCCCCAAAAATCCTTCCCGCCGTTTGCCTCGATCATTTTGCCCGTCCCCACCGCCGGCGAACCCGGCCGCAAATGATATCTCGCCAAAGCGGATCGGCCAAATCCCTCCGTGCCCGGCGCTACGAGATTGGGATCGGCGGTGATCGCGTGCGGATCATCAGCCGCCGCCACATGGCCATAGTAAATGTTCGAATCAAACACATTGTCCTTGCTCGATCCGTATCCCGGTTCGACGTGATAAGCTCCATCCTCGGCCCGCGCCACGCCATAGGAAAACTCGCCTTCCCCTGCCACATAGAAAATATTGTTGTAGAGATATGTTCCCGTGGCCCACCCGTGCCAGTCCGTGTGTTGCAGCAGATCGACCCGGTGATCTTCGCCCACGTATATCGTGTTGTTGTAAATCAAGCTGTTCTTCACCGGACCGGCCATATTGATGCCGCGCGTGCGGTCGTTCACGCTGATGTTGTAGCGGATGACGGTGCCCGTATTTCCCGCGCTCACCTCCGGCTTTTCGCTGCCATCGTTGCAAATCAACAGAAACCCGCCATCGTTATCGTGGCTGTAATTGTACTGGATGACCGTGTTCCGGCTATTCCAGTCGGAATCAAATCCCTCCCCGTCGCGCTGGCCCTTGGTGCCGTAGGCTTCGTTGTACTGGATCACGGTGTCGTCCGCGCTCCACGGCCAGATGGCCACGTTGTAGCCCTCGGAGCGCTGGTTGGCGCGCCCCACCGTATTGTGTTCCACCACCGCGCCGTCCGTGGCCACCACCACAATCCCATCGCCGCCGATATCGTGCAGAATATTTCCGCGAATCGCCACCTGCAAGCTGGGATACCACTTGGTCCGCTCCCAACGGTCCGACCAGCCAAAAATGCCGCTGCGGTCCACGTGATAGATTTCGTTGTTCTCAATGCGCAGGTCCACCAAGCGGCTGGGCTTCTGTTCCCCGGCGCAGGTGTAATTGATTCCCCCGTTCTGTTTCACCTTGTCCGAGCCGTTGACGTCGTGGATCACCAGCGAACGAATATAAATGTGATGCGCCTCCCCAAAATTCTCCACCGCGACGTGTACGCCGCGGCGCGTGGCGGCTGTGTTTCCGGTGTTGGTAATTTCCAGGTTTTGAATTTCCCAATACTCCTGGTTTTTCAGCAACACCGCGTCTTCCGCCAGGCCTGCCCCCTGGATGACGGGCCTCACTCCCCCGCCATACATGTCCACGGTGATGGGCTTCCCCTCCGCGCCCGAACCTTTGGGCCAGAGCTGTCCTTTCCACATCGACCCCGACTTCAGTAGAATGCGGTCTCCGGGAAGAAAAGTTGTGGCGTTCACTTTCTCCAGGCTTTTCCACGCCGCCCCCGGGGCAGTGCCGGCATTCCCATCGTTGCCCTGCACCGAATCGACGTAGTAGGTCGTTGGTTTGTTCTGTGGCTGAAGGCCCGGCGCAGCGGCAAGCGCCATCGCCGGGGCGAGCGCTGCCACCATCGTCAAAGCGGTCACAACTATTTGTTTTGAAAAGTGTTGGGTTGGCATATCCATTCGGCCTCGATCATCTGGTCCCCCGGGTTTTTCGCGTCTTTGGGACAATCCGGATAAAGCAGCGGCGCCGTCTTTTCGATTGAAAGAACTCTAGTTCCGTTTCCGCACAAGTGGCTGTGCGCCTCCTCACACTTGCCCGTGACACCTGTCACTGCCACCCCGCAGCCACAGTGATATCAAATTCAGACAGTTTGTGAAATGTCGCGTCGCCCATGGCGGAACCCCCCGGCAAGCGGCGGGAGAGCCAGACCATGGCGAAGCCTCTTCAGGAACACCGTGCGGGGAGCGGATTGCGGAGTGCACCCAATCCTCAACCCCATTCTATTCAAAACTATTCTTCCGGGCGTCGGGACACGAATCAGGAGGAAGCTAAATGAAGCGAGTTATTCTGATCGTCTTTTCCCTGCAATTGATCTTCGCTGCGGCCTTAATGGCGCAGCAGGATCGAGCCACCATCTTAGGCACCGTGACGGACTCCAGCGGCGCTGTCATTCCCGGGGTGAGCGTCACGGCAACCAACATTGAAACCAAAGTTCAAACCAACGGAATCACCAACGACGTCGGACTGTACCAGGTGCCCAATCTCCAGGTTGGGCAGTACAGCATCTTGTTCACCAAGTCGGGCTTTGAATCCGTGGTGCGAAGCAGCGTCACTTTGACCATCAGTCAGGTGGCGGAAATAAATATGAGCTTGAAAGTCGCGACGGTCTCGCAGACCGTCGAGGTTACGGCGTCCGCCCCCATTCTGCAAAGTCAGACCAACGACACGGGCTCGACGGTGACCTTGAACGCCTTCCGCGCCCTGCCCCTCTCCATCAGCGGCGGCCGCGACATTATGGCTTTTGCTTTCGCCACCACTCCCGGCGTGGAGGGCAACAGTTGGACCACTTACATCGCCGGCGGTCAGGCCTTCAGCAATGAAGTGCTGATTGACGGCACGCTGGCGCAGGAGTCTGAGACCGGCCAGGTGCTGGAGAGCGAACCTCCCATGGAGGCGGTGGAGGAATTCCGCGTCGATACCGGCGGCATGAGCGGCGCGGCCGCCATGTACACGGCCGGCGGCACTTTCTCCTTCAACCTCAAGTCCGGCACCAACCAATTTCACGGCAGCGCCGTTTATTTCCTCCAGAACGAGGCGTTGAATGCCAACTCCTGGATGAACAACTACGAAGCGGCCGCCCACCCCAGCCAGGCCTCGGATTACGCCAAACCGCGCAGCCGCCACAACGATTATGCTTTCAGCGGCGGCGGGCCGATCAAAAAGAACAAGACCTTCTTCTTCGCCGCTTTCGAGCAGTATCGTAAATCCGATTACACCCTGGGTTCCTACAGTCAAACCGTGCCCACCCCCGATTTCCTGGCCGGTAACTTTGGCGCGCTGCTGGATAAAACCACCCAGTTGGGCACCGATGCCGGCGGCAACCCCATTGATAAGGGTGCGATCATCGACCCGACCACGAACCTGGTCTTTCCCAATAACGTCATCCCCCAGAACCGCTTCAGCAAAGTCTCCCGGCAGATAATCGGGTTGTATCAAAAGGACTACGCGCCTTTGGGTTCCGGGCTTATTAACAATGACCCCCTGACCGCCAGCAACAACCCCTGGTTCCACCAAACCCAGTTCAGCCTTAAAATGGACCACAACCTCTCGGAGAGAAACCGGCTCGCCGGTTCCTTCATTTATGCCCAGCGGCCGCGCATTCTGGTTGACTCGGGCGGGGTTTGGGACCCGCAGGATCCCAACGGCGGGCCGCTGGCCCGCTCCCGAATGCAGAAGATCAGCGACGCGAAGTATCGCCTCAGCGACACCTATACCTTCTCCCCCAGCCTGCTCAACGTCGCCGCCTTCACCTACGAATACTTCAAGAACCCCAGCACCGCCACGGCCGCCGGCGGCAATTGGCCCTCCGTTCTGGGTTTCGGAAACACCGGGGCGGGAAACTTTCCCTCCATCGATTTCGGGAAAACAATCAACGGAATCTTCGAAAGCCCCATCGGCTACAATTCGCTTGGCTATTACCTGGATAACAATTTCATCTATGATGATACCTTCACTTGGATCAAGGGACGGCACACGCTGCGCTTCGGCGGCGAGTTTCGCGCCTTCGAAATCAACAGCCACGGCGCCAACGGCACCTTGAACTTCAACTACAGCAACGCCCAAACCGGCGCGCCTATGGCTCCCTATTCGAGCCAGGTCGGATTCGGCTTCGCCAGTTTCCTCCTCGGCGATGTTTCCAGCGCCTCCATGGGCACCCCCTATGACCTCTATGGCCGCAGGAAATCGACATCCCTTTTTGCCGAAGACAGCTTCCGGTTCAATACCAGGTTGACCCTCAACCTGGGCCTGAACTGGAACCAGACTTATCCCTTCCATGAGAAGTACGGGCACTGGGCGAACTTCGACACCTCCTACGTCAACCCCACCACCGGAGAGCCCGGCCAGGTCGCCTATCTCTCCAGCGGCGGCCAGAGCTACGAGGGTTCCACCCGCTGGGTGGACTTTGCCCCTCACTTCGGATTCGCCTACAAGATCAAGAACCGGATCGTTGCCCGCGCCGCTTATTCCCTCTTCTATGTGCCCATCGGCACCGACTATTGGAATGGCGTGCCTTACGGCTTCGCCCCCGGCTACTTCCCCACCAACCAGGTTCCGCAGAACTCCGACTTCACCCCGGTCTTCAACTGGGACAGCGGCTATCCCGGCCAATCGATCAGCGGTACTTTGGATCCCAATTACCTCAATTGGACCATGGTCACCATCAGCCCCAAATCGCTGCTGCCCGGCATTGTCAACCAGGTGAATGGCGGGCTGGAGTTTGAACTCACCAATGACACTCGTCTCTCCGTAAACTATCTGGGGACGCGCGGCACCCACCTGCACGATGGGTCATTGCAGCAGGACCAGGGGCCGCTCCCGGGTTACACCAACATGCTCACCGCCGGCACGGAGTGGAATTGGGTGGGAGGCTATGCCAACTATAATTTTGCCACCCTGTCCCCCTTTCCCCAGATTTCCGGCAACTTCGATCAGCTTTTCTACGTCGGCTCGCCGGTGGGGCGCTCGCAGTACGATTCCCTGCAAGTCGAACTGACCCACCGCTCTTCCCATGGGTTGACCACCGACATGAGCTATACTTTCGCTCATCAGCGCGCCACCACCAACAGCAACTTCCAGGAAAGCTGGGGCTCCTGGACGGATATCCAGAACCTCTCCGATCTCAGTTGGGATGCCAATTACATCCAGCCTTACAATCAGAGCATCGTGAAAGGCTACGTTCTCTACACTCTGCCTTTCGGCCAGGGCCGCCGCTTCGTCTCCGGCCAAAACCGCTGGCTCAACGGCCTGGTCAGTGGCTGGACGCTGGGCTCGACGGTTTATTACAGCACCGGCACGCCACTGTCGGTCTACTCCACCAATTACTATCCGGGGTTGTCGTCAGCGATTTATTCGAACCTGGCCCCCGGAGCCAACCTTAGCCGCCAGTTCAACGGCTCCAAATTCAACCCCAGCAATTTGTCCGATCCCGGAAACCTCTACTTCAGCCCCGCCGGTTTCAGCAATCCTGACTACGGCCAGTTCGGAAACTCCGGGCCTTATGTGGCCGGCCTGAACACCTTTGCCACCGCCAACGAAAATTTGGCGCTCTACAAAGACTTCAGGATCAAGGAACGCATGAAGCTGCAACTTCGCGGCGAGTTCTTCAACGTGTTCAACCGCCATTACTTTGACAACCCCAACACCAGTCTCGGCAGCAAATACTTTGGCGACGTGACCAGTGTGGGCGGAACTCCGCGCGTCGGCCAGCTTGGCGTACGGTTTGAATGGTAACCTTCTCCTTTTAATCTCGCCGGGCAGTCCGCCATCAGGGCGCATTGCCCGGTTTTTTTGTCGCTCCAGTTTCAGCCAAGAGCTTTAGCAGGCTGATGAAAAGTGCTTCCGCGCACTGTCATTCCGAGCATTGACAGCCGCAGGGCTGCCCATGATGAGCAGAAAGTCGTCGCTCCTGCCCAGAGACGCTTCGTTGAATCCAAAAGAGTTACGCATCGACTTTCCGCAGAGCGAAGCGAGGAATCTCGCACTGAAAACAAAGACACGGCGAGATTCTTCTTCGCCTTCGGCTCCTCAGAATGACATTTTTCATCAGCCAGTTAGCGGTCTTTCAGCGGTTTTAAAGCCTAACAAGATGTTGAAAAATGATGTAGAGCCGCCCTTTAGGATGGCATATTCACTGGTAAATGGCTGAAAACAGGATGCCGGTCCGGCCATCGGCGTGATCGGCATCCTGCCATCCAAGATGCCGCCCTTAGGGGCGGCTCTACGCTATTTTTCTTCGGCCTGCGGGAGCTCCCGAGAAGAGTCATCCCGGGAAAACCTGGCGACCGCGGAGGAACACGGATTCGATGCTCAGGGCGTCGGGCGCGGACCGGAAGACTACCAGGTTGGCCGGCTCGCCGGGCTCCAAACGAGCGCAAGCGGCATCGCGGCCCAGCAATCGGGCAGGATTGGTAGTGGCGGCGCGGAGAGCTTCGGCCAGGCTCGCGCCCGCGAACTCCTGAAAGACGCGGATGGCGCGGTTCATGCTCAAGGCCGAGCCTGCCATGCACTGGCGATCCATCGTCACCACTTGTCCACTGGGCAGCAACTCGATTTCGCGGCCCACCATCATGTATTGCCCGGGTGGCAACTGGGCCACGTGGACGGCGTCGGTGATCAGGATGCAGCGCTCAACCCCCGCGGCCCGGAAGACGACGCGAACCAGGTCGGGCGGCAGATGGAAGCCGTCGCAGATCAGGCTGACCATCAGCCCATCGCTCGCCAGTTGGGGCCAAAGCGGGTTCTGATGGCGATGGATGAAATTCGGGCAGCCGTTGCCCAGGTGGGTGGCGAGGCGGGCGCCGCATTCAATGGCCCGATGAATCTGCTCCGGCGTTGCGTCGGTGTGGCCCAGAGCCATGATGATTCCGGCCGCGCTGGCGCGCTCGATGAATTCGCAGGCGCCGGGCAACTCCGGCGCCAGGGTCACAATCCGGATGTTCCCCCCCGCCGATTCCTGCAAGCTCTGCCATTCATCCCAATTCGGATTCCGCATCAGATCAGAGTCATGGGCGCCGCGCGCGCCGCCGGGAGAAAGATATGGCCCCTCCAGATGATAGGCAGGCGCGGATTGAGCGAAGCGGGCGTCCTGCTGGCGCGCCCTTTCCAGGGTGCGGAAATTTTGACGCAGGCGCTCCAGGGTGTTGGTGATGAGCGTGGGGCAGAAAGTGGTGACGCCGGTTTGCCAAATCGCAGGAAGAATGCTGGCGGCTTTTTCAGGGTCAAGATCCCCGCCGGAAAAATCGACTCCGGCAAAGCCGTTGATTTGAATGTCCACGAACCCGGCGCTTACCCACGGTTTTTCCCCATCGGTCGCGCCCAGATCGCGCACCGATTCGATTTGGCCGTCGCCCAGGGTCACTTGCGCCAGTCCACGGCCCGCAATGTTAGCGGTGATTTCCATAAGGCGAAGACAAAACCAAAGGCAAAACCATATCTCGCCAAGCCTCAAAGGTGCAAAGGAGGAAATCAAGGCGGGCTTCTCTGCGCCTTGCCGCCTTTGCGAGAGGTCTTGGCAATTTCACAATCTTAGAAACGCCCAGAATACCAGCACCAGCCCCGCGCTCAAGGCGGCGCCTGCCCTCAAGCCGCGAAGATCATCGCGATAGGCTTTGAGAAAGCCGGCTCCACCCGCTGCCCGCCGCAAACCCCAAAGGTTTACAAACAGCAATTGCCGGCCGTGCTCCGCCGCCCAGCGATTGACTTCGCCACCCGGCTCCGGCGCCGGTTGGCCGCGGGGCTCCGCCCTGCGGGCGGAAGTTTCCAGGGCCGCAGCTTCCGCCGCCGTGAGATCGGAAGGAGTCCGAAGCTGAGTGAAGAACAAACTCAATCGGCCTTCCGGCTCCGGGCGGGTGAGCAGGCTCACCACCACCAAACTTATAGCTCCGGCGAGGAGCGCGGCCAGAAAAATATTCGGGTCCCAGGAGTCCAACCGTTCGTGCTTCAGATGATAGAAAAGAAAATTGGCCAGGGTCGCCACCATCCAACTGCTGGCCGCCCCCCAACGATTGGCGCGCTTCCAGGTCAGTCCGCCAAAAATGCAGATGCCCATGTAGGTGGCCAGGGTTTCCGTGAGAAGAAATGAGTAGAGCACGCGTTCGATCATGAACAGCGCATAAACAATGGCGATGAGCACGGTAGCCAGGCCGCTCACCCGCCCCACCCAAAGGTAATGGCGATCCGACCGGTGCCGGGCCAGGCGGGGGCGATAAAATCCTTGCGCGAAAAGAGCGCCGCTATCCACCATCAAGGCGGAACAACTGGCCAGGCTGGCCCCCATCACGCTGGCGATAAGAAGGCCGCGAAAACCCGGCGAAAGTAGGTGCTGACAGGCGAAGCCAAAGGCATCCTCCGGATCGGCCAGAGCGTGTACGCCAAACAAACCCCGCTTGATCATCACCGCCACCATCAACCCCACGATGGCCCAGCCCATGGTGCAAAGGCGCTTGATGTAATTGCCGTGAAAAAATCCGATGCGGCAGGTGTATTCGTCCCTGCCGCTGCTGACCGCCGCCATCATGTGCGGCTGCGCCATGATGCCGATCAGGCCGTTGAGGGTCAGCATCAGGATAAACCACAGGCCAATTTCTTTGGGAGTGGCCAGGGAAAAATTTTGAGCGGGCAAGATTTGTTTCATTCCGTCCAACCCGCCCAGAAGACCCCAACCGAGCGGGATCAACATGAATGAAAGCGTAATGATCAGGAGGCCTTGAACGAGGTCGCTCCAAACCGAAGCCACCAATCCGCCAATAAAGCTGTAAAGGATGAAAATGGCCGCCAGGCCCAGCACGATGGAGTTGACCCCCAGATGCCCGCCCAGCACTTCGTTCAATACTTTGGCCGCGCCCTTCAGGATGCTGGCCATATTGATGGTGAAAAACGCGAAGGCAAAAAGGGTGTAGAGGCCGGCCAGGCCGGCGCCGTAGCGGTCCTCAATCATTTCGGCGGTGGTGGTGCGCCGAACGCGGCGGAAAACGGGCGCCATGATCCAGTAAAACGGCGTGGCAAAAAGATTCTTCCACTGGAACCAGATCGCCGAAATCCCCTGGTCGTAAACGGCTCCCGCCAGGCTCACCGGCATTTCCGCGTGGGTCGCCACCCCGAAGTTCTGCGCCATCATCAGCAGCTTGCCGAAGCGCCGCTGGCCCAGAAAATATTGGGCGGTGTCCGTGGCGCGCCGGCTCGCCGCTATTCCGATGGCAATGAGGACCGCCAGATAAACTGCGATGATGATCCAATCTTGCGGTGTAAGGCGCATGGCAGCGAAAGAGCTTTTCAACCGGAATTTCCATGATGGACCTCCGGCCCGACCTGCACCATACACCGGACTCCGGTTGAATGCAATTGCGCGCCGGGCATCCGAAATAATTTTGCAATGCTGCCGATTGGGGTGGAGGCTGCAGACACCCTAGGGTTGCGGAGGTGCAGTCATGCCGTTGATCAGTCCACGCCCGAAATTGAAACTGAGTCCTGAGGAGAGCGACTGGTTGGAATGCCTTCGCCCTCGCGCTCGGAAGCGGCTGGTCGGGTGCAACGCGCCGAGGTGTTGTGGCGCTATTATCAGGGCCGGACGGTCTCGCGCATCGCTGCCGCCCTCCCCGCCACTTGGGGAAGATGGCCAGGACCTTGCTGCGCGGTATCCGCGTGCGCTCCAAAACCGAACTCAAAACCCGAATCGAAATGTACCTGCGGGAAGTGAACCAAGAACCGGTCGTCTTTCGGCGGAAGTACAAACTGGACACGTTGTCGGATGTTTGAACGCATGGCTATGTTATTTAGGAATCACGCGACTGGTCGGCTGAACTAAGCAGGTAGATACAAGCGCGCACCGCCGGTGGCGCATACGTTCCGCACTTTGGAATGTATGCGATCTGCAAGTTTATACTCAAGGGTTGCCCCCCAAATCTTACCAGTCACAACCTTCGATCCCTAGAGAGTACGGAAGCGTCATCCAAGAAATAAAATCTCCAACTGGACCAGGCCCAATCGCCGGGTTTCTCCACCAGCTTGCGGGCCACTGGATTGTTGTGCATGTAATTCAGTTTCTCAAGCCGCTTTTTCGGGCTCCCAATATTCAGATCGCAACCTCCCCGCTGCCCTACCCGGAAGGGGGCATGAGGATGCACCGTCGGTGGAAGCCGGACGCGACCGAGCATCTTTCCACACCCAGGATAGGCTGCATTCTCTTTCAAATTCTTCAAAATAAATAGGGCCGTGCGATCCTCAAGTTTTTGCACGATTTGGGATGGGTTGGGCTCGACCGAGGGCCAGATCAACAAATGAAAATGTTCGGGCATCAGGACATAGCCGACGATCTTGAACCCGAGTTCGCTTCGCCATTCATCCAGGGTTCGTACCCATCGGCGCTTGAACCTCTCCGAATCGAAGCGACGGGCGCGCCCATACGTGCTGCGGGTCAGGTAGTGAAGATGGTTGAGTCCGTAAAAATGTCGTTGCCGGGGCACCCGGTTATCTTACTACCATCAAGGGCCGCCTACCTTCCATAATGCGGAACGTAGGCGCCACCCGCGAAAGTTGGATTTGAATTCCGGTCTTTCAGCAGGGAGTCGCTCTGTTCGCGCTGGCTCCGAGGCTTGCAGTAGATTAATTCCAACAATGATAATGCCGCCCATAGGATTATGTAATGTGATTGGAAATTAAAGCCCGCAAACCGCAAACACGGCGCTACCGGCTATCCCAATCTTAGGTGGAGCAGAAAAACAGGCGCGCGTGGCACGCGTCCTGCAAGCGGCGTCCGTCAGCCGACGGACATCGCGCTTTCAGAGATGCCTACCGGCTATCAACCCGCTACTTCTTCCGCAATTCGTAAATCCACTTATGCAGGGCGAAAAGCACCGCGCCTATTTCAAGTATTACCCAGGGCCAGAAATCCCATTGTCGAAGGCGAAGTTGCTGCTGGAAGGTCAGATAGACCGCTGTTCCGTGCATGTTCAGGGGATAAATAGTACCGCTAGCGCGGTTGGGAGAAGTTGGAAATGTCAAGTATTCGCACCAAAGGGCCACCGCCCTGATAAAGCCCAGTGTTCCCAATGTGCATAAGGTGGCCATTGAATACCAAAGGACCCGCTCGACAATGGATCTTCGGCCCATGGCAACTCCTCTAGGGGCAGGGTGGGCCAGTAAGAGGTGTAACCGTAGTCTTCGTGGCGCTCACTGATCCGCTCACTCCCCCTCCCGCTCCCGCCGTGATCCCCCCACCCGTTACAGGCCCGTGGGGACTTGGTCCTTGGAAGACATCAGCTGAAACACTACCGCCAGCGCCGAACGTTCCGCTGGCGTTCGCGAATGGACCGCCGATGTCGCACATTGTTGCGCCGTTTGACCCAGCGATCTGCGTCCCTATCGAGCCCGCGGCCCCAGCGGGTAGCGCATCTATAAGGTCGTCGGCTCTGTCAAGTAGATTCCTACTTCAACTTTTTGTCGGTCCTGGTAACGGCTCGCCTTTTTCGGTGGCCAGGTTCCACCACACATCTATTCGATCCCGCGGGGGGACCACGATGGCTTTTTCTGACTCCCTCATCAACTGCTGAGGGAGGCCGGTAGCTCAATCAGACTCTCGGTCATGGTTAGACCAGCGCTACATCCCCGAGCATCCCGGCATGCGGACCGCGCCGACAAAACTCTGCGTAATCGATCTTGTCCCTGAGCATAATGTAAAGGCGAATGGCCAGCTTGCGCGCCACCGCCACTTTGGCTATCGCGGCGCCTTTGCGAAACGCCAGGCGGCGATACGCCCGTTGCAATCGAGGGTCGTAGCGGCTGGCGGTCTGCGCCGCTTCGACCAAAAGAAATCGCAGCAGGCGATTGCCCTGCTTGGTCAGGTGCCCGAAGCGCTGCTTGCCGCCGCTGGAATCCTCTTCCGGGATCAGCCCCAGGTAACTGGTCAGGTGCCTGAAATCAGGGAAGCGTTCCACCGGACCCAGCACCAGCACGGTGCCCAGCGCCGTCAGCGGACCGACGCCCGGATGCGTCATCAGCCGTTGCGCGTCTTCGCGGCGCGCCACTTCTTGCTCAATCCGCTGGTCCAGTTCCTTCACCCACGTGTCGAGCTGCTGAACCAACTGCACCAGATCCTCCCGCCGCCGCGCCATTCCTTCTCTTAGAGGAATCTTTTTGAGCTCTTCCTGGCCGCGCTCGCTCCACAACCGCCGGCGCCGCCGCAGCCCGTAGCTGAGCGCCATCGCTTGCAAGCCATTTTTCGCGCGCGTCCGCAATTGCACCAACTGATGCCGGTGCTCCACCAACACGCGCACATCGCGCTCTTCGGCACTGGGCAGCCAGATGCGGGGAAACTTTCCCTCCGCCATCAGCTCCATGATGTGCCAGGCATCCCGCCGGTCGTGCTTCTGCTTGCGCGTCTCCGAGGCGCGAATTTTCCCCGCTTCACCTACCATCAACTCATGCCCCAGCTCGGCTAGCATCTCGGCGAACCACCGCGTGTAGCCCGTGGTCTCGATCCCCACCAAGGCCGGCTCCTTCAACTCTTCATAGAATTTTTTCGCTTCTCCGTTTTCGTGTTCCAACTTCTTTTCCACCACCTCGCCCGTCTCCGTATCCAGCATCGCAATTTGTTGAAAGCGCGTATGGAAATCACAGCCTATAATGATCATGTTCGGCTCCTCCTTCGGAGAGTTCCTGGTTTTTCTTCCAACCCCAGTCTACTCTCCCCTTCGAGGAGCCGACGACCTTATGCCATCAGAGTCTCTGACTCTGAGACTCTGCGGCTTTTCATCAAATGAACACGCCGTGTCGCCACAATTCAGCAGGCACGGTGTTCATGACAGAGATAAATCTTTGCATAGGATTATTTGATATCATTCCAGGTTACTATCCGCTATGGATGCAACACCCACTGTTTACCCCTGACGCGCTCAAAATAGTACCAGAGGAACGAATATGGAATGAAGGCTAAGAAAACGAACGGGAGGGGCCTCGCTTCGTATCGAAAAGAGTAGTAGACCATCCAGAGAGAGCCGAAAGGATGCACGGCGAAGAACATCAGCACCAGTGCCATCTGCACCTTCGTATATGGCCACCAAGGGCCGACCACTACCGTCAAAGCAACTGCTGCGCCGCTAAGCAAAGCCATTGCCCAGAGCAGGCGTCGTACCCACGTGAGTGACGCACTCGGCCGTGACGATTGTGGTGGCTCATCCGTCGGGCGGCTCTCGCTCGATTGCCTCGTCCGCTCGCGGCGAGAATGAACCTGCTCCCTTTTTGCTCTCCTCCCGAGCACATGTTGGAAGAGGTGCCAAACAAAGAAATACGGGACGAAGGCGCACATGACGTGCTGGCGAGGGCTACTGCAGTGCCTCGCAGAGTCGTAGAATGCCCACATCGCACCGAGGGGCACAGCTAGGAACAGAAGCTCCACGGCTGCGGCCCAAGGCTGCGAAAGTCTTGGCGTATTGAGAAGCAGCCACACCATAGACCCGTATGCGCCAGCCATGATACCCACTGCCAAGGTCATTCGAGCAATTGGCATAATTTTCCCTAACCTCCTCCTGGGTCAGTCCAACCTCTGCAGGCTGCTGTCTGGGCCGCGTAGCGCTGCGAATTAAATTCGACGGAAAAGCCAACACCAAGAGTGCCTCCCCAAGACCCTAGGAATTTCCCCCACTGCCAGCTCGTCGCGCCTGTTGAGGGTTGGTAGGAGAATGGACCGACCGTCGCAGAAATATTAGCAGGTCCTCCGGAATTTATCGCTCCCCCTGTGGGGACCGTCCTGCTCGCAGAAGCTCCGATGCCGTAAATGGACGCGCCGAGTTCCGAACCCGTCTCACCCGTCATGTTGTTTTTGAAGAGGGAGAAGCCAAATTTGAGCACAGGCGACTTAACCTCTAGCCCGATGTTAGTTTTGACGTCGAAAGAGTTGGCGAATATGGAGCCCTCACTGCACTCCGAGCCCGGCTTTCCAACACCAGGGGGTGGTGTCTGCGAGTTCCAACTGCCGCCGCCACTATTGCCTTGGGGATGCGCGTTAAAGGGTGGGGCGTTAAAGCAGCCCGTCGGATTATTTAGGACTTCGCAGGGCGGGCTGAGACAACCATCGGCGCCTTCGGCGACGCAAACAGGGTTCTCCGACACCAGGGTTAATGTGGGCGGCGTCCCGCCATTTACCGTAATCGTTGTAGTTCCCCCGTAGGTACAGGTTGGGCTCTTCCCATCGTCTCCCCAGATCGGATCGCCTTTAGGGTCCGCGCCCTCTTGGATGCACCTTAGCCCAAGGGGGTCGACGAAACCTGTGGGGTTATTGACGACATAGGCATAGCGGTTGAGGGACTGCGGGTTGGTGAGGTCCACGGCGGCGAGCCCGGCGGGATCCGGCGATATCCATCGGCCTTGGGTGTAATCGTGCTCGCGGAACATCGCGTCGTAGAGGTTCGAGGTTGTGTCCTGATTCAGCCCGGTAAAGCTGCGGTCCGGGGTGCCCGCCTCGGCGTAATTCTCGCCGTAGGGAGCATACGCGCCGTCGTAATACATCGCGCGCGCGGGCGTCGAGGCAAACCGCGAGCTCCCCAGCCAATCCGAGTGGCGATAGTAAGCGAGCCCGCTCGACGTATACACCGCCGTGCCGCCCGCAGGCAGCGGCACAAAGGCTTTCGCCAAAGTCTGGCCATTCATCAAGGCCAGCTTGCCTCCGGTTGGGGCATAGACGATTTGCGTGGTGCTCGATCCACGCCCCTGCTCCACCATCCGGCCCAGAGCGTCGTAGGTCAGGTTCACCGAGGTCTGCCCACTCTGGCTGTCCGCGATCATGTGCCCGTCCGCATCCCAATTATAGCTCGCCGTCCCGGTCCCCGTCCCTGTGCTGGTCAAATTTCCATTGTAGTCGTAGCTGTAACTTTGCGTCCCCACGGAAGTGATGCGGTTGGACGACAGGTCATACGTTGGGCTGAAACCAATGCCCGCCCCGCCCGTGCCGACCTTGCTCAGATTCCCGTGGGCTCCCGTAACCGCTCCCGCGCTGGTGAAATTAAACGTCTGCCCCCAAACCGTATTCGCGCCGTTCACGCAGTGGGCGCTCGAAATTCTCGCTATATCGTCGTAGCCGTAGCTGCACGCCTGCTGATTGCTCGAATTAAACGGGTCCGTGATGGCCAGGGTGTTCAACGTCCCGTTGGCGTTCCAGGTGAGGTTGCCGACCACCGACGAATTATTCACCGTGAAATTGTACTGCGTCATCCGGCCTGTGCTCCCCTCGTGGCCAAAGGCGTCCGAATCATTGGAGCCGGTAGCGCTGACCTCCGTTTTTGAGGTCAGCGGCATATCAGGCGGATGGCAATTCCAGTCAGCCAACAAGGAAACGCCTTGCCTCCTCACCGTTGGACCGGATGAAGCGTTGTAGTATAGCTCCAATAACTGCAATGCTGTTTATAGGATTATCTGACATTTTGCAACGCCACAAGCCGCAGACCGCAAAGGCGGCGGTCTGCGCTACGACGCCGCCACGGGGGCCGCGCTACTTGCTTCGCTCCCCGGAAAGGAAAATGGTAGCTGCTACGATTGTGGAAATGGCCCACATCAAGAGCATCAGGCAGCGAAGGGAAAAAACAAGCCGCAGCGCCGGATGTGATTGGACCGCGAGTGCTGTCCACAGCAGCAGAGCGCTTGAGTTTGATCCGAAAAGCAAGCGCTCCAAATTGGCTTTGCATCTGAAAGCCAGTACTAGGAAAATCACACTGGAGGAAAGCAATCCATAAATGTGGACCGCATCGCGGAGGGATGTCGCTGGCTCGTGAATTGCCCGGGCGGAGGCCAGTACCTCGAAGAGGCAGGCTCCAAGTACTATTACCGATACTCCTTTGCTCCGAAGTAATCTTTCTTCTGAGATTAAGGGCATTCCGCTATCTCACTACTGCCTACACGCAACATAAGATTTTCCGATCATTGCGACGTCGTAAACCACGGCAACTCCTGTGTAGAGCCAACCAGGCCCTGGTAAGTAGGCGCCAGCGCTTTGCTTCGAAATGAGGGCAGCCATGTGCACCGCGAGGGTGACCCCCGTCTGGTCGTCGTCTCCAAAAAAATTACTGATGAGCTCGCTGGCCACGCAGCCCGCAAAGCCTACGGGACGCGCCTTACTTTTGCCAGTGGGATAAACTGGCGGAAGTGTGTAAAGTTGGTTAAAAACCTGGTCCCCAGGGTTGAATATTGGAATTTGGTACGCAATTGTCCATTGTGGGGGCGGGCCGCCCTCGTAATGTGATACGGCCTTCTCCCACACGGCCCCTGTATTGTCAACACGCACGGTGCAATCTTCGTTTACGCAAATATCAGCCGATCCATTGCTGAAGAGCGCGAATGCAGAGCCGCAACTGCTTGCAACCACGCCGTCCACGTAGCACGATGCTTGTGGCCCTCCAGTGTACCCATAATACTCGGAGTGATTGTAGTACTGGGATGAACAGTTGAAGTTGGTACAAGAAGGCAGGTGAACAATCGACGAGCAGTTTTGAGTTCCGGGCGTGCACAGTCCCGACGGGTCCGTCAGCGTGGTCGGGTTATTCATCACATAGGCATAGCGGTTGAGGGACTGCGGACCGCCAGGTTCGTCTCCCGACGAATTGGTGATATCGCCGCCCAGCGGGTCGGGCGAGAGCCAGCGGCCCAGGTTCGAGGCATATTGCCTGAATTGCGTATGGTCGTCCCCGGTTTCGGGATCGCGCTCCATCCCGGCGAATTTGTAATTCTGCGCGCAGGTGTTCACGTAAGGCGTTCGCTCGCCTCCAAAGGGATAGAAATCGGCGTCGTAACAGAGCGAGCCGCTGGCGTTGGTGATGGTCCGCGACGAGCCGACCTGGTCCGAAAAATAATAATACACGTTGCCCGAGCTATCCCGGCGCGCCATCCTGCCCCCGAAGAAAATGTATTCATTCGTGGTGTTGCCGCTCGAATCCGTTTCCGCCAGCACCGACCCGCCCGCCCCGTACCAGTAGAGCGTCCCGCTCGATTTCTTCACCCGCCTGCCGTCCCCGTGAAAAGTATACGTCATGCCCCCCGCCGCCGTCATCCGCCCTTCCGCATCCCACGCGTAGGCTACCGTCCCCACTCCCGTCCCCGTATTCACCAGGTTCCCATTGGCATCGTAGTGGGCGATTTGGCTCCCGATGGCGGTCATCCGGTTCGAGCTGATATCGTAAGTGATGCTGGGGCACGTATCCAGCCCTTGCGTCCCCGGAGTGGCGCTGCACGCCATGTTGCCCCACTGGTCGTAATTATACGCCCAATTGTAATTCGCCGGGTTCGCCCCCGTGGCGATGGCTCCGATCAGCCGGTTGGCCCCGTCGTAGGTAAGTGTGGCCGAGTGGGCCGGTTGCGCCGACGGGTGGTGGTGTCATTGGAGGCACACCGGCGCGTCCATGCATGGTCATTCCCGCGCAAGCGGGAATCCACTTCGCAAGCCTTTGCAAAGGCGACGGCGACAGGCTGGATTCCCGCTTGCGCGGGAATGACCGGTCCCGAGAGAGCGGTCCGCGCCGACGAGTAATAAAACCCCATCACGTTGCCATTGTTGCGCGTACACGTTGCGGGCAGCCCGCCCGGTGGCGGAGGCGGAAACCCCGGCAGCGCGCCGGGAGCTTATAAGCTCCTCGTGACCGGCGCCTATTCTTCTACGGGGGGCAGCTTGAGCCACAGCGTCCGCCTCATCGGGAAGGTGCAGGGAGCGAGCGCAAAATGCGGGCGGCCTGATGCCATCGGGCAGGAGGCGGGGCGGAAACTGGGGCGGGGGCGAGGAGAAGGGTGAGGGAGAGCGGAGCGGGATAATATTATATGTGATATATTAATCTATAAGTACCCACAGGGTGGGCCGGGCCGGAAATCGTCACAAGAGTAACACGGGTCACACCCGTCACAGCTTATTCTAAGTCCAGGCAAGCACAGGTTTTGCAGGTCGGTTTTTGGAGCACAATTTTTGTGAGGGTATCATTTTGCCCATTTTTGCCCCACGGACTGGCGAAGGCCATTGGGATTATAAATTTTCAGCCTCCCTCTATTCCGTTCGCGTCACGCCTTCGGCTATCCAGAATCTTCCCGGCTCCCGGCCGTCACGCCTGGCAAGGTCATGCACCAGCAGTTGGATGAAGAGGATGTCCACCAACGTCCCCATGCACGTTCGCAGGGGTTCCACCTTGATGAGCCTGGTGTTGGAGGCGACTTCGAATGGCTGGTCAGTAATCAGCAGCACTTTGCCTCCGTGCGATTGAATGTCCCGCGCCAGGCCAAGAACCAATTCCGCAGTCCGCGCCCCGCGCGCTTGCAGTCCCCGCCGCGCGAAGACGATGTAGCGGTGAGCGGGCTGAACAATCTCTATGGGCCCGTGGCGGAACTGCGCGGCGCTGATGGGCTCAGCCGGCAGGCGCGCGACTTCCTTGAACATCAACGCTCCCTGATAAGCGCTGGCCAGATCGGCGCCGCGCGACATCAGGGCTACGTAAGGTGGGGCATCAAAGAACTCCAGGGTGGGCGGAGTCAGAGTGTCGCGGCGGTCCAGGATGCTTTCCTGCCCCTCCATGGCACGCAGAATCGTTTCGGTGAGTGGGCGGTGCGATCGGCGCGCAATAACAAAGGCAAGGTACATCAGCGCCGCCACGGCGCAGGTGTAGGTCTTGGTGCTCACCGAGGTCTGGCGCCCCGCCATCATGGGCAGGGAGAGGCTTGCGCGCCGCGCCAGCGTGCTGGCTTCCACGTTGGCCACGCCTACTACGCCCATACGCGCGGGGAGATGATCCAGCAGACGAACAATTTCCACCGTCTCCCCCGATTGGGAGACGGCCACCAGCAGTGTGTCGCCATGCAAAGTCTTCATGTGATGATGAAGAAGTTCAGCCGTCTCCCACACCAAAGTGCGAATGCCGAGCGAAGTGAGAAATGCCTGAGCCGGATAGGCCGCAAACAATGAAGAGCCCATCCCCGTGAAGACCACCGTGGGAGGCCAGTGCGCTACAAGTTTCCGCAGAGCTTTGTCCGGGATTGCGCCCGGGCTGGCGTAGAATTTTCGTACGCCCCCCAGAGCCGCCGGCTGCTGAAGGATTTCTTCCATCATGTTACTCATCACAGACACCCTTTTGCGAATGCATTTATTGTGGCCTGCGAATCTTCTCGCGACTGCAATTCCCGGCATTCCTGGCCAGGTTTCAAGTTTGGGTTGAGTCCAGTTCGCCCAGGCAGGAATCTTCCACCAGGATGGCGTATACCTCCCGAGGCCCATGCACGCCACGAATCAGGATTTGCTCAATGTCGGCGGTGCGGCTGGGGCCGGTGATAAACACAGTGGAGCGTCCCGCCGCAGTCGCGCCTGGGTTTGTCCCCAGTGGCACCCGGTCCAGTATCTCATCGAGCGAGCCTAATACTTGTGAGCGGCGATACAGTGCAACATGGATCGGCGGCGCGAGTGAGGCAAGCTGGCATCCTTCGGTTTGACTGCTCAGCACCAGGCTTCCGGTTTCCGCAAGGGCGAAATCAACTCCGCTGATTCCAACTCCAGCCGAAAAGCAGCGGGCGCGAAACCCCTTCTCGCTGGCGGCATGTGGCGCGTCGGCCAATGCAGCCGTCCACTGAATTGCTGATTTTCCCCAAGCTCGGAGTTTCTCGGCAAGCCCGATTTGCCCAAGCAGCGGATTGCGAGTAAGGACCACTTCCGCCGCGAGTGAGCCATCGAGAATCGTTCGAAGGATTACCTCTAATTCCGAGACCGTTGATGCCCGTTGAGCCGAACCCGCAACCTTTCCGAATTCTGCTTCGAACTTTGGGACGCAGTCTTCAGGCGTGATGGCAGCCATGACGCCCTCAAGCCTGGACAGGAGAGGCGCAGGCTCGGTTAGAATCGAGCTTGCAGAGGCCTCGTGCCCTAGCGCTTTGCGAATCCGCGCCAACATGTCCTTTCTTCCACTCAACTTTGTGATCCTCCCCGCTATTTGGTGGCAAACCCCGCCACCATATTAATTCTATCATGGCTGCAAAATGATCCTTGCAAACACAACAAAATAAAGGATGTCTTAAAATGAAAAAAACTTCAAATATATGCAACCTTCACCCCTCCAAAACCATCTGATTGGGGCGAGTATAACGGGGAAAGTCGGATGTTCCCCGAAACAACATAAGGATGGTTTTTAATGGCCGCAGCAACCAAAACACGAAAGGGCACTTTCAGGGCCCTCCTGGTGAAGAAGCGCAACGAGCTTCTTGCATCGGTGAGGAGAGAACCTGATGCCCTGGCAACCAGCATCCAAACTCCGGATGTAGATGAATTTGCGGTGAAGTCCGCAATGCAGGATGTCACGGCGGTTACTTTGGATCTTCGATCTCGAATGCTGAAGGACATTGAAAGGTCTCTCAAGCAAATTGCCGAGGGGACCTATGGTCTTTGCGAAGGGTGCGGCGAGGAAATTTCTTCCATTCGTCTGAAGGCACTCCCCTGGGCCCGATACTGCCTCACTTGCCAGGAACTGCGATCCCGGAACTAAACATCCCAGATTAACCTGAACGGCAACTTTCAGGGCGACGAGGGACAACTGTGTCTTCCCCCAAGGGACCGCTGGCAGCATGCTGAAATCTGACATGGAATCTTAAAGAGAGCGCGGCGCTGGTCACCGGGGAAGAGGAAGGTTACGCACGCTCACAAGACCCTTCGAAAGAATTTCGACTCCACATTTTAAAAAAACCTTGCACTCGATGAGGAATATTCGATATAGAATACTTCTTTACCGAGGTTCATGTCCCCGGCGCCATCTTGCCTGCGGGCGGGTGAGGAGTCGCCAGTTTTGAAGTCGGGTGATACGCGGACCCGGCGTCTGCAAGCTCAAAGGAGAAATGAACAATGGCCTATATCATCGCGGAACCGTGCATCGGCACTAAAGACACTGCATGCGTCGATGTCTGCCCTGTGGACTGCATCCACCCTCGCAAGGATGAAGCGAATTTCGCCGACGTGCCTCAACTCTACATCGATCCCGTCGAGTGTATCGACTGCGGGGCGTGTGTCCCCGTCTGCCCGGTGTCGGCAATTTTCCCGCTGGATGACCTTCCGGAAAAGTGGGCGAGCTTCACGCCCGTCAATGCGGAGTACTACAAGAAGTAGCAGGCGTCCCATGTCGACGGGCAGAACTCACGCCGCGAACTGTTGGTCGCGCGTACTAATTGCCCATAGCGGGAAAGGATTCTGGCCGATTTTTCTCCCTCACACCCAGGCTCAATCTTGGCTCAACTTCCGATGTCAGCCTTATATTCCAATCGGGCTACTTATGTAGCCCACACCCTAATCTTCGAAGAAGAGGCCTGCGATCCCGGAAAGTTAACCACTTCCATGGGTGGTCCTCAAACTCCCGCGCTCACGACATGACCTGTTGTCACACCCCGGGCAGCGCGCTGTCCCAACCGCTGGCGAAATCTCAGGTGCCGGCGGCATGTCAACTTCACCAACGGACTCCACACCGTGTGCACCAGATCGTGCTTGATCAATAAATGCCAGAAACGGTTGGAACGTTTGTAGAGGTACGACATCGCCAAATACGGCGCCACGGCGCGCCAATCCTCCGGCCGGCGGCGCCAGATGGACGCGCGCGAGAAGAGCCGCTGGTAAATCCACGCGTACCCCTGTTCCAATTCTTCCGGCGTCATGTGCCGGGGGCGAAAAACTGCGTGCGCCGTATCATAGAGCGACCAATCGCGGTGCAGCAGGCGTCCTTCCGCCTCCATCTGTTTGAAAAGCGGTGTGGCCGGGTAGGGAGTGAGAATGTGAAACGTGGCGCACTCCAGCCGGTTGGCCTCCACCCACTCGGCCGTGCGCGCGAAAACATCTTTTCGGTCGTGATCGAAGCCCAACACAAATGAACTGTTAACCTGGATGCCGTTGTCGTGCAGCAGGCGCACCCGGCGGGCGTAGTCGGCTGTCCTCGGCGTTTTCTTGTGCGCCGCGGCAAGGTTCTGGTCGGAGAGGGATTCGAGACCCACAAACACTCCGGTGCAGCCTGCAAGCGCCATGGCGCGAATCAACCTGGGGTCGTCGGTAACATCAATGGAAACGGCGGCGCTCCAGATTTTATTGAGTGGATGAAGCGCGGCACAAAGCCGGCGGAGATAATCCGGTCGCGAGCCGAGGTTGTTGTCCACAAAAACGCCGTAGGGTTGGCCGTCGGCCTCAAACTCGGCCGCAATCTGCGCCGGATCGCGCATTCGGTACGGCATGCGCAAGCCTTCCGTGGCGAGGTAACAAAAGCCGCAACGGTTGTGGCAGCCGCGCGTGGCGATCAGGCTGCTGGTGGTCAGGAAACTCTTGCGCGGCAGAAGGGCGCGCCTCGGCGCCGGATCCTCTCGATAGTCATTTTCGTAAGTCGCAGAGTAGCGAGGCTGTAAGCGGCCCGCCTCAACATCCGCAACGATGCGCGGCCATAGTTGTACCCCATCGCCCAGCGCCAACGCGTGCGCGTGCGGCGCACACTCTTCCGGACGCGACAGCACGTGCAATCCACCCAACACCACCTTGCTTCCGCGGCAGCGATACCACTGGGCCAGCTCAAAGGCCCGGCGCGCAAAGGTGAGGTGCACCGTAATTCCCACCAACTCCGGTAGAGGATGGCAAGGCGGGCGGCCGTCCAGCAGGTTTTCGTCCCAGTATACGACCCGCCAGTGTTCGGGCGTATTCGCCGCAAAGCTGGTCAACGCCAGCGTGGGCGTAAGCACGTGTTTTCCGAAACTCGAGTTTGGATCTTTCGGATAGAAAGGGTTGATCAAAAGCGCGTAGCGCGGCTCGATCGGCCCGGCAACGGCGGGATGATTCAGGGACGGAGCCTCGATCATTTCGCGCGGAATCCATGGGTGGCGCGCCGGGTGGGCGAAGGGGTTGTCGGCGTTTTTCATGCACCAACTTTATACTGCAAAGTACTCTATGTCAATATGCATTGCTTGCAGAATGGACTCCGCTGCCCGCAAAGCGTTTCGCAGTAAATGAGCTGTGAAAGGCGCCTTACGCTTGGTGATCGCGACGCGCAAGGTGGACCGCCGCCACGTGGAATCCGGTGCGGGGTTGTACAATGGGCGCACAAACCGACCAGAATCATTGAACGCAGAGTCTCCGTGAATAGAGACTCTGCGTTACCAGATCAATTACTGGTTGACTATGAATTGTCGTGTGGCGGCGCCTGTTTGTCCTGAGGTTTCTTCTTATTCGGTGTGACAGGCTTGGGTTGAGAGTTGGGCTTCTGCGGTGGTGCCGCGTGCGTCGCTGGCCCAGGTGGTCGGTTGGGCGCCGGTTGAACATTCGGCCGCGCTGGTGGTTGAGGTGGCCGGCCCGGCTGCGGCCTCCCATTGGGAGTCGGCGGATTCGGCGCGGGCCTGCTTGGTGCCGGTTGAATATTCGGTCGTGCTGGTGGCTGAAGTGGCCGGCTCGGCTGCGGTCGGCTAGTTGGAGCCGGCGGATTCGGCACTGGCCGATTTGGTGCTGGTTGAACATTCGGTCGTGCTGGTGGCTGAAGTGGCCGGCTCGGCTGCGGTCGGCTAGTTGGAGCCGGCGGATTGGGCGCGGGCCGGTTGGGCGTCGGTTGATTAGTCGGCGGCGCCGGATTCATCACACCAGGACGCGCGTTCGGTGCCACAGGGTTACTGGGGCGATTCGCCGGAGGCGCATTCGCGGGCTGAAGTGCCGGTCTTCCGGGGTTCGGTGAATTTGCTGGCGGCGTGCCCGGCCGGACCATGTTGGGCGTCGCGAGTTTTCCCGGAGGCGCCAGTTTGACCACCTGCTTCGCCGGGCCGGTATTGGCCGGACGCAAGGTCTGCACTTCGCGCTTTGCCAAAGGCTGTCCGGGATGCGCTGCCAGGGCCTGCTGCTGTTTGACGAAAGGCACGGGCGGAGGAGGAGGCAGCACTTTGGCCACTACCGGTCGGCTAGCCACTTTGGGCGGAGGCGTCGCAACGTGTCCCGCGCTATTAGGTCTTGCTCCCAGCACGCTCGCTTGTGAGGGCGCCACCGCGGCCCTTGAACTTACCGGCATGGAGGCGATCTGTCGCGGCTGCACGGCCACGGCCGCTTTGGCCACTGGCTGTGAGCTTACAAATGCCTGCCGCGGAACTGCCGTGACCGCGCCGGCCACGTTTTTGTTCACATAGGAAACGTTGGTGATGGTCGTCGATTTGTTGATGATGGTTGTGTTGTAGACGTTGGTTATGGTTGTGGTACTCACCGTGGTGTTGCTGACGTTGACCCGGTTCATGTATCCGGGGCTTACGTTGTACGACGGCACATAAACTTCCCGCGGCCCCAACGGAAACCATCCCACATTACCGCCGCCTTCGAGGCCGCCGGCGCCGACAAAGACCACCAGCGCGGGCGCGTAAACCGGTTGAACATTAACCGGCCCGGCGACCCAACCCCAGCGGCCTCCAACCGTCACCCAACGTCCGTAGTGATACGGTGCGTATCCCCACGAAGCGTCATCCACCCACGTCCATCCCCAGGGGGAAATCCAATCCCAATGGCCCTCGCGATAGGGAGCCCACCCGACGGAAACCTGAGTGGGGAACCAGACGTGGCCGTAGTTTGGATCGTCGCGCCAATCGCCGTTTGCGTCCAAATCCTCGTAACCAACCACATCATGGGAAACATAAAGGGCGGAGCGCGACCGGTCGTCGAAGCGATCGCGGCTGTAGGCCCAGTTGTCAAATTCATCCGGGCCGCCGATATCGGTCACCTCTGCGTTGAGAGACTCCGTACCGCTGAATGTGCCTCTCTGCCCGGCATACAAATCATAGGTTTCACCGTCGCCGGTGGACTCGCCCTCGCCTTGGCGCACGCTGACGACGGTGTAATTTCCGTCTTCACTCACATCCACCCGGTAAAGTCCGGGCCTGAAAACCGAAAATGCCTGGTTGGGGGTATCCACCTCGAAAACATCGTCGCGGTACAGCCGCCTGAGCCTGATGTTAAGCGACCCAGAGGTCAGCTGGATCTGTGTGGTGTGATCGTCCAGGTTCAGAAATGAGAAACCCGTGTTAGATCCCAAACGAACAACGGCAAACCCCAGTTCCACTTCGGCGCGCGAGTCCTGATCCGCCCAGAGCTGGTCGCCGGTTGTCATGGGGCGGTTCGGAACCGCCTGCACCCAATCCGGCTCGCCCGCGGGCTGGAAGGAAACCGAGCCCTGAATGTAACCCAGCCGGGCTACACGCGCGGGGGGATCGTCCTGAGCCCAAATCGGAGCTGTCACTAAGAGAGCCGGCAGCAGAAACAAAAAAAGTTTATAAGTGCATTGATGAATCCTGTTAATTATCATTGCGCTGCCCTCCTTGAGGCGCGAGTTACATCTCCGTCGTGCCAATAATTACGGCTCGCCTCACCAGGACCTTAGTGCATTTTTGTTGCCGAAAAGCTTTTATTCCATCTAACGTATTGACAGATATGCAATTAGGACGGACGCAGGGATGAAAATTGAGGGTGATTCTTCGCGGCGCTCCGGTAATTTCTTACGCGAGAAAGGGAGTTTATGACCAACTTAAATCGAGTTGCTTGGGCGGTGGTTTTTCAGTCGATGGGCTCTTTTTTCTCCGACCCCATTCCCATAGTCAATCAAAAAACAGAGCGGAGTGGCTCCGACGCCGCTCTGATTATCCTCTTCAACCCTCCCCCCAGGCTCCGCGCAAAGCAAGGGTGGTGAGGGCGGGATGTTCAGAAATCAATTCGAACCCGGCTGAAACAAGAGCGGGACGAAGTTGGATAGGTTGCGCCGCCAAACCATCCAGGTGTGCATGCCCGGCGTCTCGATATTTATGTGGTGAACGTTTTTGGAATCGAGCCATTCGCGCAACTTGCGATTGGGCCCGATCAGGCCATCTTCGGTGCCGCAGGCAATCCAGAGCAGGTGGAGTTCGTCATTGGCTTTGGAATTGAGATTCGGGAATTCCGAATCAAAGTCCTGGCTCAGTCCACCAGAGCTGAACGCACCCACCCAGGCGAATTTATCGATGTTATTCAGGCCGGTGAAGAGTGATTCAGCGCCACCCATCGATAGCCCGGCGATGGCTCGTGCCTCGCGCTTACTCGAAACGTGGTAATCCCGTTCGACTTGCGGGATCACTTCGGTCAGCAGCGCCTCTCGGAACTTGGTCATGTTCTGCTCGCGGAACTGGCCAAAGGAGGCGAATCCCCGGGTGAGGATTTGTGGCGCACCATAGCCGAGCGGCATCACCACCAGCATGGGTTTCGCTTTGCCCTGCGCGATCAGGTTATCCATAATCACGTTGGCCCGGCCCACGGCGGTCCAGCCGCTGGCGTCGTCGCTGTAGCCGTGCAGCAGGTACAACACCGGATAAACTTTTTTCTGGTGAGGGTCATAACCGGGCGGCGTGTAGACGTAGAAATCGCGGTCATCGCCCACCACCGTCGAATGATAAAAATGATGATGAACGATTCCGTGCGGCACCGGGTTCACTTCCCAGGGTAGGGAAGCGGGGCCGGGCACGTACACTTCGCTGGCGCTAAAAAGGAAATTGGGTTTGCGCCGCCAGTTGGACGGGTCGAACAGGCCGACGCCGTCGGCGATGAAAGAATAGCCGTAATAATCGGGATCGAGAGGCTCAGTGGTCACGCTCCAAACGCCCTGGTCGTCTTTTTGCATCGGCACAGGTTTCGCTACGCCTTCACGGGAAAGCAAAACTTCCTTCGCGTTCGGATCGCGAAACCGGAAAGTGACCGTATGGTCGGGGTGAACTTCCGGCGAAATGATGGGCGCGGGCTGGTCCGCCTGCGGCAGCCGCGGACGCTGAATCGGCACGGACTTTTGCGTCTGGCCGGGCGCAACGCTGGCCGCGAGAGCAATCAATAAGAATAAATGAGTGAGCTTCATGGCTCGTTTTCTCCTTATTTCAGGAGCGGGGCACGTCCGTAAGTTCCCGCCAAGGGTTAACATTGGACGCGCCCAGTATACATCAGGCCGCTCCACCCTTCGCCCTCCTGCCCCGGAAAAGATTCCGGCCATTCCTGCTGCGCCGACCGTGGTTGGTCTCGACTCAAGAATAGTGTTGAGGTAAGCTGCGAGCCATGAACATCGATTGGATTCGGGGGTTCTGTCTTTCGCTCCCCCACACCACGGAAAAAATCCAATGGCAGGATGACCTGGTGTTCAAAGTGGGTGGCAAGATGTTCGCCGTGGCGATGCTCGAGCCCGCCACGGTCTGGCTGTCGTTCAAGAGCACACCGGAAGAATTTGCCGAACTGGTGGAGCAGCCCGGAATCATTCCCGCGCCCTACCTGGCGCGCGCCCATTGGGTCGCGCTCACTGCGGAATGCTCCCTGCCACAGGTTCAAACCAAACGATTGCTGTGCCAGGCGCACGATTTGGTTTTTGCAAGACTACCCCGGAAGACCCAGGCGGAATTGCTCAGAGGCCACGGTCGAAAAGCGAAGGTGGGCGCGCCAGCGATCCGCGCAAAATGACTTGGTCGCTATTCCGGTCATCGGCGGCGTTCAGAGCCCGGGCAAAAGTTCGGCTAGTATCCCCCGGAAGTCCGGACCGCTACTTCCCCCCGGCGGAGTGGATTCCTCCCGCAGGCGCGCCACCGGAAAGACCCGCCGCGGCGGCATTCAAATGTGATGTCATTCCAACCCACAGCGCCACTGAATTTTCCCTCACCGGCAGATTATTTTCGCATCTGGACACCCTGCCATCGAGTTGCATAGAATCCCTAATCATTAAATGTCGGGGAGGCTCAACATGAAATCCAGCACCGTCCGTCGCACACATTTGGGAGTTGGTGAAACGTCAGGTTGGCTGGCCGCACCGCCACTCCGGGTGCTGGCCTTTGCCTGCGCCTCGGTGATGTTGTGCGGGCTGGCTGCGCCCGGACTTGTGGCGCAGCAGGCTGCCCCGAGCGCCGACCGCTCTGCGGCCGCGCCCGGCATCGAAGAGGAACTGCGCGCGATGCGCGAGGAGATTCACGCCCTGCGACAGGAAGTCAACGGCTTGCGCGAGGAACTGCGAGCGAGTCTGCCCGACCGTCAGCCAGCTCTGGACCGCCCCGCCCGCTCCCAAACGGAGGGGATTCCCGCCCCCAAGCGTCAACTGGCCAGCATAAATCCTGAAGGCATGATCGCGGAGCGGATCACCGCGGGCTCGCATCAAAGCTTGTGGCAGAAAGACGCGGATGGGATCCCCCGTTCCAGCACTCTCGAAGCGGCTGCAAGCCTGCCCGGTCCGGGCGCGGGACAAAAATACGCTGAACCCTCGCAGGGCGCGGTGGCCGCGCCGCCTGATACGGACCAACAAAATACCGACCTTGCCAGCTCGGTTTCGATGTTGCAATCGGAGGTGGCGGAGCAGGCCCAGACGAAAGTGGAATCCAATTCGAAAATGGCGGTGAAGCTCTTTGGCACAATTTTATCCACCACATTTTTCAACAGCGGCGCCGCCGATTGGCCTGATGTTCCGGGGGTGGTGAATTGGGCAAAGGCCGTGCCGTCTTCCACCGGATCCTTCAGCTCTTCAATGCGCCAAAGCCGCATCGGGCTGATGGTGGACGGCCCCGATATTGGATCGATGCACGCCAGCGGTTACTTGGCCGTGGACTTCCTGGGGGGCGCCGCGGACTTTCAGTCAGGTCCGCTGTTTGGCCTGCCTCACGTGGTATACGGCTACGTACGGCTGGATGGAGCGAAAACGGCACTCGAAGCCGGACAGGACGAAATGATTCTGGCCCCGCGCCATCCCACTTCTTTGGTGGCCATGTCGTTCCCTGAGCTCTTTCGCTCCGGCGACCTCTACGACCGCGCGCCCCAAGTGCGGGTGGAGCGCGAATTGGCGGGCAACAAGCGCGGCAGCTTGCGCGCCACGGTGGGTCTGGTGGCGCCCGTAGCCAACTATCCCGGACTCGATTTTCCGGGCGCGGGATTGCTCGAAGCCTGGCAACGTCCCGCCGTTCAGGGGCGGCTGGCCTGGCGCCCCGCGGAAGCGCCATCGAGCGCCAACCGCGGATTTGAGTTTGGGTTTTCCGCCCATTATGGAACGGTGCAGTTGGGAACCATGAACTATGTTAATGGTGTGCCCGCTTTCAATCCCCGGGTAGGATTTGGCGCCAGCTCCGCCGCCAGTTGGGCGGGCGCGTTTGATTTTGACGCCCACCTTCACCGCGTCGGAATGGACGGATCGGCATACATCGGCCAAAACCTTGAATCTTTTGGCGGCGGCATCGGGCAGCCGGGCAAAACATCAGGCGGCTACATCGAAGGCCGGTTCGCAGCCACCGACCGCTTGCAATTTAACAGTGGATTCGGAACCGACCACTTGAACAAGTTCGATATTGTCCCGGTGGATTTGAACCGGAACACGAGCGTCTTCGCCAATACCATTTTTCAATTTACGCCGGAGGTGGCCGCGTCTTTCGAGTATCGCCATCTCGTCACCCGGCCATTTACGGGCGTATTGAGAACCAACAACCACGTGGACGTGGGGATTGCATACAGTTTCTAAGAATGATGATCGGGAGGCTTTGTCAGCGGCCAACGCGAAAGTTTGCCTTTCAGTGGGAGCTGATGGTATCATGTCTTACTTGAATCTTACATCCGTGAGCCCCGGAGGTGCGTATGGAAATAACAAGACTTTCATCCAAAGGCCAGGTGGTCTTGCCTAAATCGGTACGCGATATGCGAAGTTGGGCCCCGGGCACTGAATTCGCCGTCGAAGAGGTTTCCGACGGCGTGTTGCTACGGCCCTTGCGGCCTTTCAAGTCGGCAACGGTCGATGAGGTCTACGGATGCCTGAAATTCAAAGGCGGGGCCAAAACTCTCGGCCAGATGAAGCGGGCCATCGCCCAAGGTGTGAAGGCGCGGCATGATCGCGGTCGATACTAACGTCGTGATTCGGTTTCTGGTGCGCGACGATGCAAAACAAGCCGCGCGCGCCGCAGCGTTGATTCGCGACGATGAAATCTGGGTTTCCAAGACCGTGCTCCTGGAAACTGAGTGGGTGCTGCGCAGCCTTTACGCTTTTCCTCCCCACCGCGTAGCTCAGGCTCTGCGAGGACTGGCGGGCCTGCAAACTGTATTCGTGGAAGACGAACTCAAAGTTGCGAAGGCGTTGGACTGGCTTGAGGGCGGCCTCGATTTCGCCGACGCACTGCACCTTGCCAGCTCTGAACGCGCCGTGCGGTTCGCCACTTTTGACCATAAACTTGCCCGGCAGGCCAAACGCCTGACGACGCTTGGAATTATTTCCCTGTAATTTAAACCCTTGCACGACGATGCGAGGTAAAGAAAAGGCGGGGCGCACCTCGAGTTCTTCCAAGCCGCTGCATTCGTTGAAGACGAAGCACGGAGACCTTATCAGATCCGGACTGCGCGCTAAGTTTCTTTTTTGGGAAAGAAAAATGAAGAAACCTGAACCAACTCAACTGGAGAATCGCGTTGACGCGCTCGCCAACAAACTCCAAAAAGAGGGGAGGATTGCCGACCTCGAACCGGAGTTGCTGAAATTCGATCCCGCCTCACTCAAGGGATGGGAAAAGGAATCCTGGCATCACCTTTATGGCGTCGCGGCATTCGAGGCGGAAAACCGGCCCCAGGCTTTTGAACGATTTCAGGAAGGGCTGCGGCAATGTCCGGAATCCGCGGTGCTGTCTTTTGCCATGGGGCAGGAGTACGAATACAAGGCGGACATTGAAAATATGTTCGCCTGCTTCGACCGGGCGAAATTTCCCCGCATCTCTCCCCGCTACGCGCTGGCCCAGGCGCGTTTCGCCTACCTATGGAACCGAAATAGCAAAGGGCTGGCGTATGCGCAACCTCTGGTCGACGTTTATTTACAACTGAAAATCCTTGACGGTACTTTCCTGCACATTCGCGGCCTGCCGTTCTTCGAAGAGACCTGGTCCTATGGGGCGGCGTTTCATTATCTGCTAGGCAGTGTGGCAAACCTAAACGAGCTCACGGATCGCGTTGAACGAGCGTGTTCGGATTTTGATTTCGAACGCCTGCGCCTGAAGCTCCATGGAATCGAGACCGGCGATTATTCCGGGCTGAAAGAGCGGTTGCGTGCCGACGTCGCGGAGGCCGGGCAAAATGGCTGGCCGGCAGGATACCTGACTCTGCAACTTCGGGTCTTGGAGTCGCAATCGGAGGCAGATCCTGTTGCCGCGGAAAACATTCTCGATTCGGTGAGCTTTGCGGAAAACGATTTTCGCTGGCTGGATGACATGCGACTGTTGGCCAGGTGTGAGCTTGCCCATCGCGGTGAAGGCGAGGCGCGCGAAGCCGGGTTGCGAGCGGAGTTCTGCAAAAAACAGCCCATGCTCTTTGAGCCGTACCACGTGGTTGATTTCAACCTGCTGGATTATCAGGAAAGCTTGAAAGAGTGGTATCAGAATTCTGTCAGATCGCGCCGATGAAGCATCCGCGCATCCCAGGTTGCCCACAGAAAATTTTAAATGCGGCCGCAGCTTTGGAGAGGGCAGGGCCAAGCGAATTTGGGCATTAGCGGCTCACGGCGCGGAGCGCTTCGTCCAAGGTGGGGTAAATCGCCAGGACGGAATCGACTCGGGTGACTTTGAGCATCGTCATAATGCGATCCGCCACCCCTACCAGGGCAAGCCGCCGCCCATGGTTGGCGCAGGAGACGTGCGCATTGACGATGGAGCCCATCCCGGCGGAATCGACGTAAGGAACATCGGTCATGTCGAGGATGACGGACTGGGCGGAGGTTTCGGCCCGGAAGGTGTCCCGAAAGTCAAACATCGTCGTAATGGTCAAGGGTCCCACGAGCTTCAGGATTCGTCCGTTTTCATTTGTGCGGGCAACTTCGGTTACGGTGAATTGACCTTCCATAGAAGTGTCGTCCGGTTCCAACTGAATTCGAACTGGGATTTAGCCAAGGTCCAAAGCCTAACGGGAACATGTTTCATCAAGGTTAAACGAATATGACATGCGGGTAACATTTCTCAAACGCGCACCCTGGGGGAAGGTGGAAAGTCTCTCCTGGCCTATTTTTTCCGGTTTCTCTTAGGCCGATGACTTGGTTGCTTTGAGGGCGAGGATTTAGAGGCGATCGCGTGAGGCTTCAAATTCGCACGTTCGGTCTGGCCGGGCATCGCTTGGCGGAGGGCATCAAGAACGCCATTCACGAATTGGGCCGACTCTTCCCCAGAGAAGCGCCGGGCAATGTCCAAAGCTTCGTTGATAATAACGGCGGGAGCGGTCTGCGGGTGGTGAAGCATTTCATAGAGGGCAAGACGGATGAGGTTGCGGTCCACCGCTGCCATCCGTTCCAGACGCCAGTGGCTGGAATGTTGGCGCAACATAGGGTCGAGCGCCGAGATCTGATCGACTGTTCCCTGAAATAATTCGCGGGCGAATGTGTTTTCCTGGACATCGATCTCTTTGGGTTTCAGAAATGTGGCCACCACGTGGGCGGGGGAATGTTGTCCTACTTCCCACTGGAAGAGCATTTGTAATGCAAGTTCGCGGGATTTTCGTCGAGAAGCCATTTGAAAAGTCAAAGGTCAAAAGTCAAAAATCCGAAATTGAGGATTAGTTGGTACCGGATTCGTTCTACTTTCCCACAAACTTCGCGGGACGTTTTTCCAGGAAGGCGCGCGTACCCTCTTTCATATCAGCCGTCGTGCAGCAGAGCGCGAAGAGAGTCGCTTCCATAAACTCCCCTTGTTCCTCGGTCATTTCCATGCCGTGATTCACGGCTTCCATGGCGAGCTTTACCGCCAGCGGGCCGTTGGCCATGATTTTTCGCGCCAGTGATTCCGCGGCGGCCATCAAGTCTTTCTGGGCCACGACCTGATTCACCAATCCAATCCGGTAAGCTTCCTGCGCCGTCACGGCCTCGCCGCTTAAAATCATTTCCAGCGCCCGTCCTTTGCCCACCAGCCGGGGAAGGCGTTGCGTCCCCGCATAACCGGGTATGATTCCAAGCTTGACTTCCGGTTGGCCCAGGCGGGCGTTCTCTGACGCGAGCCGCAGCGTGCAGGCCATGGCCAACTCACAACCTCCGCCGAAGGCAAAACCATTCACCGCCGCAATCACAGGCTTGCCCAGGTTTTCAATTAAGGTGAGAACTTTTTGACCGGCCAGAGAAGTTTCCTTGCCCTGCATAGGTGTTTGGACCGCGAGCTCGTTAATGTCGGCCCCGGCGACGAACGCTTTTTCGCCGGCGCCGGTCAGGATGACGGCCTTCACCTGATCGTCGTCTCGAATACGCTCAAAGCACGCCCCCAACTCTTGCATAACCTTTTGGTTGAGTGCGTTCAACTTTTCCGGACGATTCAATGTGACATACGCGAGGCCATCGCGCTTTTCGAATATCAACGTTTCGTAGGACATAAGGTAATCCTCATTGCCAGGCTGACTTAAGTGCTCTCAACGCATTTCTCTAATGGCAACAATGCGGAGCCTCTTATAATCAGCAATCCAACTTCCGTCGCGAAAGAGTTTCGGCCTCAAAACCTCATCCAACTTCAAGAAAAAGTCCTCCTGCTTATTTTGCGACAGGGTGGACAGGAAATTATTGCAAAACATTTTGATCCAGTGTCGCAGACCGAGTTCGCCATCTTCCAACTTCGTGGGCCGGTCAATCAACCACGCAGAAGTCACCACCAGCCCTTGTGCCTCAAGCACGCTTGAATATTCCGCAACGCTGGGAAAGTACCACGGATACAAATCTGTCTCGGGAAAGATTCCAAGTTCGCGCTGGGCAATCCGGCAAGCGGCCAGGATTGCTTTGACGCAACCACGCCCTCCGAATTCGGCCACGAACCGGCCACCAGGCTTCAGCGCCCGCGACACACTACCCGCCACGCGGGTCGCCGCCACGATCCAGTGCAACACCGCGTTGGAGAACACCGCGTCGAACGGTTCGGAAAAATGAAAATCCTGCGCATCGGCAAGCTCGAATTGAAGGGCCGGGAAATGAGCCCGGGCTTGCTCAATCATTGTAATTGCGCTATCCACCCCCACCACGTGAGCGCCTGCCTCAGCAATCTGCGCAGTCAAGTGGCCCGTGCCGCAGCCCAGATCGAGAATATACTCTCCTGGTTGGGGCGAAAGCAGATTGACCAAGTCCCCGCCATACTGCCAGACAAAAGAGTGCTTTTGATCGTAAAGTTCGGCGTTCCACTCCGGCGTCGGTGTTTCCAATCGCTCACCCATTTGTCCGTTCATTGCTGCTTGCATTCCAATGGTCGCAGAGTCTTTTCCGCAGGCGGTCATCCAATCAGCTGGTGATTGGGCTTTGGATTTTTGGGGTCCGCGTAATCGTAAAAACCTTTCCCGCTTTTCCGGCCCAGCATTCCAGCCAGCACCATCCGCTTCATCAGTGGCGGGGGTGCAAATCGCTTTTCGCGAAACTCATTGAACATAATCTCGGCGATATAACAAGTGGTATCGATGCCCACGAAATCGTTCAAGGTGAGCGGGCCCATGGGATGGTTGCACCCCAGCTTCATTCCGTTGTCGATATCCTCGATGGAGCCCGCGCCCTCTTCGAGCGCGCGAATGGAGTCCAGAAGATATGGCACAAGAAGTCGATTGACAATAAACCCCGCGCGGTCGGAAGTCAGGATGGGCGTCTTGCCCACTTGGCGCCCGTAATCGAGCCCCAACTGCACCACGGCCGGATCCGTAGCCACGGTTTTGACCACTTCGACGAGTTTCATGAGCGGCACAGGGTTGAAAAAATGCAGGCCCAGGAATTGAGGCGCGCGGCGGGTGGCCGTCATCATTTCCGTTATGGAAAGGGACGATGTGTTGCTGGCGAAAATCGCTTCCGGCTTGACGATTTTATCCAACTGGGCAAAGAGTTCTTTTTTCCGATCGAGGTTTTCAATGATGGCTTCAATCAACAGGTCGCAATCGGCAAAATCTTCCAGGCGGGTAGTGGGCTTCAAACGGCGGAGCGCGCCCGATTTCATCTCGGCCGTGATCTGGCCTTTCTCCGCCAGTTTTCCCAGTGACTTCTCCATGATGCCCAGTCCCTTTTGGAGTAAATCGTCGGAGACTTCCCGGACCACAGTGGCCAAGCCGGCCATGGCGGCTACTTGGGCGATACCCGATCCCATCAGGCCACATCCGGCCACGCCCACTTTTCGAATTTCCATCGCTCATCTCCGCAAATCGAAATTAATAATAGTAATGATCCTCCGGCAGAGCCGGAGGCTTTTCGGTTGCTGGCCCCTCAAAGGGGCCTGATCGCAACCGATCAAAACCAAAACCTACTCGTCGCGAGGCATGGTCCCATCAATTACACCCTCGACGGGTCGGAGAAAGCGCACTGCCGGAAATGTCAAACTTTTACTGCCACCCCGGCAGAGCCGGGGGAACTCCCAACTGAATTTTAGTCTGGCACAGAATTACGGCAACACGCCCCGGAGGACTCCATTGCGTCCTTGCCCGATTGAATGTGTTTGCAATCAGAGCCAATCCAGATGATGGCATGGGTGGACTCACCGGCCGGCAAGCCTTCCATCGATAATGATCATCCCGGCGTGAAGTGTGGCCACGCATTATTCTTCAAATTTCGACAAGTGAACGCGCTGGCCGTTTTCCTTATGGGATTCTTCCAGTGCCCGTTCCAGGCGATTGATCACTTCCGTGACACCATCCACGGGATCAAAAGCGGCGCCAAGCTGGACGTCGCAGACTGCCCCGCAGAATCCGGGAGCTTTCCCGTCCGGCTTGACCTGAGCGAAAGCCCGTCGCAGTTTTTCCACCGCGAGCCCGCCTTGCGGCAGGCCAGTATCCGGATACACGACCGCGATGGCGCAAGGGCTGTACCGGATGGCGATGTCATTCTGGCGCAGATTGGATTGCAAGACTTTCGAAATCTGTTGAAAGTACCTTTGGACTCCCGCGTCTCCCAGGCTTCTGACCAGGCCCGTGGGATCTTGCGGTTCAACCAGGCAAACACTCAAAGGTTGCGACTGCTGTTTCGCTCGTGCCGCTTCTGAAAGCAGGCAGTCCAGGTAAGAACTTCGGGGGAGAAGGCCGGTCTCTTCGTCGGAACCGGCAAGCGAGCGCACCAATCGCCGCAGTCTCGTGTTATTCACGGCAATGACCACCTGGGTGCCCAGTGTTGTTAGCAGGACGACTTCACCAGGTGTCCACGCGCGACACCGGTCGCATTGCTCGATGAGGATCAGGCCCGCCGGCTGATCCTTGTCCATCAAAGGCAACGCGAGCAATGATTTGAGGGCGAGCTTTTGAACCTCGGGCAGTATGGAGGCGAGCGTGGGGAACTGGGTGACATCTTCAATCAGCCAGCCGTCGGGCTTGGTGGCGGCCTGATGCATCAACGCCGTGTAAAGCTTCAAGGCAGCCTGGACGTCAGAAGCCGTGCTGGCGGGCGAGCAGTACTCAACCATCAGCGCCGGGGAACGGTCCGGAGTCCCTAATGCGCCCCAGCATCGGCTGGCGGAAAGTGAGCGGCCAATTTCGTTTACTGCAACCTGCATCACGCCCTGCGGGGTCGACTCCCGATAGATATTGGCGGTGAGCTCGGAGATTTTTCGAAGCTCATCCAGGGACTGAAGCGAAGTCGTCGGGGGCGGGGGAGCCGGAGGGGGTACAACTGGCGGCGGTATGGGCACGCTGGTCGCGGCGGCAACCGGTGCCGCCCCGCCCGTGGGGTGGAAACCGGCGGCCTGATAGAGTTCGCGCAGCCGATCGCTTTTCGCCTCGACGCCAGGATAAAGGCGATTGATTTTTTCCAGCGTGGCGCTCAATTTGGCCGTGAGCTGGTACTGAAAGCACATCTCGCCTTCAAGAATCAAGTCATCCAACCCTTCGGCTTTTTGCGCCGGAGCGGCGCCCCCTCCGGCCTGGGAACCAGCGGGAGCATGCGCGCTGGAAGGGGGTTGGATTCGTGAGGAGATGTTTTCATACAAAATCTTGTCGATATTACCTTCCAGATTCAGCAAGCGATCGTAATGGCCCGCACCGTACGGGTCGACATCAACAATTCTTTCCAAAGTGTCCGCAGCCTTGTTGTAGTCCTCGGAAGCGAGGTAAAGATTGAACAAGCGGACGAGTGACTTCCTCAGGCCGTCCTCCTTGTTCATTTCATTATAGAGGGCGCTCAACATCTCGAGGACGGACAGGTTTGATTCGTCGGCGGCATAGACTTTCTCCGCGATCTGGAGAAAATCGCCTTTCTTGCCTTGCTGGAACAGGGCGGTCTTGATCTGGCCCATGACCCCCAGCGCCTTTTCGAGCTGGCCGGATTGGATGAGACCTTCGATGAGTTTCAGGAGCTGGGGAAGAGTCTCGGGCTTTGCTTGATAAAGTTTCCAGCAAACCGGCTGGGCTTTCGCGTAGTTGCCGACGGAAAGATAAGCCGCAGAAAGTAGCTCCAGGAGTTGAATATCCTCCGGCTTGTTTGCGTAGACCGGTTCCAGAAGGGTGACGGCATCAGCCCCACGATTCTTCTTCAAATAGAGTTCAGCCGCGGCGAGACATCCTGCTTCGTCGGCGGGGTCGAGCTTGTGCGCGCGCTCCACCAATTCGGCCCACCGCTCGTCGTCTCCGGCTTCGCGTGAAAGCTGGGCGGCTTTCAGGAACGCCGGAGTGGCCGTTTTGGGCTGACGCGCGCCGGCGGCCGTTTCGCCCAATTCAATCTGCGCGGCGATATTGCCGGGATCCAGCTTGGTAATGCGCTCCAGGCATTCCATGGCCCTGGGGGTGGCTCCGCTTTTGCGGAAAATATCAAGCGCCGTCCGGTAGCTCTCCGTGGCCTCGGCGTTCTTTTGCGATTTTTCGAGGAGCCCGCCTAATTTGAACAGGACCGCAGCGTCTTGCGGCGTTAACTTCAGAACCTTTCGGTAGGTAACGACGGCCTTGGGAACTTCGTTGCGTTTAACGTAGAATTCCGCCAGGAGATTTAAATAGCGCAACGCGTCTGCGGTACGATTGAGCTTCAGTGACAGATCGCCCAGGTTAAGGAGCACCTCCTCGTCGCCGGGCTCGTACTTGTGGATCTCCTGGTAAGTCTCGAGGGCGGCCTCGAACTTCTGTTTTTGCAGATACTTCTCGGCTTTTTCGAAAAGCTTGTCAACGTCAGGCATGGTTAGGGAAAAGCACGATGGAGCTGCGCATCAAGCAACTGGAATCCTGCATTGAAATTGACAGCATAACGCTATTTTGTTAGATTTTCAAAGGAATTGAATTCAGCCTGCCAGGGTGACGGGACTTGGCAGCCTGCCGCCTCGATTACAAGGTAAGTCTCCTTTGACCTCTGCCCCGCCCGGAACGGGCGAAGCGGCGCTTTAAATGACAGACTCTCCATACATTCGCAATTTTTCCATCGTAGCCCACATTGACCATGGGAAATCCACCCTGGCCGATCGCCTGCTCGAATTCACCGGGGCGCTCTCCAAGCGTGAAATGTCGGAGCAGGTCCTGGATTCCATGGACCTGGAGCGCGAGCGCGGGATTACCATCAAGGCCCACGCGGTTCGGCTGCTCTATCAGGCTCGGGATGGAAATGAATATCAATTGAACCTGATCGACACCCCCGGGCACGTCGATTTCTCCTACGAAGTGTCGCGTAGCTTGTCAGCCTGCGAGGGAGCGCTACTGGTGATCGACGCTTCGCAAGGTGTTGAAGCTCAGACCCTGGCCAATGCCCATCTGGCGATGAACAACAATCTGGCCATTATTCCCGTGATTAACAAAATTGATTTGCCGGGCGCCGACGTGGCCATGACCAGGCAACAGATTGAGAACACGCTGGCCCTGGATTCCGCCGACGCGCTGCTGATCAGCGCCAAGCAGGGCCTGGGGGTTGAGAATGTTCTGGAAGCGTTGGTGGCGCGGATTCCGGCGCCCACCGGTTCTCCCGAGGCGCCCTTGCAGGCCCTTATTTTCGATTCCTGGTTCGACAGTTACCGCGGCGTGGTGGTGCTGGCGCGCGTCGTGCAAGGGACCCTGGCCCTGGGTATGCAAATCCGGCTGATGTCCAACAACCAGGTCTACACGGTGGAAGAGTTGGGTATCCGCACGCCCAAGTCCGTCCGGGTGGAAACCCTCCACGCCGGTGAAGTAGGCTACGTGATCGCCAACATCAAGCGCGTCACGGACACGCGCATTGGGGACACAATGACGGAGGATGACCGCCCGGCATCCGAGCCGCTCCCGGGATTCGAAGAAATCAAGCCCATGGTTTTCGCCGGACTCTATCCGGTGGACGCCAGCGCCTACGAGTTTCTTCGTGACGCGCTGGAAAAACTGCGGCTGAACGATTCCTCATTCTTCTTCGAGCCGGAAAATTCCGTGGCCCTTGGCTTCGGGTTTCGTTGCGGGTTTCTGGGTCTGCTGCACATGGAAATTGTTCAAGAGCGCCTGGAACGCGAATTCAAAATCGATCTCATTACCACCGCCCCCAGCGTCCGCTATCGCCTGACCACCAAGGCGGGCAAGGTGATGGAGGTGGAAAGCCCCACCAAATTCCCACCTCAGGGCGATGTGGCCAAAATCGAAGAGCCGGTGATTACCGCCATGATCCTGACTCACGACGAATTCCTGGGCGGCATTCTGAAACTAGTGGAAGAAAAACGCGGCGTGCAGAAAGGTTTTGAGTTTGTTTCGCCCAAGCGTGTGCTTTTGACCTACGAGTTGCCGTTGAATGAAATCGTTCTGGATTTCTACGACCGGCTTAAGTCACTTTCCAAAGGCTACGCCTCGCTCGATTATCATTTCTCCGGCTATTGGGAATCCGATTTGGTGAAAGTGGATTTGCTGGTGGCGGGCGAGCCGGTGGACGCGCTTTCCTTTGTGATTCATCGCGACCTGGCGCAGGTCCGCGCCCGCGCTCTGTGCTCGCGGATGCAAAAACTGATACCACGCCAGATGTTTGAAGTGGCCATTCAGGCCGCCATCGGCGCCAAAGTGATTGCGCGCGAAAACGTGGCTCCCATCCGCAAGAACGTGATTGCCAAATGTTATGGCGGCGACATCTCGCGCAAACGGAAGCTGCTGGAAAAACAGAAAGAAGGCAAGCGCCGCATGAAGCGCGTGGGCCGCGTCGATATTCCCCAGGAAGCGTTCCTCGCGGTGCTGAAAGTTACTGAGTAAGGCGATCACGAATGGGGCAGGAGTTATCCATGGATTTGAAGATCGTCAAAATCGCGAAGCCTGATGACATGAATTTTATTCTCGGCCAGTCGCATTTTATCAAGACGGTCGAGGATCTCTACGAGGCCATCGTGCAGACCGTTCCGAGCATGAAGTTCGGCATTGGATTCTGCGAGTCCTCGGGACCCGCGCTAGTGCGGCACGCCGGCAACGACGCGCGGTTGGAAGACCTCGCTCAAAAAAACGCGCTCGAACTTTCCTGCGGCCACTGCTTCATCATCTTTATGGAAGGCGGTTTTCCTGTCAACATACTGAATACCATCAAGAACGTTCCCGAAGTTTGCGGCATCTTCTGCGCCACAGCGAATCCGGTGGAAGTGATTGTGGCGGAAACCGGGCAGGGCCGCGGCATCCTCGGCGTTATCGACGGCGTAAAAACCAAAGGCATCGAGACCGACGCCGATATTAAAATCCGGAAAGAGTTCCTGCGGAAGATTGGCTATAAACTTTAGCACGGATCCCGGCACGTACTACTCCAACTTCTTGCCCTTCACTGCTGCCCCAATTTCCCCGTGGGCCAGGCGAACGGAAATGTCGCTGCCGATGGCCACCGCTGCTGCGTCCCGAATAATATTTCCCGATGCATCGCGCGTGATGGAATAACCCCGGCTTAGGATTCCGAGCGGGCTTCGCTCCCGAAGAATCGACTCCACCCGGTTCAGGAGATTTCGTCGGTCGGCCAGATACTCCCTTAACTTCCCTGCCACCCGCAGGTTTCGTTCATCCAGTTGCGCCCGCTTTAGTCCCAAAAAGCGGCGAAAGTCGTAGCGGATGACCCCGGCGGAAGCTCGCAACCAACCTTCACGCGCGGAATTCAGGCGCGCGCGCAAAGACCGGTCGAGCAATGCCACCATGTCGTCCACCCGTTGCGCTCTTTCCTCCAGCCTCGCCTCCAGCGTTTGGAAAACGCGATGCATTCTTAATTCGGTCAGACGTTCGCTGGCTTCGGAAAGTTTCAGCCGGATAACTTGCGACATGCGGCGGGCGCGGTTTTGCAATTCGGTTTCATGATCCTGCTTGCGGTGCACCGCCAGTTCGGCAGCGGCAGAAGGCGTGGGCGCGCGCAGGTCGGCGACAAAATCCGCAATGGTGAAATCCGTCTCGTGACCCACGGCCGATATCACCGGAATCTTTGAGGCGGCGATGGCGCGCGCCACCACTTCCTCATTAAACGCCCACAGGTCTTCGAGCGATCCGCCGCCGCGCGCCACCATCATGACATCCACCAGCGCGTGGCGATTGAAATACTCGATGCCCTCCGCAATTTCCCTGGCCGCACCCTCGCCCTGGACTTTCACCGGAAAAAGCAGCACATTCATGTTGCGAAACCGGCGCTTGAGGACACGCAGGATGTCCCGAATCACGGCACCTGTCGGTGAAGTCACTACGCCCACCGTGCGCGGAAGGACGGGGAGCGGTTTTTTGCGCGCCGGATCAAACAAACCCTCGGCCGCCAGCTTGGCTTTCAATTGCTCGAAGGCGAGTTGGAGCGCGCCCAGCCCCGCGGGTTCCAACGTTTCCACATAGAGCTGATATTCACCCCGCGCCTCGTAAACACTCAGCCGTCCGCGCGCGATGACTGAGATTCCATCCTGGGGTTTGAACTTCAAATAGCGCGCCTGGTTGCGGAAGCAGACGGCGCGAAGCTGCGCCCCGGCATCTTTCAAAGTGAAGTAAAGATGGCCGGAACCCGCCGGACGGAAATTCGAGATCTCGCCCTGCACCCACACTTCGGCAAAATTCTTCTCAAAAAGCCCTTTGACCTGCTGGGTCAGCTCGGTGACGCTTTGAATCTTCCGCTTGGTTGGGAATGCGAAGAGGGATTGGCTCATTGGAAAAACCGTCCGCTGTCTTTTGTCATTTGTCCTTTGCCCTACGTGCTTTCCCCATTTGATTTTGTCATTGACTGCTGGCGGAGGACAAAGGACGAAGGACATTTACGTTCTATTTTCGACCTAAATACGAAGACAGCCAAAGAATCAGAGTGAGAAGCCCGCTCAAAATCAGGCACGTGACGATGGGAAAGTAAAACCAGACATTCCTACCCTTGTAGGAGATGTCGCCCGGCAATTTTCCCAGGGCCAAAAAGGAAATCCGCGAGCCGAAGACCAATAACAATCCTGTGCCTAGCAACACCACACCGAAGATTACCAACACTTTTCCGAGCTGCGTCGGCGCTTCACTCATCGCTCAACCTGGGTGGCGAATTCATCCCGGCCCAGAGACATTTTTCCGCGGGCCGGGTGAAATCCCGCCCAACCTATCCTTGACGCGCAATTCCGAGTTGTCAAGAGCGCCCCCTGTCGAATCTCTCGAAGGGCTGAAAGCCTTGGAAAGCCCGGCTGGCGGGTTCGCGCCGGCCGGGGCATTTGAAGCGGGTGAAAATATTGCGGCGGCCGGGTTGGCGCTAAATCAAATCGACGCCGGGAAAGAAATAAGAGATTTCGTAGGCGGCGGTTTCGGGGGCGTCGGAGCCGTGGACGGCGTTGTGCTCAATGCCGGTGGCAAAAAGTTTTCGGATGGTTCCGGAGGCGGCCTGGGCGGGGTCGGTGACGCCCATCACCTCGCGCAGACGGGCGATGGCGTTGTCGCCTTGCAGCACCATCACCAGCGCGGGCCCGGAGCTCATAAACGAGGTGAGGCTTTCAAAAAACGGCCGGCTGCGGTGGACGCGGTAAAAACCCTCGGCCTCCGCCCTGGTAAGATTCACCATCCGCGCAGCCAGAATGGAGAAATGCTGGCCTTCAAAAATCTTGATGATGTCCCCGATGTGTTTGTTGTTTACCGCATCGGGCTTGATGATGGTAAGAGTCCGTTCAATGGCCATGTGCCGTCCTTTTCTCGAAAGGTTAAAGGTTAAAGTTTGAAGGGTAAAAGGTGAAGTCACATGCTGGAACGCCCAATTCGCCGTCTGATTTTTTTAACCTTTACCCTTTATCATTTAACCTTTCTTTATCCCTTCAAACTTTGTTTAAGTGTTTCCCCGATCAGCGCCGGGCTGGCGGCAACTTTAATGCCCGCGGCTTCCAGGGCGTGAATCTTGTCTGCGGCGGTGCCCTTGCCTCCGGAAATGATTGCGCCCGCGTGTCCCATGCGCCGGCCGGGGGGCGCGGTGCGTCCGGCGATAAATCCCACCACTGGCTTTTTCACCTTGGCCTTGATGAACGCCGCTGCTTCTTCCTCCGCGCTGCCCCCAATCTCGCCAATCATGATGATGGCTTCGGTGGCGGGATCGTCATTCATCAGGCGCAGCGCGTCCACGAAATTTGTTCCGATGATCGGGTCGCCGCCGATGCCGATGCAGGTGGACTGTCCGATGCCCAACGCGGTGAGCTGGCCCACCGCCTCGTAAGTCAGCGTGCCGCTGCGCGAGATCACGCCCACGCTTCCCTCCCGGTGAATCGAGCCGGGCATGATCCCCACTTTGCATTTCCCCGGAGAAATTATTCCGGGACAGTTGGGGCCGATCAGCCGCGATTTAGTTCTGGAAAGAAATTGCCGCACTCGTACCATGTCGAGGGTGGGGACGCCTTCCGTGATGGCCACAATGAGGGGCAATCCAGCGTCAGCCGCTTCCATGATCGCGTCCGCTGCAAACGGGGGCGGCACAAAAATCACGGTAACGTTGGCGCCCGTCTTTTCAACCGCTTCTCGAACGGTATTGAAAACGGGAACGCCCGGACCGCTCTCTGTAAGCGCGTTCGTTCCGCCTTTTCCCGGCGTCACGCCAGCGACCACATTGGTCCCGTAAGCGATCGCTTGAGTGGTATGAAATCCGCCTTCGCGGCCGGTTATTCCCTGAACCAGCAGGCGTGTGTTTTCATTTACGAGAATAGCCATAGGATTGTTTCATTGGCTCATTGGATCATTGATTCATTTAAGCGTCGGTCGTTTGGCTGTGCGTTGAGAGGCAGCAAAGATCGCCAGAAGTTCATTTGCTTCCACTAACAGGCTCTCCAGCCGGCCCTGCTTAACGATTGCAGTTTCGATCAGGAGTTCCAACCAGAAAATGGTTTCATCGATCTATTCAACGACCACGCCTATCTTTGCTATGAATTCCGCTTTTGACCGTGCCCTGCAAACTGCGCGATAATTCGCTGCCACTGACGTCCCAGATCGCAAAGCTTGTTTCCCGAGTATCCGCGCTTCGTCGGTTCTTGGGAGCGCCCGGAATAGTTTCACGATTCGAATGGCAAATTGTTTTGCCCGTTTCTTCAACTCCTCGGCTTGGTAAGTTTCCGGCATCCCGCCAATGATTCAATGAATCAATGATTCAATTCTTTGCTAATCCCACAACTTTTTCCGCCCCGTCTTTCATGTTGGTGGCCACGGTGAAATTTAATCCGGACTCGCGCAGGATCTTTTGCCCGAGTTCCACGTTTGTGCCTTCCAGTCTCACCACCACGGGCGTCTTGAAGCCGAGCGAATTGGCGGCGGCCACCACGCCGTTGGCCACGATGTCGCAGCGCATGATGCCGCCAAAAATATTGATGAACACAGCGCGAACGTTGGGGTCGCTCAGAATAATTTCGAAGCCATGCTTCACCTGGGTTTCATTGGCCCCGCCGCCAACGTCCAGGAAATTGGCCGGGCTCCCGCCGGCGTATTGAATGATGTCCATGGTGGCCATGGCCAGGCCAGCGCCGTTCACCATGCAGCCCACGCTGCCTTCCAGACGAATATAGTTCAGGCCAAAATTGGTGGCCTTCACTTCCAGCGGATCTTCTTCGTCGAAATCGCGCAACTCGCGAATGTCCTGGTGGCGGAAGAGCGCGTTGTCGTCAAAATTCATTTTGGCGTCGAGGGCCAGCAGGCGTCCGTCCTGGGTGACGACGAAGGGATTGATCTCGGCCAGCGAGGCGTCGGTGGCCTCGAAAGCGCGGTAGAGATTGGATAGGAATTTCACCGCGTCGTTCACCCGCGCGCTGTCCAGACCCAGTCCGAACGCCAGTTTCCGCGCCTGAAACGCCTGGAAGCCGACGGCAGGGTCAATGAATTCTTTCAGGATTTTTTCCGGATGCTTGGCGGCCACCACTTCGATTTCCATTCCGCCCTCGGTGGAGGCCATGAACACGGGCTGCCCTGTGGTGCGATCCATCACCAGGCCGAGATATAGTTCGCGCGCCACATCCAAGCCTTCTTCGATCAAAACCCGTTTGACCAACCGGCCTTCGGGTCCGGTCTGGTGGGTGACCAGCGTCATGCCCAGGATTTCACCGGCCAGCTTTTCCGCTTCGTCCGGATTGTGGGCGAGCTTCACCCCGCCGCCCTTGCCGCGTCCTCCGGCGTGAATTTGGGCTTTCACCACCACCGTGCCGCCGCCCAGTTCCACTGCCACCGCGCGCGCTTCATCGCGGTTAAGAATCACTTGGCCGCGAGGCACGGTCACTCCGAATCGTGACAGGATTTGTTTGGCCTGATATTCGTGGATTTTCATTTTTAGAAGCTGTCAGATGCCGGTGGTCAGTTGGTGCTTGCCACGTTACAATCAGGAATTGAACTGATTGCGGAATCAAAAAGTATAGGCAAGATGGCGGAAAATTGCAACGCGCAGAAAGCGAGTGAGCCGTGGACAAAATTAACCTCGCACAAAAATTCGGCCTTTTTCAGGAATATTGGAGCCCGAAGATTGCCGCTGAGCTGAACGGACAATTGGTGAAATTGGTAAAGTTCCAGGGAGAGTTTGTCTGGCACCACCACGATCATGAAGATGAGCTTTTCCTCGTAGTCAAAGGGAGACTGGTGATGCACTTTAAGGACCGCGATGTGCCTGTGGAAGAAGGCGAGTTCATAGTGGTTCCTCTCGGCGTCGAGCACAAGCCCGAAGCTGTGGGTGAGGCGCAGGTCATGTTGTTCGAGCCCAAAACCACTTTGAATACGGGCAATTTGCGCAACGAGCGGACGCTCGAAAAGCTCGAAAAGGTTTGAAATATGCGCCGCAGGCGCCTTGGAGTGCGGCAGCAAAGCTCCCGCCTTGTTTCGAATAAAGAAAGGCCGGAGCTGCCGCTCCCGCACTCCATGGCGCTTCGCGCGCACTATTTTGTGAGGCCACCGCAACAACCATGTATCTGGAATGGGCGATTGAAAAACTAAATAGCAAGCTGGATCTGACGCGCGCAGAAGCGGGCCAGGTTACCGAGCAGCTCTTTTCCGGCAATGTGCCCGACGACGAAATCGTGGCCTTGCTTGTGGCCCTCCGCGACAAGGGGGAAAAGGCGGACGAACTGGTCGGCTTCGCCCAGGTGATGCGTGCGCGCGCGACGGAGACGTTGCGACAGGCGGGCGTGGCCCTCGAACTGATTCATCGCGCCGGGACGCTGCTCGATACCTGCGGAACAGGAGGCGACGGCGCGGGGACGTTCAATGTTTCCACCGCCGCGGCGCTGGTGGCCGCCGCCGCCGGAGTACGCGTGGCCAAGCACGGCAACCGGTCGATCTCAAGCCGCTGTGGCAGCGCCGACGTTCTTGAAGCGCTGGGCGTGGCAATCGACATACCTCTGGCCATGATTCCGGGCTGCCTGGAGCATGCCGGCATCGTCTTTCTTTTTGCGCCGCACTTGCACCTGGCCACCCGGCATGTGACGAGCGCCCGTCGAAGTTTGAAGGGCAAGACCATCTTCAATCTGCTCGGGCCGCTCACCAATCCTCTGGGCGCTTCAGTTCAGTTGCTCGGAGTCTTTGACCGCTCCCGCACGGAAATGGTGGCGCAGGCCTGTGCCGCCGTCGGCACGCGCAGAGCTATTGTGGTGGCGGCACACGATGGGATCGATGAGATTTCGACAACGGGTCCGACCCAGGTTTCCGAATTGGCCGGCGGTTCGGTGAAAACCCGGGACATTAATCCGGAAGATTTCGGTCTGCCCCGCGTTCCCTCCCACGCCTTGACTGGCGGCGATGCTAAAGCCAATGCAGAGATTCTTCGCCGGATGTTTAAGGGCGAGCATGGCCCCCACCGTGACGTCGTGCTGGCCAACGCTTCTGCGGCACTTGGCGTGGCGGAAAAGGCCGGAAACTTTTTGGAAGGAGTGGAAATTGCAGCCGGGGCTCTGGATTCCGGCGCAGCCCGTCGCACCCTTGCGGCACTGGTTGAATTCACTCAAAACGCCAAAAAACAAAAGCTCTGACCATGCGCGGCGGCAACAGAACTCTCCCCACTACGACTTTGAGTCCTTCAGCCGTTCCCACACTTCGCGGAAGAGCGCAATAGAGCCGGGAGCAAACCCTGCGTAATGGTTGTTGAAGTAGGCGTAGACGGTCAGTCGTCGGGCCAACAACCGCCGGATTACCGGAATCCACGCCTCCATCTCGTGCCCGCGGTCCACCAGGATGCGGTCCCAGTGTTCGGTTTTTTCTTCTATTCCTTTCCGGTCGCCCAGAAAGCGGATGTAAGTGAAGCTGGCCGTGACCACATCAAACTCCTGAATCAATTGCTGGACCGGCGGCATCCAGGGATGGTCAATGAGCGCCAGCGCGATTCTATGTTGGCGTAACAGGTCGAGAAATGCCTCGCTGATCCAGGCTTTGTTACGGACTTCGAGGGCGTAGGCGTGATGGCCCGGAAGTTTCTCCAGAAAAGGTTTCAGGCGGGCGCGAAAATCTTCGGGTCGTGCAAAGGCTTTTTTGTTGAAATAAGGAAATTGAAGGAGGAGCGGGCCCAGCTTGTCCCCCAGCAGTTCCATGGCGCCGAGAAATTCAGCAACGTCTTCCGCGCAATCCACCAGGATTTTTTCGTGAGTAATAGCACGCGGGAATTTGGCGGCAAAAAGAAAGCCCGGCGGAGTGCGCTCGCGCCAGTTCTTCACCATGGCTGGAGAGGGAGACCGATAGTAGGTGGAATCCACTTCCACCGTGTCGAAGTGGCGGCTGTATTCCGCAAGGAAGCTCGCGGCCGGAGTGCCGGGCGGATAGAACGCGCCCACCCAATCTTCGCTCGACCAGCTTGAAGTGCCCAGGTGCAAATTCGGGATGGCGGAGGTCGGCATGGGATCGAGTCGCGGTGGGTGTGCGGTGACTACTCCTGGCACATGCCGCGCCGCGGGGCACCGCATTCGCATGGGCCGGGCTCTGCTGCGGCCAACTTGACCGAAGATCCGGAGACAGCGAAAACGGAGAGCATCTTTTTGACTTTCCCGCCCTTGCACCTCTTGCAGGTGACCGCCGTGGAAGACGAAGCCACAATCTTTTCAAACTTGGTTCCGCAATCGCTGCACTGGTATTCAAATATGGGCATGGGTGGCCTCGCTCGCCTGCTTTGGGATGAATTCAATATAACGAAATCAAAGATTGCTTTCAAGCCTGCCAATTGTGGTAGTCTGAAGACCGGTGCAAAGCGTTGGCCAGAGCCGCATTTCTTGCGGGCCGACATCAAGCGGCCCTTTGGAATAACGCTTGACAGCCCTATGGTTATTGATTAGAGTGTCGCCCTGCCATCATGGCAAGGACCCCACAAATCCAAACTCTAGAGAGGAGCAACACATGGCGAAAGCGATGACCAAGTCCCAAGTGGTTTCGCACCTGGCTGAACACGCGGGAATTCAAAAGAAAGCTGCGGCTTCAGTTCTGGAAGAAATCGCAAATCTGGCGACTAAAGAATGCAAGAAAGGCGGACAGTTCGTAATTCCCGGACTGGGCAAGGCCGTGAAAGCCAACCGTAAGGCCCGCATGGGCCGCAATCCTCAAACCGGCGAGCCGATTTCCATCCCGGCTAAGACCGTTGTCAAGTTCCGTCTGGCCAAGGCGTTCAAAGACGCCGTGGTTCCTCCCAAAAAGAAATAGCTTCGCGAGGTAGAGCGGCGGGTCCGAGCGATCCGCCGCCTGGCCCCGCAGCTCGGATTCTCACGCCCGTACCGCCTTTGTGAGCGAGGCGCGTTTGTGTCTCCGGCGGCGGAGCTTGTGGATGCTCCCTGGCGTTTTCGCCTGTAATCCTGCCCCTTCTTTCAGGCATGACTTTAGTTTGATCCTACTTAAGGGCTTTTCATTCTTCTCTATTTCTCCGCTCCGATTCCCTTTCGTCGACTCCCCCCGGCAACCCGATTGCCATATGACTGGATTTGAACCAGCCGCGGCTATGACAGAGGCTGACCCGGCATCAATAGGCTAGGGACCGGAAAGGCAGTGAACTAGCGAGTATATCGGGCGGGCGAGGGGCCTTCTTCCAGGGCTTTGCGGTCCCAGATCATTCCTTCGCGGGTGTACTCTGCCATCTCGAAATCCTGGGTTAATTCCAGCGCGTCCACGGGACAGGCATCCTCACACAGCCCGCAGAACATGCAGCGGGACAAATCGTAAGTGAAAGTGGAAAGTTTCTTGCGCCGATCTTCCGTCCGTTCCCAGCCCACCACAATCAGGTTTTCCGGGCAGGCCAGCGAACACAGGTTGCAGGCAATACAAAGAGTTTCGCCCGTCTCGGGATGGTTATTCAGGCGTGGAGCGCCGCGGTAACGCTCGGCCACTGGCGGCCGCTGGCGCGGATATTGCTCGGTGTAGGTGGCGCTGGGACGCTGATAAGAGAATGTCAGCTTCAGCCCTTTGATCAGGTCAACCAGAAAAATGCGCCGAAGCAATTCACCAACAAAATTGCGCTGTGACGGTTTAATGGTTCCCATGATTTGGATCCCGGACGATTATAATGTGGCCATCCGGCAAATGCAAATTTTCGCGCGACCATGCCTGCGGGATTGCGGCGGCAGAGCGCCTTCCTGCCGGATGGCGCAATCAGATTTTTGGCCTCCCCTCCCAGCGCGGTGCAGCACAACGGAACCCGCGTCTTTATAGGGATTTGGGCAGTGGCGCAACCTTGTGCGGCCCCATACTCTCCGCGCGCGGCACTCCACGAAATCAGCATTTGAAATACGGCGGCAAATTGCGTTTTTGATCCGTCCTTTTCTGGTGTAAACTCGCGGCGATTACAAGTTCACGAATCAAAACAGGAATTTGACGATTCATCGACAGGGGGGAAAAGATGAAACGAGCCGTCTTGGTCATTGGTTTTTTCGTGTTGGGGCTTGGCACCAGCTGGGCGCGGGAATCCGGACCGCTGTTGATGCAGAGCCCTACTCTGAGTAAGACCCAGATCGCCTTTGCCTATGGAGGTAATATCTGGATTGTGGATCGCGGTGGTGGTGACGCCCGGCGTCTGGTGACGGGCACGGACATCGAGAGCGGCCCCGTCTTTTCCCCTGACGGCGCCCTGGTGGCGTATACCGGCGACTACGATGGCAACCAGGACGTTTATGTGGTGTCCGCCGGGGGAGGTGAGCCCCGGCGCCTCACCTACCATCCGGGCACCGACGTTGCGGTGGGATGGACCCCGGACGGGAAACAAATTCTGTTCCGCTCCACCATGAACAGTTTTACCCGGTTCGAAAGATTGTTCACCGTCCCGGTGGAAGGCGGCTTCCCCAAGGCCTTGCCTTTGCCCATGGGCGTGCAGGGCTCTTACTCACCCGATGAATCTCAAATGGCTTATGTCCCGCGCTGGAATCGCCGGTTGGGGGCGGGGCCGAGTTACATCGCTATCAAGCATTACCGGGGCGGATTGACCGCGCCCATCTGGATTGCCAATCTGTCGGATTCTTCCATCGTGAAAATCCCGCGCGAAAACTCGAATGACACCAATCCTATGTGGATCGGCGACAAGATTTATTTTCTCTCCGACCGCAACGGCCCCGTCACCCTGTTTGCCTACGACACCAAAACGCAAAAGGTAAACGAACTGGTGAAGAACGACGGCCTTGATATCAAGTCGGCCTCCGCCGGACCGGGCGCGATTGTTTACGAGCAATTCGGGTCATTGCACCTCTTCGATCTCCATTCCGGCAAAGAGAAATCCATCAACGTCACTGTGGCGGGCGACATGCCGCAGGTCAGGCCGCACTTTGAAAAAGTGGAGAAGCAAATCCTGGCCTTCAACATTTCCCCCACCGGCCAGCGCGCGGTGTTCGAGGCGCATGGCGAAATCCTTACCGTCCCGGCGGAGAAAGGCGATATTCGCAATTTGACTCACAGCCCGGCCGTAGCGGATCGCGACCCTGCGTGGTCTCCCGATGGCAAGTCCATCGCCTATTTCTCCGACGAGTCGGGCGAGTACGCGCTGCACATCACCGGCCAGGACGGTTTGGGCGCGGCCCGCAAGATCGATCTCGGCGAGCCGCCCTCATTCTTCTATTCCCCCGCCTGGTCGCCTGACAGCAGGAAGATTGCCTACAGTGACAAGCGGCTGAACCTTTGGTACGTGGACCTCGATCACCCCACGCCAGTGAAAGTGGACACCGACCTGTTTGATTCTCCCTTGCACGAATTTGACACCGTGTGGTCCCCTGACAATCGCTGGCTGGCCTACACCAAGCAGCTCACCAATCACCAGCGCGCCGTGTTTGTTTATTCGCTGGACGACCACCAAGCGACCCAGCTTACCGACGGCATGAGTGACGCGCTCTATCCCCTTTTTGACAAGAACGGCAAATATCTCTACTTCACGGCGAGCACCAATATGGCCCTGGCAACGGGCTGGCTCGATATGACTTCCATCGACCATCCGGTAACGCGCAGCGCTTATGTGGTTGTGCTGCGCAAGGATTTGCCTTCACCCACCGCCCCTGAAAGCGATGATGAAAAGGCGGAAGAGAAAAAAGATAACAAGACCGATCAGGCCGCCGACCAGAACAAAAATAAGAACAAAGACAAGGACAAAGACAAAGAGAAGAAAGAACCGGTAAAGGTCACCATTGACTTTGAAAATATCGGCCAACGTATTTTGGCCTTGCCCATTCCAGAGCACAACTACCAGGGGATGACGGCGGGCAAGGAAGGCGTCCTGTATTTGCTCGAAGGCCCGCAAGTCGACAGCGAAAATGGCCCGCCCAAATTAACCGTCCAACGCTTTGACCTGAAGACGCGCAAAACGGAAAAACTCGTCGAGGGAGTGACGGCCTTCTCGGTTTCGGAAAACGGCGAGAAGATGCTGTATCGCCAGGGCGAGAAATGGTTCATCGCCGCGGCCGACAAGCCCCCCAAGCCCGGTGCCGGCGCGCTCAAGACCACCGACATGGAAGTTTACGTTGACCCGCGCGCCGAGTGGGCGCAAATGTTTCACGAAATTTGGCGGATCGAGCGCGACTTTTTCTACGATCCGCATTTCCACGGGCTTGATCTGAAGGCGGCGGAGAAATTTTACGCGCGCTTCCTGCCCGCCGTAGCCAGCCGCGCGGATCTCGATTATCTGTTTGCGGACATGCTGGGCAATCTGAACGTCCTGCACATGTTCGTGGGCGGCGGCACCATGCCCGAATTGAAAACGGTGAAGGTGGGTTTGCTCGGGGCCGACTACACCCTCGAAAATGGCCGTTACCGTTTCGCGCGCATTTACGATGGCGAGAATTGGAATCCGCAACTTCACGCCCCGCTCACCCAGCCCGGCGTGAATGTTAAGCAAGGAGAATATCTGTTGGCGGTTCAAGGCCGCGACTTGCACGCCTCGGACAATATCTTCAGCTTCTTCCAGGAAACGGCGGGCCAGCAGGTGGTGTTGAAAGTCGGACCCAACCCGGATGGCCGCGGCTCGCGCGACGTCACCGTGGTTCCGGTGGAAAGTGAGACGGGGCTGAGGAATCTCGCCTGGATTGAAGACAACCGCCGCAAAGTGGACGAGCTCAGCCATGGCCAACTGGCCTACGTTTATCTGCCCAACACGGCCGGCGCCGGCTACACCAATTTCAATCGCTACTACTTTGCCCAGGTGGGCAAGGAAGGTGCGGTGCTGGACGAACGCTTTAACAGCGGAGGCGATCTGGCCGACTACATCATTGATTACTTGCGCCGCCCCGTCCAAAGTTTAGTGATGACGCGCGAAGGCGAGACCTACCAGGAGCCCCAGGAAGCGATTTATGGTCCCAAGACCATGATCATCAATGAATTTGCCGGCTCCGGCGGCGACGCCATGCCGTGGTATTTCCGCAAAGCGGGCATTGGGCCTCTGGTCGGAATGCGGACTTGGGGCGGCCTGGTGGGCATTGGCAATTACCCTCGATTAATGGACGGAGGTTCAGTCACCGCGCCGCGCTGGGCCATCTATGGAACCAAAGGCGAATGGGAAGTGGAGAACCACGGCATCGCGCCCGACGTTGAGGTGGAGCTTGACCCCAAGCTGGTGCGCGAAGGTCACGATCCCCAACTCGAGAAGGCGGTGGAAGTGATGATGCAGTCTCTTAAGGAGCATCCGCTGCCGAAGTACAAGACGCCCGCGTATCCGAATTACCATCCCAAATTCTGATGGCCTCCGCCGGCGGCTGTATCGATGCAGAGCGACGTAAATGACGCCGGATTCGGTTGAAGCGCCGGGCTTTAAACCAGTACGTGCCGCCCTGAAGTGCGGCGCTGCATCTCTATACCTATTTGAGACGCACCACACTGACAGCGCGCCGGGGCTGGCCCGGTGTGGACCGCACTCCATAATCACTCTATTGACCGGCGCCAACTCCGGTGATAGGGTGAAGTTGTTCTGCTATATTTAATCGTCAGCACTCCACGGAGCAATTCGCATTCCCGCGGCACTGTGGATATACAAGACAGGATAACTATGGCAGATTCCAACCTCCATCTCCTCCGGCACTCGGTGGCCATCCTGGCCTATCGCGGCGGCAAAGCGTTGCGCCATGCTCCGCCCGAGTTCGCCCATTTCAAGGCCTCGCCCACCACGCGGACGCCGGTGGAGATTCTGGCCCACCTCGGTGACCTGCTCGACTGGGCCTACCATCACGCCCGGGGGAAAAGCGAGTGGCACTCCTCAAAACCCTTGCCTTGGGACCAGGAAGTGACGCGCTTCTTTGCTGCGCTCGATAAGTTCGACAAACACCTGGCCTCCAATACCGAACTCGGGTGCCCGCCGGAAAAACTTTTTCAGGGCCCCATTGCTGACGCGCTCACCCACGTGGGCCAGATCTCCATGCTGCGCCGCATGGCCGGAAGCCCCATCAAGGGGGAAAACTATTACGGCGCGGACATCGCGGAAGGCCGCGTCGGTCCCGACCAAACGCCTCCCCGGTTCGAGTTCGATTGAGATTGGAGGGAGCGTAACCTCCAAGCGACCCGCCCACCAGCCACAAGTCCCTTGACGAACTTATTAGGTCATAATAATATGACCATGGACGCGTTGAGGTGGACATGAAGACCATAGCGGCAGGAAAATTCAAGGCGACGTGCTTGAAAATCATGGACGACGTAAGCGCGACTCGCGAGCCTGTCCTGATCACCAAGAACGGCCGCCCAGTGGCGAAACTGGTTCCTGCGGACGAGAAGTCTTCCAACATTCTCGGGTGCCTTTCCGACGTAATGGAAATTGTCGGCGATATTGAGTCACCAGTATTGCCCCCGGAGGCGTGGAAGGCTCTGCGATGATTTTACTCGACACCCACACACTAATCTATACCGTGGTGGAACCGCGGCGGCTCTCGCGGGCGGCGGCATCGGCCATCCGTCGCGCCCAGGCGGGCGAGGGCCTGGGCATTTCCGCGATTAGCCTCTGGGAACTAGCGATGATTTTCGCGCATGGGCACGTGCGCGCGTATGGCACGGTGGAAGATTCGGTTCGCCTCATGGTGGATTCGGCCCGCGTAAGTGTGAAGCCGATTACCGCGGAGATTGCCTCGCTCGCCGTGCAGTTCCCTGACGACTATCCCCGAGACCCTGCCGATCGGTTGATTGGCGCCACCGCCCGCGCCGAGGGCGTCGCGTTAGTAACGCGAGATGAGGGAATTAGAAGCAGCCCACTTTTGAAGACCATCTGGTAATCCAGAAATAAGTAATGCGTAGGATAAATTACTTCGCCTTCACGCTCGGCCTGTTTTTTCCTACACTTCTCGTCGCCCAGAAGCGAGCGGCGGACAAACTTGATGTGATCTTCCCTCTCGCCAAGGGAACTTACTGGGTTTACCGGGGGCCGGTGGAGTCGGGAAGCTCGGCCGGAACCATCCGCAAAACGATTACGTGGAAAATGGAAATCACGGACGTTATCAAAAGGCAGGACATCTCGGCGGCCGTGGTGAGGGGCTTCCCGGGTGATTTGTGGTGGTACACCGAGGACGCGAAGCCGCGCGACTCCTTAATTGTGCAAGTGTTTCCATCACGATTCTATCTACTGGGACCCAATGAAATTCAAAAAGCTCTAGGCGCCCTGCGCGATAACAAGAATAATCTCCAGGGCCTGGTGCGAGAGTCCAATTTATTTCTCGACTTCCCCTTGGTGAGGGGAAAGAGATTCGGTGAAACGGAGTTGATCACCAGGACCGATGAGTTTTATTCCTGGGTAGTCGGCGACGAGCGCCAATCCAAAATGGAAGGAATTAGGGGGGTGTCGAGCGCGCGAAACCGAACTGTCTATACCATCAGTGAATTCACCGTTGGAAGCCACACGGAGTTTGATTTCGTCAGTGGAGTCGGCATCGTTCGCTACATGGGCCATCACAACGGGACGGTTTCAGATTTTGAGATGAAGCTCGTGGAGTTCCATGCCGGAAACGAATGATTCCCTCAAGCGCAAGAAAAACTTTGCAGCTACTTGAAGCAAGACCATCGCTCTCAAATCCCAGCTCAAAACAACAGGATTGTGTTGAAGCCCGGACACGCGTTCGGTGGATATCACATTTCTAGAAACAGACCGGTATTCCAATTAGCCCGCGAGACGTCCTCCCGAATCCGCATGTCCTCGGTCCTTTCACTCGCCCAAGTTGTGGGGATACTATAATGCGTGTGCCCTGCTGAGTTCATGCGGCATCTTTAGTAGAAGCGGGTTTGGGACAGACACCACTACTCTGGAAAGGATCATTCATGGCCAAAAGATTTAGAGACCTGACTGAGCGCGAAATACTCGCTCTGGCGATTTCCCTGGAAGAAGAAGATGGCCGCATCTTTGGCGATTTCGCCGAGGGCCTGCGCGAGACTTATCCAGCCACGGCCAAGGTGCTGGATGAAATGCGGACGGAAGAATCCGAACACCGCGCCCGGCTGATTGATCTCTTCCGACAGCGCTTCGGAGAACACATTCCCCTGATTCGTCCGCAGGACGTTAAGGGATTCATCGAGCGCCGTCCCATCTGGCTCACGCGGCCCCTGGGCATCCAAGCAGTCAGGAAACAAGTAGAACTCCTGGAGCTCGAGACGGGGCGATTCTATGAGCGGGCGGAAAAGCTGGTGACCGACGCTTCCACCCGAAAGCTTTTGGGCGACTTGGCGGAAGCAGAGCGCCAGCATTCAAGCCTGGCCGGATCGCTGAAGGAGAAGCATCTAACCCCCGAAGCGACCGCCGGCGAAGAAAGCGCAGGACGGCGCAAGTTTCTTTTGCAGGTGGTCCAGCCCGGACTCTTGGGTTTGATGGATGGTTCCATCTCAACCCTAGCGCCCGTTTTCGCCGCCGCCTTCGCCACTCACAGACCGCATTATGCTTTTCTAATCGGGCTCGCAGCCTCGCTGGGGGCGGGAATATCCATGGCCTCCGCCGAGGCGCAATCTGATGACGGCTCCTTGACCGGGCGCGGCTATCCCTGGTTCCGCGGCACGGTCACCGGATTGATGACCGCCGCCGGCGGCATCGGGCACACTCTGCCCTTCCTCATCTCAAATTTCAATCTGGCCCTCACGGTCGCCGTGATTGTGGTGGCTATCGAACTCGGCGCTATCAGCTTTATCCGTCACCGTTACATGGACACACCGTTCCTGTCGGCGGCGTTTCAAGCAGTGGTTTGGGGCGTAGTGGTTTTTCTGACTGGGATTCTAGTCGGCAGTAGTGCGTGAGGGGAATTGGGCCATTGAGTGATGGGGCGATTGAGTCATTTGATAAAATTGAATCATTATCTGATTGGGTGATTGAGCCATTCTCGGAAGCCGGAAGGACATGTGCACGAAAAGGAGACACGCAATGAAACCATTAGCGTTGGGACTCGCGGTGGGACTTTGCGCTGCCGGTGTGGGCCATGCGCAACACGACATGGAGCACATGCACATGATGCGGCGCGCGGCGAACGTCAAGCTGGAGGTTCAGAATGACGAAGCGGCGCACGTGCTCACGCTCCGCCTGGGTCCGCTCAACCTGCCTGCCCACGCCGGCATGAATGTGGCACAAGCGCCTGCTCTCAGCATGACCGTGCCGTTCGATGGGTGGTTCACCGGCTATCGCCCGAGCATCGTCGACGAAACAGGCAGCCCGCAGCCAGGCCGCTTGCTGCATCACGTGGCGATTTATAACCTGGCGCGCGCGGATTTTCTTTGCCCGTCAAAACCCGAGCACATCTTCGGCGCCGGCGGCGAGATGACCGTTTGGCCGGTGACGCCCGGCATTGGCTATCGCGTGGAAACGGGCGACAAAATTCGGGTGACGACGATGTTTCACAATCCCACGGCAACCAGTTATCCCAACGTTTATCTACAGGTGAAAATTGAGTATCAGCCGCTCGATGCGGGCGGGCCTCAGCTCAAGAGTGTTTATCCCGCCTGGATTGACGTGAAGGAATGCAGCAACTCCAGTTACGATCTGAAGCCCGGCTTGAACGTCACCAGCGGCAAGTTTACCCTGCAATACAATGGAGTGCTGGTGGGCCTGGGCGGGCACTTGCACGACTACGGGCGGGAGCTCGACGTGGTCAATGAGACGCGCCACCAAGAGGACAAACTAGAGGCTGCACTGGATGGGCAGGGACATATCGTCGCCATTCCCGTCCATATGTTCCCCGGCGGTTTCGCGCTTGCCCAAGGCGACGTGATCAAAGTGACCGCCACCTACGACAATCCCACCCGCAATCGGCTTCCGGACGGCGCCATGGGCATTGCTGTAGGTTATTTCCTGCCGCTCGACAATAGGGAAATGGCCGCACTCAGGCGGAGCGCCGCCGCGACGAAAGTTTCATCCACAGAGGGCAAGAAGGACTGAAAGTCTTCAGTCTTCAGCTTTCAGTATTGAGTTAAAGGAGTTGTATTCCGTCCTTACAGACCACTGACTACTGACGACTTTCTTTCAATGCTTTTTCAATCGCCGCCTCCGCTACGGGCGCCATCAGCGCGTACCCTTTAACATTGGGGTGCAGTCCGTCTTCCGAAAATCCATCCTTCAACATTCCCTGCGCGTCCACCGTTGCCGAATAGTAGTCGGCGTACACGGCGTGAACTTTTTCGGTATAGGTGCGCAGCCAGGCGTTCAATTTCAAAATATCCGCCGGGGGCCGGTGAACGGTTTGCTTGTTTTTGGTGTAGTCGCTCACCGGCATCACTGCACACAAAATCACTTTGATGTGGTGAAGCTGCGCCAACTCGGTGATGGCCTTGAAGTTTTCCTCGAGCATCTTCAGTGTTTCGGGTCCGGTGTTGGCGGAAATATCATTGGTGCCGGCCAGCACAATCAGCGCCGCCGGGTGCAGGTCAATCACGTCCGGAAACACTCGCACCAGCATTTGCGGTGTGGTCTGGCCGCTGATGCCCCGATTCACGTAGGGCTTGCCGGGAAAATCCCGCTTGAGGTCCCAGAAATCGGTGATGGAATCGCCAAGAAAAACAACCCGGCCGGGCTGCGGCGGTTCGGCCTCCAGCTTCTGGTTGTCTTCGTCATAGCGGCCAAGCTGATTCCAATCCTGAAGCTGGTCAACCAGATGCTGCGCTTGGAATAGCAAGCAGCAATTGGAATTAGGCGGCTCATATTTCTCCACGAGTTGGCCGAAAGTCGAACCGGGCAGTCCCAGCAAGCCGGCCAGCAGCAACCATTTTCCGAGCCAACGTGTGCGCATAAATAACCCTCCCGGCCCAAGATTCTGCCTAAGTGCTGTTCATGAAGCAAGTGGAAATGAATCCCGCCGTGTGACCCCTCACCTAACCCATGAGAAATTCTCCGTGCTCTCCGTGTCTTGAAGATCTCAACCCAGAGCGCACGGAGCATCTCAGCGATCTCTGTGTTGAGTCTTTGCCGTCCCCTCCGCAACCAATATTCTCTATTGCTTTCCCATAGGACTGGTGCTATCTTTTCTATGGCTAACCAATAGGAGCCGAAGGCAGTCTAAGGAGACGGAATGAGTGACAAAACCGATGTTTGGCAAGGCACACTGGCGCTGATGGTGCTGAAGACGCTTGAAACCATGGGGCCACTGCACGGTTACGGGATTGCCCGGCGCATCGAGCAGACGAGTGGCGATTTGTTGTCCGTCAATTACGGAACGCTGTATCCGGCTCTTTTGAAACTGGAGCAGGAAGGTTACATCGCTTCGGAATGGGGCATGTCCGACAACCATCGCAAGGCGAAATACTACAAACTGACGCGCGCCGGCCGAAGACAGGTGGAAAAGGAAGCGCGGGATTGGAAACAAGCGACTGCGATTCTGGCGCGGTTCCTGTCACCCGCCTCATAGGGCCGACCCTTGGGTCGGCCCTTTGGGTTCGGTCGCAATAGGCCGGGGCAAGCCCCGGCCCTACGAAACACCTGAGGAATTCAATGAGAAAACTTCGTGCCTTGTTCTTGCGTTTGGGCGGCACTTTCAAAAGGCGGTGGAGCGAGCGTGAGTTGGCGGACGAGTTGGAAAGCCACCTGCAAATGCACATCGAAGACAATCTTCGGGCCGGCAGTTCGGCGGAAGAGGCACGGCGGCAGGCGCTGATTAAGTTGGGTGGTCTCGACCAGACTAAAGAAAATGTTCGAGATCAGCGAGGGATCCCCATGTTCGAAACTTTGATGCAGGATCTTCATTACGGCGCGCGCATGTTGCGCAAGAATCCCGGCTTTACCGCCGTGGCGATACTCACTCTGGCGCTAGGCATCGGCGCCAACACGGCGATGTTCAGCGTGGTCGAGGCGGTGGTATTGCGCCCACTACCTTACAAGGACCCCGAGCAACTTGTCCTGATCAAAGAGCGAATTCCTTTGCTCGGTGCCCTGCCGATCACGGTCTGCGCACCCGACGTGATTAAATTCCAGCGGGAGAACCACGTATTTGAATCCGTCGCGGGCTTTCGCTTTCGCCAGGCCGACTTGTCAGGAGGAGCTGAACCGCAGCGCGTCCTCGCCGACCGCGTGAATGCCAACCTGTTTTCACTGCTCGGGATACAACCGGTGATAGGGCGCACTTTCACGGCGGACGAAGACCAACCCGGACATCAACTGGCGATATTGAGTTATGGATTGTGGGCGAGCCGATTTGGCTTGACTCCCGAAGTTCTCGGGCGGACGGTGACGCTGGACCGGGTGCCCTACACAGTAATCGGGGTGATGCCGCGGAGCTTCGTCTTTCCGTTTCCGGCCATGAACCAGGGTAAGGCAGCGGACATGTTCGTCCCCCTGGCTTTCACCAAAGACGAACTCAGCGATGTGGGAGACAATTTCGATTACAGCGTGGTGGCGCGGTTGAAGTCCGGCGTCACCCTGGCGCGCGCCAACGCGGACGTCGAAGGCATCGCGCACAGCATTCTGCAAACTTATCCTGCGCAAGTTCGCGATTTAGTCAAACTTGGCGCTGTGGTTTTGCCCCTCACCCATCAAGTGGTGGGCAAGGTTAGGACACTTCTGCTCCTGCTGCTCGGAGCCGTGGGCTTTGTGCTTCTCATCGCGTGCGCCAATATTGCCAACCTTTTCCTCACTCGTACGGCGGGCCGGCAAAGGGAAATCGCTGTCCGGTTGGCATTGGGCGCGGGACGCCTGCGCCTTTTCCGCCAATTGGCGGCGGAGAGCATGTTGCTCGCATTGTTGGGTGCGGGGGTAGGCCTTGTCCTGGCGGCCTGGATGATGCAGGCGGTGGTGGGACTGATGCCGGCGAATATTCCTCGCGTTCATACCATCGGGATGGACTGGCCAGTGCTCGCTTTTACCTTGACGCTGGCCATCCTCACCGGCCTGGTCTTTGGCGTGTTACCGACGCTGGCAGCATCGCATGCCGACCTCAATAGCACTCTCAAAGAAGGCGGTCGCAGCGCCATGGGAAGTCGGCAACATCAATGGCTCCGTTCTGCGTTGGTGGTGGGGGAAGTAGCATTGTCCCTGATCCTTCTGGTGGGGGCGGGGCTGTTAGTGCGCAGTTTCGAGAGCGTCCTGGAGACCAAACCCGGCTTCCAGCCTGACCATGTCCTGACGGCGTCGCTGTACTTACCGAGCGCAAAATACAATGAAGATCAGCAAGTCCGAAATTTCTATCGGGAATTGATCGCGCGCCTCGAACGGTTGCCGGGAGCGAAGATGGCGGGTGCCTCCACCGATCTGCCGCTCGAAGGAGGTTGGAACCATTTGTTTACTCCCGAAGGTTACCAGCCACCGCCCGGAGCGGGCCTTAATATTTCATACCACTCCATTATCCTGGGTAATTATCTTCAAACGATGGGCATCCCACTCCTGCGGGGACGTTACTTCACCGAGCAGGATAAGATTGACTCGACTCCGGTGCTGATCGTCAGTGAATCTCTCGCCCGGCGATATTGGCCCAACCAGGACCCCATTGGGAAGCGCCTGAAGTGGGGGCCGCCAGCGTCGAGTGATCCCTGGCTGACCATTGTCGGCGTGGTGGGCGACGTGAAGCAGGGCGCTCTGGACGCCGAGACGCTTCCTCACACATTCGAACCGTACGCGCAACACCACGGAGGGCCAAGCTCCCTCAACGTAGCATTACGAGCGGCGGGGAACCCGGCGAGCCTGGCGTCAGCACTGCGTGCAACCGTTTGGGGAATTGACAGACAACTCGCGGTGGCACAACTCCGAACCATGGATCAGGTTATGAGTGAGTCCACTGCCCCCCGGCGGTTCAACCTGCTCCTGCTGGCCGCCTTCGCGACGGTGGCAATAGTGTTGGCGACCATCGGTATATATGGAGTCATCGCCAATTCGGTTGCCCAGCGCACGCATGAGATCGGCATCCGTATGGCGCTAGGCGCGCAGCATCAGGACGTGATGCGCCTGGTAGTTGGGCAAGGGGCGCGCCTCGCTGGCGCTGGCGTCATCCTCGGCATCCTCGGGGCTTTAGCGATGACCCGGTCAATGAGGAGTTTCCTCTTTGGCGTGCGCCCGACCGATCCCGTGACCTTTGCCGGAGTTGTACTGCTGCTCGGCTCGGTGGCGATTCTCGCCAGCTACATTCCCGCGCGCCGGGCGACGAAGGTCGATCCCATGGTGGCGTTGAGGCACGAATAATTGACGATTTTCGATTGACGATTGCCGATTGAGAAACTCCAGATCCGGCCGATGTATTTTTCAATCGTCAATCAGCAATTCTGCACCAGGAGAAAGAAACTCTATGCGTCGCCTCCGTGCCTGTTTCTTGCGTGTCAGCGCCCTGTTCGTCAGACGCCGCCACGAGCAGGAAATGGCCGATGAATTCGAGTGCCACCTTCAAATGCACATTGAGGACAACCTGCGCGCCGGGATGACGGAGGAAGAAGCGCGGCGCCAGGCGCTGATCAAGCTCGGCGGGTTGGATCAGGTGAAAGAGAATTACCGAGACCGAAGGAGACTACCCATGCTCGAAACCTTGTTACAGGATATTCGTTACGGCACGCGTATGTTGCGCAAGAATCCCGGCTTCACCGCCGTGGCGATATTGACCCTCGCCCTCGGCATCGGAGCCAACACCGCCATCTTCAGTCTGATTGACACCGTCATGCTGCGCATGTTGCCGGTGGCGAAGCCCGAGGAATTGATGCAGGTTGAAATCTCTGACCCTTCCGACGGCAAGCCGTATCCCGAATTCACCAATCCTCTGTGGGAACAAGTTCGGGATCAGCAGGACGTGTTTTCCGGGGCCTTCGCGTGGGGCGAAGATCGATTTGACACGTCGCAGGGCGGCGCGGTGAAGATGGTCAACGGCCTGTGGGTTAGCGGCGGATTTTTCCAGTCGCTGGGACTTCAGCCTGTCGCCGGACGATTGATGTCCTTGTCGGATGACCAACGGGGTTGTGGGGGCGTAGCCGTGCTGAGCTACGGATTCTGGCAGGAGCGGTTCGCCGGTAAACCGAGCGCGGTGGGCAGCGTTATTACACTCAACAATCATCCCGTGCAAATCATTGGCGTCGCATCGCGCGGCTTCACGGGCTTGAATGTGGGGAGAGATTTCGATGTCGCCCTGCCCATTTGCATGACCGCGATCTACGACGGCCAACATTCCCGCCTCGACGCGCGATCCACCTGGTGGCTTCAAATAATTGGACGGGTTAAGCCCGGCCTCAGTATGGAAAAGGCGCAGGCGCGGCTCAAGGTTCTTTCGCCTACCGTGATGGCGGCCGCATTGCCGCATGATTGGAAACCCGAGGATCAAAAAGATTTCCTCAAGCAAAAACTTGTGCCCGTTTCCGCCGCGACGGGCATATCCGATTTGCGGAATCGATTCAAGGATCCTCTTAAGATTCTGATGGCCGTGGTGGGCCTGGTCCTGCTGATCGCCTGCGCCAACATCGCCAGCCTGATGATTGCCCGCGCGGCTTCCAGGCACAAGGAGATCGCTGTCCGCCAGGCGCTTGGTGCTTCGCGCTTGCGGTTGATCCGCCAATTGCTGACGGAGTGTGTGCTGCTGTCCTTGGCCGGGGCGGCCGTGGGCATCGTTTTCGCCCGCTGGGGCTGCACGCTCCTCGTTCATCTCATGTCAACTACCAGAACTCCGCTGGCCCTTCAATTCCCGCTCGATGGCAGGGTTCTTGCTTTCACCGCCGTGGTTGCGGTCCTTACCGGAATCATTTTTGGAGTGTTGCCGGCCTTTGGCTCCACACGCGTTTCATTAACCGCCGCGATGAAAGGAAGCCAGGCGGCGGAAAGCGCACGCCACGCGCGCTTTCGGCCGGGAATACTGATCGTCGGCACACAGGTGGCTTTGTCACTCGTCCTGCTGGTGGCCGCCGGGCTATTCCTGCGCAGCTTCTGGAAGTTGGTCACGCTCGACATCGGCTTTGACCGCAGCAACCTCCTGTTGGTGAATGCGAACTTAAAGATTGCCCACGTGCCTCCCGAGCAGCACCTGGCAACTTTCGAGGAGATGGAGTCCCGATTGCGTACTCTCCCTGGAGTGGTCTCCGTTGGCCGGTCAAACAATACCCCGATCAGCGGTAGTGGATGGAACGGTTTCTTTCACCCCGACTCGCCCAATCCTCCCACGGGCCGGGAAGCGCTGGCCTTCCGCAACTTCATCTCGCCCGGATATTTTCCAACCCTGCGCACGCCCATCCTGGCGGGACGCAATTTCACCAGCCAGGATACGAAGGATTCTCCTCTCGTAGCAATTGTTAACCAGACCCTGGCCAGGAAGTTTTATCCCAACCTGAATCCCATCGGTCGATACTTTCACATTGAAGGTGCACCGGGAAAGCCGCAGCCGACAATTCAGATTGTGGGCGTGGTGAAGGATGCCAAATATCGTACGGTCGGCGAAGTTACCCCACCCACGGCTTTTGAACCAATTGGGCAAATACCGGAGCAAAACGACAACGAGGAGAATTTCGAGTTGCGAACTGCGGCGCGGCCGGCCTTGCTGGCCTCGGTCGTCCAGCACGCTGTTGCCGGAGTGAACAAAGAAATCCCGCTCGAGTTTCGCACTCTCGAGAATCAGGTGGACGATTCACTGGTGCAACAGCGCGCCCTCGCCACGCTGTCGGGCTTCTTTGGCGGGCTGGCGCTGCTGCTGGCCATGCTGGGCCTTTACGGCGCGCTCAGTTATCTGGTGACCCAGCGGCAAACCGAGTTCGGCGTGCGCATGGCTCTGGGCGCGCAGCCCCGCTCCATTCTGTGGTTGGTGATGCGGCAGGTCGCTGCCATTCTGCTGGTCGGCAATGTGGCGGGCGTCGGAATTTCCCTGGCCGCCACTCGCGTCTTGCAGAGCATGTTGTTTGGACTGGGTCCGCGCGACACCGTGACTTTGATGGCCGCGGTAGGAATGCTTTCCGCGGTGGCGTTGGTCGCAGGCTACCTGCCGGCGCGCCGCGCCACCCATGTGGACCCGATGGTCGCGCTGCGCTACGAATGACCGCCCGCGCTTGAACCCTGCGACCCCCATTCCGTGATAGGTCGTTCTTCGTAGTCTGACTTGGGGTTCTCTCCTGTCAGTTATTGACAGGAGCATCCGCCCGACACCCCTGGTGCGGGCTTTTGAAATCCGAGCAGGGGATGAATTGAAACCAGCGAGGGCGAACGAACCATGCAAACGGTACAGCACATGTGGAGGCCCACCAAGCGTGTTCCTGCCTTGGTACTTTGATGGTGGATGGGTTTGCGCGGCAAGCCCAAGGCCGCGCCCGCCGCCGCGCGGCGGAAATGTTGGGGTGATGTCGGGCTTTGCCGGACCATTTCGCCTTGGGTCAACCAGCGGGCCGCGGGCCTTCATTGCACATGATAGCGAACGGGCGCGACGGAGGCACTGGCTTCAGGGTTATAAAAATCGCGCGGGAACGAGGGCGCGGCCGGCATGAAGAGGAACCAGAACTGGAAGGCGCAGCGGGCCGGCCCGGTGCACCCCAGGGGGAAACCTCAAGCTCTGTAATCCATGCCGGCGTGGCACGCGTCCTGCAAGCGGCGCGGCGTTTTCCAAAATCAGCTTGACACGGTGTTGCGCTTTCAGAGAAGGCTACCCGCTGTGCGGGTACGTTTTCCGGCAAACCAATTTTGGATGGTTGGTGCGCAACGCGCCCCCGAAGGTGGTGAAATGATAATTGGTGATCCCAGCCTCAGGCGTGGACGCTGCGCCATGCAAAATATCCCCGCCATCATTTGCTATTTTCAAAGGGGGGCGGGCGACTTATTGGGCAGGTTTAGGATCGAAGGCCTTTTCCGAGGCCGCAGCCTGACGAGCAATCAAACCAAAACCTTTAGTGGACGCCTGCTGGGCGAGGCTGGCGAGAACGTCATGGCCCCGAATACGGTTCCCGTACTGGATTTCGACTTCGCCCAAGGCCGCGCGAGCCTCGAACTGGTAGGGCAGCATTCCTGCCTTCGTGGCCTCGGCGATCGCCGCATTGAGAGCCTTAATAGCTTCAGCGGTTCTGCCGGAAGCAGCGCGCACGCGAGCGTCTGCGATGGTAATGGGAATTCGGATGGTGACGTCCTGGCTTTTCTGCGAGAGTGCCAGCGCGCGCGATATGGCCAGTTGGGCCTCGCCCGTTTTACCCTGGGCCAGAAGGCATCGAGCCAGAAGCGCGTCGGCATTTCCTTCCTTGTCCGGCACTCCCTCCTTTTGAAATTCTTCGACCGCGGACTTGAGCAGGGAAGTCCCCTCCGCAGGGCGGCCTTCTTCCATCTGCAGTTTGGCCATGGCCACCCGGCTGTCGGACTCATAGCCTTTCTCGCCCAGCTCTCTCCATATGGACAGCGCGCGTTCGTGTTCCCTGCGGGCGGCGACGAAGTTTGGCTGCGCCTCGTATACCAAACCGAGAAAGGTGTGCGCGAAGGCGATGTTGCTCTGGTTCGAAATGGTGCTGGAAACCTGTTGGGCCTCCTCCGCTGACCTGCTGGCGCTTTCCAAGTTTCCCTGGAGATAGTAAAGATCGCTTAGATTGTTGAGTGACGTTCCGACTCCGGCTTGGTCGCCAATCTCCTGCCGGACATCAAGTGCTTGCTCGAACATTTTTTGAGCTACAGCAAGGTTCCCCAGGGCCATGATGACGAGGGCGTCGTTGTCGAGGACATTGGCCCGGTTCGTCTTGTCCTCGATCAAGGAGTAGATCGGAAGGGCCTTGTCATACATGGCTCTTGCGTCCCCTAGATTCCCCTCTTCCCAGAGCAAGAGGGCAAGGTTATTCAATGCCCTCGCGACGCCGGCCTGGTATCCGATGTCACGGCACTCGTCCAGGGCCACCTGGTAACGATTCTTGGCCTCGCGCATATTCCCTTGGACATAGAAGAGAACCGCCAGGTCGTTGAGCACGTCCGCCACGCCCCGGCGGTCTCCCACCGCGGCATAGGCTCGCCTGGCCTCTTCAAAAGCAGCCGAAGCCTTTTTCAATTGCCCCAGTTTCCAGAGGGCCATACCTTCCCACTTGAGCCCCTCCGCCACCACAAAGCGGGCCCCGCGTTCCTCCCCCTTCTGAATCGCCTTCGCGGCAAACGCCTGTTGGCCCCTGAAGTCTGAGAGTGAGAATGCCACGGCGGCTTCCGCCAGATCAATTCGCGGGTCATCCCGTGTTGGAGCGGGCATCTCCCGGAGCGTCTTCACGGTAGCTAATGCGTCCTTGCCCTTTCCGGCGGAGGTCTGGCCGTTAACCAACCGCAACCCATAATCCAGATTGTCCGGAAAGAGAATAAAGAGAGACTGATAGATCTCCACCGCTTGGTCCCATTCTCGAGTCGATTCTCGATAACTGCCCTCCACCAGGAGGCGCTGTTCCTTGGACAATCCAGCCGATAGGTCCATAGCCTGTTTGGCCTGCTCCCGGGATCTTGAGTCGTACCCGAGGGCCGCCCAAGCCGCCGCCAGAGCTGAATGGGTCAGCGAATGCTCCGGTTCGATAGTTACTGCCTGTTGCAACAGGTCTCGTGCCTTGACGGCCTCGAAGACCCACAGCTTTGACAGGCCTTCGGAATAGAGGCGTGCGGCCTCCGGACTCGAGGGTAGTGATGACTGCACCGCGCCGGCTTCAGCCATGGGGCTTTTGCCGGCGCCCAACTTTTCGCGAAGGCGTGTTCCAACCCTGGAAACCAACTCCAAGAGGTGCGCCGCAGTTCCTGTTTCGGAAACTGAAATGAGTGTTTCCCCTTTCAACGTACTTTGGACGCGAACGTCCACACGAATAAGGCTGTTGGCTCCGCTTCCCAGCGCCGTGTAAGAGCCCATAACAACGTAATCGGTGCCGAGATTGGTTCTGATTCGACTGAGGGTATCTTTGCCGAAGCTATCGGTGTCTGCAATCTTGAGTTCGATCTTCATGCGAGCGATGTTTTCGCCCGGCACGGTTCGAAGCGCCTGCCCCGAAGTAGGGGAGCGGCTTGCCGTCCCCAATGGACGGGCAGGGCAAGCCCTGCCCCCACGAATCGCCAATCGCCCTTCTCCTGGCTCATCACTTGTCACTCGTCGCTGCGCTATTCGTGCCGCAGCGCCACCATGGGGTCGACCTTCGTTGCTCGGCGGGCAGGGATGTAGCAGGCCAGCAGCGCCACTGCGGTCAGGATTATCGAGACGGCGACGAACGTCAGGGGATCGGTGGGCTTCACGCCGTAAAGGAGGCTCGAAAAGAAGCGCGTTAACCCGAGCGCTGCGGCGATGCCGATTGCTACTCCAGTTATCGCCAACTTCAAGCCCTGCCCGATGACCATCCGCAGCGCGTCGGCTTTCTGCGCGCCCAGCGCCATCCGAATACCGATTTCGCGCGTCCGCTGTGCCACCAGATAGGACATGACGCCATAAAGTCCGACGACAGCCAGTAGCACCGCCACCGCAGCGAAGGCGCCGAGGAGGAGTGCCTGGAAACGAGCGTCCTGGGTGTTGCCGGCGATGACTTCATCCATCGTCCGCGCGCGGAACATCGCCAAACCGCTGTCCAGCCCGCGCATCTGATGCCGAATCTCGCCCAGAACGTTCATGGGCGGAATGCGGGTTTTGATGACCAAACGACCGTAACTGTGGTCGCCCAACGCGAGAGTGAAGGGATAATAGGCTTGGGGCAATATTTTGGCGCGAACGCCGTACTCCTTGACATCCCCCACGACGCCAATGACGATGACTTTGATGTTGTTCCAATGAAATGTTTTGCCGACGGCGTCCTGGTTGGGCCAGAAAGTTTGCGCCGTGGTCCGGCTGATGACACTGACCAGTGTCAAGTCGGGTGGAATTTTCGGCTGGCCTCCCTGCGCGGCCTTAAATAAGGCCTCCAGCATGGATGCCACTGAGGCATTGCGATCGAGATCTTCCGCGGTGAAGCTCCGTCCTTCCAGCAACGGAATCCTGAAGACGTGGAAATAGTCGGGTGTGATGAAATTCCAACCGACGAGGAGTTTTGAGAATTTCGGATCGGGCTTGCCGTCCACATTGATGTAGCCGTTGGACCCGCCTTCAATCGGAATCTCCGAGCAGAGCGCAGCGGCCTCGACGCCGGGGATGTGGCTCACACGGTCGACAAGTTGATCAAAGAATTCCCGGCGGACTGCCGCCGTGGAATATTTTTCCGTGGGCAGGTCCAAGTACATGGTCAGCAGGTTCTCCGGACGGATTCCGATCTCGGCGCTTCGCATTCTCGCGAAGCTGCGCAGCAGGAGGCTTGCGCCCACCAGCAGCGCAAGGGTCACCGCGATTTCGCCCACCACCAGCCCGTCGCGGAGCCGCCGGCTTGTTCGCTTGGCACTCACAACGCCGTGAGCCGCAGTCTTCAACTGTTCACTGAGATCGCGCGCCGAGACTTGCAAGGCAGGAGCGAGTCCGAATAGAATCCCGGCCAGGATGCTGACACAGACCGTAAACGCCAGCGCAATGCCGTCCACTCCTATCGGATGAACGCGCGGAAGTGAAACGGCCTTTGCGTTTTCCAGCGCTCGCACACACCACCACGCGCCCGCTGTGCCGAGTGCGGCGCCTGTCAAGGCCAGCAGGAGGCTTTCGGTGAGCAACTGGCGCAGCAGCCGCGAACGGCTGGCGCCGAGGCTGGCCCGCAATGCGACCTCGCGCTGCCGTCCGGTGGCTCTCGCCAAAAGCAGATTCGCCACATTGGCGCAGGCCACCAGCAATACCAAAGTCACGGCACCAAACAGAACCAGGAGCGGAGTTCTGGAATTTCCCACCAACGTCTCCTGAAGTGGAATCAGCACGGCGTGAACGTTATGATTGGAGTTCGGGTACTCTTTTTCCAGGCGCTCGGAAATGGTCAGCAACTCTGCGCGCGCCTGGGCCAACGTGACCCCGGGCTTTATTCTCCCCACAGCGCGCCAATTGTGATTGCCCCGCATACCGAGCTCTTTCCGACTCATATCGAGCGGCATCCAAAGGTCCGGCGCCCACGGGAAGTTGAACCAGCGCGGCATCACCCCGACGACGGTATATGCCGCACCGTTCAGCTCGATCTCCTTGCTGATCGCGTGTGGATCGGCGGCGAAACGCCGTTGCCAGAAGCCGTAGCTCAGAACGGCAACCCGATTCTTCCCCGCCGCGTCTTCGCCGGGAGCAAACCCCCGGCCGAGCAAAGGACGCACACCGATCACGTCAAAGAAATTCGCCTGCGTGGGCACCGCCGCAGCAGGCTCCGGTTCGCCGCCGCCGCTCAGACTCATGGTGCGCGTCCAGGAATAGAGGCTGGCGGATTCCAGGGTGTGGCTTTGCGCTTGCCAGTCGAGATAGTCCGGGCCGCTCAATGGGTAATCGCCCGGGGCCACCTCGGTTTCCCTGAGATCCACAAGACGCTCGGGAGCTTGGAACGGCAGCGGTTGCAAAAGAACCGAATTGATGACGCTGAAGATCGCCGTGTTCGCGCCGATGCCGAGGGCGAGGGTTACGATAGCGACGATTGTGAAGCCGGGATTGCGGCGAAGCTGCCGCAAGCCGTAACCAACGTCTTGCACGAAATTTTCCAGCCAGTTCCATGCCCACATGTCGCGGCTCTCCTCTCTCAGCACCAAGTCGTTGCCGAAACGCCTTTGCGCGGCGTAGTGAGCTTCCTCCTGCGATGTTCCGCGCTCGATTTCTTCCTGCTGGCGCAACTCGCGGTGCAGACGCATTTCTTCGTCCAGGTCCGCGTCGAATCGCCGGCGACGAAAGAGCATCAAAAACCGTCTGCTAAACTCGCCCAACATCTTCATTCTCCCAAGTGGCCAGCCGGCAGCGCCCGCTGTTGCGCCTAAAGCGCTTTGGAGTGCGGGAGCGAGAGCTCCCGCTTTCGGCCCACGCCGCGCCGGACAACGGGGCACCCAAAGCGGCGGCAAGCCGCCGCACTCCAAGGCGCTTCGCGCACCCTCAGCCACCAACAACTGACAACAGACAACCCACTTGCCACTAGCCACTTACCACTGCCTTATTCACGCAGTCTGGATTGCCCGCGTGATGGCTTGTACGACCCGCTCGAACTGCGAGACTTCAACTTCGAGCTGTTTTCGGCCCAGCGGTGTGAGGCGGTAGTAGCGCGCCCGACGATTCCCCGCCGTCACCCCCCACTTCGCTTTGACCCAGCCTTTAATCAGCATCCGCTGGAGGGCGGGATAGAGCGAGCCTTCTTCGACCTGCAACACTTCGTCCGAAACCTGCTCGATCCATCGGGTGATTTCAAAGCCGTGCAGCTCGCCTCCGCGGGCCAGCGCTTTGAGGATCAGCAGGTAGAGCGTCCCCGGCGGAATTTCATCCAGATGCATCACTTGCCTCCTTAACATAGTTAGACTATGCCAGAACCTCAAGGTTAGCACCGACGCAAAAGGTTTTCAATCTGATCTTCCGTCGGGGCCAATACAACGGTACTTGGCGCCTCGATGCGGCGCAAGATCGGTGGTGGTGTCATTTGATGTAAAAGGGATTTCCCAACGCCGTCATTCCCGCGCAAGCGGGAATCCACGGTGAACGCAACTGAAAATACGCTGCAAAAAGGCTGGATTCCCGCTTGCGCGGGAATGACTGACCTTTCGTAAGTACCCAATTCCAAATGACACCGCTACCGCAAGATCCCAAGAGTTGTAAAACAAAACCCGTCAGTGTAAAATCCAGGCGAGTTCGCATCACAGACTAAGTAATGCAACAGAACCTCTGAATTCACGGTGCAACTATGGCAGTCAAACGAATTGGGATCCTCACGGGCGGCGGCGACGTGCCCGGCCTTAATTCGGTCATCAAGTCGGTGGTCTATCGGGCGGGCGAAATTGGCTGTGAAGTGATGGGCATTCGCCGCGGGTGGGAAGGGCTGACCCACGTCAATCTGGAAAGTCCGGAAAGCCGGGCGCGCTACATTCTTCCTCTCACCCGCGAAAACACCCGCACCATTGACCGCACCGGCGGCACGTATCTGCACACCACTCGCACCAATCCGGCCAAGATGAAAAAACTGCCGCCCAATCTCGAAGGCAGGGAATTTCCAAAACTCCAAAGCAGCAAGAAAGGCGTGACGTCCTCGAACTTCGATGTCACCTCGCAGGTGCTGAAAAACGTGGGCGCGCTGGGCCTGGACTATCTGATTGCCATCGGCGGCGACGACACGCTGAGCTACGCGGCGCGCCTGGACAAGGAAGGCGTGAACGTGATCGCCATCCCCAAGACCATGGACAACGACGTGCGCAACACCGAATATTGCATCGGCTTTTCCACCGCCATCACGCGCGCCATGGAGGCCATCGAGCGCCAGCGCACCACCGTGGGCTCGCACGAGCGCATCGGCATCTTCCGCATCTTCGGGCGCGACGCGGGATACACCGCGCTCTACTCCGCCTACGTCACCTCCGTGCGCTGCGGCATTCCGGAATATAAGTTCGACCTGCAACATATGATCGAGCTTCTGATGACGGACAAGAAATTGAATCCCAGCAATTACGCGCTGGTGATCGTTTCCGAAGGCGCGGAGTGGGAAGGTTACCAGGTGCGCGAGTATGGCGAGGCGGACGCCTTCGGCCATCGCCATAAAGCCAACGTGGGCGAAGACCTGAGCGATGAAATCAAGAAGGCCACCCATGAGGAAACCATCGTCAGCGACCTGACCTACGACCTGCGCAGTGGCAGCCCGGACTTTGTGGACAAGATGCTGGCCAGCACGTTCGCCGGGATGGCCATTGACAGTATCAAAAAGGGGGAGCACGGCTTGATGATGGCCATTTCCAAGGGGTGCTACGCCGCCGTCGCCATTCCCGACCCCAAACTCGGCCCGCGTAAAGTGGAAGTGGATACGATGTACAACACCCGCCGTTATCGCCCCATCTATTCGGACAAATTGGGCCTGCCTATTTTCCTTACCCGGGCGTGATTACTCCCCATCGACCGTGTCCGAGGGACGGGTGGTTCTCGACTCCACTAAAGAATTTCATCCAGCGGGCGGGTCTCACCGCGTCGATGCTCATCCAGCGCTTTGTCGGCCAGCCGGCGGAGCTTGGCAGGGTGGCGCAAGAGCTTCTGCCGCCAGGTCTCCTCATCCTCCAGGGTCTCGAGGATCTGGGAGGCGATGGCGTTCTGCTCTTCATCGGAAAGTGGGCCGATCTTTTGCAGGGCCTTTTCCAGCCATTGCGTCATGATTTGAGCCTAACGAACTGCACCCGAGTTCGCAAGCGATCAGCACAGATGCCGCGGAAGAATAAGAGTATTAGGAAGCGCTGAATCCCCGGGCGGCATTCATTTTGCCATGGCGGCGGGTGTCGCCTGCGGATGCTGGAGCCACTTGGTGCGTTCGCAATACTCGTAGAGCTCCGGGCGGTATTTCGGGTGCGCAATTTCAATCAGCGCCTTGGCCCGTTCGCGGATGGACTTACCGTGAAGGTAAGCCACACCGTATTCGGTAACCACGTAGCGAATCAATCCGCGTGACGTGACCACTCCCGCGCCTGGATTCAGGGTGGCCACGATGCGCGAGATGGTAGCGTCTTTGGCGGTGGAGGGAAGGGCGATGATGGGCTTGCCGCCTTTGGAGTGCGCGGCGCCGCGCAGGAAATCCACCTGCCCGCCAATGCCGCTGTAGAAATAAGTGCCGATCGAATCCGAGCACACCTGTCCGGTCAAGTCGATTTGCAGGGCGGAGTTGATGGACACCATGTTGTCGTTGCGGGCAATCAACAGCGGATTGTTGGTATAAGCGTTGGGATGAAACTCGAAGATAGGATTGTCGTTCACGTAATCAAATAATTTTTTCGTCCCCAAAACAAAGGCCAGAATTATTTTACGCGGCTTGTAATTTTTGAGCGCCCCGGTGATCACGCCCGCGTCAATCAGCGGGATCACGCCGTCGGACACCAGTTCCGTGTGCACGCCCAGGTCGCGACGGTCACTCAGGAAAGGCAGCACCGCGTCCGGAATGCCGCCCACGCCCGTTTGCAGCACGGCGCCATCCTCAATCAAACCGGCCACGTGGCGGGCAATGTCCCGGTGAAGATTGGAGATCTTGCGCTTGGGCAACTCGCACAGCGGCCGCGAGGATTCCACCAGGGCGTCAATCCGGCTGACGTGGATGAAACTGTCGCCGTAGGTACGCGGCATTTGATCGTTCACTTGCGCCACCACGTAACGGGCGCAGCGGGCGGCGGTCAGCGTGGTGTCCACACCCACTCCAAAACTGCAAAAACCGTGCGCGTCGGGGGGGGAAACCTGAATCAGGGCGACGTCCAGCGGCATGGCGCCGCTTTCGAACAACTCTTCCACCTCGCTCAAATATACCGGGGTGTAATCGGCGCGGCCGTCATTCACCGCCTCGCGCACGTTGCCCCCAATGAAGATGGCGTTGTGCCGGAAATGTCCCGCCATTTCCGGCGCCACGTAATCCGCGCAGCCCAGGGTGAGCAGGTGAACCACTTCGACGTTGCGCACGAACGGGCCGCGCTGGAGCAGCGCTTCCACCAGCGTCTCGGGCTCCGCGCAGCCGGGCTGGATGTAGACTCGCATCCCCGACTGCACTCCGCTGAGTGCTTCCGACGCGGTCAGAAGTTTCTTGCGGTACTCCGTCTCCCACGCCATGGCCCTTTCTCCTCTCAAAGGGATCCCGCCACGGAGGTGAGGGCAGGGTGCTTGGCCAGGCGTGCATCCTCATAGCCTGCCGCCGCGTAAAAAATGGCGCGGTCGAAGAATTGTCCCACCAGGTGCAGCAGTTCGAGCTCCGCAAAGACCTCGATGGGACGGTCCAGCCCGGACTCCCAGGTAAGGAATTCCCAAAGGTTTTCCCGCGTCAGAACGATGGCCCAAACCAGCTCATTCAACGGGACGTTTTGGTGGTAGCGGCGGGAGCCGATGGCGCGGTAGCGCCGCTCAACATCCACCTCCTTCTTCCCCAGCAGCCAGTCGCCCAGGTGCTGGTAAATCCCGTACACGCGCTCTTTCAGTTCGTCGGGGGGAACTTTTTCGTAGGCCTTGGTGAAAGTTGAATTCTGAACTTTGTACAGAAGGCCGCTCGCCAGGGCTTCGGAATGGCTCTCGATTAAACGGACCAATCGAAAGGTGATCATCATGGCCGCCTCCTGGAATCCGCCGGATTCCGGCATGATCATTCTTGCCCAGCCCGGTGGTGGAGGCAGTGACGGTTGGCACAGCGGATTGTGATAACCATCACGAAGTTCTGAGCGATCCGACTCAGGCGTATGGGATGAAATCTTATGGAGCTGCTTGATCGGCCATGCCATGTGACTTTCGTCACATCCCGCAGTGACCATTCGCACAGACTGTTTGCACTGCCTGCATGAAGCTGTGATGCGGGGGATGTGCAGGGCTGGCGAGTTTGTGGGCCTCGGTCGCATCCGCACCCACGCGTGTGAAAGGAGGAGCGCCATGCAAGCCCACTCGACCTTGATGGTCGAACCACAGGAAGCTTCGCCGGTGAAAGTTATTGCCGGTCAAGGTCCCGTGGACGACCAAAAACAGTTCAGCCAATTGGTTACAAGTTGCGCTTATCAGTTATACGCCAACCGCGGCTGCCAGGACGGCCATGCCCTGGACGACTGGCGGGAGGCCGAAGCCTTGGTGCTGGGCTCCCAAGCCCAGTGCCCAGTCGGCTTTATTGATCTGGACGAGGTTCTGGAGGTGGAGGCGGCGGTAGGAGACTTCAAGGCCGCGGACCTCGAAATCGCCATTGATCCGTTTCGCCTGACCCTCAGCGGGGACCGGGGTAAAACGGAACGGGCGCAAGGCCGCGCCCGAATGGCCGGTGAGCCGCACCCAATTTTCAAGATTCTCAGCCTTCCGGTTGAGGTTGACCCCTCCCGGGCGACGGCAGAGCTCAAGAGCGGAATGCTCCATGTAGTGCTGCCCAAGAAGTTGAAAGTGGCAATCGCCCGCGCCCGGGCAAAAGCGGCGTAAGGGCGGCAACCTTAAACGAAAGTGGATGAGACAAAACTTGGACCCGGCAAATCCTGAGCAGGCTGGACAAAAAACAATCAGACCCAAACCGAGGCGCAAGCCCAACCCCAAAGCCCCGCGGCAGAGTGCGTTGCTGCTGGCGCCGGGCGAGCGGCTGGAAGGATGTCGCGAGGTTGCACTCGGCTTTTCGGCGGAGCAGGTGAGAGTGGAAGTCTCGCGCTGCCTCCAATGTGTTGACCCGACGTGCATTCAAGCCTGCCCGTTGCACATTGACATCAAGGCCGTGATTGCGGCGCTGGAGGAAGAAGACGTGGAGGCGGCCTTTGCCAAGATCAGCGAGCAGAGCCCCTTTCCCGGGATTTGCGGCCGCGTCTGCCAGCACGAGTTGTTCTGCGAAAAATCCTGCTTGATGGGCAAGAAGCTAAACCCGGTGGCGATTGGTTCGCTGGAGCGCTATGTGGCTGACCAACACCGCGAGCTTGCCGGGACGGCCGAACGTCAACCCGCCGCACCCTGTGGCCCGCGCATCGCGCTGGTGGGCAGCGGTCCGGCCTCGCTGATCGCCGCGTTTGACCTGATTCGCCAAGGCTATCGCGTGACTGTCTTTGAGGCGTTGCACGAACTGGGCGGCGTGCTGGCTTATGGCATCCCCAATTTTCGGCTGCCGCGCGAGATTCTGCACGAGGAGATCAACCGTCTGCGCAACATGGGGGTGGAGTTTCGCACCGATTTCATCGTGGGCCCAACCTGCTCGGTGGAAGAATTGTTCGGACAGGGTTATGCCGCAATCTTTCTGGGCACGGGCGCGGGCCTGCCTCATCTGATGGGCATTCCCGGTGAAAACCTGATTGGCGTTTACACTGCCAACGAATTGCTTACGCGAATCAACCTGATGAAAGCCTACAAATTTCCTGACGCCGACACTCCTGTGCGCGTGGGAAGGCGCACCGTGGTGGTGGGAGGCGGAAATTCCGCCATGGACGCGGCACGTTGGGCGCGGCGAATGGGCAGTGAAACCACCATTTTGTTCCGCCGCGGCCGCGCCGAATTGCGCGCGCGCCTCGAGGAAATTGACCACACGGAAGAGGAAGGCGTGAAATTTGAGTTTCTGGCCGCGCCCGTTCGCTTGTTCGGCGACGAAAAGGGGAACTTGCGCGAGATGGAATGTATCCGCATGCAACTGGGCGAGCCGGACGAATCCGGACGGCCTTCCCCGGTGCCCATTCCCGGCTCGGAATATCGCGTTCCCGTGGACACTGTGGTGATGGCCATCGGCCAGAGTCCCAACCCCACCGTGCAAAAGGCCACACCGCAGTTGATCACCAGCCGCGGCAAGATTGTGGTGGATGCCACTGGACGCACCAACATGCCCAACGTTTTTGCCGGCGGCGACGTGGCGCGCGGTGGGTCTACGGTTATTCTTGCCATGCGCGATGGTCGCGCCGCCGCCGAAGCCATCGACCGGACGATTCGGGAGCAGGACGGATTGGAAGCTGGAACTGCCCTGAAGGGCATTCCGCTCGAGGCGTGCGAGAAGACGGGAAACTCCATCCTCTCGAAACGCCAGATCTCTCCGGAAATCGCCTGGTTCGAAGTGAAGGCGCCGGCCATCGCCCGGCACTGGAAGCCGGGGCAATTCGTGGTGGTCCGCCCCACCCGGGAGAGCGAACGCATTCCGCTAACGATTGTGGATGGGAGCGTGGAGCGAGGGAGCATCAATCTGGTGGTGCAGGCGGTGGGCAAGACCAGCAGGGCTTTGACTTCGCTCGAAGTGGGCGGCGCGCTGGCCGATTTGCTAGGCCCCCTGGGCCAACCGGCAACTATCAAGAGAGTGGGACGTGTGCTCTGCGTGGCCGGCGGTGTGGGCGTGGCGGAGCTGCTTCCGGTGGCGCGGGCTTTTGGCCGTGCGGGCAATTACGTGACGGCGCTTTGCGGAGCGCGCTCCTCCGCGCAAATCGTTCTGGATGATGAACTGCGCAAGATTGTGGATGAAGTGATGTGGTCCACTGACGACGGCTCCGAGGGCTTCCACGGCACGGTGGTGGACCTGATGCGACACTGGAGAGCGCGCCAGACGGAACCCCTGGGCGCGGCGCATGTGATTGGTCCCATCCCTATGATGCGCTATGCATCCGAACTCACCCGCGAGTGGAAAGTGCCGACCGTTGCCAGCTTGAACCCCATTGTGGTGGACGGCACGGGCATGTGCGGCGGGTGCCGTGTGACGGTAGGCGGCAAAGTGCGGTTTGCCTGCGTCGAGGGTCCCGAGTTTGACGCGCATCAAGTGGATTTCCATGAGCTGGCGCGCCGCACGCGCGCCTACATGGATCAGGAGCGCATCAGCAACCAGCTCCATGCATGCCGCATTGGACTGCGGCCGCCAGGCGACCTTCCGGGCGGCATGCGCCCAAGGCCCGCAGCGGAGCAAGGCCCGGCTGACTCGGATGAGCTTGAAGTATCCAGAACTTAAGGGAACGAAACAGTTGCAGTCAGGTCCTGGTTCGAAAAAGCGCGAAGGGAGGCGCACCGTCCATGTCTGATGAAATGGGGAAATCAGTTTCGATAGTCGTCAACGATGAAGTTTTCAACGGGGTGTTGCGCGTGCCGGAAGATGCGGAAGGCGTGGTGCTGTTTGCATGTGCCAACTGCCGCCGTAACTGCAAGGCCGATTTCCTGGCCAATCTCCTTCCCCAGAATTCGCTGGCCACCCTTCGCTTGGACCTGCTGACGGCGGCGGAAGACGCGCTCTATGAGGACCGCCTTGACCTGGAATTGCTCACCCAAAGATTGGCGGGTGCGGCGCGCTGGATCAAGTCGCAACCCGAGTTGGCCGCTTTACCGCTCGGATTATTCGGCGTGGGCACCAGCGGAGCCGCCGCCTTGAGCCTGGCTGCGGGCGCGGATATTTTCGCCGTGGTGGCGTGGGATGGCCGGCCCGACTTGGCCAAGTCCTATCTGGATTCGGTCAAAGCGCCCATCCTGCTGATCGTCGGCGAAAAAGATGCATTGGTTAGGGAACTGAACAGCCTGGCGTTTGAAAAGCTTCGTGGGGAAAAGGAATTGCTGGTGATCTCCGGCGCCACCCACAAATTCGATGATTTTAATGCCCTGGAAGCCGTGGGGGAACGAGCCGCCGATTGGTTCGCGGGACATTTGAGCGTGGCGAAAAAATCGTAGCGAAAAGGGCGACAGGCGATCTGGAATGGGCCAGCCGAACCTCGAGGGGTCTCTCCTAACTGGTGAGATGTCCGCGTCGTGCTCCAGGGGTGCCGCCAAACCTTGCCCTTCCGTCCACCGAAAGCTACCATTCAACCCCCAATAACGACCGTTCGCCGGAATTGCGTTGCAGTGCGTGTTAGTTTATGATAGGGTAAACATAGTCGAAAGATTTTTACTCGCCAGTGGGAGGCGAGTCGGAAAACACGGACGGCGATTTTCACGGACGAACTTAGGAGTTAGGCTGGATAAGATTCGGGGTATACTCACATAGCTGTCAATCATGTTGTAACGGGAAGGTGGTCCGAGGTGACCAGTAAATGAGCGTAGCGGTCCTAATCGGCGTTCATGACGGCGTAGTTCTCGCAGCAGACAGTGCGTCAACCTTGTCTCTGGCTGTACCGATGGGTGTTCTCCCCCCAGGACAGGCCGTCGTCGGAAATGTGTACGACAACGCTAACAAAATTTTCAATATAGTAAAAGGCCAGCCTATTGGCTGCATCACTTTCGGCAGTGGAAATATCGGGAATGCTTCGATCGGCACACTGATAAAGGACCTGCGGAAGAAGTTGACTGATACGCCGAAGGAGATGGAATTTGATACTGAAAAGTACACCATGAAAGAGATCGCCGAAATCTTGGCAAAGTTCTTGGGTGCTGAATGCAACAAAGTAGAAAAGCCAGTAAAGGCCAACACAAACGTGGGGTTCTTGTTGGGTGGCTATTCAAAACCCGGCGACCTCGGCGAAGCCTGGTCGGTGGAGATAATTCAGGGAGTTCCCCAGGCGCCCAAGCAACTGAGGAAACCTGATGAAGTGGGAATTAGTTGGGGAGGTCAGACCGAAGTCTTACAACGAATGATCATTGGTGCCAGTCCGAGCATTTTTAACGTCTTGGCTGAAGTGGCTCAGCCCAAGCAGACCCCAGCAGAAATTGCCACCCAACTGATGCCCCTGATCAGCGCACGTTTGCAAGCGCAGATAGTTTTTGCCCCAATGCCGATCCAAGATGCCATTGATCTTGCGCGGTTCTTGGTACACACTGCGATCATGTTCTCACGCTTCTCACCAGGACCGAACGTAGTGGGCGGACCCATTGAGATCGCTGCGATCACGAAACACGAGAGCTTTAAATGGATCAGCCGGAAACACTACTACGATCAATCTTTGAATAAGGAGCCGATAAATGTCGTTCTCGATAAATGAATCCAAGGTGGAAGAATTGCTAAAATCCAGCAATAAGGGATATGAGGTATCCACTTCTTCCGTCGGGGCGAAGGTTGAGAACATTGTGCCGCTTTCGCCATATGGTGCGGTTTCAGGAACCATCTATGCTGCACCGATTCTTGTCACGGTAGAGACAAAAGAGCACCTTATGGATCTTCGCCGCAAGATTGAAGAATCAGGTGCTCCCCTGAAGGATGCGGACGATCTCACCCTCGAAATCGGCAAGATGCGTAGAAAGGATCTCTAACTCCCCGGCAGTTAATGTGACTCTGACCTACGTGGATTCGGGCGTTCTCATTTATGCGGCCCAAGGAACTACGGCAATGGCTGCCTTAGCTCTCCCATTTCTTGTGGATCCTGCCCGCGAGTATGTGACCAGCGACTATGTTCGTCTTGAGGTCTTGCCGAAATGTACCTACCACAAAAGAACGGCTGAGGTCGAGTTCTGCTCGGAGTTTTTCAAGTTGAATAGTCGAATCATACCGACAAGCCCAGCCTTGCTCGAATACGCCCTCGAAGAAGCGTGTAGCACCGGAATTAGTGGATTTGATGCGGTGCATATTGCATGCGCCGTGTTCGCGGGGGCCGAAGAATTTATCACGTCCGAAAAGGACACTGCTCCCATTCACCGCACCCAAAAGGTGAAGGTTATATCAATTTTCCCAGTGCCGTGAGACGCTCCGACAGTCGGGGACTCCGGACAATGAGACATCAGGATTGAATCCACGTTCTAAGCCACCACGTTTGTGGCAACTAATAAGCACATTAGCGTGGACCTCTGGTTTCTGATATTTCAGACACATAGTAATCTGCGTTGCGAAATACTCCCGGAGGCCCGCAGCGATGTTCACCCATTCGATTTCAAGACGTTCCTTCCTCGGAGCCAGCAGCGCGCTTTCCACTTTACCGTTCACGCGTCTGCTGGCCGCACAGCCGCAGTCCGCAGCGACAGGGCTGGACTTTCCCATTGTCGATTTTCATGTCCACGTGGAGGGTGGGACCACCATCGAGCACGTGTTGCAATTGGCGCGCGAGCGTGGCGTGAAAATCGGCATTGCCGGGCACGGAGGCGAGGGCGAAGGGATGAAGAACGATGAAGACATGCGTCAGTTTCTCGCACGCTGGGCGGGCAAGCCTGTCTACCGCGGCATGCAAGGCGACGGATTGGCCTGGCCCAAAATGTTTTCGAGGGAGATGATCGCCCAACTGGATTATATACTTTCGGACGCGATGGAATTGCCCCAGAAAGACGGGAGCGTGCTGAAACTCTGGACGCCCGCCGCCGTCATCACCGACGAGCAGGATTTTATGGAGCGCTACCTGGCTCACCATCTTGAAGTCATGGCAGAGCCCATCGACATATTGGCTCACGCCACGTTTCTGCCCGACGACATCCTGCACAATTACAGCGTGCTCTGGACCGACGAACGCATGGAAAAGTTAATCGAAACCGCCCGCAAAAACATTATCGCCATCGAAATCTGCGGAGAATACAAAGTCCCCAGCCGGAAATTCATCCGCAAAGCCAAAGCCGCCGGACTGAAATTTTCATTCGGCTCCAATACCCACGGCGAAGAAGTGGGCCGCGTGGGCTACGGCATTCAAATGGCGAAGGAATGCGGGCTGACTTCAGCCAACATGTTCAAGCCCGCACCCCACGATTTGAAGCCGGTCATCCGGCGCAGCGCGTGAAATTCACCCCAAATAGAAGCCAACGCGAAACCTGTTTTAGGTTGTCGTCAGGATATAGTCTCAGCCTTGCCGAACGGCACAACAGAGCCCTCGACTCGGTATTCATCCAGGGATCTTGAACATCCAATAATAAATACCGCGGAGTAATGGCGAAGGGCGGACAACGTCTCACTACTCACTGCGGCTTTTTCGTCATGTCACACTTTGAAGCCCTATCCCGTCTTGCTGTTGAATACAGGAGGAATGGCATGGTCAAATGGATGCTTCGGAAAGCGATTGACAAGTTCGAGCGTGAATGGAATTACGACGCAAGTTATATGCGTGACATCATCAACGTAAGTCCGCGAGCCGCTTGGATGTTTTCCCGCGCCGCCGCCCTCGGGCAGTTCCGGCGCGGCGTCCCACTGGAGCCATGGTTTGCCGCCGGCATCACCGCTGTGCGCCACGAGGACTGCGGCCCGTGCACGCAACTGGGCGTCAACATGGCGGAGCGCGCCGGCGTCAGCCCTGCGGTTCTGCGCGCCGTGCTCGCCGACGATCCTGCCGCCATGCCGCCGGAGGTCGCGCTGGTGTGGAATTTCACCCGCGCCACGCTGGCGCACGACGCTGCCGCCGACGAGTATCGCGAGGCCATTGTGAAGAAGTGGGGAAAGCTTGCCCTCATCAGCCTGGCTTTTGCCATCACTGCTTCGCGAATCTATCCAACCGTCAAGTACGCACTGGGCCACGGCCAGGCCTGCATGCGCGTGGTTGTTGGCAACACGGCCGTGACGTTTGATCACGGCCGGGTTCCGGCGCCGACGGATGGGGCGGTGCGTGCGCGATGAGCTCAGCGGGCGCCACGTCGAATCCGGCTGCCAGCTTTGAGCCGTACCGCCGGCGCCTGCTGGGCCTCGCCTACCGCATGCTCGGCTCGATGGCGGACGCCGAGGACGCCGTGCAGGAGACTTACTTGCGCTGGCACTCGGCGGACCGCGGCAAAGTGAATGACCCGAGAGCGTTCCTCATGACCACAACGGCGCGAATTTGCCTCGATATGCTCACCTCGGCGCGCGCGCGGCGCGAGGAATACGTCGGTCCCTGGCTGCCGGAGCCGGTTCTCGACACGGAGGCGCTGGCACCCGACAGCCGCACCGAACTGGCGGAGGATTTGTCCATCGCGCTGCTGTTGACGCTGGACCGCCTCTCGCCGCTCGAGCGGGCCGCCTTCCTGCTGCACGACATCTTCGATTTCTCCTTCACCGAAGTGGCCGCGGCCCTCGGGCGAAGCGAGGCTGCGTGCCGCCAGCTTGCCGCCCGCGCCCGCGCCCGGGTGCGCGAAGCGCGGCCGCGCGGCGCTATTGCCCCGCCGGTGCTTCCGGGCGGGGTCGATGCAAAACACGAGCAGCTCATGTCCACCTTCGTGGCGGCCGCGCGTTCGGGCGATCTCCGCGGGCTGACGCAGTTGCTCTCGAGCGACGTGCGCGCGGTGTCAGACGGCGGCGGCAAAGTGGCGGCGGCGCTAAATGTGATTGAAGGCTCCGATCACGTGGCGCGGTTCCTGGTGGGCGCGGTGCGCAAAGGCTGGCGCGAGGACTTCTCCCTGCGCTTTGCGGCCATTAACGGCCTGCCCGGCATCATTCTCGATGCGCCCTCAGGGCCGGTGCAGACCACCGCCTTCGAAATTGAGGGCGGCGTCATCCGCGCGCTCTACGTGGTGCGCAATCCGGACAAGCTGCGGCATCTGGCCGCCCTGCATGAATCGCACAACGGGTAGGGGCTTCACTTGCAGCGGGCCCGCCGCCATGGAGTGCGGCAGCGGAAGCTGCCGCCTTTTCTGCACAGTAGCGCGGTCCATCCCGCGCCGGCGGGATCCGCGGCCCTTCATTTAGGTAAACGTCCGGGAATTTCAAACCTCCAACAATAAATGCCGCGGAGGAGTGCTGAAGGCGCACAACTCCTCGCTAGCCGCTTTGTGGCCAAGTTAATTCTAAGGGTTTCTGTGGTTGCTTGACTTTCGCTTTGTATTCGCCTACAATTAATGAGACTGAGCGTGTCGTCGCATTAGCCTGGGCCTGTCTGGGGAACTTGTGATAGAACCATTTGTCAATAACCATGTCACAAAAATCGGAACCAGGCAGCGACGGCTTTGTAGCTCGTGCGAGCGGGAAGTGGGCGAAAGAAAAGCTCTACTACCTTGAGCACTATCTGAAAATTTTCACGGTCGGTATGGGGTCGAAGTGGCGGGGCAAGCTCTATTACTTGGACCTGTTTGCAGGGCCCGGGAAATGTCGCATTCGCGACACAGGAGAGGAAATCGACGGTTCTCCTCTGATCGCGCTCAAATTCAATTTTGCGAAGTATTTCTTCATCGAGGCTGACGAGGAGTGCTATCAGGCGCTCACAGCAAGAGTAAGAGTGAGTGCCCCGGAGAAAGCGAATGATGTGGAAATCGTTCGGGGCGATTGCAATGAGAAGATCCCGAATATGAAGCTGCCCGAATGGAGCTTGGGACTGGCCTTCATCGATCCCACAGGAGTATCCCCCATTGCCTTCGATACAATCCGGAGCCTTGCGAAGGGTCGTAAAATTGACCTTATCATCAATTTCCCTGAGGCCATGGGCATCCGAATGAACCTCCATCAGTACACGGAGACCGAGAAAAATGCGCTGAACCGTTTCATGGGAAGTGCCCGATGGCAGGAAAGCCAGCGCGCGGAGCCAACGTCATTCGACGCAATGTGCAAGCAGATCGCCGACGAGTATCTGGAAAACTTAAAGGGTTTGGGCTACCTCGCTGTGGACAACGAGTTGATTCCAGTAAAGACCGACAAGAACGCGCTGCTCTATTACCTGCTATTTGCCAGCAAAGATCCGAGAGGCAACGATTTTTGGCGTAAGATTGTTAGGATCGATTCTCACGGCCAGCGAAATTTATTCAGATAAAGATTCAGGCGCGAGGTTCTTCTTAACCAGGCAGCGCACCATGGCAGCGAATTCAGCAATCGAGTGGACGGAGTCCACGTGGAACCCGCTCACGGGCTGCACGAAGATCAGTCCCGGGTGCAAGCATTGCTATGCGGAGCGGATGGCCCTGCGGCTTAAAGCCATGGGCCAGCCCAACTACGCCAAGGGTTTTGACTTGGCACTGCACGAGAATGCCCTCGAACTGCCGCTAAAGTGGAAAAAGCCCCAAACCATATTCGTGAATTCGATGAGCGATCTGTTCCACAAAGACGTCCCGGTGGAATTCATCATCAAGACTTTTGATGTGATGCGTCGCGCCGACTGGCATATTTTCCAGGTCCTCACTAAACGGTCGGACCGTTTGTTAGAACTATCGCCCATGCTTCCCTGGGTGCCGCATATCTGGATGGGGGTGAGCGTGGAAACCCTTAAATACGCGCCCCGGATCGACCACCTTCGCAGGACAGGCGCATTCGTCAAATTCCTCTCTCTCGAACCTCTGCTCGGCCCGTTGCCAGGCCTGAATCTGGACGGAATTGATTGGGCGATCGTGGGCGGCGAATCCGGTCCTGGCGCCCGCCCGATAGACCCTGAGTGGGTTCTGGAAATTCGTGACCAGTGCCTGGATGCCCGCGTTCCGTTTTTCTTCAAGCAGTGGGGGGGGACGAGAAAAAAGAAGGCCGGACGCAAGCTTGAAGGCCGAACGTGGGACGAAATGCCGGCTCTAGTCCCCGCCACGGGGTTGCAGGCATCATAAAAGAAGCGTATTGAAGAAAGTTCTTTCCCACTTGGGCCGCCACGCCTTTGAGCCCTTCGTAGCCTGAAGTCAGAGTCAATCCGTCGGCTGACGGATCGGAATGACACGCCTAAACCCGATTCCCGAATTGCTGGACCCGAATCCCGAGCCCCTCGTTACAGCCTCGATCTCGCCAGATTCCTTCAAAACCTGTAGAGTAGCAATTCCATGGACAGCATCCGGCCTTCGACAGCCGAGGACACCATTGTGGCCATCGCCACGCCCCCGGGACGGGGCGGCATAGGCGTGGTGCGTCTTTCCGGGGAGCGGGCCATTGAAATTGCCTCCCGGCTGATTCATTTTGCCGCGCCTGCGCTTGAGACGCAGCGCGCGACGGTGGGCGAGTTCGTCGAGCCGGATTCCGGCCGCACGCTGGATCAGGTGGTGGTCACCTGTTTTCGGCGACCGTATTCCTACACCGCCGAAGACGTGGTGGAAATCGCCTGCCACGGGGCGCCCGTGATTTTGAGTTACCTGGTGGAACGCTGTCTCGCGGAGGGCGCGCGCGCCGCCGAGCCCGGCGAATTCACTCTGCGCGCTTTCCTGAACGGCCGCATCGATCTGACGCAGGCGGAAGCAATTCGTGACCTCATCGAATCGCGCACCCTTTATCAGGCGCGGGTGGCGGCGCAACAGATGGAGGGCGGTGTCTCGGCGCGCTTGAAGCCGCACAAGAAAAAACTGCTGGCCCTCATTGCCAAGCTCGAAGCGGGCATCGATTTTGCCGAGGACGATGTGCCCGTTTCCGGCTGGGCCGAATTGATTGCGGACCTGGAGAAGATTCGCGCCGACCTGGAAAAACTGGTTCAGGGCTACGAATTGGGAAGAATCGTTCGCGAGGGCTTGAGCCTCGCTCTGGTGGGCCGGCCCAACGTGGGCAAATCGAGCCTATTTAACCGCCTGTTGAATGAGGAGCGCGCCATCGTCACCGCCACGCCCGGAACCACCCGCGACCTGGTGGCGGAAAGTGCGGCGATTGATGGCATCCCCCTGCGCTTCGTGGATACGGCCGGCATTCGCCATACCGAAGATGAAGTGGAAAAGATGGGTGTGGAGAAATCATTTCAGGCCATCGCCGATTCCGACCTTCGGCTATTGGTCGTGGACGCGGCCGAAGGGTGGACGCCCGAGGATGAAAGTCTACGGGACAAGCTGCGGCCTCTAGGCGCTTTGGTGATGGCTCTGAATAAATGTGACTTACCTCATCGCTTAACCGAAGCTCAAGTCGAGCGGCTCGGCGGCAGTGCGGACGGGGCGGTCCACGGCCCTCTCGAAACCGTTTGGACTTCCGCTTTGACCGGCGAAGGTCTGCCTGAACTCAAAAAGAAAATTCTGGAGGCAGCAGCGCCTGCCCACAACTCGCAGGGCGAGGGCGAGATGATCACCAACCTCCGCCATCAGCAGCTCATCAAGGATTCGCTGGCCGCACTCGACCGCGCCCGCCACGCCGCCAGCGAGCACACGCCCCACGAAATGATGCTGCTTGACCTCTATGACGCGCTTCGGCCTCTGGACACCCTCACCGGCACAACTTATGTGGACGACATCCTGGGAATTATTTTCTCAAGTTTTTGCGTGGGGAAATAGACATGGCTCCCAAAGTCAATGGACTGACAGCAAGAAATTTCCATTACCTCTCGTCCCGCCACGCCTCCTGTTTAAGGTACAATACCGACTTGGTGCCATACCATAAGACAAAATACGGACAGATGCTCCTCGGCGATTCTTTGGAGTACATGGCCGGGCTGAAGTCGAAGTCGGTCGATCTCGTTGTCACAAGTCCTCCATTCGGCCTTGTCCGCAAGAAAGCTTACGGTAACGTAGAGAGCCACGAATATGTCAGCTGGTTTAAGCCCTTTGGGGAACAGTTCAAGCGTATTTTGAAACCCTCCGGCTCCCTCGTCATCGACATTGGCGGCGCCTGGATTCCTGGCCAGCCGACTCGATCTCTGTACCACTTTGAACTCGCCATAACACTTTGCCGTGAGGTGGGTCTTTACCTAGCGCAAGAATTTTTTTGGTGGAATCCGTCCAAGCTCCCAAGCCCTGCCGAGTGGGTTACCGTGCGCAGAATTCGCGTAAAGGACGCAGTTAATATCGTTTGGTGGTTCTCCACTACGCCGTTGCCAAAAGTCAGCAATGGCCCTTTCTTCGGTCCTTGTGCTGATTTGATGCGCGCACGTCTTTCAGGAGTGGTAAACTGAGGGCACATTCGATGCGGTGTGAATGCGAGAAGCTGGGAACAGTCTCTTCGGGCGTGCGGGGAATCCTTGCGGGGCCACCAGACAAACATAGACGTCGGTGTATTGAGAGGTGTGACGTTTGTGAGCGTTTTTACTCGGACGAGGCTGCGGGCTTAGAGTATGCAAGGATTAAAGGCGGCGGCAGCAGCTATGACGAACGCCGGCGAGTGCTCTGGACTCCCTCATGACACTGAGGCAAGGGGCCGTTTCGTTGGTCCGGAGCCCCTGGACCGAAAACCTTCAGAACCTTCTCTCACACGTCGATGAAGATCTGCTGATTGCTTCCCCATTCGTGAAGCGCTTCGCTACGGACCAGATAATTGCCCAACTTGATCGTCGGGGGCTTCCGGGCTCAGTCCGAGTCAGCCTTATCACCGATCTTAGGCCCGAGAGCACGTTAGCAGGCGCTTTGGACCTTGACGCTCTCAACGATCTGGGGCGGAGCATCTCGGGGTTCGAGCTCACGCATCTGCCAAGTATCCATGCGAAGGTATACGTAGCGGACTGCAAAATGGCGATCGTCACCTCTGGAAACCTAACGGAGCCGGGCTTACGCGGAAATGTCGAGTACGGTGTTGCGCTAGCAGGTGGCGAGCTCGTCAGGCAGGTCCGGTCAGACCTGGAAGGCTACGCCTCGTTGGGCGCGAGGGTCACCATGGAGGATTTCGGAGAACTTGCGGCGGAAATGCTGGAGCTTAAAGCTCTTCATCAGCGAGCGGAGAGGTCGGTACGTGCTCAGGCGCGGCGTGTATTCAGAGAGAAGCTAGAGTTGACCCACGTGCGTCTGTTGCGTCACCGTGCAAAGGGAAAAACGACGCACGCGATTTTCTCAAATACTATCAAGTTCCTACTCGCCAAGGGTCCTCTCCGAACCGAGGAACTTCACCCTTTGGTTCAGCTTCTGCACCCGGATCTTTGCGACGACTCGGTGGACCGCGTGATCGAGGGAGTCCACTTCGGCAAGAAGTGGAAACACTTTGTTCGGAACGCGCAGCAATATCTGAAGCGTCATGGACAAATTCAGTTTGACGGGGCGCGCTGGCACTTGATCTCGTCAACTTGATCCAATTCCAGTGCCTGTTGCTCTCGTGACCAGCCTTTGAGTGCATCCGCGCACCCTTAAAGGACGGTCGTCGAGGTCAGCCGCCTGACCAGGGACGCAGGGTTCAAGCAACGAGTGCTATTTGCATACGGGAACCGCTGCGCAGTGACCCGCGTTCAGCTCCGGCTAGTAGACGCCGCACACATTCTCCCTGTGGGAGCTCTCGGAAGCGCGGATCACGTAAGAAACGGTATCGCACTGTCTCCGACGTATCATCGAGCGTTTGACGCGGGACTAGTCTACCTTGACGAGCAATACCGAATGCGGCTCAATCGTGCACAACTGCGTGCGCTCGAAACGCTCAACCTCGCGCTCGGAATCGACGCGTTTAGGGAACCGCTCGGCACGATATTCCTGCCACCAGACCCCAATCAGCGCCCATCCGCCGATTTCATTAGGAGAGCAAATCGGCTTCGGCGCATCCCTGAGAATTGATTTATGCAGAAGCTACAAACTGACAAGGTGTGATATTCGCTTGTGTAAATCCAATCCCAGCGAGTTGCGGAATGGCCAACTGCGCAGTCTTGTAAAAAACCGGATCGATCTCAATCCCGATACTGTCATATCCCACCGCCAGCGCAGCGGCAATTGTCGCGCCGCCCCCCATGAAGGGGTCGAGCACGGTCCCAACTCCCAACGGCAGGGCGGCGCGGACGATTTGGCGCATGAAGGCTTGGGGCTTGAGTGAGGGGTGGGGCGCAATAGACCGTTCATCTCGTCGAGTGGGGGCGGACCGAATCACATCTGAGAATGGAGCCTCAATGGAAATTCGGCGCAACCCCCCGGTTTTCCATTTGCGCAAGTTGTCTTGAACGCGGCCCTCGCAAGCCTTTCGGAAGAGTCCCCAAGGCTCCCAGCCGGATCTGGGCATCACGGTAACATCGGCAAACTCTCCGTGGGCGTTCTTGGGGCGGTCTCCACCCCGAAGCGTTCTGACCAGGCGAATAATTTCGCCCCGCTTCTCAAAGCCGGCTTCCATAAGAGGCGTGTAGACAAGATGTGATAGCAAGGGATTGGTGGCGACAAAAAGATGGCCGCCGGGCACAAGAACCCGAAGGGCGTGCCGGGCAAACTCCGAGAAAAAATCGCTCAACTGTCCGCGTTCACTTTCGCTCAGGACCGTGAAGCGCGGAATCGGGCTTCGCTTGCAGCCATCAAAGGAAGGAGGAATTCGCCAGACCCCGCCCCTCCCATTGCGCAGCTTTATTTTTTCTTGCGACGTGTATTCCTTCAAACCATAAGGCGGGTCGGTCACAATGGCTTGGATGGAATTTTCGGAACGCTTGTCCATCCAGGAGAGGCAGTCGCCGAGGTGGAGAGAATATCGCGCCATATCAATGCTCTGATGAGCTAGCTCTTCAGACAGGATACTACAATCGCCTGGCTTCGTCGCCTTTTCCATTACATCGGTTATCGGTCAGTTTCGTCACCGTGATGAATCCCATTCTGGGCGGGCGTTATAATTCCGAATCCGGAGCGCGATGCAAAATCTCAGGAGGAACGCAACCTGTTCAGGTAGGAGTCAATCTCACGTACGCGCATGATTTTGGCTAACATGCCGATGAGCAGGAGACCGACAGTGCTCGAAATGACGAGTACCATGAAAGCTCCATGCGAAGTTTTCCAGGCGATGCGAGATTCAAGCCACCCGGCCAGCTCATAGGCGGCGCCGCCGGCCATTACGGACGCGATGCCCACCTTGAAAAAGAACAGGAGCAATCCAACCGCATCGGAATTGTGCGTGCGGCGGGTGAGAATCATAAACAGAGCGGCGGTGTATGCGATGATTCCGATGGAGCTGGCCAGGGCCAGCCCCAGGTGCTGGAGGCGATGCGAGAGGAACCAATAAAGGGGCAGAGTTGCAAATGTGAGCGCCGTGCCCACAATGGCTGGCGTCAAGGTGTCATGCGCGGCATAAAATCCCCGCGCCAGGATGTTTTGAGCCCCCCAGGCAAACATGCCGAGGGAGAAGACCATCAAGGTCGCGGCGGTCGAGTCCAGGTCGGACGGACGCATTTTTGTGTACGAGAAAACAAAATAAACCAGCGGCGATCCTTGGGCAATGGTCAGGGCGGAAATCGGCAGCAAGAGCAGAATCAAACCCTTTAAGGTTGAATTCAAAGTGCGATTCAGTTCGTCGAATTTTCCTTGGGAGTAAAGCTGCGCCAAAAACGGAAACGACGCCACCCCCACTGCCTGCCCCACCACCCCCAGCGGCAAACGCATCAGCTTCTTCGCATTGCTGAGCCACGAAATGGAAGCGGGCTGAAGATAAGAACCAAACCATCGCACCACCCAATCGTCGGTAAAGGCCACCGAAAGCGCCAGCATGATGGGGATGGCGAGCTTAAGAAACAGCCGGAAGCCGGGATGGCTCAGGTCGAGGCTGGGGCGATAGCGAGCGCCGGCTCGTGCCGCGCCATACACCTGCAGCAGAAAATTTCCGCAAACCGCACCCGCGACCACGCCCACGGAAAATCCCGCGATTCCGATCCGGGGGGCGAGCAACACTCCGCCGGAGATGATGCCCAGATTGTAAATGATGGGCGCAAAAGAAGGGACCACAAATTGAGCCTTGGCATACTGAACAGCGCTCAGAATCCCGCCGAGATAGAAACAGATCTGGGCCGGCAACATCAAACGGGTGAGGAAAATAAGGAGCACTTTCTGCTCGGGATGAAAGCCGGGGCCCAGCAGCCATACCAATTGTGGCGCGAAGATCTCCGCCAGAACCACCAGCGTGACCAGGAGGAGACCCATAAAGGTCACGACGATGGAGAAAACGTGCCAGGCCTCTTCTTCGCGCTTTTCGGCCATGTACTTGGTGAAGACGGGAATGAAAATCAGGCTCAAGGAACCGCTGGCGACAAGATAATTCAAAAAATCAGGCAGGGTGAACGCGGCATAATAGACGTCCGTAATAGCATTCGAGCCGACCTGGCGGGCGACTGTCCAATAAATGAAGAAGCCGAGCACTCGGCTGGCCAGAACGCTCGCCATCACGATGCCGGTGGATTGGGCGATGCGCCTGAGAACGGAGGGAGAGGACATCCGCGACATTATGCCTGATTTTACGGACGGCGAGCGGATTTCCTGGCGCGCGTCGGGCGCCCCAAAGTTGGGTGAATCGCGGGGCGGCTGCGTTGTGGGTCACGCCGCTTTCACCCGGTCGGGTTCCCGCGGGCCCCCCAGTGACCGCATTTCCGGCAAGCGGTCGTCGTCGGAGATTCTGTCTTACCCCAGAGGGCGGCGAATCTGTTATAATCATCCAAGCACGGCTCCCCCCGGGTTTGGATCACCAGATTTTTGGGGGGGTGGTTCTCACCGGAATTTGACTTATGGCCCGAGGCTGGGAAAGCAAGTCCGTTGAAGGACAAATGGAAGCATTTGCCACCGACCGTTCCCCTGATGCCAAAAAGCATGTGACTTCCGCCCAAGCCGACCTGAAACGAAAGAAAGATGGTCTGCGACTGGCTCGTGCCAGGGTTTTGCGCGACCTCGAAGCCACGCAAAATCCCCGCTACCGCGACATCCTGAGCGCAGCTCTGGCGGACCTGGAAGGCAAGCTGACCAGCTTGGATTGAGCGGTGCGGGACGGCGGTTTCCTCATGCGACCCTTTGCTCTGCACGCGGGTCGGAACTTGAACGATTCGTGCGCGCCGATTTTCATTAAGTTGCTCCCGCGAAGGAGGGCGCCAGGATGACTGAACGAAACGAGTACGCCCGGCCGCTCGGCGGGCGAAGAAGCGATCGCATACTGTGGCCCGTGCCCATTCGCGTGACGGGTACAGATCAACAAGGTCTTCCGTTTGTCGAGGAAACGGTGACGGTCAGCATCAACGTGCATGGCGCTTGCATCAGTCTCACGCACACTTTGTTGCCCGGCGCGCTCGTCCTGATCAAGAACCAGAGCAACGGGATCGAAGAGGGATTTCGCATGGTCCCGGGCGGGGAAAAGGTATTTGGAGAAAGGTGGGAGTGGCGGGTGGAGGCCACCCATCCCGAGATCAATATTTGGGGTATTGAGTTCAACCAACCCGCGGAGGAAGTCCACCCCAAGGTCTTGATTGAATGCGGGACGTGCAAGAATATAGCCTACAGTGCCTTGACCTCGATGGAATTCGGCCTGCTGCTCTCCCTCGGCATGATTTCGCATCACTGCACTCGCTGTGCGCAAACCACCCGATGGAAACCCAAGGCTCCAGCGCCGGCCGAATCCGGCGCCTCGCGGAAGGCGAATCAGGCGCCTTCGGGTGCCCAGACGCGAAAAGTACGCCGCCTGGAATTGACGATGCGCGTATACGTCCGCGACAGCCGTGGCGTGGTGGACGCCGTCCAGACCCTTGACGTGTCAAAGGGCGGGCTCGCCTTCGTCAGTTCACGCGATTTTAAAATCGGCGATTCCGTCTTCATCGGCTTCCCTTTTGCGGACAGCAGAAAACCCGCGGAAACCAAAGGCACAATCCTCTGGTCCGCTCAGACTCCCGTGGGAAGAACCCACGGCGTGAACTACGTCGACGCCGCGTAGATGACTCCACCCTTTCTCCAATTCCAGCCGGATCTAATTTTCCGCAACTGGAGGGTCCGTTCATCTCACTGGACCGCTGGGCGCAGCGTCGGCCCTGAGCAAAGACCTGTTGCTTGAATTTTCCGATGGCATGCTGGGCAGGGATCTCGGCTGGGGCCGCCTCGACGCGAATTCCCTCCTCCGTGTTCTCGAACTCCATGCAGCGTCCCTCCATAAAGTCATCGACGGTCGATACGTCTCCATTCAACCTTGATCCGACGTCCGTCCGCCCGTGATGGGGAATCCCATCCCAGCGCCATTCCTGCCCGAACTGCGGCCCAACCAGCCAAACCACGGCGTGACCTCGAACACAAACATAGGTGATTTACGTCACAGCATGGTTTTTGCGTTTCGCGGTAGCTTGTTCATCGAGATTGGGGAAGTGGCAAGGGCCGGTTAGTTGGAGTGGGGAATTTTAGTTATGGAAAGGGAACAGGACGTAACCCGGCGCGATTTCCTGAAGACCGCAGCGGTGGTCGCGGCAACATCAACCTTGCCCGCGGTGGGCGCTCCTTCGATATTGGCCGCTCCCTTAAGCGATCCCGTGCGTTATGGGTTTATCGGCACCGGAAGCCGCGCCATGGACCTGTTTAAGGCGCTTACAACCCTTCCGGCGGGAAAGTGCGTGGCCACCTGCGATATCTATCCCATCAATTTGAAGAAGGGCGTGGAAGCCAGCGGAACTAATCCCCGCACCTACGTCAATTACAAGGAACTGCTCGATCAGAAGGATATTGACGCGGTTTTGATCGCGACCCCGCTCAATCTGCACGCGCAAATGGTGCTCGATTCTTTGGACGCCGGCAAACACGTGTTTGTGGAAAAGTGCATGGTCTTCAAGGAGGAAGAGGCCGGATTGGTTCGGCAGGCTGCCGCCGCGCATCCCAAGCAGGTCCTGCAAGTGGGTTTGCAACGCCGGTCGAGCCAGCTCTACCGGGTGGCGATGGAGATGATCCGCAAAGGCGCGCTAGGCAATCTCACCTTCTTCCGCGCCCAATGGCACCGCAACAACAGTTGGCGGCGGCCGGTGGTGGACGCCAAGCTCGAACGGCAGATTAACTGGAGATTGTACCGCGAGTATTCCGGGGGTCTGATGGCGGAACTCGGTTCCCATCAAATCGATGTGATTAACTGGGCTCTGGGCGCCGAGCCGGTTTCCGTGATGGGCAACGGGGGCATCAATCACTGGAAAGACGGCCGCGAGACCAATGACAACGTGCAAGCGATCTTTGAATATCCCAAAGGCCAAAAACTACTCTACAGCTCCATCCTTTGTAACGCCCATTACGAATACAACGAACAAATCATGGGCGACGGCGGCACGCTCGTGATCACCATTGGCCACGGGATGTATTACCGGGAGAAAGCGGCAAAAGTCTCCAAGGTTTCAGCCAAAGAGAATTGGTGGGCCGGCGCAACTGTGACCAAACACGCCGTCCAGGAAGGAATTCCGATCTTTCCCGATCAGGACGATCCGGACAACGGGTTCATCGATCGCGAGCTCCTTTATGCCAAGCACTGGCTGGCCTCATTGGGTATCTACAATGACGACGAGCCGCACAATCCCAATTGGTCCGAGCTCCACAATTTCTTTGCCAGCATTCGTGATGGTCAGCCCGTTGCGGCGCCCGTCGAAGTGGGATTGGCGGATGCCCTGGCGGTGATTTACGCCAACCGCGCCATCGACTCGGGCCAGAAAGTGTTCTGGCCCGCACAAGCCCAGGCGGCATGAACTGGGCCACCAACAAGCTCACCGGGGGCGGGCTCTCAGCCCGACGCGAACTTCCTCACTGCGTAACGGCCCGTCCCCTAATCCCCCCTGCGGGGATTTGGCGCTCGAGGTTAATGGGAGAATTTGATGGGTTCCAAATTCTTTCACGGCGAAATGCAATGGTGATGGATTGGCGCCATGCAACTTGAGCAATCCTTGCCTTCTTCCTCAGACCTTCCGGACAAAAATATTTCAGCTTCCCGCTACCAGGACTCGCACGATGCCATGGGGACCACCTTTGATGTGGCCGCCTACGGCCCCGATGGCGAGTTCCTGGCCGCCGTCGTCAACGAAATCTTCGAGGAGATCGACCGGCTCGAGCAGCAGATGAGTAAATTTCGCTACGATAGCGAGATTGCCCACCTCAACCGGAACGCAGCGAAGCATAGCATCATAGTTGAGCCAAAACTTTTTGCGCTGATTCAGTATGCCCTCAGCGTGAGCAGGGAAACCCACGGAGCATTTGATGTCACCATCGGCCCGCTGATGAAGTCCTGGGGATTCTTTCGCCAGGAAGGCCGCATACCTGGACCGGCAGAGATCGCGCAGATCCTCAAATCCACAGGGCATGAGCATGTAAAGACTGACGCGGTGGCCCGCACCGTGTGCTTTGACAAACAACAGGTTGAACTCGACCTGGGCGCGATCGCCAAGGGCTACGCCATCGATCGGGCCGTGGAGATATTGCGAGGCTACAATGTGGGCAGCGCACTGGTTTCAAGCGGCATGAGCAGCATCTATGCTCTGGGTTCGCCACCCCGTGAGCGCGCTTGGGCAATCAAATTGCGCGACCCGTTTGACGCCGCCAAAGTCGCGGACACCATTCTCCTTAAGAATTGCTCGATCTCGACCTCGGGAAATTACGTCCGCTTCTTCACCCTTGACGGCAAAACCTATTCGCATATCATGAATCCGGCCACGGGCTGGCCCGTGGAAGGTATGCTCTCCACGGCGGTCACATCCGTTAACAGCATGGAAAGCGAGGCGCTTTCCACCGCTTTTTACGTCCTGGGCCCGGCGCGCGCCGCGCAGATTCTGGCAGCACGTCCGAACCTGTTGGTGGTGTACTATCAACCCGATCCCGCGCCAAATTCATTCAAGCGCGTGGTGGCGCGTTCGAGTTCGTTCACTCTGCCGCCGGATGTCGTGGCGGAGGTAAAGAAGCCCTGGTATCGGGGTCCTTTTTAACAGGATGAAGATAAAGTCCCAACCATGTCATCCTGATCCGTCAATCGACGGAGAAAGTATCTCGCACGGTCTTGAGATCAATCAGACGCTTTTCGTTAGCGCGTTAATAAGATTTTGAGGGAGGAAACGGCGATGGCAAAACAGAATTTGACGAGACGCGACTTCATTCGGCGGAGCGCTACAAGCGCCGCCGGCTTGGGCTATTTTTTGAATGGCAGATGGATGCCGCTGGCAGCGGCCCCCTTGCCGATGAAACCTGCCCGCCCCTCGGACCGGGTCAACATCGGATTTATCGGCGTGGGCATTCGCGGCCACATCCTCACCAACGCCGCGATTGCCACCGGGCAGGCCAACCTGGTGGTGGCTTGTGACACTTACCAGGGCCACTTGGACCGCTCCAAAGAAACGACAGACGGAAAAATCGAGACTTGCTTCTGTAAATACAAGAGCGTGCTCGACCGCAAGGACATCGACGCCGTGATCATTGCCACACCCGACCATTGGCACTTGCCCATGGCGCTGGCCGCGCTCGATGCCGGTAAGGACGTTTACATTGAGAAGCCGATGACGCATAGCATTGAAGACGGCCCCAAAATTATTGAAGCCGCCCGGCGCAATCATCGCGTGGTGCAGGTGGGCAGCCAGGGCCGCTCCTCACCTTTGCAAAAGAAAGCGCGGGAGATTGTCGCTTCCGGCCAATTGGGACAGATCACAAAAATCGTGGCGTCCTATAATCGCAACAGCTCCACCGGAGCGTGGAACTATCCCATTCCCATGGACCTTCAAGATGGCGTGAACTTCAACTGGCAGGAGTGGCTCGGCTCGGCTCCCCAGCGGCCGTACGATCCCGAGCGCGTTTTCCGCTATCGCAAATATTGGGACTACAGCGGCGGCATCACCACCGATCTTTTCGTCCATCTCATCACCTCCATCCACTTCATCATGGACGTCAAGATGCCCCAAAATGTCGTGGCGACGGGCGGCATCCTGGTTCGGAAAGACGGGCGCGAGGTCCCCGACACGCTGGACGCGCTCTTCGAATACGACGGATTCCATGTGAACATGTCATCCACGTTCAACAACGCCAGCACCGCCGAGCAAGGCATGCAATTTCTCGGCACCGATGGCTCGCTGGTTCTCGGCGGCAATGCCCTCAGCCTGACGCCGGAAAAACACCGCGAGGGCTACCAATATTCCATTGATAGCTGGCCCAAAGCCATGCAGGAGCAGTTCTGGAATGAAGGCAATCACCGCGAGGAGGCGAAGGCTACTTCCAAGTGGGAAGCGTCTTCCTTCGAGGACAAGACCGACGCCGTTCCCGTACACATGGCGGAATTCTTTGATTGCGTCCGCACGCGCAAAGAATGCTCGGAAAACGCCGTGGTCGGCAACTACGCCGCCTCCGCCGGACATATGGTGAATATTTCCTACCGCTCCGGAAAGAAAGTGACCTGGGACGCCGCCACCGGCACGGCGAGCGTCTGACGGACCGGTGACGCGAGGGATCACATCTCTAAGATTTCGTCTTCGTAGGGGGAGGGCAAGCCCTCCCCCTACAAGGCCATTTTATCTTACGCTCTGGCCGCCTTGCCTTGAAAGCGGGGCACGAACACTTCCGCCACGAACGCCTCAATGGAAGTGGGCGTAGTGTTCTCTTTGGAGCGCCGCTCGAGCGCCACCATGTATCCGGAGTTGAGCGCCTCCGCCATTTCCAGAAGCAGGTCAGCCATCGGGGCGGACATGCCCATCTGGGTCAGCGCAGGCTTCAGTTGCTGGGGCGGCAACTGTGAATAGGCGAGGCCGGGTTTACCGATTGCTTCGCCGATTACCGACGTTATTTCCTTGTAATCCAAATCGCGCTGGCCGAGCAGCTCGCGCGACTGCTTCCCGGTAAAATCACGTTTCCTCAGAATCTCGGCGGCAGCGGCGCCGATGTCGCGCGTGGCAATCATGGGCACACGCAGGTCCGGGCGCAGCGGCCCGCCCACCATCCCGAAATTCCTGATCACATCCACCTGGGGAAGCAGGTTCTCCATGAAATAGCCTGCCCGCAGGTAGACGGCGTTCAGGCCCGCCACCGCGTTCAGTTTCTGCTCCAGATTATGAAGACCTGTCACTGGGCCGGTCTTGCTGGCTTTATCGGCGCCCACGCTGGTCAGAACCACTGCGTGCGTGATGTGAGCCTGACCGAGCGCCCGCGCCAGCGCATCACTAACCTTTTCCTGATAACCCCGGGGATCCGAAGAAGCAATGTTGGGTGGCACCATCGCATACACGGCCGTGGCGCCGCTCAAAGCTTTGGTCAGCGCCGTCGCGTCGGTAATGTCGGCAGTGAAGGCTTCCGCGCCCTTCGTCACCAACCGCGCCAGCCGCCCCGTGTCCCGGCCAATCACGCGCACTTTTTCCCCCTGCGTCAGCAGCTTTTCCGCGATTACCCTTCCGGTATTTCCTGTCGCACCTGTTATGACAAACATAAGCCGTACCTCCTTTGATTTTATCCTTTATTGGATGCGCCGGCGCGCGCGGGCGTGACTTGCATTCGAGTCCAGGACGGAATTGTGCCAGAGAGGTCGAGAGGGGATGAAAGGGTGGCAAGCCAACTCTATCGGCGGTGGCTTACGGGGAAATTTCGACGCCGCTCAAGATGCCGCCGAGATGCCCCGTCAATGCGATCATGACGACGGCGAGCAACTCGACAGTAAGATAAGGTATGGTTAACCGTTCTTCAGTTCTTCTCCGCTGCCGCGTTCGCCACCAGGCAAGCAGCCAAATCAGCCCGGCGGAGGTGAGCCCCAGGATCAAGTGGAGCAGCAGATTGCCCTTCAGTTTCTCCCCCTCAAGAAGCCACTGCCAGGCGATAAGTCCCGTCGCCAACGCCGGCAGGGCTGCGACCGCTCCTGCAACAAGATTGTAATAGGAGGCAGTGGCGAGCGCCTTGTCCCGTCTCCAGCGCGCCAGAAGATCGAAGAAGACGCTGGCCGTGAACAGCGCAATCGGGAAATGGATCACCACTACGTGTTGAGCGTGTTTGGCGAGCAGCGCGCACTTCAAGTCAAACGGGTTCATTCTGAATTCCTTTTGTCACGGTCAGTTCACCACGATCTTGCCCAACATCTTTGGGTGAACCGAGCAGTAGTATTCATAGGTTCCGGATTTGGTAAAGGTATAAGTGAAACTCTCGTCTGTGTCCAGCGCTGGCGAGTGGGTGAACGCGTTGTTGGTGCTCACCACCGTGTGCGGCACATCGTCCTTGTTGGTCCAGGTCACCTTCGCCCCAACCGGGACCGTTAGCGTTGCAGGAGCAAAACTGAAGTTGTCTATGTTGACGCTGTATCCCGGATTCGAATTTTTCTGGCTGTTTGCGCCGGATGTTGCAGGGCTGGATTTCAATATGCCGAAGCCCAGCAGAACGAAAGTTGCCGTGGTAAAACTCTGAAGTAACTTTTTCATTTCGAAAATCCTCCTGAATGAAATTAAAAATCAAAGGTTAAGGATCGAATCACAAACTGAGTAGCGTTGGGCTTCAGCCCGGCATCTCGTTCCGGGTCATTTGGAAGGGTGCGCGCCGCCCTAAAGGACTCCTCTACTTTTCTTACACCAGCGATGAATCCACAATGGCCAGCGAATGTTTGCTCTCGATGTAGTTCACATCGGTCACGCCCAGCACGCTGCGGAGCTGATCTGCGGGCACTTTCATGGGGCCCGGTGAGGGCGCCGAGCCGGGCGCAGGCTGCGGGAAGGCGGTCGAGCACGCTGTGTGGAACGTGATGTTGCCTTCCACTTTCTTCATGGTCTGGTGGATGTGGCCATTCAGCACTGTGACCGATCCGAAGCGTTTCAGATAGGAAAGCGCCTGGGCGCTGTCGTCTGTTCCCCAGCCCCAGTCGGGATATACAGTCCAGAGGGGGATGTGGGCGAAGACCACGATGGGCGTGCTGCTCTTCAGACGCTTGACATCTTTTTCGAGCCACTCGAGTTGATCCGTACCGAGCGTACCCAACCCGCCCGCTTTGAGATCCACGACGTTGACCAGACCAATGAAGTGCACTCCATTTGTGTCGAAGCTGTACCATCCCCTGCCCTGGGACGCCTTGCCGTATCGTTCCAGGTAATATTTTCCGTCGTCGGTGAGGACGTCGTGCTCGCCCGGAACGAAAAACACATCTTTGGCGCTGGCACTTTTCAGCATTTGATCCACCGTGTCGAATTCGGCGGGTTTGGACAGATGGCTGATGTCACCCGTGTGAAGAATAAAGGCGGGTGGAGTGGGCAGGGCGTTAATTCGATCGATCGCCACTTGCAGCGTGGCGGCCACGTCCGGGTTTGCCGCCTTGTTGAATCCCATGTGGCTGTCGCTGATCTGCACGAAGCTCAACTCGCCCATCATGTGCTTTTCGTGCATCTTGGGCAGATGGCCGAGCGCATAGGAGCTCAGAAGTCCGCCCTTGATCACACAGAGCGCTCCTGTGCCCGCCCAAGCCATACATTTCAGGAATCCGCGGCGGTCAACGCCATCGGCGTTGTGGTTGTGATGAATGATATTGTCCTGGCTAACGTAGAAACCTTTCCTCGGCATGATGCGTCTCCTTTTATTCTGGTGCCCTGATTCGCGGCAGTCCTTTCATCCGCCTTCACAGTGCCTTACTGCATGGCCAGCCAGAATATTCCTGAGAATTAGGGTTATTTAGCTTCGGGAATAAAATCGCACGCACGCGGGTCTTATCTTGGATAGACTGAATTAGAGGTGAAACTCGCCGTTGCAGGAAGCGAACAAAATCGGAAGTTTCGAGCAGGCCGTCCTGCCGCATTTGGACGCGGCTTATAACCTGGCGCGGTGGCTGACGCGCAACGAACATGACGCCGAAGATGTGGTGCAGGAAGCTTATATGCGGGCCTTTCAATTCTTCGCGGGATTCTATGGCATGGACGGGCGCGGGTGGCTGCTCACCATCGTGCGCAACACGTGTTATACGTGGCTGCGCAAGAACCGCGCCGGGGAACTTTCTACTCCCTTCGACGAGGAAGTTCACCGTGAAGAAGCGTCGAGCCCGAACCCGGAGGAACTGTTCCTGAAGAACGCCGACCGCCAGCATCTTCAAGACGCGTTGGAGAAATTGCCGCTGGAGTTTCGCGAGGCGTTGGTGCTGCGGGAGCTCGAGGGATTGTCTTACAAGCAGATTGCCGACGTGACCGGCGTACCGGTGGGTACGGTGATGTCCCGCCTGGCCAGGGCGCGCGATCGGCTGAAGGACGCCCTGGTCCGCGGGGTCAAATAAGGAGTACCGAAGTGAGCTGCCAGGAAGCGCAGGATCTTATCCACGGCTACATCGACGGCGAGCTGGACCTGGTGCGCACCCTTGAGATCGAGCGGCACATCGAAGGCTGCGAGGTGTGCTCGCTGGCCTTCCGAACGCAGCAGGGCCTCAAGAGGATTTTGCACTCCACCTCACTCCGTTTCAATGCACCGCAGAACCTTCGCCGGCAAATTCAGTCGTCGGTGCGAAAAGGGGGAGAAGGTGCGTCGGAGCGCTACACCCTCTTTCGGCTTCCGGCATTGAAGTGGGCGGGGGCAGTTAGCACAATGGCGCTTATGGTGGTGATCGGGTGGAGCGTACTGCGCGTTTCGCGGCCGCCCTCGGGTGATGAACTCCTGGCCAGGCAAGTCCTGGCCAGCCATGTGCGCTCGCTCATGGCCAACCACCTCACGGACGTGCCATCCTCCGACCAGCACACGGTCAAGCCCTGGTTCAACGGCAAGCTCGATTTCTCTCCTCCCGTTGTGGATTTGGCCCGGGAAGGATTTCCGTTGGTAGGCGGGCGCCTCGATTATCTGGAAAATCGACCGGTGGCAGCGCTGGTTTATCAGCGCCGGAAACATTTTATCAATCTATTTATCTGGCCCGCTACAAATGACTCAGGGCAGGGGGCGGAGATGCGACAAGGCTACAACCTGATTCACTGGACCCAAGCCGGGATGACATATTGGGCGGCGTCCGACGTTAGCTCAAGCGACCTGAAGCAATTCGTGCAATTGGTGCAAGTTCCAACCGTCGCCGCTCCCAAGTGATGTTTGCCTGTGACGGCGCGCACCGCCGCGCGTGACAGGTCTCACAGCGGCAAATCCCCAATACCACGAACATGGATAAACTGAAGACGATTCAAGATCCCATCGGCGGGTGTATCATCAATTGAAGCACACAAGCAGGTGGGAAATGAGGTCTTGCCCATGACTCCTGTGAGAGAAAAATCGAAGGAAGCACCCCGCCCCCGGGTCAGGCCGCTGGATGTTTTCTTTTCGCCTCAGTCGGTGGCGGTGATTGGCGCCACGGAAACCGCCGGAAGCGTAGGCCGAACGATTTTATGGAATCTGATTCAAACGCCTTTTGGCGGCACGGTTTTTCCCATCAATCCCAAACGCAACAGCGTTCTGGGAATCAAGGCCTACCCGAGCGTCGCCGACGTGCCGGAAAGAATCGATCTCGCGGTTGTCGTGGTGCCTGCACCCGCGGTGCCCGGAGTGATACGCCAGTGCGCGGAGGTGGGCGTCCCCAGCGCCATCATTATTTCCGCCGGGTTCAAGGAGAGTGGCGCGGCGGGCGTGGACCTCGAGCGCCAGGTAATGGAGGAAGCCAGCCGCACCGGCATGAGGATTATCGGCCCCAATTGCCTGGGGGTGATGGCGCCGCGCACCGGCTTGAATGCCACTTTCGCCAGCGCCATGGCGCGTCCGGGTGACGTGGGCTTTATCAGCCAGAGCGGCGCTTTATGTACGGCCGTGCTGGACTGGAGCTTGGGCGAGAATGTGGGGTTTAGCGCTTTCATTTCCATCGGCTCCATGCTCGATGTGGATTGGGGCGACCTGATCGACTATCTCGGCGACGATGCCCACACGCGCAGCATCGTCATCTACATGGAATCGATTGGCAACGCGCGCTCGTTTCTCTCCGCCGCGCGTGAAGTGGCGCTCACCAAGCCCATCATCATTCTGAAAGCAGGCCGCACCGACGCCGCCGCCAAAGCCGCCGCTTCCCACACTGGAGCGCTGGCGGGCAGCGATGACGTTCTGAACGCGGCCTTCCGCCGTTGCGGCGTGCTGCGCGTGGACACCATCGGCGACCTGTTTCACATGGCGGACATCCTGGCCAAGCAGCCGCGGCCCAAGGGACCGCGCCTGACCGTTTTGACCAACGCGGGCGGGCCGGGAGTGCTGGCCGCGGACGCCCTCATCCTGAGTGGCGGGGAGCTGGCGGAACTTTCCGGCGAGACCGTCGAGCACTTGAACAAATTGCTTCCTCCCCACTGGAGCCACAACAACCCGGTGGACATATTGGGCGATGCCGGGCCCGACCGCTACGCCAAAGCGGTGGAGATTGTAGCGCACGATCCCGCCAGCGACGGCTTGCTGGTGGTCCTCACGCCCCAAGGCATGACGGATCCCACCCAGACGGCCGAACACTTAAGGCCCTACGCCAAGACTGAGGGCAAGCCCGTGCTGGCAAGCTGGATGGGCGGGCCCGAAGTAGCCGCCGGCGAGGCCATCCTGAACCGGGCCAATATTCCCATCTTCGCTTTTCCCGATGCCGCCGCGCGCGCATTCCAATACATGTGGCAGTACAGTTACAACCTGCGCGGCATTTATGAGACGCCCTCGCAGATCGCGGCCCCGGAAGAAGTTCGCCCCAACCTCGACTGCGCCACTGAAATCATTCAGGGGGCGCGCAAGACCGGGCGGGTGAACCTCACCGAAGTAGAATCCAAGCGCCTGCTCGCCGCCTACAACATCCCCACCGTGCCCACCCGCCCTGCCAAGACCGAGGACAAGGCGGTGGAACTGGCGCGCGAATTCGGCTACCCCGTGGTGGTCAAGCTGCACTCGGAAACCATTTTGCACAAAACCGACGTGAATGGAGTGCATCTGAACGTCCGCGACGAAGACTCCGTGCGCCGAGCGTTCCGGGAAATTGAAAAGTCGGTGAAAGAAAAAACCGGACCGGGAAATTTTCTTGGTGTCAGCGTGCAATCCATGGTGAAAGTCTCGGGCTACGAAGTGATTCTCGGCAGCAGCTTTGATCCACAGTTCGGTCCAGTGCTGCTCTTCGGCTCGGGAGGACAATTGGTGGAGGTCTACAAGGACCGCGCTCTGGCGCTGCCGCCGCTCAACACCACGCTGGCGCGGCGCATGATGGAACAGACAAAAATTTTCACCGCCCTGCGAGGCGTGCGGGGTCGCAAGCCGATCAATCTTGATGCCCTGGCGGAATTGATGGTCCGTTTCAGCCACCTGGTGGTGGAGCAGCCCCGCATCAAGGAAATCGACATCAACCCGCTACTGGTCTCGCCGGAACAGTTGCTGGCTCTGGACGCGCGCATCGTGTTGCACCCGGCCGAAATGGACGACGCCACCTTGCCCAAGCCTGCCATCCGGCCTTATCCCAATCAATATGTCTCCCCGTGGAAAATGAAGGATGGGACGGAAGTAACCCTTCGCCCCATCCGTCCTGAAGACGAGCCGCTACTGGTCCGCTTCCATCAATCGCTTTCCGAGCGCACGGTGTATTTCCGTTATTTCGGGGCGCTGCAACTGAGCCAGCGCATCGCCCACGAGCGGCTCACTCGAATCTGCTTTATTGACTACGACCGCCAGATTGCCCTGGTAGCCGACCGCAAAGATCCGCAGACGGGAGCGCACGATATCCTGGCCGTCGGGCGCCTGACCAAACATCACACCGCGCCCTCGGCGGAATTTGCCGTGATAGTGGCGGACCAATATCAGCGATTGGGATTGGGATCAGAGTTGATGAAGCGGATGATTCAGATCGGGCGCGACGAGAAGTTGAAGCGCATGTTGGGCTATACCCTGACGGAAAACATCGAAATGCAGCGCCTGCTCACCCGGCTTGGTTTCGTGCTCGATCGCGCCCCCAATGACCCGGCCGTGCGCGCGACCATTGAACTCTAAAAGTTTGTCGAATAACCTTGCCCTCGTCATGTCATTCCGAGCGTGGCCCTGCCGAAAAACATTACCTCCTCATGTCATTCCAAGCGTGGCTTTGCCAAAAAATATTACCTCGTCATGTCATTCCGAGCGGCAGCGAGGAATCCGGCCTCGGAGCGAGATCCCACGCTGCCGCTCGGGATGACTGCTGAGGGACGAAGGACAGGCTCTGGTCGGTCTCTGGGGCGGCCTCCTTGGAATGGCAATGGGGCTGGTTATTGTTGATGGCGTCTACTTGAGCAGTCCTCGCGTTCTGAACCACTGGGCCAGCAATTCCGGCCAATGGGAGAGCGCCGGATCGTTTTGCGCCAGGCCCACGCCGTGATGCCCGCGCTCGAAGATGTGCATTTCCGCGGGCACGTGATTTTTCAGCAACGCCTCATAAAACAGCACGCTGTTTTCCACCGGAACGGTCTCATCGTTGGTGGTTTGGAACAGGAAAGTGGGCGGCGTCTCCGGCGTCACTTGAAGTTCGTTTGAAAGCAGGTGCACCAGTTTCGCGTCTGGGTTATCGCCCAGGAGATTCCGCATAGAACCTTTGTGAGCGTAGGGCGTGGTGAACGTAATCACCGGGTAGGCCAGCACCATGAAGTCCGGCCGGGAACCCACGCGCTCGATGGCATCGGCGGCGTTGGGATTTCCTCCGTCGAAATGCGTGCCCACCGTGGAGGCCAGATGTCCTCCGGCAGAAAATCCCCAGATGCCAATGCGGTCGGGAGCAATCCCATAATCGGCGGCGTGGAACCGCACAAAACGCATGGCGCGAAGCCCGTCTTCCATCTCCACCGGATGATGATAGCGCGGGCCCAGGCGGTATTTCAGCACAAAGGCGGCCGCGCCCAAACCGTTCAGCCATTCCGCCACTTGTTTGCCTTCATGATCCATGGCCAGGTTCTGGTAACCACCGCCCGGGCAAACCACCACGCCGAAGCCCGCTGCTTGGGCATGCTCAGGGAGATAAATGGTAAGTGTGGGGCGGTCCGTGTCCGCATTGCCCAGCGCGCCCGGCGCGCCGCCCGGCCACAGCAGCTCGACTTTTGGCAGACTTGCCTCCTCTGCGCTCTGGCCTTTTAAGATAACCGGCGCCAGAAAAACACATGCGGTTGCGAAATACAACCCGCGCCCAAACCTGCAAATCCGTCCATGTCTGCCCATGATGTCCTTTTGCGACGATGAAGTTATGTTCTAATGGCAAGCAAAGCCTGGCTGGGCATCCGAAATAGCCGAAACCGATTGAAACTTGAATTCAAAAAATAAAAGTATGCCGCCCCCCGCCGAATGTCAAGGTTGACCGCGAAGGGTTAGCCGTGCCATTCGGACTCAGAGATCATTCGAGGCGCCGGTCATTCCCGCGAAAGCGTGAATCCAGTGTCGCCAAGGTGACCGCATCTCCAAAGATTTACGAGTATGGATGCCCGCTTTCGCGGGAATGACCGGCGCCTAGGGGCAGGCTTGCGATTTATCCCTCGAAGTGCTTACCTTAAGCCAACTCGTGCGTCATACTCAGTGAAGGACGGTACGAGCATTTCCGTGATGGATGGCTGCTTGACGCTAGCCGGCAACATTCCCGCGCAGAGCTCAACTCTGACGGGAGAAAACGAAAGCGCGCTCATCCGACGGGCGCAAAGCGGCGATCGTGCCGCCTTCGACGCACTGGTGCGCCTTTACGACCAGCACGTCCTGCGGCTGGTCCTGAAAGTGGTGCAATCGCAGGAGGAAGCTCGCGATTTGTACCAGGAAGCTTTTCTGAAAATCTACCGTTCCCTCACGCGCTTCCGTTTTGAGTCGCAATTTTCCACCTGGCTCTATCGCGTGGTGATGAATGTTTGCTTCGACTACCTTCGGCGTCAAAAAACCCGTGAAGAAGTGCAGGCTCCGGAGTCCGAAGAAGGTGAGACGGATTTCTTCCTTACCATCGCTGACGACCAGCCCTCGCGCGACCCGGAAAAGTCCCTACGGTCGGGAGAAATCCGGCGGCGCATTGAGAAGGCTCTCCGGCGATTGGGCCCCCGCGAGCGCATGGTCTTTGAGCTGCGCCACTTCCAGGGCCTGCGCCTGCGCGCCATCGGCGAACTCTGCGGGACCAGTGAAGAGACCGCCAAAAACTCACTGTTCCGCGCCACGCAGAAATTGCGACTCGAGTTGGGTGACTTGGTTTAGAGGGATGATGAAAGATGCGGCTTTTCGCCCCCATCTTTGACCCAAACCAGGGCGTGAATGCCGGCACGAACGAAATTGGAGTCCTGTTATGAACTGCATGGAGATTGACGAAAACCTGGCTCTCTACCTTTACGGAGAACTTGCTAGCGAATCGCGGCAGGCGTTTGAAACTCATCTCGGTGGGTGCGAGGATTGCCGCACCCGCCTGGAGGAAACGCGCCGCCTGCACGCCGTTCTCAGCGGGCGCCCTTCGCCTGAACCCTCGCCCGAATTACTCGTCCACTGCCGGACGGCCCTTGAGCAAGCCCTGGACCGCGAGTTGGCCGGAGTAAGTTGGAAGAGCATGTGGGCGCAATGGACGGCAAGCCTGGGCTCCATATCTCGCCTGCCCATTGCGGCAGCACTCACACTGGTGGCGCTCGGGTTCAGCCTGGGCTGGACGCTTCGCAACCGCGTGCCCGGAGTTCGTGCCATCACCAGCGAGCAATCCGTGGGTTCTTTGGGCGACGCCGACATGTCAAACCTAAAGATCAACAACATCAGTCAGGTTACGCCCAGCGCCAAGACCGGCGACGTGCGCATCACGGTGAACGCCGAGCGCCAGATGACGCTGGAAGGCTCGCTCGACGACCCGCACATCCGCCAGGTGCTCATTGACGCGGTGACGGGTTACGACAATCCCGGCATCCGTCACGACAGCATGGAGGTGCTGCGCCGCCATGCCAACAATCCCAACGTCCGCACCGCCTTGCTTTACGCTTTTCAAAACGATCCCAACCCCGGCGTGCGTCTGGACGCGCTGCAAACCGTGCTGGGCATGGAGTGGAACCCGGAAATCCAGCAAGCACTGCTGAATTCCCTGGACCACGAAAGGAATCAGGGTGTGCGCGTGGCCGCCATTGATGTCCTGGCGGACCATGCGGATTTGGCCGCCCTGCCCGCGCTTCGGAGGTTGGCCGCCGATGACACCAATCGTTACGTGCGCATGAAGGCGGCGGGCGCCATCCGCAAACTGCAAGGTGATTAGCGCAAGGAGAGACAAAGTGCGATTGCGATTTCTTTTATTTCTGGGAGTGGCCGCGGCATTGATGATCCAACCCCTGCACGCTGCGGAGCAGGCCTACGTGAAGCGGGGCGAACCCCATCGCGAGGGCCGCGGCTGGGTGGAGCGCGCGGATTGCGGGGGATCGGTGCAGCCCGGGGCAAGGTTGGTGTTGCGCGCGGACATGGGGTCCGTTACCGTCCGCCCCGGACCGGACGGTCAGGTGGTGTGCCACATGTTTCTGCGGGTCTTCAGGCCCTCGGAGCAAGAGGCGCTCCAGGTTTTTCGCCGGGTTGAATTGAGTGTCCGCACCAATGCGGGTGGGGGCCTCTACTTGGTGGAAAAGTTTCCCTCGGAACACGAGCGCAACGCCTGGACGTCCATCCATTTCGATTTCACCGTCCCCGAACGATTCAGCCTGGACCTGGAAACCAAGGGGGGCGACGTTTCTGTCGGCAACCTTAATGGTGAACTGCGCGCGTCCACCGCCGGCGGGGATATCCAGTCCGGAGACATCTCCGGCCCCGTGAGCGTTGACACCGCCGGGGGCGACATCGACCTGGGCAACATGGGCGGGCAGGTGGTGGCTCAAACCGCGGGGGGATCAATCCGGGTGAACAACGTCCATGGCGACGCCCGGCTGGAGACCAGCGGAGGGCAGATTACCTCGGGCCTGATAGAAGGCTCCGTGCGTGCGGATACTTCCGGCGGGGACATCGTGCTGCGCGGGGCTTCGGGCCCCGTCACGGCGGAGACCGCGGGAGGCCAGATTCAGATTGGCCAGTGCGGCGCCACCATTCGGGCCGAAACGGCGGGGGGAAGCATCCACCTTCAGGGCGCCAAAGGCGGCGTGGTGGTGGAGACGGCGGGAGGCAGCATCGATTTGTTTCAAATGCAAAGCGCGGTTCGCGCCATGACCTCCGCCGGCCGCATCCTGGCCGAGCTGGACGGCAACCGGGATACTTTCGGCGCCTCCCACCTGGAAACCTCCGTGGGAGACGTTCAGGTGTTTCTCCCCCCCAGCTTGCCCATCAATATTGACGCGCTCATCGAGGAATCCATGGGCCACAGAATCGTTTCTGATTTCCCGCTTCATTTAACCAGCGAAGATGAGGATTTCCATCACGGCCCCAAGCGCGGAGAGGGCGAGTTGAACGGGGGCGGCAAAGTCCTTCGCATTCGGACCGTGATGGGCAACATTGAGATACACAAGATCGATTCAAAGATGTTCGACCAAATCAAGATGCGCCAGGACGCTTTTTGGAAACGATGGGAGGAACAGCAGCAGGAACAGAGGGTGAAATGCTGCCAGAATGACAAAAAAGAAGAATAGAGGATTAACCGTTTATTGGAAAACCTTTTCCCCTATGTCATTCCGAACGAAGTGAGGAATCCCGCCCTGAAAAGGCACGCAATGCGAGATTCCTCGTCGTCCGTCAGCTGACGGACTCCTCTGCGGAAAGTCGATGCGTAACTCTTTTGGATTCAACGAAGCGTCTCTGGGCAGGAGCGACGACTTTCTGCTCATCATGGGCAGCCCTGCGGCTGTCAATGCT
>DASYZE010000057.1:0-21132 GCA_035946625.1 Terriglobia bacterium | reverse complement strand
CCTACGCTCTGAAGGCCGGGGATGCGGAGACCCTGGGCGGCAAGCCTGCTTCGGCTTACATGCTTTCCGAAACGCAGAGTGGCGCGACCGCTTCGGCGGCATCGACCAACACGGTGCAGACCGGGTCGAGCAGCAATGCTCGGAAAAGCCAGTCCACCAGCAAGTCACCTCTGACTGCGTGCAGCAGCGTGACCAGTGACGGCACCGCCACCGCCAATTCCATCGCGCTGTTCACCACCGCGTGCAACCTCGAGAGCGCAAACCTGGTTCAATTCAACGGCAACCTGGGTTTCGGGATTTCAACCCCAGGAGCCCGGCTGCACATCTTTGGGCCCGACAATACCGACTCGGACGCGCGCTTCAATTTCATTTTAGGGGACAGCACTTCGGCGACGGCAGGCACGGGCGGCGGAATCCTTTTCTCCGGGTATTACAACGGGACCACCTCCAAGGCGGGCTTCGCCAACATTCGGGGGATCAAAGAGAACAGTATTCAGGGCAATTACGCCACAGCCATGGTCTTTGACACGCGCGCCAACGGAGGGAACCAAACCGAGCGGATGCGAATCAGTTCGACGGGGAGTCTGGGCATTGGGACTTCCAATCCTGCGGCCATGCTGGAAGTGAACGGCACAGCGAAGTTTGACGGAGTTGCCGCATTCTCTGCCGGCGAAATGGTTACTGGCGGTGTTACCGCCACAATGTTCTCCGGTAGCGGCTCGGGGTTGACGGGCATCGCACCGGCATCGTTGACCTCGCCAGCCCGCACGCGAGTCATCACTTACCTGGCGGGTTGCGACAGTTGCGCACCCTTGGAAAGCTCAGACAGTCAAACCATCTTCTATTTCAACGTGGTGGACGGCATGACGCTCGATAGTGTCACTTGTTTTGCCGACGGGGGCAGTCCGAAGATCAATATTGCGCGGCACAACGGAGGCCCCACAAACCTTCTGAGCAGCAATCTGACTTGCAACGGTACACCCACCACCAGCTTTACCTCGACAACGCTCGCCCTGAACGATGAACTCGACTTCGTAATGGCTGTGCCGGATGGCGTGGCCAAACGCATCACGGTGGTGATCCAAACCAGCTTGAATTAAGGCAATCGACGGCCGGTTTTTCGCTGGCCGATGATGAGGGAAAAAAGCTATGAGAAGGAAGGTTGTTGCCTCGCTGAAGAGTGGCGCCGAAGGTTTCGTAGCTCGGGCAAACTGTGACCATGGCTATCGGGAGCGCGATTTATTCTCTTTTATCGGAAATCCCAGGGTCACTCCAAAAGGGATCTCGATTATCGTATTGATTTGCATATTTATCTGTCTCGGCACATTGGCGGCGGGCGCCCAGCTTGCGGTACAGGGCCAAGGCAGAATTGTCAAACTCGGCGCTGTCGTAAATTTCAAGGAATTGGCCCGCCGCGAACCTGCCACGCCCCTGAAATCCAAGCGAAAGGTGATTCCCTTCTTGCGCGGGCCCGGTGCTCGCCCCCTCCCTGCTGGTGTGGCTTTGCCCCCAACGGCTCAACCACAGCATCAGGAAGCTGCACCCTCCGGCACTGCGCTCCTGCCCTCTCCTTCTGTGGTCGCGGGTTTCGCCGCTCTGGGAGATAATGATTCGGTCATTCCTCCGGACACGCAGGGCGCGGTCGGCCCTGGCAATCTGATGGTCACGCTCAATTCTCAAGTCGCAATCCAGGACAGAGCCGGAACCGCATCAAGCACTGTATCTCTTAATTCGTTCTGGAGCTCCCTCAGTGGGGTTTCGGGCGTCTTCGATCCCAGGTTGGCGTACGATCCGTACGATAATCGCTGGATTTTCGTAGCTGCAAGTAACGCTGACTCGACGGCCTCCAAACTTCTTGTCGGAGTTTCCCAAAGCAGTGATCCCTCCGGGACATGGAATTTATACGAGACGACCGTGGATGGAACTGGGACAGACTGGGGTGACTATCCTTCCATGGGGTTTAACAAGGATTGGGTGGTGGTTGATCTGAACCTATTCTCGATATCCGGTGGCACGTTTCATGAAGGTCAGATTTATGCTTTCAGCAAGGCGGACCTTTACGCTGGCCTGGTGAGTGTGAGGGTTAAGGTCTTTACTGATGCCAACGGATTCACCGTCGCGCCTGCGGCGACCTATGACAACACCCTGGCCACGGAGTATCTGATTCAATCTTGGAATGGCAATTCTGGTGGCAGTGGATATTTGAGTATTTCCACCATCACTGGAGCGGTGGGCTCGGAGGTGTACACGGCCCAAGTGGCTCTCCCCAGCACCGCCAATCCATGGGCTGGTTCTCCCCCCGGTGGCAACGATTTCGCTCCTCAGGAGGGCTCCACCCATTTGATCCAGAACGGCGACGACCGCATCATTAACGCGGTTTACAGAAACGGCTATTTGTGGGCAGCGCAGAACGCGTTCCTGCCGGCTGCCACTCCCACTCGGACGGCGGCGCAGTGGTGGCAATTTGCTGCCACCGGAACCGTCCACCAATTTGGCCGCGTGGACGACAGCACCGGAACCATTTTTTATGCCTATCCCTCCATCGCGGTGAATGCGAATAATGATGCCGTATTGGGCTATTCGAGTTTTTCCGCCAACCAGTTTGCCAGCGCCAACTATTCCATTCGCCTGGCTGACGATCCCGCGAATACCATGCGTTCCGAAACCGTACTGAAGGCCGGGGAAGCGGTCTATTACAAAATTTTCAGCGGCAGTGAAAACCGTTGGGGCGATTACAGCAATACCATCGTTGATCCCTCCAACGATTTGGACATTTGGACCATCCAGGAATATGCTTCGAGCCCCAATTTCATCAATGGCGACAACCGCTGGGGCACTTGGTGGGGCAAAATCGGCCTGAAGAAAAGGCGTGGGCAAGTGATCAGCGAATAAATGAATGTGGGTTATTCCTTGGTCTTCTTGGAGCCATAGACCTCCTGGATGCCGGCCTGCACGGCTTGTAAAGCCTCCGGAAATCCTGTGGCGGTAAGAGAGGCGGCGCGATACTGGGCAAGTGCCTGGTCGCGTTTTCCCTTCAGATCGTAGATGCGGCCGAGATAGATGTGCGACCACGTGGAGATGCGCACATCGTGCGTGGCATCAAGGGCTTTCAGGAAATATTCTTCCGCAAGATCCGGCTTGCGCGTATAAGAATATACAGCGGCAAGGCCGTAGAAGGCGCCTCCGCTCCTGGGATTAATCTTTTCAAGAATTGTTTGGAACGCCGTCTTCGCCTCGTCATAATGATCAAGGTAGATCGAGTTGTCCCCCTGGTCCAGCAGGCGTTCCTCTTCTGTTTGCGGCTTCGCAGCCAGAGCCTTGTTTTCCGTGGCAACGGGCCGCGGGGTGAACTTGATGGAAGCCGCATACTTGGTTTCCGCAACCACTTTGATCCCGAGAATCATCGAATCATAGTAAACATTCATGGAGGTGTCTTGCTTTTCATAATCTTGCAGGGCTGAATAAAAGTAAGGCACCAGGATCAGCCCCGACGCCGCAAGATCCTGAAGGGCTTTGTCTGCTTCCACCTTGGGCTGTTTGTCCATCCTCAATTCAACCGCTCGAATCAGGCATTCGGTCACCAGCAATGGAAAATCTTCTTTGAAATCCTTGGCCAGCATGGGTGCCTGGCGGACGGCATTGCGTAGCTCGGCTTTCTGATGAATATCCTGGGCGTATTTCACCGCCAGCGGGTCAAGCAGGAAATGAAGGTACTGATAGCGGATTTCATTCAATCTGGATTTTTTGGATGGAGTCACCACCAGAAAGTAGTTTGAGCCATAGATTCGCGCCTGCACCTGGTTCGGCGCGCCGAGAACGCTGAGAAAAATTGCGTAGGTGCGCCCCAGGTAGGCGCCACTCGGGAAACGAAGATAGGCGTCTGCCACTTGGATACTGGTGCGCACCGGTTCGCTGTAATGAAGAATTTCATTATGATAACGCGATTGCAGCCGCGACCAAAGGTCCGGCAGGTTTGCCTGCTGGTAAAAAGTTTTCAGCAAGGGAACCAAGCCCGCCACATCCTTGGCGTCCGGGGGAAGATCGCTCTGCGGAACGGTAAATTTAAAATCGGGCGGAGGTCCCAGCAGCAAAGCAAGGGAAACGTACTGTCCCAGATCGGCGCCCGGATCATTTGCAATCATGTGCCCTTCATAAAACCTCTGTATTTCGGCCACCACCGGAATTTTCTTTTTGGCCAGAAATGTCCGCACGACTTCGCGCGTATCCGTGCCGGTATCCACACCCATGCCGGTATCGTATCCCGAGGCATTCAGCCCCGCCAGCACGCAAAAAAGCTGTTCGTTTGAGTCCAGGATGACATTGCCAGTCTGCTGCGTCGAGCCGGTTTGCGGAAGAGCCAGGATCAGGATGAAAAGTAGCGTGAGGGATGCCCGCCCGCGCAAAGATCCGGGCCAACACCTTTCCGCCAGGGCCCGCGAGATTCCATTCGCGGGAAAGAATCTGGCAGGCAAGACACCGCGCCTCTGACCGGAAAGATCATTTAATGGCATGAGTAATTTTCAAGAACAAGCCGGCTAACCCCGGACCGTGATTCGTTGCAATGACAAAACCACTTGCCCCTCGGTCGGCTTGCCATACATGGTGGCAGGTTTAAAGTAGCTGGAATTCATCATTCGATTCAAGCGTTGCATGAGCACCGGCGATTGCTGCCCCGACAGGACTTGATAATAGGACACACGGCCCTTGGCGTCAACGTGCGTGACCACCACCACCGCCTGCTCGTCGGTCAAAAGGTTGATGGGGCCCAGAGCACGCACCCGGGGGGGGGTTGAAATATCTCTCGCCTCGCCGGCTAAATTCGAAGGAAGGACCTGAGATCCCATAATCAAGCCAAAGCAGATGATGGCGGTGAGAACTCCGGCTGAGGCAGGCAGCATCAGAGGTTTGATCGCATTCTCAAGGAAAATCGCCACGTGCCCCAGAAAGTTTCGGTGCAGATGCTGAGATACCCTTACCCGCATGCGCAGCGACACTTCCGGCGGTACGCGGTCAACCGGCAGGCAGCGCAGGTCCTCTTGAATCGCGCGGCGGACTTCGAGCTCCCGCTCGCAACTCCGGCAATGCGCCAGGTGAAAGCGAAGGGACCTCAACACGTCGCGGTCGCACAGGCCGTCCGCGTAATCTGAAAAATGCTTTCGAATTTCTATGCAATTCTCAAACATAGCAATTTCCTAGCGGATCGCCCATCCATCCAATTTGCGCCGGAGTAATTCCCGCCCGCGCATCAAGCGGGACTTCACCGTTCCTTCCGCTATTCCAAGGACCTGGCCGATTTCATCGTATGACAAATCCTCAATCTCCCGCAGGACAACCACTGTCCGGTAAGGCTCGGCCAGCGCTGCCAGGGCGCGCCTCACCACTTCTCGCCTTTCGGCAAGCTCCAGCGTCTGGTAGGGTGTTTCGACTTCTTGGGGCGTGTCCGGCGTCGAAGTGCTGGGCGGTACCGACTCTTCATCAAGTGAGACGGGTTCGCGGCGGTGGCGTCGCAGCCAGCTCCGTCTCTGGTTGGATGCCTCATGCACGGCGATACGGTAAATCCAAGTCTTCAGGCTGCTTTCGCCATGAAATTGGGAAATCCCCTTGAAGACTTTCACAAAGACTTCCTGAAGCACGTCGGCGGCGTCAGCCGTATTCCCCACAATGTGAAGAATCAGATTGAATACGGGATTCTGGTATATACCGAGCAAATAAATAAACGCTTCTTCGGACCCCGATCGCAGCTCCGCCACCAATCCACGGTGTTCACTGACTACCGGGACGGCTTGATCGAACGCAATACCCGCAGATCGGACTACACCCATAACCCACCCAAGATACCAGTTCCCTACTTCCACCGCAAGCAGGCGAAAATCATCAATCCCTACCCTAATTAGAGTGACACCGCAGGCCAGGGGTTTGTTCCAATAAATATAATTCTGCGCGGGCGGTCAGGAGGGATCATGACCGGCGCGGGCACGGGAAACGCAGGAGCCTCCTGCCGCTATCGGCTGCAGGCTGCGGGCCCGAAGCGCGCACGAAGTTTTAGTTCACTGGACAACTAATCACAAGTTATGTCTGCTTTCACGGGAGCCGGAGCGACATGGGCGAAAACGGCCCTCATGATGAGGCTCTTCACCTCTGGCAGGATGATGAAATAGGCGAGGATGGCGGCATAAAGCCGCCTCTACTTACTTTTTCATCAGCCCGTAAGGAATTTAGCCGATTGGAGCCGGCAGCGGCTTTGCCGTGTTCAAAAGGAATGTCAGGCCGCGACAGTTGTCCCCCCTTAATCAGCACCGCTCTTAGATTCCTGTGGTGGCTGGAATTCTTCGGGCCGAATCGGTTTTCGCGGCATCATCTCATCGCGCATGGCAGCGTTGTAAACGAAGGTGGCCATGATGACAGCGGCCTGCTTCAAATCCTGGGCGCGAATGTGCTCGTAGACGTCCAGGTTCGAGTGGTGCGTGAGAGTGCCGTAGTCCATGGGATCCTGGATGAACTGGAATCCCGGAATGCCCACGGCGTCAAACGAAAGGTGGTCTGTGCCTCCGGTATTGCGCATGGTCAGGGTGGTCATACCAAGATCGTGGAAGGGTTCCATCCATTTCTGAAAAATGGGTGCAACCAGTGCGTTCCCTTGCAGGTACACTCCGCGAATCTTCCCCGTGCCGTTGTCCAGGTTGAAGTATGCCGAAACCAGTTTTTGGTCCGGCTTCAATTGCAATGGACCGCCCGGCGGGCGGAGAAACGTGGGTATGTCCTTGTATTTTGGGTCCGTATTTTCCGGACGGGACCCGAAGTGTTCTTTCACATACCCGCGGGAGCCCAGCAACCCCTCCTCTTCGCCGGACCAGAGCGCTATCCGAATGGTTCGCCGCGGCTGGACTTTAAGCTGTTCGAGAAGCCGGACGGCTTCCATGGAGACGGCGACCCCCGCGCCATTGTCGGTGGCCCCTTCACCACCGTGCCACGAATCCATGTGCCCCCCCAGCATCACCAGTTGCTTTTTCAATTCCGGATCGGTGCCGGGGATTTCGGCAACCGTGTCGTAGGCTTTGTCGTCGTCATCGTAGAACTGAGTTTCCACGTTGACCTCAACTTGAACCGGCACCTTTTTGGCCAGCAATCGCGTCATGCGGCCGTAGTACTCTAGGGCCAGCGTGATTCTTGGGACTCCGGCGGTCTTCCCTTTTTCATAGCTGCCGCCGGATTGGACGAAGATGGTGCCGTCCTGGCCGGGCGGGCGGGTCGGCTCCAGCACCGCGGCCGCGTGTTCGTCCGACAGGAACTTAGTCAATTGGTCTTGAAACTTGATGCGCTTGATGAACCCTGCCCGCCGTGATTCATCAAACGGCATGGGTATTTCAAATTCTGCGGCTTTCATCAAGTCAACGTCATCCTCGCGGTGGAAGAGGGGCTTCTCGAGAGGCTCGGGTATGCGCGATTCGCCCAGCAGCACGATTTTGCCAGATAATTTGCCGCGATACTTTTCGAGATCGGCGGGCGTCGTCGCCATAACTTGCACCACCTCGCCGCGGACGGGGCCGTTGGTGCCCGGCGTCCAGGCCATGGGCAGGGCCAGGAACTGCACGATGTCGGGCGAGAGCATGCGAACTTCGCAAAGTTGGTAAGCCCAACCGCGGCCAAATAAGCCCCAGGGCTCCAGGTGAGCGTTGACCAGACCCCACTTGGTGAACTCGTCGCGCGTCCATTCGTTCGCCCTTTTCATATTGGGCGAGCCGGTCAGCCGCGGGCCAATGTCGTCGGTGAGGTGACTCATGATGTCCATCACCTCGCCGTGGCCGAATTCCTCTTCCCGCAAACGTGTGATGAACTCGAGGTCAGGGATGTGCGGCTTCGGAACCGTTGTCGTCACGGCCAAGGCAGGCGGACTCTCTTTTGGTTTCTTCGCGCCTGCAAGCTGGGGGGCAAAGAGCAAAGCTGTTGTCACTGCAAGTGCTGTCATCTTCGGACGATGGCACCGGAATCGAGTTTTCATAGGATCAGTTGCGCCTCCACGCGATAAAAATCGTCCCTGAGAATACGCATCCGCTCCGGGACTTGCAAGCAAGAACCCCATTCTCCCCACCGAATCTTGCCCGCGATTTGCGGGCGAATTGTTGACAGTGCCGTGGAAGCCAAAAATTGGATTTGGAAATTGGAAGCCAGCCCGGCGGATCGGCGGCCAGCGCCTAATTTCCAGTTTCAAATTAATTCCGTCCCGCGAGCGGCTGTTGACACAAAGTCAGCGGCATGTTACTTGTAGTCAATCGATCAATTCGTTTCGCTCAGGGCCTGTGGCGCAGTTGGGAGCGCGCATGACTGGCAGTCATGAGGTCGAGGGTTCGAACCCCTCCAGGTCCACCAACTCCGAAATTCCAATTCCCACCCGCCGCGATCCTGCTGCGGAGTCGCTGGGTAAATTAGTCTGGGAAGATCCTGGCCTCGATTGACAGTGAGATTTGTTTCTTGTAGGCTCCTAATATCGAAAAAGGAAGAATTTTTCAGGGGGGGGGATAAGAGTTTTTATGAGATTTCCAAAGAGGATTTTTCTTACTTTAAGTTTCGGGTTGATCGCGGGCGCTCTGGCCTATGCCTCGCCGGGGGCGTTGGGCAGCCAGGACGCCAAACCCGAACAATCAACCCCGCCTGCGACCGGCCAACAGGGTGGCACAACCCAGCAGGCCAAGCCGGGACAAGGCGGGCAAGCCGCCGGTCAAGCCCCAAGTGCGCCGACGGTGACTCCGGAGGAGAGGCAGGCCTATCAAGCTGTGGCCTCCGAGGCAGCGGCTGGTTTGGATCCGGATAAGGTGGTTTCACTTTCCGAAGATTACATCAAGAAGTACGCCAACAGTCCCATGCTCACAAGCGTTTATGCTTTTGAAGCGACTGCCTTCCGGCAAAAAGGTGAACTCGACAAGGTCGTTGATGCCAGCGAAAAAAGCCTGAAGCTCAATGGGGACAACCTGGTGAGCCTGATTACGCTGGCGCTCATTCTGCCCCAGCCCCAATTGATGCAAGGCAACGAGCTCGACAAGCAAAAGAAACTGACAGAGGCGGAAACGGACGCCAACCACGCCCTGGAGATAATTGCCAAGATTCAAAAGCAGCCCACAGAGACGGATGACCAATTCAAGAAGCGACAGGGAGAGCTTTCCAGTGAGCCCCACGCGGCGCTGGGCATGATTCATTTGCAACGCTCCACCATGGTTTCCCTCTCGGGAGGCATGGATCCCGAGGAGCTCTCCAAGTCAGCCCAGGAATACCAACAAGCAGTCACGGTGACAGACCGCCCCCAGCCCGAGGACTACTTTCGCCTGGGCGAGGTTTACGAAAACCAAAATAAAATCGACGATGCCATCGCGGCATTTTCCAAAGCCTCAGAGATAGGCCAGGGTTCGGGAATACAGCCTTACGCCGACAAGCAGATTGAAATCCTGAAAAAAAAGCAGGCGGAAGCCAAGCCGCCGGCCAAGCCTTGAGGCGCTACGGAACTTCGAAACACTTTGCGGTGAGAGGGCGCATTGCGCGTATGTGATCGGCCCCCAGGCGATTTAGCCCATGGCAGAGCAATATTGTTTGCCTATACCCACAATGCATGGCGGCACTTTCCCTTGAAAAGCTTCAAGACCTTATTGGCTACCGGTTCCGGGAGCCCAAGCTTCTGATTGAAGCCCTCACACATTCGTCCTTTGTTTCGGAAGTTTCTGAAGGGTCGCGCGACAACGAACAGATGGAATTTTTGGGAGATGCGATACTCAATTTTGTGGTCAGTGTCCGCCTCACGGACACCTTTCCCCAACTGGAGGAGGGCAAGCTTTCGCGCGCCCGGTCCAGCCTGGTGGCCGCCCCTCACCTTTCTGCTGTGGCGGCGCGCCTTGAGTTGGGAGAGTTTCTCCGCCTGGGGCGCGGTGAGGAAAAAACCGGCGGGCGCTCCAAATCAGCGCTCCGGGTTAACGCCCTGGAGGCTTTGATCGCAGCCCTCTATCGGGACGGGGGGTTAGGTCGTGCACAGGAATTTGTGGAAAGGTTTATTCTTCCTGTGGACCTTTCCCTGCGCGCCGGGGAATTATTTTCGGTGGACTACAAGTCCGCCCTTCAGGAACGCATCCAGGCGGAGAAGTTGGCCCCCGCCGAGTACCGGGTGGTGGACGAATCGGGACCCGAACATCAGAAGATTTTTACCGTGGAAGTGCGGGCCAGCGAAAACCTGAAGGCGGCTGGCCGCGGCGGAAGCAAAAAGGCCGCCGAGCAAAACGCGGCGCAGGCCCTACTCGAGCGCATGGAACGGAAGACGGAAATCGATGTCTGAAGGATATAGGAAGTCTTCAACTCGCGACACTTTTGAATCGCTGGTGGTCACGGTAATTCTTGCGATTTTCGGGACCACCTTTGTGCTTCAGGCATTCAAAATTCCCACCGGATCCATGGAAAATACCCTTCTCATTGGCGACCACCTTCTGGTCAACAAATTTGCTTTCGCCTACCAGCCCGGCTGGCTGAGGCACATCCTGCCCTACCGTGATCTTGCCCGCGGAAACGTCTTGGTATTTAAATTTCCCGGAGTGGACGAAGGACAGCAGGAGCCGGGAGAGCATTTCGTGAAGCGGATCATCGGAGTGCCGGGCGATCGAATTCGGATCGTGAATCGGCAGGTTTTTGTAAACGGCCAGCCGCTGGCGGAACCCTACGTCCACCACACGGACGTAGGTCAGGAGCACCCGGGAGACAATTTTCCCCCCTACGAACCCGTCAATCCCGATTCCAACGCCGAGATGCGGTGGAGTGAAACCATCCAGAATTACATCAAGGACGGCGAGCTGGTGGTTCCACCCGGAAATTATTTTGCCATGGGGGATAACCGGGAACAGAGCTGGGATGGCCGCTTTTGGGGATTTGTCCCGCGCGAACTTGTCTCCGGGCGACCGCTCCTGATTTACTGGTCGTTTGAAACCCCGCACGACGAGTACACCCAGACGGCCTTTTATGACCGACTGGAGCAGATTTTTGATGTAATCATTCACTTCCCCACCAAGACGCGCTGGAGCCGGACTTTCAAAATTGTACGGTGATGAAATCTCGAAAACGGCGATATGCTCGCAACGGTCTGGCCGCTTTTATCCTTCTGTTGGCGGCATGCTGGATTGTGCCGTCTTTTTTCAATGCGGAGCGCTATCGGCGGAACCTTGAAGCCGGGCTGGAACGCGCCCTCGAACGCCGGGTAACTTTTGGAGCTGTATCCTATCGACTGCTCCCGCGCCCTGGATTCTCGATTGAAAACGCGGTGGTGCATGAAGATCCGGCATTCGGTGCTGAGCCGCTGGCCCGGGTCGATCGCATTGACTGCGATCTCCGCTGGCGCAGCTTGTTGCGCTCGCGCTTCGATTTTTCCAGGCTCTATCTCGATCATCCCAGTTTCAACCTGGTCCGTAATGCGCGCGGAGAATGGAACGTGGAAAGCTTTTTGCGCCAGACCGGGCTGGCTTCGCCGGCGGGCTCATCCGGCCGTGCCGCCCCACCCCGAGATAACCTTGACCTCACGGCGGATGACGCGCGCATTGACTTCAGCGTGGGTTCGGTAAAAAAACCGTTCACTCTGACGGAGGTCAGCGCGCGAGTGAATTTTGATCGTCAACGTGGTCTGCTTTCCTTTCATCTGGAAGGAAGCCCCATGCGCACAGACTTGTTACTGCCCACGCCCGGCCTGCTCCAAGTCGAGGGCCAATGGACGCCAGGGACGGACCTTGAGGGACCTCTGGACGCGGAACTCCGGACTCAAGGGGCGCTCCTCTATGATTGGATTCCTTTGGTCTCGGGCCGCAATCCTGAGATTTACGGCCTACTCGACGCACAAATTCATCTTACCGGTTCGCTCCATCATCTCAACCTGGAGGGCCAGAGCAACATCAGCCAACTCCATCGCTGGGAGCAGGTCCCGCCTTCAGACCCCATGCCCTCGGCGCTCTTCTTTCGCGCGCATTTCGACCGCACGCGCGGCCAGGCGGTGATCGAGGGCTTGGACTGGACTTTTGCCAACTCGCGCATCCACTTAACCGGATCGATTGACCAGATCCCAGCCTCGCCTGACTTGGATCTGGTGGTGGCGGTGGAACGCTCACGGCTGGAGGACTTTGTTGCTCTGGGGCGGCGACTTTCCGGCAATTCGCAACCCCTGGGAATATCAGGGCGAGTGGATGGGCTTTTGACAATTCAGGGCCCACTGAACCACCGGCATTTCTCTGGGTTTGCGGGCGCCCGGGATATTGCCTTGAGCACGCCCTCCGGCTCGTTCCCGGTTTCCGGCCTCAACGTCCAGATCGAAAAAAACGAAGCCCACTTCGCACCCGTTCGTATTACGCTGGCCCCGCATGTTGAACTGATGGTTGACGCCGCGGTCGGACAAGTTACGCCCGCCGTCCCCCCGAGAAAACTCTCCATGAAGGGGGTGCAAGGTATCAACGACGCCCCCCCACGGTACCAAATATCAATCACCGCCAAAACCGCGCCCGCACACGATCTCATCCGATTTGCGCGCGCCATCGGCATCTTGTCCGCTCCAGGATTGGACGCTCGCGGGTCCGCCTCCGCGTCGCTTATTCTCACCGGCTCCGCGTGGCCGCTGGGAAGGCCCACCGTGGATGGGTCTGCCGACCTTCGCACCGCACGTATCCTGGTGCCCGGCTTAACCGAACCGGTTCATCTTCCGCGCGCGCGCATTCAAGTGGCGGCCAATCAGGTCATCGCGGACCCGGTAGTGGCCGTAATGGGAACCAGTGTCTTCACCGGACGGATCGAACACCAGGGCGACCGAACCCAGCCCTGGATATTTGATCTTCATTCCAGCGCCTTGAGCCTGGAACAAAGTTCGCTCTGGTTTGATGCGCTCGGGCGCCGCCAGCCCCCTTCCCTGCTCGAACGACTTCCCGGGCTGAGCTCTTTCGGAGAACTGCGGGTTGCAGCCTCCAATCTCTTCGGCGCTTTGAAAGCGCGCGGCCGGTTCGCCTCGCCCAGCGTCACTTACCGGGCACTGAATTTAACCGACTTTAAATCGGCGGTGGAAATTTCGGGTCGCACCATCAAACTGGATGGCGCCACATTTCGCGCTGGTGGCGGGAAAGGCCAAGGGCGAATGGTGGTGGATTTTACCAACGCTCCGGCGCGAGTAGCCATTGACGTCTCGATGGCGGATGGAAATCTGCAAGCCCTGGCTCCCCGCCTGCCCCCTGAATTGCGCAAACTGCGCGGAACTTTCTCCGGCGCCGGACATTTTGAAACGCGGGGGTTAAGCCACGCGGAAACCACTTCCAATTTGCAGGGCAGCGCCACCGTAAATTTGAAAAATGTTTTTCTGGGCGGCTTCGACCCCCTCCAGGCGCTGGCCCGTCAGAAGAATTGGGGAACCCTTGAGCCGCCCCGGCGGGAAGTGGAAGTCCGCTCGTGCGTCGGAACTCTCGAAGTTCATGACCGCAGAGTGGTGCTGGGGAATGCGCCTGTCGGAATCGCGGGCGCCCGGTTGAAATTGACCGGAGCATACAAGTTTGATGGCGCCGTCGATGTGGATGTCCGCGCCGACATGCGCCACCTCACGCGCCGCTGGCTGATTGTGGAACGGGCTGGCGTGACCGGCGCCCACGTGCTTGAGCTTCGTCTTTTGGGCCCCCTGAATCATTTGGCCACCGCGCCCGAGTTCGCGACAACACAACCTAATCCTTAAAGATGGGAATAGTTTTTCATGCTAACCTCTTTCCGGCCAAGGGAGCAGTACCGGTTGGTCCGAAGTATTCCAACCAAGATCGTGCGCCACGTCATATGAAACCCGATGCGAAAAAAAGTGACCCTGACGTGAAGTTGGGGCGGCGCTATAAGTCTTACGCCGCTGAAACGGGAATCTCCTATCAATATTTTTTTGCCACCCAGTGCCGCGTGAACCGCCCCGAGGGCCAGGGGCGCGGTACGGATTTTACTTTTGTGACTACCGCCGATCAGCACCCTCCGTTCACTTTGAGGGTCTTTGTCTCCGACCGCGCAGTTTCAGCTTGGCGCCATGCCCACGGCCGCGACCTCAATTCCAACGAGCAATACGCTGCCGCCAAAATGCGCCTTTTCCGCGCCTTTGACGTGCAGGAACAGTTGAAGGAACACTCCTTGAGTTTGGTTGTGGATGAAACGAACGTGTTGGAGCTGCTCGAACCGCTGGATTTGGCGTAGGTAAGACCGCAGATTTAGCCGCTTAGCCCTAAACGATTCTATGGGCGGTTCGCAAAGCGCACAGAGGTCGAGCAGAGCCTCACAGTTCCGCCTTTCGCATGGCAGAACGGTCGCGGGCAATTATCATGTCGACGCTTGGCGTCGGCAAGAAACCAAGCCATTGTAAATCTCCTCACGTAACCAATGTCGGCTGGGCCAGACTGCCAAAGGGGCTTGATCAGATCCCAAGTAATTCATGAACCGAATCACGAATAACGAACAATCGCAAATCACCATATCACTCAATTCCTTCCTACCCGAACATTCCCTTCCCCAACCACTGTCCGCCGTCCATCACCAGGACCTCACCGGTGATGAAATCAGCGTAGTCGGAGACCAGGTAAGCGGCGGCGTGGGCAATCTCCTCGGGCTCGCCGATGCGCCCGCGCGGAACAGACTTGAGCATGGCGGTTCGCACTTCCTCGCTCGCCCACAGCTTTCCGCCCGCGCCCGAGGTTTCAACCGGGCCGGGCGAGATGGCATTCACGCGAATCTTATAGCGCGCCCACTCCACCGCCAGGGTGCGCGTCATGGTGACTACGCCTGCCTTGGCGCAGGCCGAATGAATAGTTCCCGGCCCGCCCGTCCACGCGTAAGCGGCGACGATGTTCAAAATGTTTCCACCCTTACCCCTTTCCATCATGCGCAGCCCCGCCGCGCGCGAACAATAGAACGTGCCATTCAGGACGATATTCACCACGGCGTTCCAACCATTGGGTGAGAGTTTTTCGGCGGGGCAGACGAAATTTCCCGCGGCATTATTCACCATGACGTCGATGGACCCGAGATGGCGCACCGTCTCATCGCACATCCGCTCCACTTGCGCCGGATCGCGCACGTCGGTTTGAAGGGCGAGCACGCGCGCGCCGTGCTGATTCGCCACCGGGCGTAATTCGGCCGCCGTGGGCTCCAGGTGATCGAGCGATCGGCTGGCCAGCACCACGCTCGCACCCAGGCGCGCATACTCGAAGGCAATCGCCCGGCCGATACCGGTTCCGCCCCCGGTAATTATCGCCACCCTGCCCTGGAGCGTCGCTTCAGGTAGCATTGTAATGCGCTTCAGATTTGATTCCATTCTGGGTCACTTTCCCCTTCGCAGATAGCGGTTCGCTATTGTAAATCTAATTTGCGATTCCCGGCCGGACCAAAATGAATAGGGTTTCTCCGGTTGACCCGCCGGGCGTCCTTGCGTAGGATGTGCTGCCGGGCTTTGGATTCGCATCCAGACCTCTTGCCCCATGCAAATTAAAAATCAGGGAGCTTTGGCCATGATCAAATTCAAACGCATCACTTGCTATTCCGCCGCCGTTTGTCTGGCGGTTTTCGTGTGCCCCATCGGAGGCCTCGCCCAGGCGAAATCTTTTACCCTCGAGCAAGTGCTCAGCGCGCCTTTTCCGGACGATCTTACCGCCGCGCCGGCGGGCGGCAAAGTCGCATGGGTGTTCAATAGCCAGGGCGCCCGCAACGTCTGGGTGGCCGAACCCGCGGCCAATTCGGGTCACTTCAAGTCAAGGTCCCTCACGACTTATTCGGACGATGATGGGCAGGAGATCGCCGAGTTGTCCTGGCTGCCCGACGCCAGCGCCATTGTCTATGCTCGGGGCGGCGACTTTGAGAATGGGGGCAAATATCCCAATCCCGCCAGCGACCCCTCCGGAGTCGATCAGGGTATTTGGATTGTTTCGCTCAGCGGCGGGCCGCCCCGGCGCTTGGCCGAGGGCCATTCTCCGACCGTCTCCCCCCAGGGCGACAGCGTGGCCTACGTTTACAAAGACCAGGTCTGGCTGGTGAAAATTTCAGGCGCGGAAAAAGCGGCGCAACTGATCCACTCCAAGGGAAAAGTCAATTCCCTGCGCTGGTCGCCAGACGGCTCCAAGCTCGCCTACGCCAGCCCGCGCGGCGATCACGGGTTCGTCGGGGTTTACAACTTTAAAAGCCGGTCTTTGCTCTACCTTGACCCCAGCGTCGACCGTGACATACAGCCCGCGTGGTCTCCCGACGGCGGGCAAATCGCCTTCATTCGACTGCCCGCCAACCGAGAGGCCTTCATGTTTGGTCCCAAACGGACCGCCCAGCCCTGGTCAATTCGCATCGCGGATGCGTCCACCGGCGCGGGCCGCGAGGTGTGGAAGGCCGACGAAGGGCGTGGCAGCGCCTTTCGCGCCGTTCCGGCGGACAACGAAATACTTTGGGGCGCGGGCGAGCGCCTGGTTTTTCCCTGGGAACGCGATGGTTGGACTCACCTGTATTCGGTCTCTACGCACGGCGGGCGCGCGGAGTTGCTGACTCCGGGAGAATTTGAAGTCGAGCACACTTCGCTCAGCCCTGACCGAAGCCAGGTTCTGTTCGCCTCCAATCAAAATGACATTGACCGCCGCCACATCTGGAAAGTGGGTGTGGCCGGCGGATCGCCCATCGAACTGACCAACGGCACCGGCATTGAGTGGGCGCCAGTCATGACCAGTGACGACAAAGCCATCGCCGTGCTGCGTTCGGACGCGCGCCGGCCCGCGCGCCCGGGCATCGTAATGGGCTCCGGTAAACTGGAAGACCTCGCACCCGAGGCCATCCCCGCTGATTTTCCCGCCGCGTCGCTGGTGGAACCGCAGCAGGTGATTATTTCCGCCAGTGACGGCATGCGCATTCACGGCCAGCTTTTTCTTCCTTCGGGAGCCAGGGAGGGCGAGAGGCGTCCGGCGGTGATTTTCTTTCACGGCGGCTCGCGCCGCGAGATGCTGCTGGGCTGGCACTATATGTTGTATTACCACAACGCGTATGGCTTGAATCAGTATTTGGCCAATCATGGATACGTGGTGCTCTCGGTGAATTACCGCAGCGGCATCGGCTACGGCATGGAGTTCCGCGAAGCCCTCAACTACGGCGCCACCGGGGCCAGTGAATTCAATGACGTGATGGGGGCGGGGCTTTATCTTCGCAGCCGCCCCGACGTGGACCCGGCGCGCATCGGCCTTTGGGGCGGCTCTTATGGAGGTTACCTCACCGCGCTTGGCCTCGCCCGCGCCTCCAACCTTTTTGCCGCGGGGGTGGACATGCACGGCGTCCACGACTGGAACATTGTGATCCACCACTTCGTTCCCGCCTACGATCCGGAAGCCCATCCCGACGCCGCCCGGCTCGCCTTTGAGTCTAGTCCGCTCGCCGCCGTCAAGACCTGGCGCTCGCCCGTACTCTTGATCCAGGGCGACGATGACCGCAACGTGCCCTTCAGCGAAACCGTTCACCTGGCGGAAGCACTGCGCAAGCAGGGCGTCACTTTTGAGCAGCTCGTTTTTCCCGACGAGATCCACGAGTTCTTGATGCACAAAACCTGGCTGGCCGCCTACCACGCCGCGGCCGATTTCCTGAACCGCAGACTGGCTTCCCAACCTTGAGGCCATTGGCGGTGCCTTTCACCCGGGATAATTGGAGTTCATACCGCGACACCTGGAGAAAGAGGGGGGCGCGCCACGTAAGGGCTTCATTTCCAGTGCCGGGCGGCCGTTCAACGCTCGTACCCGGAAAGCATCTAATTGAAATGTGTGGATTAAGGAGGGTTTTGTGAAACCCAAATTTACCTTGATTTTAGCTTTTTTCCTGGCACTGCTAGTCGGAGCTGTGACGCCTATTTCAGCCAGCGCCCACGAACATCATCATCGAATCTACGTTTACTTCTATTATGGTTCGCGTCCCAGCTACTACTATCAGCCCGCCCCTGCTTATTACTATCAGCCGGAATCCTCTTATTATTATTACCGGCCCGAGATCCGCTACCGCCATCGTGAGTGGGAGAAGCGTGAGCATTGGCGGTACCATCGGTGGGAAAGAAGCTGGAATAGGGGACGACATCGTGGTTGGGATACAGACGCGGATTGATCTGGAAGGGCGAATCGCGATTATACTTCACACGCCCGCCATCCATCGGGTCGGCGTGGTAAAGACGCCATGAAAGCGTTCTCGAGTCCAGGCGAACTTCGCGACTTCGTGTTGAAACTCGCGGACGAATTGGCGATCGCGGGAATTTCCGAGGCCGCCGAGCACCTGCACGCGGCAGCCACCCTGCCCTGCACCACCGGCTCGGAATGGCTGGGTGAGCTGGGCCTCGCTGTCCGGGAGGTGCAGCGGAAACATACTCCGCCTGCCCAATTCGATGATGCGCTCGATCTCGTGATGTCCGCCGTGCACGTGGCCTGGCCGCAAATGTAGTTGGCTCGAACTGCCCCTAATCGCCAACACCTGGATCCCCGCTCCTGTCCAGATTGCAAGCGGCTCCAGCAAGGTGTATTTTAAATGTTGCCGAAGGTCAACCATAAGATCTCCGGCGTGATCAGGAGGCTCCCATGACCAGACTCTCTGTAATGCTTGCAGTTTTGTTGGCGCTTTCAGTCCCGGCTTTGGGGCAACACGGCAATGATAAGGGCGGAGACCACGGACGAGGAAAGCACAATAAAGAAAAAGCCTACGTGCCCAGGCGCGGCCCATCCAGAGAACGCAACGCGCGCCAGGCTGGTCCTCAGGGTCGCGACTCACGGGGTGCGGAAAACCGAGCCGACGATCATCGCGTGCAACCCAACGGCCATTGGGTTGGACATGATACCGGGCGCGATGACCCTCGCTACCACATGGATCATCCCTGGGAGCATGGGCGCTTCAATGGCGGCTTTGGGCGCAGACATCTTTACCGGATGGAGGGCGGAGGGCGCGACCGTTTCTGGTTCAGCGGGTACTATTTCGACGTCGCGCCTGCTGACTACGGCTATTGCAATGACTGGCTGTGGGATCAAGATCAAGTGGTCATCTATAACGACCCGGACCACGTGGGATGGTACCTGGCCTTTAACGTCCGGTTGGGAAGATACATCCACGTCATGTTCCTCGGGGGGTAACCGTTCCGGGGAATTTCCAGCAAGCGGCAAGCGGACCTCCGTCGGTAACTTCGGCGGCTTTTCAAGCTGAAGAACCGCGGGCTGACCGAGGCTTTGGTTCAGACAATAGCGAAGAAAGTTGGCGACAAGTCGCAGGCGATTGATTGCCAGGCGGCGGTCCTCCCACCAAACCCGCACCGACACTGCGACCCGACCGTTGCAGCCGCCTCCCCGCCGGGCTGGCAGCGAATAAAACGCGCCTCGCCGATTTCGAAGAGTTCGTGGTCTCCCGGAGAGCACCCAGGGCCGGAAAACCGCTGACCAGAATGCCCGCTGGAATTATTTACGCGCGCCTGGCACAAAATTCCTCAACAGGATCTTCCGGCGCGAACGTATGCCTTGTGATTCCAATAATTTAATCCATCTTGGACGTTGGCCCTTGAAGTGCCAGGGATGGAGCGGAGATTTTTATCTTTCGGTTTGGGAGAGGAAACATGCGTTATGCAAAAATGGCAAGTTCAATGGGTCTTATCGGCGCTGTTGCATTCATAGCCACCGGTTGCGCAACTAAAAACTATGTTGCCAAAGCGATCCATCCACTTGAAATTCACCTGAACAAAGTGGACAAGGACACTCAGCAAAACGCCCAGGACGTGCAAAACCTTGACGCCAAGACAGAGCGCGGCATTTCCGGCGCGCAAAATTCCGCGGACAAGGCTTCACAAGCGGCTGAGGCGGCAGACCAGCACGCCCAGACAGCCGACCAGCACGCCCAGTCCGCTCAAACGGTTGCCCAGCAAGGCGTGACCGACGCCAAGACGGCGCAGGAAATCGCTGAGAATGTGGACAACTATCAGCCCAATCAAAAGGTAGCGGTCCTTTTTCCCTTCAATAGCGACAAGCTCACCAAAGAAGGTAAAGAGAGTCTGGACCAATTCGCGCAGGCTATCCAGACTCAGAAGCACTATGTGATCCAAGTCCAGGGCTATACTGACAAGACCGGCTCCGCGGACTATAACCTGGCGCTCAGCCGCCGTCGTGCGGACACGGTGGTTCGCTATTTGACGTTGAACTATAGCGTCCCGCTGGTGAAGATTTATATGCTGGGCTACGGTGAAGCCACCCCCGCCGCGCCCAACAATACTCGGGCAGGGCGCAAGGAAAACCGGCGCGTTCAACTAACGCTGATGGTTCCTCCCCACGTGACGACCGCGCAGCAAACGCCGCAAGCGCAATCTGCCGCCGAGCCCGCTAACCCGCCACAGCAATAAGCGGACGCGGCAGCGTGCAAGTGCAGCACCGGCCCCGCGCACGCGGGGTCAGCGATTATGGCGAATAAGGAAGCGCGTTCCCGCAAGCGCGGGACCGCGCTTCCGACTCTTGGTCACAACAATTAATCACCCGAACATTTTGTCATATTCAGCATGGGGTCCATTCCAGAACCAGACCACCCCATCTGACGATTCCACGCCCACCGCCCGGTGATGCAAGCCGACCCTTGCCGACCAGAATCTGCCAATCTTTTTGAAGTGAAGAGAGGGATGCCGTGGATCTGCCTTCAACAAACTAAATGCCTTGTCGGCGAGAACCTGCACGGGGGGCGGGAAGAGACCGATAGCAGTCCCAGAAGTCAGGTGAGGCGTGATGGGTCACAGCTTGGTGGACCGGCCCTCACGGTGGTCCTGGAGCGCCTTTTCCGCCAAAGTGTCCAACTTTCCAGCCTTGATGTCAGCTTCAAACTGATGGTCCCAAGCCTCAGCGTCGAATTCGGCGAGCCACTCGCGGAATTGTGCCAGCTCGCTCCGTGTAAGCTCCTTGATTTGGCTCTCGATAATTTCCAGTTTGCTCATCAGTGACCTCGATTTTCCCAGTATACCAGAGTTAGGCGCTCCGGCATGCTGCTCCGGTTCCTTTCCCGCCTCCTGACTTCTGTCTGGTGTTCTCGTCCCATCTGCCACATACGACCTACCACCTACTTTTCCAGTCTACTGTCTACTGACTTCTCTGTTCCCGCTTCTCGCCT
>DASYZE010000056.1:0-50650 GCA_035946625.1 Terriglobia bacterium | reverse complement strand
TCAGTCGCCCTACGGGCTCCTTCGGTTAGCGCCCACAGGAACTACTTACTTTGCTAAGAACAGGATCTTCTTACTTTGCCTTGACACGCGTGTGCAATTCCAACTCAATCCGGTTTGCGGCAACTCGGGCGGCAGATTCTCCCGTCCATTGGCCGCGTCTTTTCAATCGCCATTCTTAAGTATTTCAGACAGCCATCTGAACCCTACACGCATCCGGGGGTACTGAATGTTATCGTGGCGTGAAGCGGATTTTAGAAAACCTTCACTGCAACTTATTTGTAACATTCTTGCAAGTATACGTAGGGATGATAGAACCTGAAACAAAACCAATGTGTCCGGTTTCGGACACGACAATCCCGATTGCGAGCACCCGGGAAATACGCAATTCGAAAGACCCTCTTTTTAAGTTAAGAATTTCAATCAATTAGCGTGATGCGGCAGGATGGAACGGCAATTGCAGACACGGGAATGAGGGCTAATGGTTTGAAGCTTGCCGTGGGTACGGAGAGCCCGTGGCTCCGGCAACGCAAAAACCACGAATAATTGAAACACTGAACGCGACGTAATCGTATATAGGCCTGAGTGGTGTCGCGAGTTACATTTGGAAAAGAGAGCCGCACCACGCAGTAGCTAACAAATCTTGCTCATCATTCGTCTAAGGGGTGAAGGAGCAAGCAGGGCTAGAGGGGTTAAACGGAAGGTCATCGCTAACGGTTTGGCGGCCGGGGCGACGACAATCCCGAGGAGAAGCGCGTGACTTGTGCAAGCCCGCCGCTTTTCGTTTAACCCCGCCTGATTCTAGCCATCCTTCGGATTAAAAAGCAAGGGCTGGTTGTCAGGAACTTTTATTGCCGGGATGGAAACTCCAAACCGCCAGAGCGTGGAAAAGGCAAATCCTAAAAACCTAAACCAATCAGGGGGGAACAGTGAGGATACGATACCAGGCGGGAAAGTTGGCAGTCAGCCTGGCGCTGGTGGCGGTTGGACCGGCCTTTGCGATACACACTCGGCAAGTGGACTTGGTAAAGGCGGTAACCCTTAACGGCAAGCAATTGACTCCGGGAAAATATAAAGTCACCTGGGAAACACACAGCCCTCAAGCAACAGTCAATTTCACGCGTAAAAAGACCGTGGTGGCAACTACCACAGGTATCGTGGTGGAGCGGCCAACGGCTCGGATCGAAGGCAATCCGTCCGCTGGACCTTGAGCTTAACGCGATGACGTTTGAGTCCCTCAACCCTGCGAGGGCAATATCGGCCGCATCGGCTCCCACGCAGGGCCAAAAAGTGATGGTCCGCTGGCAAGGGCGCACGTTCGCCGGCAATATCGATTTGAGTTAGGCAGGCTTATGCTGCCTGCCTTCATGGTAGGGGAGAAAGCCACCGTCCTGATCTCCTCCGGTCAGGAAAGGCTCGAGATGCTCCCCTACCATTTTTTGATGGATAGGAGAGGATCCTGGTGAAATTCTTCCAGTCCATTCGACTCAAACTTTTTCCGTGGGATGAAAATCAGCCGCAAGGTAGAATGAATAGTGAATGATCCCAATCCCCATCAACGATCACATTCGACGGCGGATTTTCTGGGCCGCAACCCTGACCCTGATCGCCGCCAACACGGTTGTTTTTGTCTATGAACTATCCCTCGGCCCGCAATTGAACCGGCTGGTATTTGCCTTTGCGGTCATTCCTGCGCGCTACACCGCGCCGTACGGCCTGGCCCGCATCGGTCTGCGCGGGCTCATCGCCCCCATCTTCACTTCCATGTTTCTTCACGGCGGATGGCTGCACCTGATCGGCAACATGCTTTTTCTTTTTGTTTTCGGAAGAAGTATTGAGGACCGCTACGGCCACCAAAAGTTTCTGCTGATTTATTTTCTGGGCGGATTGGTGGCTGCGCTCACTCACATATACTTCAACACGGGTTCGAGGATTCCCACCATCGGAGCCAGCGGCGCCATTGCCGCAATTCTGGGCGCCTATTTTGTCTGCTACCCTGCTGCCCGCATCACCACCTTGATTCCCATCATCATATTCTTTTGGAGGGTTGAGATTCCGGCGGTCTTCATGCTGGGCTATTGGTTCGTGATTCAGATTGTGGCCGCCAACATGGATAGCCTGGACATCCAATCCGCCACCCGCGGCGGCACGGCTTATTGGGCTCACGTGGGCGGGTTCGTGGCAGGAGCGGCCTTGGCGCTGATCCTGCGCCCGCGACGATTGAAAGTTGAAATTATTCCGCCTTACTGATGGGTAATGTTTGAGCAGGGTGCTGAATTCTTAAATCAAAGTTTTGAACAGATCCAGTCGCCCACTTCCCGCGTACCCAACTTCCCGCCCACGTCGGCAGTGGCCATATTCCGCCGAAGCGCATCGGCGACCACGTTTTCGAGGGTGGTGGCTTCCTGCGGAAATCCCAGGTAATCCAGCATCATGCCCAGGGTCAGGATGGCCGCTATTGGGTTGGCGACATTTTTGCCCGCCAGTGGAGGCGCGGACCCGTGCACGGTTTCAAACATGGAAATATTTCCTGGATTGAGATTGGCAGAGGGCGCGAGGCCCAGCCCGCCCTGAAGTTGCGCGCCCAGATCGCTCAGTATATCGCCAAACATGTTGCAGGTCACAATCACTTCGAACTGGGAAGGGTCGCGCACCAGCTCCATGGCCAGAGTGTCCACGTAGAGGTGGCGCGCTTCGATTTCCGGATATTTGACTTTCACTTCCGCGAAGGTCCGCTCCCAGAGGCCGTGACCGAATGGAAGCGCGTTGGCTTTATCGCTCATGCAGACTTTCTTGCCATGGTTTCGCCGGGCAAATTCAAACGCGTAAACGATGATACGCTCCACGCCCTTGCGGGTGTTCACATCTTCCTGAATGGCGATTTCATCCGCGGTGCCGCGCTTGAAATTGCCGCCCATACCCACGTAAAGCCCTTCGGTGTTTTCCCTGAAAAGGACGAAATTGACGTCCCGTTCGGCGCGATTCTTGAGTGGGCAGAGTCGGGCGTCCAATAACTTCACCGGGCGCTGGTTCACGTAAAGGTCAAGCCCAAAGCGGATTCCAAGCAAGATGTCAGCGGCGTGTTGATTGGAGGGGACGCGAGGATCTCCCAGCGCGCCGATATAAATCGCGTGATAATCGCGGCGAAAGTTTTGCAGCGCGACTTTGGGAAGTGAAACGCCTTCGCGCAGGTATTTTTCCGCACCCCAATCGAAAGTCACGCATTCGAGAGGCAGGCTGCGCGTCTTGATCAGCGTGTCGAGCACCTTGACGGCTTCCGCCGTAACGTCGATGCCTATGCCGTCGCCGGGAATAAATGCAATGCGTTTGTTCATGGTTATTTCCGCGGTCCCAAGCCACGCGGAATTCTTCTAGGCCACCCCGGGTGCCGCGCCTTGCACCTGCTTGTCCTTATCTTCGTCCTCGCCCCGCTCACGCTCTGTGAGGTAGACTCCTAACAGAATCAAAACCCCGCCGGCCACCACGCCGCGAGTCAGGGTCTCGCCCAGCAGCCAGATCCCGAGCGCCGTGGCGATCGCGGGCTGGAGGTACGAAAATGCCGCCACGCGCGCCGCGGTCAATTCCCTGAGCGCGAATGCAAAAATCAGATAGGCGGCAACGGAGCCGAATAGCACCATAAAAGTCAGTCCCCACCAGGCGATGGAGGGCAGAAGGGTCCAACGAATATTGAGAATATTGCGCAGCGTGAAGGGCACCATCAACGCCGCGCCCAGGACAAAAATGAGCACGTTGAAAGTGAGGGGGTCGTATTGCTCCACCACTCCTTTCACCAGAACCGTGTAGTAGGCGAACACGGCCGTGCCACCCAGAAGAATTAAATCCCCCTTCATGGTGGCGCCACTCACCTCCCCCGCCTTACCCAGGGTCAGGAAACCCACGCCGGTGAACGACACGATCATGCCCACGATTTTCAGCGCCGTCAGTGCTTCCAAGTGCATCAGGCACGAGAGGACCAGCACCATCACCGGACCCAGGGCAACAATCAATCCGGTATGGGCCACCGAAGACCGGGAGAGTCCGCCAATGAAAAATAATTGATTGAGGGTAATTCCAAACAGCGCCACCCAGATCAGGAAGAGCCACTGGCGCGCGTTCATACGGAGAGTCGGGCGGCGGCGCCAACCGAGAAAAAGCACGCCCAACACCAGCGCCGCACCGGTCACCCTCAACTGCGCCAGGGTGAGCGCGCCAAACCCGCGCAACGCCTCTTTGCCGGCCACAATGTTGGCCGCCCAGCAAAATGTCGCGCCCAGCATCAGGAGGTGCATCCGCCGATGACGGGTGGCGGGCGCGTCATGGGCGGGTGGGCGCGGCTTTTTTCCCTCGATGCCGCCGGTATTATTCAAAAGCCTCCTTGCGCACGGTCGCCTTCTCAATCCGCGGAAGGTCGGGCGTGAAGCCAAGGCCCGGCGTTTGGGGCACGCGAATGCAGCCTTGCGCGCTCACTGTTACTTCCGGCTGGATGATGTCCTCGCGCCAGTAGCGACGGCTGGCGGAAACGTCCCCGGGCAGGGTGAAGCCCGGCAGCGCCGACATGGCGATGTTATGCGCGCGCCCAATGCCCGACTCCAGCATGCCTCCGCACCAGACCGGAATTTTGTGAGCCCGGCAAACGTCGTGCACGGCGCGCGCGGAGGTGAAACCGCCCACGCGCCCCAGCTTGATGTTGATAATTTTGCAGGCGCCGGCTTCAATGGCCTTGCGCGCGTCATCGGCGCCATGAATGGATTCGTCCAGGCAAATCGGCGTGGCCATCTCACGCTGAAGTTGGGCGTGGTCCAAAATGTCCTCCCAACTCAGGGGCTGTTCAACCATCATCAGGAAAAAACGGTCAAACAATTTCAGATGGGGCAGGTCTGCCAGCGTGTAAGCAGAATTCGCGTCCGCCATCAACGCGATGGACGGAAATTGGTTGCGGATGCGTTCCAGAACGTTGATGTCCCAGCCGGGCTTGATTTTTACTTTGATGCGCTGGTAGCCGGCATCGACCTCGCGCTGAATTTTTGACAGCAGGTCCTCAATCGAATTCTGGATGCCGATTGAAACACCGCAGGGGATTTCGTCGAGTGTTCCACCCACCAACCTGGCCAATGGAAGTCCCTTCTGCTGCGCCTCAATGTCCCACAGGGCGTCTTCCAGGGCGGCCTTGGCCATGTTGTGCCCGCGGATGGGATGAAACTTCCGGGCCAGATCGGAAGGGGTGGGCCACTCCTGGCGGAGGCTCCAGGGAATCAGATAATCGCGCAAGACGTGCCACGCGGTTTCATAAGTTTCGTGGCTGTAGAACGGCTCTTCCCCGGCCGTCACTTCCCCCCAGCCGGTCACGCCGCCCGACTCCACCCGCACCAGAACGATTTTGCGCCCGGTGGTTCGGCCGAAGCTGGTCTCAAAAAAATGGACCAGGGGCAGGTGAATTTCGCGGATTTCAACTCGATCAATCTTCATGAAAGTAAAAATCGAAAGCGTTCTTGCGGCGCCATTCAAAATCGCCGGCTGACAGTTCCGCCTCAATTTCGGGATTCAATAAATAACGATTCTCCAGTTCCCCCTTGACAAAGCCCGTAATCACCAGCTTTTCGGCAAAATATTTGTGAAGCTGTTCGCGCACCGTTTGCTGCACCGCCCGCGCCCGGCCGGGATTATCCGCCGCCAATTGACCGACGTTGCAGACCCATGAAACTTCGGCGGCAATTGATTTACCTTCGGGCCGCGGGGGCTTGCCCCCGAGCGCCCGGATCACGCGCGGCGATTCCAGCCACCATTCGGCCACCAGGCGGTCCGTGGGCAAACCCTGCTGCAGCTTGCTGTCCACGGTCCCGTAATGATCGTCCAGATACCGGCGGGCGACGGCGCCCAGCCGCTCGAGATTGAAAAAAGCGTTTTTTGCCTTGAGAGGATCAAACGTCCACTCGATGCAATTCAGCCCGCGCCGAATCGCGTCCTCCCGCTGCGCAAGTTTCAACGCCCGCCCCAAACCACGGTTCTCGTGCTCCGGCAACACGCCCAGTGAAAGCGAGTGATAGTACCGTCGCCGCCCGTGCCACGCCGGCATGGAGGCAACAAACCCCACCAGGTAGCCGTCCGGCGTGAAGGCGCCTATCACGTGACCGCCGATTTTCGACAGGTTGATGAACAACCTCAGCGGATAAACTTCAAAGTCGGCGTAGCCCCAGATGATTTTCTGCAGGCTGACGCAGGCGGCCAGCTCTTGGTGGGTGACGCAGGGCTTGATCGAATAATTCATTGGTCTTCCTGCACTTTCACCGTCGTCCAAATCGATTCCAATTCCTCCGGCGAACAATCAGGTAGTTTCTTCCCGCGCTTCCTCACTTCCCGCTCCAGCGATTGGAACCGCCGCGTGAATTTCCGGTTGGCGCGCCGCAGGCAACTCTCCGGATCGGAACCGATGGTGCGGGCGAGATTAGCCACTGAAAACATCAGGTCGCCGACCTCTTCGTCAATTTTTCCGGCCTCATGCCTTGCCTTGCGGGAAGCGGATTCTTGCGGCCGCCGGATTTTCAATTCCTGACGAATTTCGCGGACCTCCTCTTCTACTTTGTCCAGAAGGTCCTCCAACTTTACCCAATCAAATCCTGCCTTTCCCGCTCGAACGCCCAGCTCAAACGCTTCGAGCGTGGATGGAAGGGACTTCGGAATCCCATCGAGCAGCGACGCGGATGGGGCATCACTTTTCGAAACGGCACGCCGTTCGGTTTCCTTGACGGCGTTCCAGCTCTTCAAGGCCTCTTCCGGAGTCCGCGCCACCACATCACCAAAGACGTGCGGATGACGGCGAACGAGCTTGGCGCAGATCCGGTCCACTACATCGCCAAACTTGAATCGCCCTTCTTCTTCCGCCAGCCGGGAATAAAACACCACCTGAAAGAGCAGGTCGCCCAACTCGTCTTCGAGGGCGGCAAAGTCGCGGGCACTCACTGCATCGACAACCTCATAAGCCTCTTCCAGCAGTAGCCCTTTCACCGAATCGTAATTCTGGGCGCGGTCCCACGGACAGCCGTCGGGCCCGCGCAAGCGCGCCATCAAATTGATAAGTTCGGAAAACTTTTCTGCGGCCACGCCTGACCCCCAACGGCTCCACCAGCACGTGCCGTTGAATGAATTTGAACAAGCTAATCTATCAAGTTCAACAAAGTAATGGCAAGAGCGAAGGCTCTGTGATTACCTTGACAAAGGCAGGGACGCTGGATAGCATCAGGTAATACGGCCCTTGGGAATCCCCAAGAGGGAGAATACTTATGAAAAAGATGAAAGGGCTCCTGCTCGTTGTATCCCTTCTCGCGCTTGTACCGCTACTCGCCCAAACTCAAAATCTGTTCACGCATAAGGACTCGCTGACTGTATACGACTCAAAAGAGAAAGCAGTGGGGACTGTGATAGACACCAGCTTCAGTTGGGCTGGCAACTATGCCCAGGGAGGGGTGCCCACAATCGCGTTGAGAACTGGTCAACTAAACGTCTTCCTTGGCGTGTTTCCAGACCATTTCATGGGGAACGCCCCGTATTTACTGTTTAGCACCGTAGATTGCTCGGGTACGCCGTATTTCCATTACCCACCCGAGGGTTCGAGAGCTCCGTCCCTCATCTCACAATCGTTTGTGAAGAATGATGGCACGGTGTACGCCGCGCCTGGGAATACCAGTGCCTCAACCATAGTTTTCATTGGCTCTGCTTTCGGAACCGACCACTTTCCAGGGCCGACTGTCTGCTCACCGGACAGCAGCGGTAATGAGGAAGTGGTTCAAGCGCAAGAACTGGGCAATATCTATGACATGTTCCAGCCGCCATTTGTCCTAAAATAGATCGGGTGTTAACAGAAACTGCGACTCGCGCCGCGCTCAGGTAAGGAAGGCAGCGAGGGTCCCTCTGGAAGAGGCAGCCGAGAAGGGGTCGGTCCAGATCAGCTTCATTTGGAAAGGAATTGTTTCTTAACCTCGTCGTGAGGGACAATGCGGCCTTCATCAGCGGCTTTGATTCCTCGCTCGATTTTATTTCTCACATACATCTGATAGATGACGTCGTCCCACGAAATTTCCTCGGGCAGCCTGTCGATCATTTTCATTGCTTCTTCTTTTACCCGGCTCATTTTCTATCCTCCCTCGCGCCTGTGGCAAGCATACTGAGAATGTATCACAAAAACGGCCCAGAAGTTCGCCATCTGAGACGACGCGGCTCTTGTTGTGAAGTCCGATTGTTGTTAGACTAACATTTATAGATTAAGTTAAGGCAGGTCAATCCAGACGCCCAATCGTCAGCCGATTTGGCAGCACGCAAGGCGTAATGGAAAGAAAGAGGGATCCATGCTCGATGATAAAGACGAGTCTTCGGGTTTCAAAGTGGTAGACCGGCGTTCATTTACCGACGAGGGTAAGCCCCGGCAGGAAACTCATGAGGAGGACCGCGGCCAGAAAGCGACCATCATTCCTCCTCCGTCTGGCGCCGGGGAGGACGAATCTTTTCCTGAGGAAGCGGAGCAGGAAATTCCGTCGGGCTTCAATACCTTGGTATCGTACCTGAGCACCACCGCCATGTTTCAGTTGGGATTGCTTCCAGGACCGGGAGGCGAGCGCATTCCCGTGGACTTGATGAACGCGCGCATGACCATTGATTTGCTCGATGTCTTGCAGGAAAAAACCGAAGGCAACCTGACATCGGATGAAGCCAAGCTGCTTGACGAAGTCCTTTACGAGCTTCGAATGAGTTTTGTGGAAGTTCAAAAACGAGCCACTCCCAACCCTAAATGAGACTAACTTTTCTGGGTACGGGGACTTCCACCGGCGTTCCCATGCCCGCTTGCCATTGCCGCGTCTGCTCGTCCACTGACCCTCGCGACCAACGAACCCGTCCCTCCATTCTGCTGGAATATAACGGGCGGGCAGTGGTGATCGATACCACGCCCGATTTCCGAACCCAGGTACTCCGCGCAAATCTTCAACGCCTGGATGCGGTGGTATTCACCCACGCCCATGTTGATCACGTCATGGGGCTGGACGATGTGCGCTCGTATTGCTTCATTCAGGACGGGGCCATCCCCATTTATGCGGACGCGCACACTATGGAAAATATTCGGCGAATTTTCAAATATATTTTTGAGGCCAACTATCCCGCCGGCGGAATTCCGCGGCTCGATCCCCATTTGATTGACGGTCCCTTCGATTTGTGGGGGCAATCCTTTGTCCCCGTCCCGGTCATGCACGGACAATTGCCGGTGCTCGGATTTCGCGTGGGGCGCGCCGCTTACTTGACGGACTTCAGCACCATTCCGGAAAACAAGCTCCCGTTGCTTGAAGGCCTCGATGTGCTCATCCTGGATGCGCTTCGCCACAAGCCTCATCCCACTCATTCAAACGTGGAGCAGTCGCTGGCCCTGACGCGTCGGTTGAAGCCGAAACAAACCTATTTCACTCACATCGCCCACGAAATGGGGCACGAAGAAGGCAACGCCACGCTTCCGCCCGGCGTTCAATTGGCGTATGACGGGCTGAAAGTGGAGTTTTAAAGACGATTTTGGATTTTGGGTTTGAGATCTTCATTTTTGGTTTTGCCACTTCAGATTTGAAATAGGAGATTTTCAGATTTGAAATTTCGAAATTGAGATTGCCTTTATTTTGCCATTTGCCTTTTGCCATTGGAATTTTGAATTCTCGATTCTTTGACCATGCGCGTCATCCACAACCTCGCCGAGCTTCCCAAACCGCTGGCCGCCAGCATCGTCACCATCGGCAACTTCGATGGCGTTCATCTCGCCCATCAGGAATTGCTGATCCAGGTGGTACAAGCCGCCCGATGCGCGGGCGCGACGCCCGCGGCCATCACGTTTGACCCGCACCCCACAAAAATCCTGGCGCCGGAGCGCGCCCCTCGTTTCCTGACTTCGCTTTCTCAGAAAACGCGGCTGATGGAAAGATTCGGAATCGAGTTACTGCTTGTTCTGCCCTTCACCCGGGAGCTTTCCCATCTCTCGCCTGCCGATTTTGCGCGCGAGGTTCTGGGCGGACCGCTGCGGCCGCGCCAGATTTTTGTGGGCCCTAATTTCCGCTTTGGCCACCGGCAATCGGGCGACGACCAGACGCTCGCCGAATTGGGCCGCGCGGCGGGATTCAGCGTCAAGGTCCTGCCCATGATCAAAATTCGCGGCGAGCGAGTTTCCAGCTCGCGCATCCGCGAATTGCTGGCCGCCGGACGTGTGACCCGTGCCGGCCGGCTTCTCGGCAGGCCTTACTCCTCGTCGGGCCCCATCGTTCCCGGTTCCGGCATCGGCAAGAAACAAACCGTGCCTACCGCCAATCTGGCACCCATCGAAGAGCAACTTCCCCGCGGCGGCGTTTATGTAACGCGCACTCGATTGGGCGACGCGCTGCATCAATCCGTCACCAATCTGGGCACCAAACCGACTTTCGGCGAACATCGCCTCACCGTCGAGTGTTTCCTCCTGAATTTCAGCGGGGTGATTGCGGAAACCGAAATGGAAGTGGAATACCTCTACCGCCTGCGGGACGAAATGAAATTCCCGGAAGCCTCCGCGCTCAAGACGCAAATCCAGAAAGACGCGGGCCGCTCGATCCGGCTCTTCCGGCTGCTAAATCGGCTTCAAATACCTGCCACTCGGCCGTTTGCTTCCGGCTTGTCTTCGAAGATGTAACTCATTGTCCAGGTCACTCTACTAGACTCACGGGGACTCCATAGGCGGCCTTTGTAGCCACACAAAATAATGCTCTGAGACCTCCGTGCTTAGCGACTTTGGCACAGAGAACACGGAGCCTCTCTGTGAACTCCGTGTTAAAGCTTGTTTTGCTGCGGAGAACACGGAGGCTAAAGAACGATTGGGGACTCTCCCCGTTCAAAAGTGGGATGCGGTTCTGGCCCACCCGGCGGCTAACGCAAGATGGGAAAAGTCTTATCAGAGGGTAGTTCCTGCTCCGGCTCAACGGGCAACGGAGAGGCGGTGGACTCAATCCCGGCTGTCTTGTCGGCAATGAACCGGTTGATCTCTTCCATCAGCGCCGGAACGATTTCCTCTTCTTTCACGCGGCGGATAGCCTTGCCTTCCCGATAAATCATGCCATTGCCGCGCCCTGCCGCCACTCCCAGGTCAGCTTCACGCGCTTCTCCGGGACCATTCACGGCGCAACCCATGATCACCAGGCTGAGGGGCATTTTGATATTCATGGTAGCCTGCTCAACTTCACCGGCGATCTTGAACAGGTCCACTTCCAGACGCCCGCAGGTGGGGCAGGCGATCACCACTGGGCCGCGGCTGCGCAGCTCCAGCGACTTCAGGAGCTCGTAGCCTACGCGAACCTCCTCCACGGGGTCGGTGGCCAGCGACACGCGGATGGTGTCGCCGATGCCCTCCGCCAAGAGCATCCCCATGCCGACGCAGGATTTGATGGTGCCGGCGAATTGCGTTCCGGCCTCCGTAATGCCAAGGTGCAGGGGATAATCGCTCTGCCTGGCTAGCAGGCGGTAAGCCGCCACGGTAAGTTTCACGTTGGATGATTTCAGTGAAATGATGGTATCGGTGAAGCCGAGGTCTTCCAGGATTTGCAAGTGATATTGCGCGCTTTCCACCATCGCCTCAGGAGTGGGATAGCCGTACTTTTCCAGCAACCGCCGCTCCAGCGAGCCCGCGTTCACCCCAATGCGAATGGGAACCTTTTGTTCCTGCGCTCTGCGAACCACGGTGCGCACTTTTTCCGCGTCCCCGATATTGCCCGGATTGATGCGCAGCTTGTCGATGCCGGCGTCGAGCGCCATCAGGGCAAACTTGTATTGGAAATGGATGTCTGAAACCAAAATCGAGTCCGGACAAAGTTTGCGGATGGCGGGCAGGGCTTGCGCGGCCTCCAGATCGGGCACGGCCAGGCGCACGATCTCGCATCCGGCTGCTTCCATCTGCCGGATCTGCTCCACGGTTTTTTCCACGTCGCGTGTGTCCGTCTTGGTCATGGACTGCACGGCGATGGGCCCGTCGCCGCCAATCGTCAGCCGTCCCACCTTCACCGGCCGAGTCTTCTTGCGGCGGGGAAAATGTTCTGTGTCGCTGAAATTCATATTTTGTCCTTGGTCCTGTGCGAGAATTGATTCATTGAGTCATTGTTTCATTGACTCATTGAGACGGAAAATGGAAGTTAGAAAATGGAAACTGGCCGGCCATTTACAATATGAATCTACTTTTTGCCATTTTCGAGTTTCTATTTTCTGTTCTTGCTTCAATGAACCAATGAATCAATGGCTCAATTCTTTAATTAAGATGGCGTGAAGGTTTTGAGCAAGTCGAAATAGGTCACCACGACCACCAGTAACAACAAGATGGCAAGACCCACCTGAACAAAGCGCTCCTTCACCCTCAGGCTCAAGTCATGGCGCATGGCCCCTTCAATCACGAGCAGCAGCATCACCCCGCCGTCCAGCACGGGGATGGGCAGAAAATTAAAAATGGCCAGCTGCATGCTGATCAGGGCCATGATCATGATCAATTGTGTCGGCCCCGATCGAAGCGCTTCACCGGCCATCTGGCCGATTCCGATGGGTCCGGAAAACGAGCGCGCCGACATGCGGCGGGTAAGAACTTTCCCCAACACGTCAAAAGCCAGCAGCGAGTTCTTGATGTTAAAGTCGAGCGATTCCGCCAAGGCTGCGCTCCAGGGTAGCTGGCGAACGACAATCGGGCTGACCGGCCTCAAGCCCACTCCAACCCGCCACTTCTTTTCGCCGCTTACTTCGCTGAAGACAGGCGTAAGCGAGGCGTGAATTTCCCTCCCGCCACGCTTCACCGTAAAGTCAACGGGCTTCCCGTTGGCAGCTTGCGTCGTGTCACTGACATCATTCACAGAATTAATTTTTTTCCCATCCAATGCCACAATCTGGTCGCCGCGCTTCAAGCCCCCCTTTCCGGCCGGCAATTGCGCATCCACCTGATCCACGATAACGGGGAGAACCGGCGCCCAGCCCACGTCTCCAATCGCGTCTGGGCCTTCGGCCAGCGGTGTTACAGACAGGCTGATTTCCTTCCCGTCGCGCATGATGTCCACGGGAATGGCCTCATTGACGGTGGTGAAGATTTTGATTTCCGCGTCTTCCCAGTCCGGGTTCTTCAAGTCGCCCAGCCGGACAATCAGGTCTCCGGGCTTCACTCCCGCCTTGTCGGCCGGCGAATTCGGCTTGACGGCGCCAATCCGCACCGGCTCATCTCGGTAAGCCTGCTTCTCAAAATGGTACCGGTAAAGGCACGTCAGAGATGCCACGGCCAGAAAGACGTTCATGGTGGGGCCCATGATGACGATAATCAGCCGCTGCCAGCGCGGCTTGGACAGGAATTCGGCGGGATCGCCCACTCGTTCCTGCGACGGGTCATCGCCCGCCATTTTCACGTAGCCGCCCAGCGGCAGCGCGCTCACGCGGTAATCCGTGTCACCGCTTTTGACGCCGAAGAGCCGGGGGCCGAACCCAAGTGAGAAAGTTAAAACGCGGACTCCAAAATACTTCGCCGCCATAAAGTGACCGAACTCGTGGATGAGGATCATCACACCCAGAACGATCACCACCGCGGCAATGTCAGTAGTGAAATTTGAAAACATCAGTCAGTTCGAACTCCTATTTGTCAGTTGCGCCACGACCTCGCGCGCACGCTGCCGGGCTTCGGCGTCGCACTCCAGCACGTCATTGAGTGATGCCATCGGCGTGCCGGGCGTTTGCTTCATCACCGCTTCAATCGCGCGCGGGATATCCGAAAAACGAAGCTGGCCCGCCAGGAACGCCTCCACCGCAATTTCGTCGGCGGCATTCAAAGCGCACGGTGCAGCACCCCCTGCCTCGAGTGCCTCCCGCCCCAGTTCCAGGCAGGGGAAACGGCGCGTCGCCGGCTTCATAAAGCGCAGGCGGCGGGCATGCACCAAGTCCAGACCCGGAAAAGCCCCGTTGGCGGCCACGCGCTCCGGATAAGTCAGCGCGTATTGGATGGGCAGGCGCATATCCGCCACGGATAATTGCGCCATCACCGACCCATCTTGGAATTCTATCATGGAATGAATGACCGATTCGGGGTGAATCAGCACGTCGATTTGGGCCGAAGGCAGCCCGAAAAGCCAGTGCGCCTCAATAATTTCCAGGCCCTTGTTCATCAACGTGGCCGAGTCGATGGTGATTCTCCCGCCCATCTTCCATATTGGATGCTTCAAGGCGCGTTCGGGTGTAATGGTGGGGAAATCTTTTTTGGGTGTTTTCAGAAACGGCCCGCCCGACCCGGTGAGAATCAGGCGGCGCACCTCGCGCCCTTTGCCGGAGCGCAGGCACTGGTGGATGGCGCTGTGCTCACTGTCAATGGGCAGAATATCCACGCCGTGCTCGCGCGCCGCGCGGGTGACCAGTTCTCCCGCCACCACCAGGGTTTCTTTATTGGCCAGGCCAATTCGTTTCCCGGCGCGGATGGCCTCATAAGTCGCCACCAGCCCTGTGACGCCGTGCGATGATGAAACCACAAATTCCACTTCCGGCAGGGTCGCCGCCTCCACCTGACCTTCCGTTCCTGCCACAATCTTTATCGGCTGGCGATGCCCGGCCGCATGAATCCGATTTCTAAAGGGTTCAATACACTCCGGCGAGGCGACGGCGACGAGGGCGGGAGAAAAATCCAGAACCTGTTGCGCCAGGGCCTCCATGTTTTTCCCCGCGGAAAGGGAGACTACGCGAAAGCGATCCCCCAAGCTCTTCACCACGCGCAGCGTGTTCGAGCCAATCGAACCCGTGGACCCCAGAATGCACAGTCCCTTGCTCATAAATTCTTCATTGCAGGATAGTGCCGAGCCCCACGATCATCCACAGGGCCGGCACGGCGAGCACCAGGCTGTCAATTCTATCCAGAAGTCCGCCGTGGCCGGGCAACAAGGTTCCCGAGTCTTTCACGTCTCCCGCGCGTTTTATGGCTGATTCAGCCAAGTCCCCCACCTGGCCCATCACGGCTATCACGCCTGCATAAAGAATAACGTTTTTCATCGGTTCTGTCTGCCAAAACCAATGAGCAAACACCCAGGCCACCATCAGGCTTCCGAGAAGACCACCCATGGCACCCTCTACAGTTTTCTTGGGTGAGATTTGCGGACACAATGGAGTTCGGCCCACCGCACGGCCCACAAAGAGCGCAAAAATATCCCCAAAGATGATCACCAGAAACAAAAATAGCGCCGGATTGCGGCCTCCCGCCGAAACCGAAAACCGCAGCGGCACCAGCCAAGATAGCGTGAAGCCAATGTAGAAAACGCCAAAGATCGTCGCAGCCGTGGCGGAAAGGAAATGTTTGGGCTCGGAGGGCCAGCGCAGGCCAATCGTGAGCGTGAGAAGAACTGCCAGCACCAGTGCCAAAAGAACGTAAGAGCCGAGGGTTCCCGGCCAACGAATTTCCGCGGCTTGCGCAAGGCACAGCCCCCCTCCCGCCACATAGCCAATTACGGGAACCGTCTTAAACCCCGCATGCCCGCTGAGACTATAGAATTCGTAGAGTCCGCGCTCCACGGTGGCGAGAAGGACAAGCAGAAACAGCCATTCGGGCGCCCAGCCGATAATCCAAAAAGCCAGCGGGGCCATCACGAGCGCAGTCAGGATGCGATTTAACATTCAAGGGTCTTGTCAACAGGCGTAGGGCCGAGCGGCGCTCGGCCAGGCAGTCTGCCGGTCTGAGAGAATCTTCGGTCGACGAGAGAACGTTAAGTATTATAAATTAACAATTATAAATTAAAATCCGGCCTGTCAACCAACTCGCCCTGTTATCTTAATTCATAATTTATAATTCATAATTTATAATTTCCTTTTTATCCCAGCCCCAGCCCTCCAAACCGGCGCTCGCGCTTTTGATAGTCGATGATGGCCTGAAAGAGGTCCATCTGCGTGAAGTCGGGCCAAAGGGTTTCGGTCACCCAGATCTCGGAGTAGGCCACCTGCCACAGCAGGAAATTGCTCAACCGCATTTCGCCGCTGGTGCGCACCAGCAGGTCGGGGTCAGGCAGCGCGCTCGTGTACAGGTTGCGACGGATGGCGTTCTCATCGATTTCTTCGTGCCCATTTCGCTTCATTTGAGCGGCCAGGGCGCGCACGGCGTCCACCAGCTCGGCGCGCGCGCCGTAGTTCAGGGCCAGGGTCAGGCGCATGCCATTGTTCCCGCGCGTTCTGTCGATGGCATTTTCCAGGTCGCGCTGCACCGGTTTGGGCAGCTCGCCGATACGCCCTATCACCCCCAGGCTGATATTCTGCTTGTTAAGCTCGCCAATTTCCTTTTTCAGATATTCCCGCAGCAGCGCCATCAACAGTTTCACTTCCAGGTGCGGACGCTTCCAGTTTTCCACCGAAAAGGCGTAAAGCGTCAGGTATGGAACACCGAGGCGCGCGCACGCTTCCACCGCCTGGCGCACGGCGCGAATGCCGGCGCGATGGCCCGCAATCCGCGGCAGCCGCCGCTTCTTGGCCCAGCGCCCGTTGCCGTCCATGATGATGGCGATGTGCTCCGGCAGCCGCAGGAGATCGATTTGGGCCAGGAGCTGCGCTTCGCTTAATTCTGTGTTCACGGAATGCATGGATTACCGAGAGTCAGTCTTACTCCTGAGTTTCAAAACTTAACACACTGGTGCGCCCACCGCAAGTCAGGAGGCGGGCAGGTGGTGGGTCAGTTGGCCTCCACGTAGCGCCGATCTTTAGATCGGCATCCTGAATTCCATTGAAATCCCGAACTGAAGGTCGGCGCTACTTTAAACTAACCCATTACCGAACTTCCTGGTGGTAATACTGTTTCACGAGTATTTTCGCTGGTCATAGAACGCCGTCCCATTATGGGAAAGCACTTTGCCGCGAGCCTGCTCCTGCCCGAAATAAAGGCTTGCTATCCGCGGGTTATGGTGGGAACATTAGCGCCATTATAATTGTTGTGGTTTTCAGACCTTCCCAGGAGTAACCCATGGTGCGCCGGTGCGACCTTTACAGAGTCCGTGAGCTTCGAAGTTCGCGCCTTCCGCTGAGTTTCCGCAAACATGTTGTCTGTGCCACATTTCTCCTCTTCGCACTGGCCATTCCGATTTCCCTGCGCGCCGTCTCCAATCCCGTGCCCTATATCTCTACGATATCTCCTACCGCAGTCGCGCCGGGCGGTTCCGACTATACGCTCACGGTTCGTGGCACCGGGTTCATCAACGGCCAGTCCGCAATTTTTTGGAACGGCGCTGCCCTTCCCGATCCAACAACTTGCACGGCAGCCAGTCCACCACAACTCGCCTCATGCTCCGTGATCGTGCGCGCGGCCATGATTGCCACGGCGATCACGGCAGGGGTCACAGTGGTGAATCCCACTCCCGGCGGCGGCACATCAAACGTAGTCTTCTTTACAGTTGCGAACTCTACGCCTTCCGTAGCGTTTGGCAACGCGACCGGCTCGCCCGTATCCACGGGCGACCACCCAGAGTCAGTGGCAGTTGGGGATTTCAACGGCGATGGGAAATTGGATTTGGCGGTGGCGAACTATTGGAGCGACAATGTAACCATTCTGATGGGGAAGGGGGATGGCACCTTTGCACCCACCGGGCAGTCACCGGCCACAGGTAGCAACCCACTTTCCGTGGCGGTGGGGGATTTTAACGGGGATGGAAAATTGGACTTGGCGGTCGCGAACGTCCTCAGCGAAAACGTGACCATTCTGCTGGGGAACGGGGATGGGACCTTCGCGCCCACCGCCCAGTCTCCATCTGCGAGCGGCTACCCATCTTCGGTGGCGGTGGGTGATTTCAACGGCGATGGGAAGCTGGACTTGGTGGTCGCGACCTCCAGTAACAACCTGACCATTCTGCTGGGGAATGGTGATGGGACCTTCACGCCCACCCCCCAGTATCCAACCACAGGCAACACCCCGCGCTCGGTGGCGGTGGGGGATTTCAACGGGGATGGGAAGTTGGACTTGGCCGTCACAAACCAAGGCAGTAACAACGTGACCGTCCTGCTGGGGAACGGGGATGGGACCTTCACGCCCACCCCCCAGTCTCCAGCCACGGGCAGCAACCCATATACCGTGGCGGTGGGCGATTTCAACGCGGATGGGAAAATGGACTTAGCGGTCGTAAACGGCGGCAGCAACAACAACGTAACCATACTCTTGGGGAACGGCGATGGGACCTTTATTGCCACCGCCCAGTCTCCCGCCACGGGCCGCGACCCATATTCGGTGGAGGTGGGGGATTTCAACGGCGATGGAAAGTTGGACTTGGCAGTCTCGGATCTAAGCAACTATGTGACCATTCTGCTGGGAAACGGGGACGGGACGTTCGCGCCCACCGCCCAGTCTCCCGCAACGGGCTCCAATCCATATTTCTTGGCGGTGGGGGATTTTGACAGCGATGGGCGGCTGGACTTGGCGGCATCCAACATTAACGACAATACTGTTTCCATCTTGTTACAGGTCCCGTTCGTTATAACTTCTCCTTCGAGCCTGACTTTCAGTAACCAGGCCATTGGAACTACTAGTAGGGCGCAGACGGTTACGCTCACCAACACTGGGTCTTTGGACTTGACGATTTCCAGTATTGTATCGAGCGGCGACTTCACCCAGACAAACAATTGTCCGGTTTCGCCTGCGACACTCGCCGCAAATGCTAACTGCACTATCAATCCCACCTTTACGCCGAGTGCCGCTGGAACAAGAACCGGATCAGTCATAATCACCGATAACGCCCCCGGCAGCCCACAGTCCGTATCTCTTTCGGGCTCAGGCATAGCACCGGTGGGCGCTGTGTCACCGGCGCGCTTGACCTTTGCCTCTCAACCGTTGGGCTCAACCAGCGCTCCGCAAACGGTGACCCTCAGCACGACCAGCATACTCAGCATCATCTCAATTACAGCCAGCGGTTCATTTGCCCAAACTAATACTTGTGGCGCCAGTGTTCCTGCCGGCGGCAACTGCACAATCAGCCTAACCTTCGCGCCCACCGGCCCCGGTCCGAGCGCGGGGTCACTCACCATTACCGATGATGCGAGCAACAGTCCTCAGACGGTTGCCTTGTCGGGTACTGGGACGGGTCCCGTAGTTGGCCTATCGCCCTCGGGACTCAGCTTCGGCACCCAAAGCAGCATCTCACAGGCAGTGACGTTGACCAATAACGGTAACCTCCCGTTGACCTTCACCAGCATTGTCGCGACTGGCGACTTTGCGCAGACCAACACTTGTGGCGGTTCGGCTGCAGCTGGAGCGAATTGCGCCATCACCGTAACCTTCACGCCGACAGCTACGGGTACGCGGACGGGGACAATCACCATCGCCGATAATGCCAGCAACAGTCCTCAGACGGTTGCCCTGTCGGGCACGGGGACGGGTCCCGTAGTTGGCCTATCGCCCTCCAGCCTCAGCTTCACCAACCAGCTTCTGGGGACCACCAGCAATTCACAAAGCGTGACCGTTTACAATACGGGTAACATGGCCCTGACCGTGAGCCGGATGGCTGCTACCGGCGATTTTGCTCAGACCAACACTTGTGGCAGTTCGGTAGCGGCTGGAGCAAATTGTACGATCGCCGTAACCTTTACGCCGGCAGCTACGGGCACACGGACGGGGACAATCATCATCGCCGATAATGCCGGCGACAGCCCTGAAACTTTGAACCTCGGTGGCACGGGCATCGCCCCCGCGGTTACGCCGTCTACGGCCATTCTGAGCTTCCCAAGTCAATTTGTGGGAACGTCTGGGCTCCCTCAAAACGTGACCGTCCTGAACTCGGGAACCGCGCCGCTCAACATCTCGAATGTCGCGGCCAGCAGCAGCTTTGGCGATTCGGTGGGCTGTAACAGTCCAATACCGGTGGGCTCCATCTGTTCGATCAGCGTGTTTTTCGATCCCGCCACAAGCGGCAGCGTCAGCGGCACGCTCACCATCACGGACGACGCGCCCGGCAGTCCGCACACCGTGGCGCTTTCAGGTACGGGACAAGACTTCAGCCTGGCCGCGGCAGCCAGCAGCAGTCCAACCGCCAACATTGCCCAGGGATTGACGGCCAGTTACAAGCTTTCCCTGGCTCCGGCGGGCGGGTTCAACCGTCCAGTGGCGTTCAGCTGCACCGGAGCGCCGCTTAAGTCCGCCTGCACTGTCAGCCCTGCCGTGGTCACCCTGAGTCCGACGAGCGCCACTTCCGTCTTGGTGACCGTGACCACCACCGCATCCTCCCTGGGCCTACCCCAAGGCGCATCCCGCCCGACGCTTCCCAGTCCTCCGCCATTCATTGCCTGGTGGGTGGCCGCCGCCTTGGTGGGCGTCCTGATCGTCTTTACCCGACGCGCGCGCGGCCGCCTGCCTCTCCGCGTGGCCTTCGGGACGGGCGTCCTTTTGGTGGCCATGCTGGGCGCACTTTCAATGCCCGGGTGCGGCGGCGGAGTGATGCCAACCGCTGTGATCCACGATGCCGGCACGCCCTCGGGGACCTACACTTTAAATGTTACCGGCACGTTCTCCAGCGGGGACACCACCCTGAGCCACAGCGTTCAACTCACGTTGACTGTTCACTGACACTTCCCATCACCACGGCTGGGCAGAAATTGCGTCCGCGAAGGGCGGCGGTGCCAGAAATTCTCAGCCGCAAAGGTTGAACTTTTGAAATTCAATCCGAAATCCCGAACATAAAATCGAAGACGTTATCCAATGGGCAGGTCGCCGGGGAAAAACGTGCTCACGCCGTAGACCAGGGTGAGCAGGAGAATCACCACGCTGGTGGTCCAGGCGATGATGTTGAAGGTTCGATTGTTTCTGTAATCGCCCATCAGATCTTTACGGTTGATCAGCCGCAGCATAAAGATCAGAACGAAAGGCAGCAGGATGCCGTTCACCACCTGCGTCAGCAAGGTGATGGGAACCTGTTTTTCCTCACTGAGCAGGATCACCGCCAGCGCGCCCAGAACAATCAATCCCGTATACAAGGAATAAAACGCCGGAGCTTCGCGCAGGCGTTTATTGATGCCGGACTCCAGCCCCAACCCCTCGCAGACATAATAGGCGGTGGCCAAGGGCAGGATACAGGCGGAAAAGATGGAGGCGTTGACCAGCCCGAAGGCAAACAAATAACTGGCGGCGCGCCCGGCCAGCGGACGAAGAGCGAGCGCCGCTTCGCTGGCATCGTGGATATTCCGTTGGCCACTGGCGAAGAGGGTGGCGGCGCAGGCCACGATAATAAAGAGCGCCACCACGTCCGTGACGATGCAGCCCACAATCACATCCCAGCGCGAGTACTTGAAATTTTTCAGGCTCACCCCTTTTTCCACCACCGCCGACTGCAGGTAGAATTGCATCCAGGGCGCGATGGTGGTCCCCACCAGGCCCAGAATCATATAGAGGTATCCCGAGTGGAAATTGAATGAAGGCTTCACCGTGCTCAACAGCGTTTCCGACCAATTGGGATGGGCCAGGAAGCAGGAGAGCGGGTAGGCGACGTAGAACAGGCAAGCCACCAGGAAGACGCGCTCGACCAGGCGATAGGTTCCTTCCACCACCAGCGCCCAGACAAACAGCGCTCCCATGGGCACAGCAATGTAACGGGTCACTCCCAGGACGCCCATGCCGGAGGCAAGCCCGGCGAACTCGGAAATGGTGTTGCCCAGGTCCGCCACCAGGAGCATGACCATTAATATAAAGGTAATACGAAATCCATACTCTTCCCGGATGAGGTCCGCCAGCCCTTTGCCGGTGACCACCCCCATGCGCGCCACCATTTCCTGCACCACAATCAGGGCTACGGTGATGGGGATCAGCGTCCACAGCAGCGTGTAACCATAGGCGGCGCCGGCCTGAGAATAAGTGTAGATGCCGCCCGCATCGTTATCCACGTTGGCCGTGATGATTCCCGGCCCCACCACGGCAAGGAAGATGAGCAGTTGGTTGCGAAAGCGCTTGAACCTTTTCTGGGTCAAGAGAAGCCTCTGTCCTGATTGAGGGATTAATTCTGTTGGACCACCAACTCCAGAACGTCGTCCGCCGTTACCACGCCCAGCAGCCGGCTCTTCTCGTCCACCACGGGAAGGGACACCAGGTTGTATTTATGGAAGGTGTCGATCACGGCCTTGTTGTCCGCACTTGAATCGATGGAAATCAAGGGGTCGCTAACCAGTTGCGACAGCGGCGTTTTGGCTTCGGCCAAAAGAATCCGGGCCAGCGGGACTGCCCCGGTCAGGACCAAATCCGCGTTGATTAGAAAAATCACGTGGATCGATTCGAGCGGGCCCTCAAAATATTTTAAACCCACGATTGCCCCTTCCACCGTCGCCGTCTCGCCCACCACGATGAAGTCCGTGGTCATCAGGGCGCCGGCCGTGTTCCTCTCAAATCCCAAAAGCTCGCGAACTTCTTTCGCATCTTCCATCTCCATCCCGGCCAGCAAGCCGGCGGAAGTTTCGGGGGGCAATTCCTGAAGCACGTCCGCGGCTTCGTCGGGGGGCATTTCCTCAAGCACGTCCGCCGCCTTTGCGGATGGCATGCTCTCCAGCAGGTCGGCCTGCATCTTGGTGGGTATTTCAGAGATGGCCTGCGCGGCGGTCTCGTCATCCAGAGACTCGATCACCGCCTTCTGTTCATTGCGGCTCAGTTCTTCGAGAATTTCGGCAATGTCGGCAGGGTGGAGCTCCGCCAGACGGTCAAATGAAATGCGCAGCTTCACCCTCCGCGCTGGATCCGCCTCAATCAGACTCACAAATGCCCAGGGAATGGTCTTGGAGGAAAAAAGTCCGGCGATCTGCCGGATCACATGCTTGGCCACAATCCCTTGCAGCAATCGCCGGATGGCCGCCCCCATCCCCACGTTCACGGCCAGAATGCTCAGCTCCGCGTGCCCGTCGGTAGGCTGAATGTCAAAGTCCACGTCATTCACGCGCACCACTTTGCGGTGGTTCACGTCAATTATCTGCTGGTCCAGCACGTCCTTCTTGATGTGCATCAAACCTTCATCCGGGGCGTAACATCGGATGGATTCCTCCGGGACGGCGGTTTGGCCGGCGCGAACGGAAATGGATTGCATTTGCTCGTGCGTAATGCAGAGCATTTTTTTATGCGGGGTTCGCACCAGATAAGATGCCACGCGAAGCGCATTCTGGCTGGGATCGACGGCAAGGTCCGTCAGCACTCCCACAAATTCGCCCTTCACGTCATACACCGGAAGATTCTGTAACTCAGTGAAAAAAATCATGGCCAACCCCTCTTTGGTTGCGAGCTAATTGTCCTGATGCCCACCCTCGATGTCCGTTGCGCCGGGGCGCCACTAATATTTCCCGCTCCCCTGCCCGCTGGTACGACGGCGTCACCGCCCAATTCGCGCTGCCGCATCAATAAAAAGCCCCGTGAGTGCCACACCAGTCACGGGGAAATCCGCTCCGAATTCTTTGCGTCTGGAGCGGCTGAGGAAACCTCCTGGTGTGAGCTTTGGCTCCGCGCAACGTAATGCCGCGCACCTGCGGGGCAAAGCCACTTTAGGCAAAGCCTTAATCCGGCCATGCCTGCTCCACCTGTTGGCCCGTCTCCGGGTTTCCAGGCAGTGGCGTCTTTTTGCGTGGTAACCTCGCCTAACGAGGTCAAACCGGATTTCGAAATGTCCCTGGACCCTCCTGCGAAAAACGTTTCGCCACTTCACTTAATACGAACGGTTCAAAAATTTGTCAAGAGAAAACGCAGGGATGCGAACTGAAATTCATCATCCACGCCGCAGGACTGGCGCCGCCCCGGTCCCGCCTGCGATCCCGGCAACTGTCGCGAGGCGGCGCTACTTCTTGCCCATCGCCCACTTGATTCCGTTCAGCAATAACTCCTGGTAACGCGGATCGGTCCAAACATCGTGCTCGTGCCCCAGGCTGCAGTAAAAGACGCGCCCCTTGCCGTCCATCCGCGTCCAGGCGACGGGCCAGCCGTAGTCACGCTTGTGCACATTCTTCTTGGTGAGGTCCACCGAAGCTGGATCCAGTTTAAGCAATACGTGGGAAGTGTCCGCCCTAAAATCCTTGATCTGATATAACTCGTCATTCACCTGAAATGATTTTCCCAGAAAACGGACCAGCTTGTTTTTGGGATCCGCCACGTCAATGGTGACTTGCTGGTGCCACGGATGGTCGTCAAAATAACCGCCAATCATCTCTCCGTAATCGGGCCACTTGTAAAACGTATCGGTGGCGCTGTGCACGCCGATGAACCCGTGCCCAGCGCGGATGTAATCCATGAAAGCTGTCTTCTGTTCATCCGTCATCGGCAGCTCCCCCGTGGTGTAAAACATCACCGCGTCGTACTGCTTCAGATTTTCCGCGGTGAAGGGCGTAACCTCCTCGGTCACCGTGGTCTCAAAGGCCCCGGACTTGTCGCCGATCTCCTTCACAATCCCGGTGGAAAACGGCACGATCTGGTGGTGATAGCCAGCGGAAAGTGTGAGGTAAAGCAGCTTTCCTTTTTTGTGCTGCTTGGCGGATCCTGTCGTGCTCAACAATAGGCAGCCGGACCCCACGGCTGCCGCCAACATCCGTAAAATGATTCTGCTTTTACGCATCAGTGCTCCTTCATCCCAGACTCAGGATTTCAAAGTCAGCCAAAATCCGTCCGTATGTTACCACACGCCGGGGCAGCCAAGTCTCAAACGAAGGGGGGAAATAATAGATGAGGTCCTGCCAAATGAAAGAGGCGGGCTTTCGCCCGCCTCTCGTCCAGGAGAACGGCATCGGGGGAATCCCACTCTGCCGAGCTGTCTCCTAGCCCCGATCTTTTCTTAACTCACCAGCGGCTCGTGACGCGCCGGGGACTTCGCGGCAACTTCGCGGTGCACGGGCTCTTTCGCCCGCTCCTTCACAAAGGGAACCTGTACGATCACGCGGCAAGGAGCGTGTTCGGACACATAGCTGACCGTCGATCCCACCAGAATCTCCCCAATCCCGTGGTGCTTGTGATAGCCCAAAATGAGAAGGTCCGCCGCCTGGTCCGTGGCTTCACCGATGATCGCACTGCCCGCATGACGGGCGCGAACCAGCCGGGTGGTCACATTTTTTCCCAATCCCCAGGCCGCCTGCCGCGCCAGAGACAGGACGTGTTCTGCCGGCCGCTCCAAAATGTCGGCATGAGCGTCCAAGGGCAAGCCGGGCGCGATCTCCAAGATGTGCAAGATCCACAAATCCTCATCCTTTCCGGAAGACAACTGGCACGCCAACTTCACCAAGCCTTCCACCGAATCGCAATCCCGCACCGCCACGATGGTTTTTGTGCTTTCCATATTGTCCCCTTCCATCTGTAGGACAGAACCGGTGGCAGAGGACCTCAGGCCTTAGCGGGCCTTCTGGCTGGGAGTTTTTGGGCTGTCCCTAACCTTGTCGAGGCCCTCGCCATCGTCATCAAACATTCAACAGGGCAATGCTGGCTGAGCGCAAGTTGTTTTTCAGTGACAGCCGTCACCGCGTCCGGTGACTTGCTTGAATGGCCAGCCCCTACGCAGCAGCGCGGTGAATGATGGCGGCAAAGAACCCGTCCATCCCGTGCAAGTCGGGGCGGCTACGGAAGTAGCCGTGAGGATCAAAAAATCCGCTCAGCTGGGGGAATTCCCCAGCGAGATCAGTTGCGGAAACAAGCCGGAAACTTTCGTTCGAAGATAAAACTTTTTCCACGACTAGCTCGTTTTCTTCCGGCTCGAGCGAACACGTGGAATAAACCAGGCGGCCCCCCCGAGCAAGGCTGCCTAGGGCGTTTTGCAGCATCTTCACCTGCAATTCAGCCAGCCTCGTCAAATCCTGGGGCTGGAGCCGCCATTTGATTTCCGGATTTCTGGCCAGCGTTCCCGTGCCTGAGCAGGGTGCGTCGAGAAGAATCCGGTCAAACTCAGTTCCGAAGCAAAGCTCCCGGGTCGCATCCAGACGGACCAAAAATAAATGCAGGTCGGCGGGAATCGGATTGGGCAATAGCCCCTTCATGGTTCGCAAGCGCCGGGCGCTGAGGTCGCACGCCACCAGCAGCCCGGCCCCGAGCGATTCTGCAAGGGCGCCGGTCTTGATTCCCGGCGCCGCACAAAGATCCAGGAACCGCCCGCCCGGCCGGGGCGAAACCAGCGCGGCAACCAGTTGGGAACCTTCGTCCTGGATAATCGCGCGCTTCTCCCAAACCATGGAGGAGGACTGCGCGCGGCCTGATTCCACGATCAGGGCTGATCGCGCATAGAGCCCCGGGCGCGTCGCAAGGCCCTCTTCAGCAAGCTGTTGCTGAATCATCGCGCGGTCAGCTTCGGCGGCGACGATTCTTAAAGTCGTGGGCGGCACTTTCAGGCTTGCCGCCGCGAGCGATTTCATTCCCTCGGCTCCGAATTGCCGCGCCCACCGTTCGGACAGCCATGCGGGCAGGCAGCGCACTTCGCCCGCAATTCGAGCCGCGTCCCACGAACCAACCTTCCCCGCTCTTGCCCCAGCGTGCGCGAGTTTGTTGATCGGCTCCGCCTTTCGCAGAACTGCGTTGACCAGCCCGGTGGCGGAGCGCTTGCGCGCCGCCTTCGCCATTTCCACGGATTCATTGACCACGGCGGATTTTGGAATTTTTTCCAGAAACAATATCTGGTAAAGCCCCAGTCTCAGAATGGTGGCGATCTCCGCATCAAAGTAAGCGAGTTGTTTTCCTGACAGTTTCTCCAGCCAGTAATCCAGCTCGCCCCGCCTGCGCAATGTCCCCATGGTTATTTCGGTAGCCAGCCTTCGATCGGCTTCTTTGAGAGTGGAAACACGGGGAGCTTGGAGCAAGTCCACGGCGTAGCTTCGTCCCGATTCGACTTGGAGTAGGATTCGATAGGAGGTTTGGCGTGCGGGAGAAATGGGCACGGGTGAATTATGAATTACGAAGTGTGATTTATGAAGTGAAAACAGCTTGGGGAAACTGGCTGAATGGCGGGCTGGACTTCATGGGATTCTTCAAAGATAAGATTGAACTTATTGCTCAGCCCAGTCTTTCCCCGGCCTGGAGGCGGGCGCCGTTCAGGAAGTCGCGCGCGGAAATGCGCTTGCGACCCGCAAGCTGGACCTCATGGACTTCCAGCATGGTACGCCCGGCGCATCCAATCATCAGTTTTCCGTCGACCAGTCCCGCTCTCCCTTCCGCAAGGTGGGGCGGCGCCGCTCCCGGCGCGGGAACTGCATGCCACAAATGAAGCGGCGCGCCACGGAACGTGGTAAAGGCGCCCGGCCAGAGACTGAGGCCGCGCACGCGCCGCGCTATCTCCACCGCCGTTTGCGACCAGTCAATGCGGCCGTCTTCTTTTCTGAGAATGGGCGCGTGCGTGGCCGCTGCCGGGTCTTGAGGACGAGGTTGTATTGTGCCGCCTGCCATGCCATGCAGCGTTTCAACCATCAAGTCCGCGCCCAATGCGCTCAACCTTTCGGAAAGTGTTTCGGTGGTGTCGCTATCGCTGATTCCGATTTCCCGTTGAAGAAGGATGTCGCCCGTATCCAATCCGGCATCAATCATCATGGTGGTCACTCCGGTCTTTTCTTCGCCGCGAATGATGGCCCACTGAATGGGCGCGGCGCCGCGATACTTGGGCAGGAGAGAGGCGTGAACGTTGAAGCAGCCCAGGCGCGGCAGCCCGATCATCCATGGCGGAATCATATGCCCGTAGGCAACCACCACGATCGCGTCCGGATGAAATTGGGTGAGATATTCGCGCGTGACGGGATCTTTCAACTTGTCCGGCTGGAAGACAGTGAGATCTGCCGTCTCTGCGGCCATTTTCACGGGCGGGGCCTTGGTGGGGTAGCCGCGACCCACACGCTCGTCAGGGTTGGTGATTACCAGCGGGACCGAAAACTTTTCCGCCACAAGTTTTTTCAGAGTGGGAACGGCAAATTCAGGAGTGCCACAGAAGATGAGATCCATCGATTTTCAATCCCCGGCGGCAACTGGCGAAAATTGAGCCGTTGGGTGATGGGCCCAGTGAGTCCTTGGAAAAACAGCGCAGCAAGCATTTCAACGGCTCAATGACTCAATAACACAATCACCCCATTCCTCACCATTCCCCAGCCTTCATCATCTTTTTAACTTTACGCTTGATGGAGTCGCGCTTGAGCAAGCTGACGTGCTTGATAAACAGGGTTCCGTTCAGGTGGTCAGTTTCATGGCAGAAGGCGCGCGCCAGCAAGTCTTCGCCAGTCATGGTGAATTCCTTCCCGTGAAGGTCCTGGGCGCGCACGATGGCGCGCGTGGGGCGCGGGGTCTTGGCGCGGAAATCCGGAAGGCTCAGGCAGCCCTCCTCCAGCATGGATTTCCCTTCGGTCGAGATAATTTCGGGATTGGCCAGCACTAATTTGGCCTCGGGATTCTCGCCCGAAGTAATGTCAATGACGCATAGCCGTTTCGCTATGCCGATTTGGGGCGCGGCCAGCCCCACGCCGTGGGCCGCGTACATGGTTTCAAACATGTCCGCCACCAGCTTTTCGAGCGCAGCGTCAAAAACCGCGACCGGCTCCGCCTGCTTTTCCAAAACGTCCTGGCCGTATTTCACAATGGGATAAATCATGGAAAGTTGTCAGTTCTCAGTCGTCAGTTTTTAGTAAACGATGGGACAAATCCAAAACCCACTCATCGAATCAAAATCGTTTGACCTGATCCAGATATCCCGTAAAATTCCGCCGGGTCTCGCCCATCGAATCGCCGCCGAACTTTTCAAGGAACGCGCGCGCGAGCACCAGGCCCACCATGGCTTCTCCCACCACGCCGGCCGCCGGCACCACACACACATCGGAGCGTTCGTAAGCCGCCTTCACGGTTTCCTTGGTCTCAAAATCGACCGATTCCAGGGGCTGGCGCAGGGTGGAGATGGGTTTCAAGTATCCGCGCACCACGATGTTTTCACCGTTTGTAATTCCGCCCTCGAGACCTCCGGCGCGGTTCGATTTGCGTGTGAACGATGAACGCTCCTTATCGTACCCAATCTCATCGTGGACGCGGGAGCCCACGGTGGCGGCGTTCTCAATTCCGCTTCCCAGTTCCACCGCCTTGACCGCTTGAATGGACATCACGGCCTGGGCCAGTTGCCCGTCAAGCTTTTCATCCCATTGCGCGCAGGAGCCCAGGCCGGGCGGCGCGCCGCGCGCGATCACTTCAAAAGTCCCGCCCAGGGAATCGCGCGTTTTCATTGCCTTGTCCACTTCCTCTTTCATCCGCGCTTCGACCGTTGCATCCACGCAATGGAGAACAATCTCCGCGACCTCGCGCAAAGCCAGCACGCGCTCGAAAGGGACATCGTCATGGGGCAATGCCACCGAGCCCACCGCAATCACGTGACTGGCGATTTCGATCCCAAACTCCCGGAGAAATATTTTGGCCAGGGCTCCGGCAGCGACGCGCGCCGCAGTCTCGCGGGCGCTCGCCCGTTCCAGAACGTACCTCGCTTCGCGAAAATCAAATTTCAAGCATCCTGCCAGGTCCGCGTGTCCCGGCCGGGGTGGTGAAAGAGGTTTGTATTGGGCGCGAGTCTCCGGATGATCTTCCACCGCCAAGGCCTCTTTCCAATTGCTCCAGTCGCGATTCTCGATCATAAGGGCGATGGGCGAACCAACCGTCTCGCCATGATGCACCCCGGAGACAAACTGCGCCCTGTCGGACTCGATTTTCATTCGCCCGCCGCGCCCGTACCCTCCCATGCGTCGCTTCAATTCGCGGTCCACATAGGCAAAGTCCACGCGCACACCGGCGGGCAAGCCGGAAAGTATCGCCACCAGCGCCTGGCCGTGTGATTCACCAGCGGTTTGAAATCGCAGCACGAGTGTCCGATCAACTCTAAAGGAGATTACGCACGAACTCATCGATTCTAACGGAATCCCCGGAAGAGGTCAAAAATTAGCGGCGTCGTTTCGCACGATTTATCGCCCACGGCCCCGCACCTGAACTATAATTCGTTGCCGCCGGAGTCCTATTTGAGATATCTCATCATCAGCGACATTCACTCGAACCTGGAAGGTTTCGAGCAGTGCCTGGAAATGGCACGCGGCAAGTATGACCAGGCCCTTTGTCTCGGTGACTTGGTGGGGTACGGCCCGGATCCCAACGCCGTCATCGACTTCGTACGCGAAGTCGCAACCATCGTGATTCGCGGCAATCATGACAAAGCCTGTTGCGGACTTACTGACGCGGAAGACTTCAACACTTGGGCCAAAATCAGTACGCTCTGGACTCGCATGGTACTCAGCCCCGAGCGCCTTGATTATCTTCGCGCTCTTCCCGCCGGCCCGATGACCTTGAATGGGTTTCAACTCGTTCACGGCGCACCCTCGGATGAAGATGAATACATTGTCGGCCCGGGCCAGGCCCTGCCCGCCCTCCAGGCACTCAAGGACTTGACCGTTCTTTTCGGACACACTCACCATCAAGGCGGCTTTATGCTTTCCCCTATGGGAAAGTTCCAATCCATCCGCTGGCAGTCGAACGGCGATGGATTGGTGTTCAGCCTGCCACTCGAAAAAGAGGCGCGTTACCTGATCAACCCGGGATCAGTGGGCCAGCCGCGCGACGGCGACTGGCGCGCCGCGTTTGCCATCCTCGATGTGGACCAACGGATGGTGGAATACTACCGCACCCCTTACGACCTGGCAAAAACCCAGGAGAAAATGGAAAAGTCCCGCTTGCCCATGCCCCTGATCAGGCGTCTCGAATTGGGAAGGTGAATTCAGGTTTCGCTTGACCATAAGGGGTCGATTTCCAATATGTTAAGCTCTCCTTGCAACTCTTATAGTTTGGCCAGCGTCTAAATGGAAGTACCGCGCGCATGACTGAAATCGATTGAGGAGGTATTTTATGCGCTTGAAATCATTTGCTTTTCTCATTGGCCTGATCTTCCTGGCCCTGCCGTTGAGTTACAGCCGGGCATCCGTTTTTTCTTCCACGGCTCAAGCTGTCAAGAGTGGGGCTGACGCCGTGGCGGACACCACGTCTGACGCAGCCAAAGCCACCGGACATGCCGTCAAGACTGGCACCGTGAAATCAGCGCAGGCGGTGGGCACCGCCGCGCAGGTCACCGGGGAGAAAACCGGGGACGCAAGTGAAACTACCGGGCACGCCGTTAAGACTGGGACGGTGAAAACGGTCGGGGCTGTCGGCACGGCCGCTGCGGTAACCGGGGAGAAAACCGGGGTCGCAGGCGAAGCCACCGGACACGCCTTCAAAACGGGAGCCGTTAAAACGGCGCAAGGGGTCGGCAAAGGCGCCAGTGTGACCGGGGAAAAAGTTGGAGCGGCCGGTGAGGCCACGGGGCACGTGATTTGGACAGGATTGAGCTGGGCAGGCCACACCTTGAAGAGTTTGTGAAAAGCGCGGCCAATTGGCCCAGCCCGATTTGATTGTCCGGCTTAAGGAGTCCTCTGGCAAGACTTCAATGACATCTTCAATCGAACCTGCGATTGAAAACCAAACGCGGCCGCGGCTGGAATGTGGATCAGAAACATGGCCACTGCGGCCGCATTTTTTTACGGGGCGTGCCAACTTGACGCTCCAGGTGAGGCCGGATAGAATGGATGTTTTGGTTCTCACTCCCATCAAATGCAAAGAGGGGCTATGCTCCATGCTTCGATCCCGGAGGCGCTGACCTTTGACGACGTTCTTTTGCAACCCGCCAGATCCGCAGTTTTACCGGCCCAAGTCGATACCCGGACATTCCTGACCCGCAACATCACTCTGAACATCCCCATTATCAGCGCGGCCATGGATACGGTGACGGAATCCCGCCTGGCCATCGCGCTGGCTCAGCAAGGCGGCATCGGCATCATGCACCGCACCATGTCCATTGAGCGGCAGGCGCTGGAAATCGACATGGTCAAACGCTCGGAAAGCGGAATGATCGTGGATCCGGTGACCATCGATCCCAAGAGCAAAATTTCCGACGCCCAGGCCATCATGCAGAAGTACAAAATTTCCGGCGTGCCGGTAACCACCAACGGAAAGCTGGTGGGTATTCTCACCAACCGCGACTTGCGCTTCGAATCGCGCTTCGACCTCCCCATTGAAAAAGTAATGACGCGAGAGAACCTGGTCACGGTCCCCATCGGTACCACGCTGGAAGAAGCCGGGGAGATTCTCCACAAGCACCGGGTGGAAAAACTGCTGGTGGTGGATGACGCGTTCAATCTAAAAGGGCTGATCACGGTCAAAGACATCCAGAAGAAGATCAAGTATCCCAGCGCGGCCAAGGACGCTCACGGGCGCCTGCGCGTGGGCGCCGCGGTGGGGGCCACGGGGGATTTTATGGAGCGCGCCCAGGAACTGGTGAGTGCCAAGGTGGACGTATTGGTGGTGGACACTGCCCACGGCCACTCCGAGCGTGTGCTGGAAGCGGCCCGCTTGATTAAACAAAAATTCCCCGAAGTGGACCTGGTGGCGGGCAACGTGGCCACCTTCGAGGGCGCTTGCGATCTGATCCAGCTAGGGGTGGACGCGGTGAAGGTGGGGATCGGTCCGGGTTCAATTTGCACCACCCGCGTGGTGACAGGTGCGGGAGTACCGCAGGTCACCGCCATCGCCGAGTGCGCCCGGGCCGCCCGGGACAGCGGCGTCCCGCTTATCGCCGATGGCGGCATCAAATTTTCCGGCGACGTGACCAAGGCCATCGCCGCCGGCGCCAGCACGGTGATGCTGGGAAGTTTGTTCGCCGGCACCGAGGAGAGCCCGGGTGAAACCATTCTTTACCAGGGGCGCACCTTCAAGTCTTATCGGGGAATGGGTTCCATCGCCGCCATGGCTGCGGGCTCCGATCGTTACGCCCAGGCGGATTCCTCAAAACCGGTTGCCGAAGGGATTGAAGGGCGCGTGCCCTACAAGGGCGTGCTGGCGGAAATGGTTTCGCAGTTGGTTGGCGGTCTCCGGTCGGGCATGGGTTATTGCGGATGCGGGACCATCGATGAACTTCAGAAGCGGGGCCGATTTGTGCGCATCACCAGCGCCGGGCTTCGCGAAAGCCACGTGCACGACGTCATTATCACGAAAGAGGCCCCCAATTACCGACTTGAATAACTCCTACAATCTTCCGCCCGAGTCGAGGGTGCAGTTTTGGGTGCGGTGGACCATCACCCTGGCTTGGGCCGCCACCATTTTTCTACTCTCCACGGGAACTTATGCCGGATCCTTTTCGGAGATGCTACTCCGGTATATTCTGAACTTTCTGCACTTCACCGTGACGCTGCAAACCTTCCTGGTGCTGCATCATGTGTTTCGCAAGCTGGCCCACCTGACTGAGTACGGTATTTTCGGCATGCTTCTTTACCATTGTTTTCTGAACAGCAACCAAACGGAGTGGCGCGCGAAGACCGCCGCCTGGGCGGTGCTGGTGGCCGGCCTTTATTCCCTTACGGACGAGTTTCACCAGATATTTGTGCCGGGACGGGGGCCGGCATTAACGGATTGCGGAATTGATACCACGGGTGCCACGCTGGCTATGTTGGTCATCTTTGTTTGGACGCGGGTTTTTGGTTCCCGCCTTCCGGGCGCAGCGAATCCGGAAGATTACCCCGCCGTTTCAACCTAGCCCTGCCCTGGCGGAGCAAAAAAAAGCCGGCCCGGGCTTGTCCCCGCGGCCGGTATCTGAGCCGAAATGTTTTCCTTCACCTTTCAAGGTGGGCTTACTCTTTTTCGTCCTTCTGCGGAGGCGCCGCTTTGGCTTCAGCGTCTTCTTTTTCCGCGGCCTTGCGGCGGGCCTCAAATTTCTTGGCCCGTGCTTCGGCCCGCTGTTGAAGGATGTTGGTGTCCACCAACTCGAGGATGGCCGTATCCGCGCCATCGCCCTTTCGCCAGCCGGTGTGAATGATCCGCGTGTAGCCGCCGGCGCGCTTTTCGTAGCGCTTGGCGATATCACCGAAAAGTTTCTTCACCGACTCCGGAGTCATGCAGTAGGCCGCCGCCTGACGGCGTGCATGGAGGTCGCCGCGCTTCCCCAGCGTGATCATCTCTTCCGCAATGCCCCGGGCCGCTTTGGCCTTGGCCACGGTGGTGGAGATCCGCTCCTCCCAAATCAGGGACGTCACCAGATTCCGCAAAAGGGCGCGGCGGTGGGAAGTGTTCCTGCTTAATTTTCTGCCATAGTTCTGATGACGCATCCAAGCTCCCTGTTCCTAAGCTTCCTGGTGGGGCGCTTCCGGCAGCGGCATCACCGGATTTCCCTTTTCATCAAACTTCATACCCAGGCCCAGGCCCATCACGCCCAGAATTTCTTTGATTTCATTTAAAGACTTTCGCCCAAAGTTTTTCGTCTTGAGCATGTCCTGTTCGGACTTTTGTACCAGCTCGCGGATGGTGGTGATGTTCGCGTTCTTCAGGCAATTGTAGGAGCGGACGGATAGCTCCAACTCCTCCACCGAGCGGTCAAGGTTTTCATTGCGGCCCTCCACCGTCTTTTCCTGGTGGACTTCCTCGGCCTCGGGAACTTCTTCAAAGTTGATGAAAATGTTCATGTGGTCTTTCACCAGCTTCGCCGCCAGCCCCACCGAATCCTGGGGCGCGATGGCGCCGTTGGTCCACACGTCGAGGGTCAGCTTGTCGTAATCGGTCATCTGCCCCAGGCGCGCGGCTTCCACCGTGTAATTCACCTTGCGGATGGGTGAGTGCGCCGAGTCCACAGGAATAAACCCGATGGGCAAATCCTCATCGAAATTCTTCTCCGCCGGAACGTAGCCGCGGCCGATCTTCACTCGCATTTCGATGTGCAGGCTGCCACCTTCGCTGACCGTGGCCAGGTAAACGTCCTGGTCGAGAATTTCGACGTCCGCGTCCTCCTGAATCATCCGTGAGGTAATCTCCCCGGGACGATCCACGTGCAGGTGAAGGCTTTTGGGCCCTTCCACGTTCATTTTCAGGGGGATTTGTTTAAGATTCAAAATGATGTCCGTCGCGTCCTCCACCACTCCGGGAATGGAAGAAAACTCGTGCAGCACACCTTCAATCTTGACCGCCGTGATGGAAGCGCCTTCGATGGAAGAGAGCAAAACTCTTCGCAAGGCGTTGCCGATGGTGGTGCCAAAGCCGCGTTCGAATGGCTGCGCGGAAAATTGGCCATACTTGTCAGTAAGGGTCTCGGTATTGCTTGCCAGCCGCTTGGGCTTCTGGAATCCTTTCCAAAGCATCTCTCGTCTGCCTCCTGAAGCCCGCCTGGGCGGACTTCTCTGCCCGTTCTGCCGGAACGGGTTTTACTTCGAATAAAGTTCAACGATCATTTGTTCCTGAATGGGGAAATTCACGTCGTCGCGCTTGGGCAAAGAAACCACGTGACCCTTCATGCTTTCGCGCTCCATGCTCAGCCACGCCGGAAGAGTCCGGCTGCCGGCCAGGTCCAGCGCGCGCTGCATCGTCACCATTTTCTTGCTGCTCTCCCGCACCGCCACTTCCTGCCCGGGTGACACCTGATAGGACGGAATGTTGACCCGGCGCCCGGCAACATTAATGTGCCCGTGGCGCACCAACTGGCGGGCCTCGGGGCGCGAAGTGGCCAGACCGAGCCGGTAGACTACGTTATCGAGCCGCCGCTCCAGCATCACCAGCAAATTTTCCCCGGTAATTCCGCTCATGGTCACGGCCTTCTCGAAATAACTGCGAAACTGGTTCTCGAGAATTCCGTAGACGCGCCGGACCTTCTGTTTTTCCCGGAGCTGGAGGCCGTAACCCACCATCTTGGGCCGGCGGGACTTGCCGTGTTGACCGGGAGCGAAATTGCGCTTCTCGATGGCGCACTTGTCCGTCAAGCATCGCTGCCCTTTCAAAAACAGCTTCATGCCTTCCCGGCGGCAAAGCCGGCAAACTGCATCTCGATATCTCGCCAAAACATCCTCCTCACTAAAAAAGCAGAAATCAGAAGTTAGCCGGCTGATGAAAAATGCTTCCACGCACTGTCATTCCGAGCGAAGCGAGGAATCTCGCGCTGAAAACAAAGCCATGGCGAGATTCTTCATCGCTTTCGGCTCCTCCGAATGACATTTTTCATCAGCCCGTTGGAAATCAGAATCCGGCCAATTTTCATATGCGTTGCATCTCATCAAATTCTATTTTCCAATTTCTATTTTCCAATTTCCAATTTCCATTTTCCAACTTCTCAAACCCTGCGGCGCTTGGGCGGTCGGCAACCATTGTGCGGAATCGGGGTTGTGTCCTTGATCAGGCGAATCTCGAGGCCCGACGCGGCCAGCGCCCGAATCGCCGACTCACGGCCCGACCCCGGCCCCTTTACCCGAACTTCGACCGACCTCATTCCGTGATCGCGGGCGCCGGTGGCAGCGCGCGCAGCCGCTTGCTGGGCGGCGAATGGTGTTCCCTTGCGCGATCCCTTGAATCCGAGCGACCCCGCACTCGACCAGCAGATGAGCTTCCCTTCCACGTCCGTAATGCTCACCAGAGTGTTATTAAAGGTCGCCTGGATGTGAGCCACGCCGCTGGGGACAACGCGCTTCTCCTTTTTCTTGAAGACCTTTTTCTTTCCCGTTTTAGTCGCCGCTTTTGCCATATCACCTCAATTGGATATCTGAAACTTGAAACTCAGAACGGATGCCTGGCGGATCAGGTTTCCAGTTTCTAGTTTCCAATTTCCATTTTCGCCCTTCCGCCGTTAGGTTTTGGATGTCGCTCTCTTCTTATTCGCCACCGCGCCCTTTCGCGGTCCCTTGCGCGTGCGGGCGTTGGTGTGGGTGCGCTGCCCACGCACCGGAAGATTGCGCCGGTGCCGGTATCCGCGGTAAGACCCGATTTCAATCAGACGCTTGATGTTCATGGCCACGTCTTTGCGCAGGTCGCCCTCAATCCCACCCTCTTCCTCAAGAATCTGCCGGATCTTTGAAACCTCTTCCTCGGTCAAATCCTTCACCTGCTTGTTGGGGTCTACGCCCGTTCGCATCAGGATGGAGAGCGACCGCGCGCGGCCGATGCCGTAGATGTAAGTCAGCCCGATTTCCACCCGCTTGGTGCGCGGCAAGTCGATACCCGCAATTCTAGCCATTAATAACCTCCTGCGAGGAGCGCGTCAGGAAAAGTCCTGCTGCCATTTGCCCGGCGCGTCACTCGCCACTGTTCTCAGCCCTGGCGCTGTTTGTGCTTGGGGTTCGAGCAAATAATGCGCACTACGCCGCGCCGCCTGACGATCTTGCACTTGGTGCAGATTTTTCTGACCGATGATCGAACCTTCATAATATCCTTTTCCAACTTAACTCTGAATTCAGCGTCGCGCCCCCGCCCCTTATTTGTACCGGTAAACGATCCGTCCGCGGGTCAAGTCGTAGGGCGAAAGCTCCACCGCCACTTTGTCGCCCGGAAGAATACGGATGAAATTTTTCCGCATCTTGCCGGAAATGTGCGCCAGAACCTTGTGCTTGTTATCCAGTTCCACGCGAAACATGGCGTTGGGCAAAGGCTCGATGACCGTCGCGATAACCTCAATGGCTTCTTCTTTGGCCATGCGTGGCTGTAATGCCCTTCCTCCGCCGGATTCCCTGCTTCAACTGCATCGAACCGGCTAAATCCTGGTTAAAACGTCCGGCCCATTGTGAGTGACGGCCACCATGTGTTCAAAGTGGGCCGCATTCTTGCCATCCGCCGTTACCGCGGTCCAATGGTCGCCCAGGATGCGCAATTCAGGGCGCCCGGAGTTCACCATGGTTTCGATGGCCAGCACCATGCCTTCCTTGAGCGCCGGACCGTGCCCGGGTTGCCCGTAGTTGGGAATCTGCGGGTCTTCATGAAGCGCGCGCCCGATTCCATGCCCCACAAATTCCCGAACCACCGAGTACCCGTTTTTCTCCACGTATTCCTGCACGGTCGCGGAGATATCGCCGATCCGGTTGCCCAATCGAGCCTTCACGATGGCAAGCTCCAGTGCGTCCTCACTCACTTTCAAAAGTCTTTCTGCCGATTCGTTAATCTCACCCACCGGAACGGTGAGGGCTGAATCGCCATAAAAACCGTCAAGGACCACTCCCAAATCCAGACCCAGAATATCGCCTTCCTTCAATCGCCGGCCGGAAGGAATTCCGTGCATCAACTCCTCGTTCACCGAAGTGCAGAGGCAGCACGGATAACCGCGATACCCTTTGAAAGCAGGCTTGGCTCCGGCCTGGGTCAATCTTCTTTCCGTATAGGTTTCAAGTTCCAGCGTGCTCAATCCCGGCCGAACCCGGTCACGGGCTTCGAACAAAATTTCTCTCACCAGCCTTGCGCTTCTGCGCAACTTCTCGACTTCGGCCGGAGATTTACAAATAATCATGCCCGCCTCAGAAATTTGATCAGGTCCCTGGCAATTTCGTCCGGCGCCTTGCTTCCGTCTACGATGTGGAGCAGGCCTTTCTTCTCATAATATTCGACGAGCGGACGGGTCTGATTCTCATAAGCCACCAGGCGCTGCTGGATCGTGTCCTCATTGTCATCCGCCCGGTGGTGTAATTCGCCGCCGTCCTTGTCACAAACGCCTTCTTTTTTCGGCGGCGTAAAGTAGACGTTGTAAATCTCGCCACACTTCACGCAGGTTCGGCGGCCCATCAGCCGCTTCAGAAGCAATCCTTGTTCAACATGGATGTCCACCACGAGAGGATTGCCCCGATTCTTGGCATGGAACATCTTATCCGCAGACTCGGCCTGGGCCAGCGTTCGCGGAAAACCGTCCAGGAGGAACCCTTTCTTGCAATCGGGTTCGTCGATCCGCATGTCCACCATGGCGGTCACAATTTCATCGGGAATCAATTCTCCCGCTTCCATTTTCGCTTTTGCGGCCTTGCCGAGCGGTGTTTGCTTTTCGACGGCGTCGCGCAGCAAGTCACCGGTCGAAATATGTGGAACCCCAAATTCACGGGATACCTCCCGCGCCTGTGTTCCTTTTCCTGCACCCGGGGCACCGAGGAAGATCAACGCTTGCACTTTCATCTTGCCCCCCTCTTCATCCAGATCCTGCCTGGCTCAGGATGCGCCCCTGCGTCCCCTGACCCGTCCCTTTTTCAGGAAGCCCTCGTAATGCCGCATAATCAGTTGAGCCTCCACTTGCTGCACCGTGTCCATGGCCACGCCCACTACAATCAAGAGCGACGTGCCCCCAAAATAAAAATTGAGATTAAGCCCGTGGAGCAACCAAAGCGGCATGTGCGCCTCAAACCAGCCCGCGCCCAACCAGCCGGGCAAATGGTTCAAGCGCAGCCCCGCCAGCATGATTTCCGGAATCAGCGCCACAATGGCCAGGTAGAATCCACCCACCCAGGTGATCTTGGTCAGCACGTCGTCCAGATGGTCCGCCGTTCGTTTGCCGGGGCGGATGCCGGGAATAAAGCCGCCTTGCTTGCGAACGTTGTCCGCCACTTCGTCGGGATTGTAAACAATCGAGAGATAGAAGTGGGCGAAAAATATAATCAGAATGACATAAGTCAACGTGTATAAAGGCTCGCCCCAGGCAAATTCAGTCTTGAACCAGGTGAGCGCGGTGCCCAGCATCCCTTTTTGCCCGACAAATAGTCCGATCGTCTGGGGAAAGGTTAGCAGCGACACAGCGAAGATGATGGCCATCACGCCGCTGCTGTTCACCTTCAAAGGAAGGTGGGTGGAAACCCCGCCCATAACTTTTCGACCCACAATACGCTTGGCGTATTGAATCGGGACCCGCCGCTCCCCACGTTCCACCAGAACGATGAAGGCTATGATCACCACCATGAAACCGAGCAGGATCACCAGCAGCGGGAAGCTCCAGTCGTGGGTCACAAAAACCTTTTGCCAGAGGCTGGCGGCGCCCGGCACCAGTCCGGCCACGATTCCGGTAAAAATCAGCAGGGACATTCCGTTGCCAATGCCGCGCGAAGTAATCTGTTCCCCCAGCCACATGACGAAGACGGAACCCGTGGTCAAAGTAAGGACGGTGGTGAAAATAAACAGGGCACCGGGATTGGGAACCAACGCCGTGGCCCCGGCCGACGTCTGCCGCTCCAGGGTAATGGCAATCCCAAACGCCTGAAAGGCGCTGAGTCCCACCGTCAGCCACCGCGTGTACTCGGTGATCTTGCGCCGCCCCAGTTCGCCTTCCTTCTGCAATTTCTCCAGGGTGGGCGAAACCACGCCCATCAATTGCAGAATGATGGAAGCCGTGATGTAGGGCATGATCCCGAGCGCGAACACGGTCAAACGCCGCAGGCTGCCGCCGGAAAACATGGACATCAATCCAAACAGAGAGCCCGCCAACTGGCTGAACATCTGTTCGAAAACATCCGCGTTAATGCCCGGGGTGGGAATAAACGACCCCAGGCGATAGAGCGCCAGAATCAAGAGCGTGAAGGAGATGCGTTTTCGTAACTCCGGGATCTCCGTCAGGCTTTTGAGTGAATCAATCATGCCCGAATGACCTCAGCTTTGCCGCCCGCTTTCTCAATTTTTTCCTTCGCGGTTTTTGAAAAATGATGGGCGGAAATCCGGAGCGGAGCTTTTAAATCGCCTTCGCCGAGCACTTTGAGTCCGTCCAACAACTTCTTGATCACGCCCCGCTGGATCAAAAATTCAGGGGTGATGACATCTTCGGCGCCGAATCTTTCCAGGTCCTTCAAATTGACCAGGGCGAAATACTTTTTGAAAATGTTGGTAAACCCGCGCTTGGGCACGCGGCGGTGCAGCGGCATCTGCCCGCCTTCAAATCCGGGCCGCAGGCGCGAGCCGGCGCGCGAGCGCTGGCCTTTGGAACCGCGCGTGGCGGTTTTACCGTGTCCCGACCCCATGCCCAACCCAATCCGTTTGCGCGATTTGTTGGCGCCCCGGGGCGGCCGCAGTGTTCCAATGTGAATCGCCATAATCTGTCCGCTTACTTTTTGCCTTTCTTGTCGTGTGCGGCGCGTTTAGCGTGCTTCGCGTCTGCAGCCTTGCTCTTCTTTTTTGCGTGCTCGGTCTTTGCGGGTTTGCCTTTTTCCTTGGTGGCGTGAGCGGCATGCTTGACCGGTTCGGTGTGCTTCGCTGATTTCTTATGCTTGCCAGACTCGGAATGCGCCGCCGCATTCCTGGTCTCCGCGAGCACAGGAGCAGCGGCCGCTCCCGCTTCAGCCAAAACTTTTTCGGTTTCCCCACTCACGCCAGTTTGGGTTTCCACAGGCCGCTTTTCGGCTGCGGGCTTGGGTTCGGGCGGAAACAGAGTAAATTCCGGCGTAGAGATCCAAGTCGGCTTCGCCGGAGGTTTCACAATCTCGACAAAGTGGGGAATTTTCGCCACCAGCCCTCGAATTTGGGGCGTGTTTTGCCGCTCCACCACCTGGTGAAGATGCCGCAAGCCGAGGCTGCGAATCATTACCTTGGTGTGAAAGTCAAAACCAATGCCGCTGCGCACGTACTTGATATGAATCGTCTTTTGAGCTGATTCGGTCACAGTTTCCGCCACCCTCTAAAGTTCTTCCACGATTTTTCCGCGTGACGCGGCCACCTGCGCCGCATCCCGCAATTTCATCAGCGCGTCCATGGTCGCTTTCACCACATTCTGCGGGTTGGTGGTGCCCAGCGATTTGGTGAGCACATTTTGAATACCGGCCGCCGAAACCACGGCGCGAACCGTGCCGCCGGCAATCACGCCGGTACCTTCCGGCGCGGGCTTTAGCAACACCCTACCCGCCCCATAGGTGCCGGTCACCGCGTGGGGAATCGAGGTCACGGTCAGGTTCACTTTCACGATCGCCTTCTTGGCCGCTTCGATGCCTTTTCGAATGGCCATGGGGACTTCGCGCGCCTTGCCCGACCCGTAGCCCACGTGTCCGCCGCCATCGCCCACCACCACCAGCGCCGCAAAGCTGAGGTTCTTGCCACCCTTTACAACCTTGGTGACGCGATTGATGGCGATCACCTGATCTTTCAATTGCAAACTATTGGGATCGATCCGATTACCCAACTTGATCCTCCCTTACTCATGCGACCTAGAATTTCAATCCACCTTCGCGCGCCGCATCCGCCAGCGCCTTGACCCGCCCGTGATAGGCGTAGCCACCACGGTCAAACACCACGCGCCCGATTCCCGCTGCCAGGGCGCGTTTCGCCAGTTCCTTACCCACCGCCTTGGCGGCCGTGACATTGCCGCCCGTCTTGATAGCCTTGCGCACTTCCGCATCGCGCGAGGAAGCCGCCACCAGCGTGTGCCCCCGGGTGTCGTCCACGATTTGAGCGTAGATATGCGCGGAGGATCGAAAGATATTGACGCGCGGAGCCAGCGTCACGCCGCGCACTCGCGCCCGACTGCGCAAATGAATTCGTCGCCTCACCACGTTTCGGGATAGAAGTGTCAACATAATGTGTCCCCGCTCAATCCGTTTTCCTACTGTTTGGCCACGCCACCTGCGGCGGCTGCGGCCTTGCCCACCTTCTTCTTCAAGCGCTCACCGGTGTAGCGAATCCCCTTGTTCTTGTAAGGGTCGGGCGGCCGCAACCCGCGGATTTCAGCCGCCAATTGCCCCACCTGCTGCTTGTCCGTGCCACTGACCACCAGGTGCGTTTGCTTTTCCACGCTTACCGCGAGGCCAGCCGGAATCGGATACTCGATGGGATGCGAGTAGCCCAGGGTAAACACCACCGTATTTCCTATGACCTCGGAACGGTAGCCAATCCCCACAATGTCCAGGTGCTTCTCAAACCCCTTGCTGACGCCGCGCACCGCATTGGCCATGAGGCTGCGCACCAAGCCGTGCAAAGCGGATTGTTCGTCATTCTGGCGCAGGGTAACAAGGCGGCCTTCCTGTTTTTCCACTTGAATGCCCGCAGGCATGGCGACTCGCAAGGAGCCTTTCGGCCCCTTCACCACCACGGCCGTCGGTTCCGGCAGCACCGTCACCCCGGCGGGAATTTCGATAAATTTTCGTCCGATTCTCGACATAATTTTAAGTAGTCAGCTGTCAGTTCTCCGTTTTCAGTATCTGCCTGCGAAAAGTAAGTCATTCACCATTGACAACTGAAAACTGATGACTGACGACTTTCCCCCTACGATACGTTGCACAAAAGCTCGCCGCCCACCCGGGCCTTGCGGGCACTCTTGCCCGTCATCACGCCGCGCGGAGTGGTCAGGATGTTGATCCCCAGCCCGCCCAGCACCTTGGGAATTTCCGTGGAGGCAACGTAAACCCGGCGGCCTGGTTTCGAAACCCGGTCGATGGTGGTGATCACGCTCTCACCTTCATTGTCATAGCGCAAAAATACCTTCAGGACTTTTTTCTTGCCTTCATCGGCAATCTTGAAGTTGGAGATATACCCCTCTTCCTTAAGGATGCGCGCAATCTCGACCTTCACCTTCGAAGCCGGCATGTCGGCGCGTTGGTGTCGCGCGTGAAGGCCGTTCCGAATTCGGGTCAGCATGTCTGCAATCGAGTCAGTCGGTACTGCCATTCTATATAAGCCCCCCATTCGGGGATAGGAGCTCTAACCACGCTGCCTATCTGTCGATTCTAATGTGCATTCCGCTTGCTTCTGCCTTCCCTGCTTCATTCATCGCACGTTCATCCCACCCGACTACCAACTGGATTTGGTCACGCCGGGGATATCACCCAGGAGCGCCAACTGGCGGAAACAGAGCCGGCACAAATCGAATTTCCTCAGATAGCCGCGCGGCCGGCCGCAACGTCGACATCGATTTCGGTGGCGAACCTTGAACTTGGGTTTCTTCGCCAGCTTCGCCATCATTGAAGTTCGCGCCAAAGGTTATACCTCCGTCTTTTTCCCGGCCGGCTCGCTCGTCTTCCCCGTCGGCTGATTTCCCGACTGCCCGCCCGCTTCGCGCCGCTGCGCTTCCGCCCGGAACGGCATCCCCATGCGCCGCAACAGTGCCAGCGCTTCCGCATCCGTCCGGGCATCGGTGACAATCGAGATGTTCATGCCCTTGGTTCTATCCACCTTGGAATAATCCACTTCAGGAAACACCAGTTGATCCCGCAAGCCCAGGGTGTAATTCCCGCGGCCGTCAAAAGCCCGGGTGGACAAACCGCGAAAGTCGCGCACGCGCGGCAGGGCCACACTGGTGAGACGGTCGAAGAATTCGTACATCCGGTCGCCGCGCAGGGTTACGGTGGCCCCGATGGGCATGTTCTTGCGAAGCTTGAAATTGGCGATCGATTTCTTGGCCCGGGTAATCACCGGCTTTTGGCCGGTGATCAGGCCCAGCTCGGCGGTGGCCGAATCGAGAATCTTCGCGTTCTGAATCGCCTCGCCCAGCCCCATATTCACCACCACCTTGCGCAGGCGCGGGACGGCCATGGCATTCCGGTAGCTGAATTCCTTCACCAGGGCCGGAACAATTTCTTTTTGATAGCGTTCTTTTAATCGCGGCGCCATAGGGGCGTTGACTTCCTCCTCGGCTCGATCAATCCAGCGTCTTCCCGCACTTGGCGCAGGCGCGGACGGTCTTGCCTCGATCCTTTGCCCCTCCCGCCATGCGTTGGTGCTTGATGCGCGTCGGGCCGCAATCGCTGCAAATCAGCGCCACGTTGGAAACGTGGATGGGGCCCGCTTCTTCCAGAATGCCGCCCCGAATCTGCTTGCCCGGGTTGGGACGGACGTGCTTCTTGATCTTGTTGACGTTCTCCACAATCAGGCGGTTCTTTTCCGGGTGAACTTCCAGCACCCTGCCGGTCTGACCCTTGTCGCGTCCGGCCAGCACCCGCACCGTGTCGTTCTTCCGAATTTGGATTTTGATCCGCATCACAAAACCTCGGGCGCCAGCGAAACGATCTTAAGAAATTTCTTCTCGCGCAATTCGCGCGCCACCGGGCCGAATACGCGCGTGCCCACCGGCTCGTTGGCATCGTTGATCAGCACCGCGGCGTTTTCGTCGAACCGGATGTAGCTTCCGTCCCTCCGCCGCTGCTCTTTCCTCATGCGAACGATCACGCACTTCACCACCGTGCCTTTTTTTACCGCGCTGTCGGGCGCGGCCTCTTTTACGGAAGCGGTGACCACGTCACCCAGCCCCGCCTGCAAACCCACGTCGCCTCCGAGCGGCAGGATGCACGCCAGCCGGCGGGCGCCCGAATTATCCGCCACCTGAAGGATTGTCCGCATCCCAATCATACGACGCCCTCCGGCAACGGCGCGACCTGGGCGGCCTTGGCAATCACCTGCACCACCCTCCAGCGCTTGCGCCGCGACAGCGGGCGCGTTTCAAGAATGCGCACCGTGTCGCCCACCTTGCACTCATTTTTCTCGTCGTGGGCCAGGAACTTGATGGAGCGCCGGACCACGCGTTTATACAGCGGGTGGGTGGTCTGCCGGTCCACGGTAACCACCACGCTTTTCTGCATTTTGTTGCTGGTAACGATGCCGACCTTTTCCTGACGTCTGCTCTCCATAGTCATTTCTTCCCTGCCGCCTTCGTTTCCTTGGCTGAAGCTTTCTCCGCCGCATTCCCGGCGATTTCGTTTTGTCGTCTGAGGGTCTTGACGCGTGCAATATCCTTGCGTAACCCGCGGATTTTTTCGAGTGTGTCGGCCTGCCCGCTGGCCATCTGAAACTTCAATCGAAAAAGCTGGTCGGCGAACTCCTTCTCCTTGGTAGCCAGTTCGTCTCCCGCCCATTCCCGCATCTTTTCCATCTTCATGATAATTTCGCTCTCCGCCTTGGTTTAGGACAATGCCGTGCGCGCCACAAACATTGTGGGCAGGGGCAATTTGTGGCTGGCCAGCCGCATCGCTTCGCGGGCATCGGCCTCCGCCACCCCTTCCATTTCAAACAACACCCGGCCCGGCTTGACCACCGCCACCCAAAACTCGGGCGCGCCCTTCCCTTTGCCCATTCTGGTTTCGGCCGGCTTCTTGGTCACCGGCTTGTCGGGGAATATACGGATCCAGAGTTTGCCGCCGCGCTTGATGAATCGCATGATGGCCACGCGACTGGCTTCAATCTGCCGGTCGGTAATCCAACCCGCTTCCAGCACCTTGAGGCCGAAATCGCCGAAGGATAAGTCTGACCCGCGCCAGGCCTTCCCGCGGCGCCGTCCGCGCTGCTGTTTCCGGTACTTCACTTTGCTCGGCATTAACATAAGAAGTTCTCAGTTATCAGTTCTCAGTAGCCAGTTAAAAGCGGTCAGTTATCAGTCGAAAAAAGTCGGTCGTTTTTTCTGGCTGAAAACTGATTACGGATAACTGACAACTGTTTTTACGCTGCCGGAACGGCCACCGGTTCTTCCACTTTTTCGACCCGGCGTTTCTGCTCCAGAATTTCTCCGTTGTAAATCCAGCACTTCACCCCAATCACCCCGTAAGTCGTCATGGCTTCGGCGGTGCCGTAATCAATGTCGGCGCGCAGGGTGTGCAGAGGAAGGCGACCCTGAAGATACCATTCGGTGCGCGCAATTTCCGCCCCATTCAATCGCCCGCCGCAGCGAATTTTGATCCCCTTGCAACCGAAACGAAGCGCGGAATCCACCGCCTTGCGCATCGCTCTGCGGAAGGCCACCCGTTTTTCGAGTTGCAGGCAGACGGCCTCCGCCACCAGGGTCGCATTCAGCTCCGGCCGGTGCACTTCCTGGATGTTGATGGGCAGAACTTCGCGCCCCGTCCGCTTCTGAATTTCCTGGCGCAAGCGATCGATCTCCGCGCCTTTGCGCCCGATGATGATGCCGGGGCGCGCGGTGTGAATAGTGATCTTCAGCTTATTGCCCGGACGTTCCACCTCAATCGAGGCCACGCCCGCGCTGCGAAGCTGGTCCTTGAGTTGCTTCTTCAGCTTCAGGTCTTCGTGCAGCATCAGGGCGTAGTCCTTCTTGGCAAACCACCGCGACTTCCACGTCTTGGTGTACCCAAGGCGAAATCCAAAAGGGTGAACTTTCTGACCCACCGCATGCCTCCTTCAAGTCCGAAGAGGGATGTTTCAGCTCTCTTCGGGCAGCGTCACCACCACGGTGATGTGACTGGTGCGCCGCTGATAACGATAAGCACGGCCCATGGGGGCCGGGCGAATCCGCTTCTGGCGCGGCCCTTCGTTCACATACACCTTGGAGACCACCAATTGTTCCACATCCACACGATCCGATTTCTGTTCGGCATTGGCAATGGCCGAGCGCAGGACCTTTTCCACTTCGTGAGTGATTCCCTTTTTGGTCACACTCAAAATGCCGATGGCGTCGCCCACGTTTTTGCCGCGGATTAAATCCACCACCAGCCGCGCTTTTTGCGGCGAAACCCGAACGAATTTTACCGTCGCTGTCGCGTCCATCAATGCACCCCGCCCAACTTCGATCTAGAACCTTGAAACGAAATTCCTACGACCCACCGCCCGCTGGTGCCGCGGGCTTGGGGGCCCCGCTGGGCGCTCCACCGCCCGCCCCGCCACCACTCGGCGCGCCTCCGGGCGCTCCCGCCCCCGCTCCCGGTCCGGCCACGGCCGCAGCCGCCCGCTCGGCGGCAATACGAACACTGTGGCCTTTAAAAGTTCGCGTGGGGGAGAACTCACCCAGCTTGTGCCCCACCATGTTTTCCGTGACGTAAACCGGAATAAATTTCTTGCCATTGTGGACGGCAATGGTGTGGCCCACCATCTCGGGAAGAATGGTGGAGCGGCGGGACCACGTCTTCACCACTTTCTTCTCAAAGCGCCGGTTCAGCAACTCGATCTTCTTGATCAGATGGTCGTCCACGAACGGACCTTTTTTCAGCGACCTTCCCAAATTGCCCTCCCCTTTACCTCTTCTCGCGCCGCTTCACAATCCACTTGCCGGTTTGCTTGTTGTGCCGCGTCTTGTACCCGCGCGTCGGCTGGCCCCACGGCGTGACCGGGTGCCGCCCGCCGGAAGTTTTACCTTCCCCCCCCCCATGCGGATGATCGACCGGATTCATCACCACTCCGCGAACCGTCGGCTTGATGCCCATCCAGCGCTTGCGGCCGGCTTTGCCGATGGTGATGTTTTCGTGGTCGAGATTTCCCACCTGGCCGATGGAGGCCATGCAATCAATATGCACTTTGCGCACTTCGCCGGAAGGAAGCCTGACCTGGGCGTACTCGCCCTCTTTGGCCAGCAATTGCGCGGCGCCGCCCGCGCTGCGCACCATTTGTCCGCCTTTGCCCACCCGCATTTCGATGTTGTGAATCATGGTGCCGGTGGGGATATTCTTGAGCGGCAGGGCGTTGCCCACCACAATATCGGCTTCCGGCCCGGCCACGATCTTGTCCCCGACTTTCAGTCCGAGCGGGTAGAGGATGTAGCGCTTCTCGCCGTCGGCGTAATTCACCAGAGCGATAAAGGCGGAGCGGTTGGGATCGTATTCCACGGTGGCCACGCGCGCCGGAATGCCAATCTTGTCGCGCTTGAAATCGATGATCCGGTAATGCCGTTTGTGACCTCCGCCCCGCCGCCAGATGGTCAACTGCCCCAGATTATTGCGGCCGGAGATGCGGTCCTTCTTCTCGAGCAGCGGCTTGTGGGGCTTGGAGGTGGTCAATTCCTCAAACGTCAGCCCGGTCTGGTACCGCCGAGTTTCCGTATAAGGTCGGTATGATTTGATTCCCATAGCTGTTCTATTCCAAGTTCAGACTTGCCCTTCGAGCGGCCAATTAACTTTCCATCCCGTATTCGGGCATTTTTTCGCCCGCCCTCAATTTGACGTAGGCTTTTTTCCAATCGGACCGAAAGCCAAAGGTTCGCCCGCGCCGCCGGATTTTACCGTGATACAAAGCCGTGTGCACCGAGTCCACTTTGACTTTGAAAACCTGTTGTACCGCCGCCTTGATCTCGCTTTTGGTGGCGTGGTGATCCACGCGGAAGCAAAGGGTTCGGGCCCGTTCTTTTGCGTCCAGGCCCTTTTCGGTAATGATCGGCTTCTGCAAAATCTGGTAAGGACTCTTGATCATCGCAACCGCTCCCCCAGGCGCGCCAGTGCGCCCTCGGAAATCACCAGCCGGTCGTGGCTCAGCACGTGGTAGGGATGTACCACGTGGTAGCGCATCAAGTCGCAGCCGGGAATATTTCGGGAAGACAGTTCAAGGTTGCGGTTGGCCAAAGTGTCCACCAGCAGCGTCCTGTTCCCGACCTCCAGTTTCTTTAGCGCGGCCACAAACGCTTTGGTTTTGACTTCGGCCAATTTGAACTCGTCCACCACGGTCAGTTTCTGCTCCTGGAATTTCGCCGCCAGAGCCGACCGCAGTGCGCCCGCCAGCATTTTCTCATTGAGCTTGGTGGAGTAATCGCGCGGCTTGGGCCCGTGGGCAATCGATCCGTGCCGCCACAAGGAGCTTCGAGTGCTGCCCACCCGCGCCCGGCCCGTCCCTTTCTGCCGCCAGGGTTTTTTGCCGCCGCCGGATACTTCTCCACGGCTCTTGGTGGAGTGCGTGCCCCGGCGCAGCCCCGCCAAGTATGATTTCGTAGCTTCCCAGAGCAAGCTCTGGTTAGGCTTGGAGGCAAAGATCGCGTCCGGCAGCTCCATTTGCCTGACCGTCGCGCCTTCGAGATTTTTCACATCAACCGTCGCCATTTTCTTTTTTCCTGTGGGCTGACTACAGTCTACTGCCTACTTTTTCTTCGGCGCCGCTTCCACCTTCTCCACAGCCCTCTTCCGGTGAGGCGCCTTGGCCTTGCGCACAATCACGTAAGCGCCTCGCGGGCCCGGCACCGCTCCCTCAACGATCAGCGTGTTGTCGTCGGAAAGAACTTTCACCACTTTAAGGTTGCGGACTGTCACTTGATCCACGCCCATGTGCCCGGCGGACTTCATCCCTTTCAGCACGCGGGAAGGAAACGCCGAAGCGCCAATGGATCCCGGAGCACGATGGAACATGGACCCGTGAGCCGCCCCGCCGCCGCCAAAATGGTGGCGCTTGTGGAATCCGGCAAAACCCTTGCCCTTGGATATGCCGGTCACATCCACACGCTCGTCCACGGCAAACTGTTCCACCAGGACTTTATCGCCAACCTTCACCTCGTCAGCGCCATCCTTGAGCCGCACTTCGCGAAGGAAACGGGAAGGGTTGGCCTGAGCCTTCTTGAAATGGCCCGCCAGCGCCTGAGTTACCCGCCGGGGGCCGGGAAGTTCCACCAGGCAAATCTGGGCCGCCTCGTAGCCATCCTTCGCGGCCGTCTTGCGTTGGATCACCACGCAAGGTCCGGCCTTCAAAACCGTAGCCGGTACCATGTCTCCGTTCTCCCGAAAGATCTGGGTCATCCCCAGCTTTTTTCCCAAAATTGAGTTGACCATAATGAGCGCTTCAACTATTTCGTATGTTCTTTCCCAAACGCTTTGATCTCTATATCCACGCCCGAAGGCAAATCCAGTTTGGTAAGCGCGTCGATGGTTTGCGTGGTCGGCTCCAGAATATCCACCAGGCGCTTGTGGGTTCGAATCTCAAACTGCTCGCGCGACTTCTTGTCGCTGTGCGGCGAGCGCAGCACACAATAACGGTTCCTGAGCGTGGGCAGCGGAATCGGCCCCGCCACTTGCGCGCCCGTCCGCTTGGCGGTGGAAACAATTTCCGCCGCCGACTGGTCCAGGATCCTGTGGTCGTACGCTTTCAGCCGGATTCGAATCTTTTGATGGAGCATTATCCCTCGCCTACTTCATCACTTCGGTTACGGTTCCGGCGCCCACGGTGTGGCCGCCTTCGCGGATGGCAAAGCGCAATCCTTTTTCCATGGCGATGGGGGTGATCAACTCAATGTCCAGCGCCACATTGTCCCCTGGCATCACCATCTCC
>DASYZE010000055.1:0-36588 GCA_035946625.1 Terriglobia bacterium | reverse complement strand
TCACGACTATCTTGGCCTCGACTTTGAGCAGGTCTGGGAAATTGTTGTGGACGATCTCCCTGGACCCAAACGCCAAATAGAAACGATCAAAGGCGAGTTGAATGACAACCGGCCATAGCGTTTGTCTTACGGGTTGTCGGGCAGTGCGTGAATCCCTCCAGAATTGATCCAAACAATCTTTCGCGGTGCGCTTAAATCCGTTGGCACGGCGGCGAAGTATGCCAGCGGCTTAAAGGCATCGTGCAACGCTTCCTGGTATTTGTTCACGTCGTAGCCTCTCCAACCTTCCCAGAGCGTCCAGGCGCGGTAGCGGTCATCGGGTAATTTCGCTTCGGCGTTGGTGATGATGGACTGCACGTTTTCGCCCGGACGCAAGTGCACTCCCGCCTGGTCCAATTGCCGGGCCACGATGGCGGTGGCGCTTGACTGCTTGTAATCGCCGGGAGCGCGGGTGAGGCGCCGGCTGATCACAAGTTCCTCGGCGGGAAGACCGCCGCCCTCCACGCGCGCCAAGTAGCGATCGAGCACTTCGCGGGCGTCTTCGAGCTTGCGGCAATAGCCGGCAAAATCGCGCGCCTCGGCCAGAATGGCCAACGCTTCCATTTGCATCCGCACCACCAGCGGCGGCGTGTCGTGCCGGCGGCACTCCAGCCCGCGAATTTTCAGCTCGCCTTCTTCCGACACGCAAAAAAAACGGTTCGGCACCGGAACCTCGCGTGATTGCTTGGAGGGCAGAAAGACGACGTAGCGATAAACGTTTTCGAGCGCCATGGGCAGGCAGGTGGCCTGCTCGATTTCCTGCGTCAGGCGTTGGTAGTCCTCCCGGGTCACGCCTTCCTTCTGAACGTAAATCGAATCCACCAGCGCGTGCAGCACGCGGTAGCCCTGCTGCTCCGCGATCTCCTTGGCCACCAGAAGCTTTTCCCGCGCCAGAGCGTTGATGGCCTCGTGCGCCTCGATCTTGCCGAAGCGCGCGTTTTTGTAGCCGGTGTAGCCAAAGCAGCAAACCAGCAACCACTTCAGCGACGAGCGGCGCAGGCTGTAGTTGCCGGGATTCGGGGTTGGGGATTCGGGATTCGTGAAAGAAAAACATTTTGCTTCGGGATCGGAGAGATGAATTACGGATTCCGAATTCCAGACTTCTCCTCCCGAATCCCGAACTCCGAATCCCGAATCCCGATTTGCCGCTTCGTTCATTCGCCGCTTATACTCGCTGCGCTTTTCAATCAGGCGCTCCACCACGCGGCTGGTGATGCCCCGGCGGCGCTGGCAGACGTGGTAACCCAGCTCGGGAATGCGCGGGGCGTCCGGGCAGCACGGGCAGTTGACGGTTTCCGGCGACACGTTGAAGCGCGCCATGATGCTGGGAAACTCGCTCACAAAGTCGAGCTCTCCGACGTTCGAAAAAAATCCCAGGCGGGGCGGAAAAACCAGGCCGCCGCGGTCCGCTCGCAGCAGTTCGTCCGGGTGCTTGGGACTTTCGGGCTCGGCCTTCTGCTCCGGGATGAGCGTGCCGTCGCGGTAGACCAGCTCCATCTGCATGTAGGAAATTCCCGTGCCCGTGGTGGTGCGCGCGCAATACTGCACCGGAAGTTTGGTGACGCGCGCCAGCTCCCACAGGCCGTCGAGCTCGCACTCGTCGGCGATGAACGAGTTCTGCGTGTCCACGTGGAGGCGCCCGCGCAGGGTGGTGGCGCTCTCCTTGAACAGAATCCGCCCGTAACTCATGTAACTGCGCGCGCGGCTGCGCTCCACGGTCCCGCCGAACGCGGGATCACGGTTGAGCGAAAGCTCGATGTGGTTTTTCCGCGCCTGCCGCAGCAGTCCGGGAAACAGCGTGGAGTCGCCCCACTCGCTCACAATCAGATCGGGATCGTGGGCGCGCAGCATGCGCTCGAAGCCGAGGACGACGGGCTCCTCGGCATCGTCGAGCACGCGCCACTCGCCGTCAATGGCCACTTCCAAAGAGCCGGACCGGCCGTGCTGCGGATTCACGCGCGCCAACCCTTCCAGACGTGTGTGCATGATGGCGAGCGGCGGCAGTTCGTAATCAATCGCCCACTCGTCGTCGCGGCATTCGATGGCGAGAACTTGCTCAGGTGCGAGGTACGAGGTGTGAGGTCTGAGGTCTGAGGTGCGAGGTATTAGGTGTTTGGTTTTTTCTTCCCTCGCACCTCGCACCTCACACCTTGCACCTTCTATTTCCATTTCCACCTTGGCCAGCGGAAAAACATTTTTTTCCCAGCAATACATCGCCGCCAACATCAGGTCAGAGTTGTAGAGGCGAAGACTCGAATCCGAGCAGCGGACCAACCGCGCCAGGGCCGCATACTGGGTGGGATAGCGGACCGAAATCTGAAGGACGTTCAGCGGCCGCCCGTCCCAGATGTTCATGCGCTCGGTAAACATGCAGGTGGCCCGGCCCGCCGCGCGCTGGCCGAGCGTCTGCGCCAGGCGGCGCAACTGCCCTTCCGAGCCGTGCACGTAGAAGGCGGGCGTGAACGACCGGTCAATCAATCGGCGGCGTTTCCGGTCCCCGTCGGTCGACGGGATCACCCACAGCGTCATGCCTTCGGGCGAGGGGTAGAGGTCGAGGAGCCATCCACTGAGTCTCAAGGTTTATCCCCAGCAGCGCTTCCAGAGCGCGCAGTCGAATTTCGTGGTCGAGCTCAATCGTCACGTTGATTGCGTCCATGGCGTGAACGGGATATTCATAGGTGCAGGCCTGGGTGTAAAGGCGCACGCGGTTGAACATCATTTCGAGGTAGGCGCGTTCCTCGCGGCGCAAGGCGCGGCCAAAGACGCGCTCCCAGGAAACCAGTTCCTGCTCGATTAAATCGCGGAATGTGGCAAGAGTTCGGCCCATGAGGAACCTCGAAAGATTGATTCATTGAGCCATCGGGCCATTGAGTCATTGAAAGAGAAGAGCCTTCCCATGGCCCGATGATTCAATTTTTTTAACGGACAATGAACGCACACACAAAAGTTTTGTCCTGCCCCCTTCATCCAGGCTGAACTTCCATACTTCGGTGGCGGCGGCGCACGTTTGCTGGAAAAAGCGCTGGCGCGCCGGCGGCGGTGTAAAACTCCGGGCGGAAGAAAAAACCGCGATTTGTAGCGGCGGTGTCCCCACCGCCGTTCCCACTTTGTCTTCGCTTGCCACTTGCCACTTGCCACTCGCCACTGGGGAAACATCGCCGCTACAACCGAGGGCGTCGCTACCATAGCGGCGAAGATCGGCCAGAGCGTGCTCAAACGCCACCCGCGCGTCCCAATCGCGCACGTCGCCGTCAAAATAGAGGTCGGGCAAAGCGGTGACCATTAAAACCTGGGCGGGAAACTTTTCGAGAAACCGCGGCACGCGCGCAATCAGTTCCGTGAGCTGAAAACAGGTGAAGGCGCGGGCAATCTGAATCTGCCGGCTGAATTGTTCAAAGGCGATACCGCGCTCGCGGGCCAGGCGGGCCAGCAGCCGCGGGTCAGCCGAGTTCGCTCCGTCGAGAAAGAGAATGCGTTTGCCCTCCAGCAGCAGGCGCGGCAGGAAATAGTGACTGAGCCGCGCCGTCTCTCCGCTGCCGTGAAAAACCGCCAGGCCGCGGGGCGGGACGGTCCAGGGCTTGGGCAGCCGTCGCCCCATCGCCGAAACCGGCTCGTTCCGCCCTTCGATTTTCGGCGCCCGGAGTGGCAAGGTTTCGTCGGCCATAAAAATACTCCGCAAGCAAGTCGTTTCGAGCCTCACGAAGCATAGGCGAATAAAAAGCGAAAGTCAAGGGGAGTTGCAACGTGGTGGTGTCCTAAAATCACTTGATGCAGTCATGCCTCCACCACCAATTCCTCTATACCCCAAACATGGTCGATGAGTCCCGATTCCATCGCGGACGCCACCCGCTCCTCCTCCCGCTTCGCCAGCGGACCGCAAAGATATGGCTAGACCTAAGTTAAGATAGGCCCGAACCTGTCGGGCCGCGCGCCTTGGCCTCCGACCTTTCCTGCCTTCTGGCCTTGTGCTAAGATGCCCACCGCTTGGGGGTGCAAAACATTTGGACTTTGTTCTCTCTAATTTGCGGCTGGCTGAGTTGGTGGCTGTAGTTAAAATGAACAGAGCTTTCTATGAGGACTTCATCGCATATTTGCAATCGAGCGGGTATAACAGCCCTCAGGATTTAGTGAACGAAAAAATCGATGCCAGAGCAATAGAGGTGATTTCTGGATTTCTGGTGCGCACGTCCGAAGCTGAACTTCTAAATGGCGTTGGCAACCCATATCCTAACCCTCAAGCCCGATGGTATTTTTTGGCCTGGATACTCCGAGACGCGCCTGCACAGCGTCTTGGTCCCCTCCTTAAGCAAGTTCCCGGCGACAATCCAGAGTCTAGAAAGGCTTATCTTCTGAATGAAGTCAGAAAATTTGTTGCTCCGCTCTTCCCTGAATACGAAAGCTGGACGTGGCCAGCAATTTCGGAGGTAATCCTTGCTCGACTTGAAGGGAGTCGAAGAGCTCTGAAAGGAGGGCTATTTGAAGCCGTCGTTCGGAACTGTTTGAGGTCAGTCTTCAAGGAATATGGGATTGCTCTGTCCGTCGGCGAGAAAGAAGTGCGAATTCACAATGAGACTTATGATGTCCAGGTTTCTGGACCACATCGATCTATTCTAATCCCGGTAAAGACCAGGGAAACGATGGGTGGCGGCCACGCTATGCTCTTTACCAGGGACATTCGCGAATCCATATCGGTGGCTGAGGCCAACGGGTATACATGTCTTCCGATTGTCATCGCGGAATCGTGGGGCGGTGATCTGGAGTCGTTGAAATCCGAAACTTTCATTTATATCCAGGCGAACCCCAATCAAATCGCAATAATTGAGCCCCAATTGATTGAACGTCTCAAAAAGCTTGTTCCATTGTTCAAGGAGTTGGCGAGCCAATGAAATTCAAAACGAGGGCCTCACCTTTGATTCGGCTCCTCGCCATTTCACAATATTGCTCGCTACAATCTATACCGATGAAATGGCGACGAAGCCGCAGAGATACGAGCGCTGTTGTTCCGCTTCCGATGAAAGGATCTAGAATCAATCCCCCTTCCGGAGTTCCAGCTAAGATGCATGGCTCTATTAGTTTCTCCGGGAAAACAGCGAAATGCGCGTCAGGAAACTTGGACAATGGGACTTCCCATACTGTGCGCTTGTTGCGCCCCTTGGGGTGAAAGGCCTGGTCCCATCGCGCTCTATGTAAGTTAGAATTGCCAGCATTCTTGCCAATTTCAGGAGTGCCGCCAATCTTGCCGAAGTGGTTCCTGCCTCCCATCATCCTGCTGTTCCCAGTAAATGTGACGTGGGGTTCCCGAATGGCATCTCCATCGAAATAATATTCACTGTCTTTTGCGAAAAAGAAAACATATTCGTGGTCGCACGTTGGTCTGTTTTTAACCGAAGACGGCATCGCATTTGATTTGTGCCAAATGATATCGGACCGAAGAATCCAGCCGTCCCTCTGCATCGCGAGAGCTAAACGCCAAGGCATTCCGAGAAGCTGCCCATTCTCGTACTTATCGCCTACGTTCAACCAAACTGTTCCTTGCGGTTTCAGGATACGGTGACATTCTCTAAGGACACTGATGAGCCGATCAACGTATGCATCTGGGGTCTCCTCATTCCCGATTTGGCATGGGTGTGAATAATCCCTCTGGGAGTAGTAGGGAGGGCTTGTGACGATAGCGTCTGCTATATCTGCAGGCAGCCGGGAAAGGCCAGCCACGGCATCATCGCAGATTATCGAGTCAACAAAATCCAAATTCATATCTTTTTTGGAGGGGGCTGCTATTTGCATCACGTCCATAGTATCGGCATCTTCGGAGGCGTTCAAGAGGGTTTTTCAAGAGATTTTAGGACACTACAGCAACGTGTGAGCAATTGGAAGTGATCTCTACCCTTCCGCGGCGAGGAGCTTGCGGCAAATGCGGATGAGGCGGGCGTGGGGAATCTGCTGGTCGGCAGGCAGCATCACCAGTTCGCCCCGGCGAAAGCTGCTGTAATACCAGCGGGCGAGCAGGCTCAAATGCTCCCAGGGAGGGGCCGCCGGTTTATGGGCCAGGCCTGGTTCCGCGGCGAGCGAGTCGAGCAAGTTGTGGAGTTGCTCGTCCAAAGACACGGGGGACGATACATTCTCGTCCAAGCAGAGCGTAGCCGGCCCGCGCAGTTCTCCGGCGCACACGCGAAAGAAGACCACGCTGTTGCCTTCCGCCCCCTGTTCCACCACCAGCGCGTGAAACTGGCGCAAATTGCACGCCAAGCCTGGCTTCTGCCGAAGCACTTCGTGAACCTTTTCGATCCGGCGATGAACTTTGGCGGCTTGTTCGAATTCAAGGGACTCGGCGGCCTGGGCGCGCTCTCCTTCGAGGGCGCGAACCAGCGATTGGCCGCCCGCATCCAGGAACGCCACCACGCGGCCGACCTCGCCCTGGTATTGCTCATCGGTGCAGCCCGCAAAGCAGGGAGCGAGGCACATATTCATTTGAGAATAAATGCAACCGGGGTGGGCGGGGTCGGGATTCAGGTCTTCGACGCACCGCCTGATTTTGAAGAAATCCAGAAACTCAGACGCCCAGCGCTCCGACTCCGCTCGCGAACGAAACGGGCCATAGTAGATCGAACGGTCATTCGAAATCCGCCGGGCGGGATACAAACGAGGGAAGCGGTTGGAGAGATTCAGCTTGAGCAAGGCCGGAGGCTTCAGCCGCAGGCGCTGTCGATAAAGCTTTGGGTAATAAGATTTGTTCAGGAGATAGAGCAGCCACTGGGCCTCGAAGCCGGAACCCACCCGGCTGTATTCAATTCGACTGGCCAGCTCGCGCAGGCTCAGCCGTTTCGAACCGGGACTTGGTTTTCCCAGCAGACGGATGAGCCGGCGGCGGAGGTCCGTGGATCGGCTAAGATAGGGGGCGGTTTTCAAGCCCTCAGACTCATGAGGGAAAATGGCAAACACCGCAGGCCCGGGCGGGATGGATTCGAAAAAGGTATTCGCTTCGTGTTCTGGATCGAATTGTAAGGAGACTTGGAATTGCATTCCGCTTCTGTTGAATTCTAGCGGCGGCGGAGAGAAACGGTCAAGGGCGACCAGTATCGGACAACCTGCCACGTCGTAGGCTAAGTGCTAACCAGCTTGTTTTATGGTACCTTGGGCTAGTAGTATGGCACCTTTAGTGGGTGGACTTTGCGTTGACGATCTGGTACGCTACGCCCATAATTGCCGCTTCATATGGGATATGGCCATCGGGAAAGGAGAATGCCCGCGAAGGATGGGTGTTCGCTTTTCTTGGGGACAACCTCCAGCCATGAGGTGGGCAAGGTGGGACGTGAATGAAGATTAAGTTTTGGGGGGTGAGAGGTTCGACGCCCACCCCGGAGCGGCGCAATTCGCGTTACGGTGGCAACTCACCATGCATCGAGGTGAGGCTCGCCAACGGAACCATCATCATTTTGGATTGCGGCAGCGGCCTGCGTGGGTTCGGGAAGAGCCTGTTGCGTGAATTTGCCGAACGGCCCATTCACGCCTATATTTTTGTGACCCACTTCCATTGGGACCACATCCAGGGCATCCCCTTCTTCCTCCCCCTCTACAAGAAGGGCAACACTTTCCTGTTTCACTCCGTGTCGCGCAAGGGAGTGGAGCTGGAAGGCGCCATCGAAGGCCAGATGTCCACGCCTTACTTTCCGGTGGACATGGGCGTGATGGGATCCACACGGCATTTCTACGATCTGGATGAACACCCCATCAACGTGAACGGGGCCATCGTCAGCTCGGCTCCGCTGAATCATCCCCAGGAGTGTGTGGGCTATCGGGTGGAAGCGGATGGAGCGGTGTTCGTCCTGGCCACGGATACCGAACCGGGCTCTCCCAAGCACGATCGTTCTGTCCGCGATCTGGCCCGGGGCGCGGACGTTTTTGTTTACGATTCTCAATACACGCCTGAGCAGTTGATTGGCGAGAAGAAAGGCTGGGGGCACAGCTCGTGGCTCGAGGGCACGCGCATTGCCCATGAAGTGGGAGTGAAACGGCTGGTGTTGTTCCACCACGATCCTGACAATGACGACTCTTTCGTTGATGGCCTGGTGGAGCGCGCCCAGCAGGAATTCCCCAATGTCTACGGCGCCTCGGAAGAGTTGGAAATTGATCTTCCCGAGGGAGAATTTCTTCGCAACAATCTCGTTGAGGCTTCTGAGCGCAGAGTCGACCGGCGCTATCAAATTGAGTTGCCCTTGCGGATTGCCTGGAAGGGGTACGATGGCGTGACACAGCAAGCGCCGGGACTTATTCGTGATCTCTCCAAGTCGGGCATTCTTTTTGTTGCGCCCGCCGAAGTTCGTCCGGACCAGCCCATGAAGGTGGAAATGGTTCTCCCCGATGAGTTGACGCACCGTGGCGACGTCACTTTTTCCTACCTCGCCAAACCTTTGCGCAGCCGACTGGTGGACGGATCGATCGGCAAGCACACCAAGGCGCAAGCCGTGGCCGCGGTTCTCGAAGTTCCCAAGAACAACGCCGCGGGCCGCAAGGCCCTTCCTCGCAAGAAAAAGCGCAAATGACGCCCGCGCGGGGCAGCGGGCTCCACACTCACTTATTATCCTGCCTTTGTAAAACCCGATTCAGAGGGAGCGTTGGGCATGAACCGGCTGGAAAAGTCCCCTCGTCGTTTCCAAAATTCCATTTCTTGCCAGGAATTTGTGCAGCGTTTCAGGCGCGGAAGAAACTTGCGAGCTTGGCGTAGGTGGTGTTCAGGTCTTCGGGCAGGACGCGCGTCTCGCCGACCACGGTGATGAAATTGGAGCTCCCGAACCAGCGCGGCAGAAAATGCAGGTGGAGATGTTCCGCGACGCCCGCTCCCGCGGCCTTGCCGATATTCATCCCCAGATTGCAGCCGTCAGGATGATAAGCCGCCGCAATGGCCGCGTTGAGTTTTTGAGTCATCCCCATCATCTCCACCATAGTTTCAGCCGGGAGTTCGGCCAGTTGAGCCACATGCGCGTAAGGCACCACCAGCGCGTGCGCGGTCGTATAAGGGTACAGATTGAGGACGATGTAATTGAAGCGGCCGCGGTGCAAAATCAAGTTCTCGGCGTCGCGCCCCGGCTCCCCGCCCGCCAGCTTGCAGAACACGCATTGGCCCGGCTGATCCGCTCCACTCACATAGCGGAATCTCCAGGGACTCCACAAATAATCCATAGGGTTGGGGCCGGACTGTTCGGAAAATTCCTGCGCGCAATCAGGCTGCCGGCCCGCCGGCCGGGGCAGTGTCGCTGGAACCTGCTGAAGGCGCGCCTGCAGCTTGGACGCCGTTGACAAGGTCCTTCATTTCTTTGCTGGGTTTGAAGAAGGGAATCCTTTTGGCGGGCACTTCAACCCGCGCGCCCGTTTTGGGATTGCGACCAATCCTCGCGTTGCGTTGGCGCGTGCGAAAACTTCCGAAGCCACGAATCTCGATCTTCTCGCCTCCGCGCAGGGATTTCACAATGTTCTCAAAGATGGTGTCGACAATGACCTCGGCATCTTTACCGCTCATCTCCACCGCTCGAGCCACGTCTTTGATCAGGTCAGCTTTGGTCATCATTCACCCCTGGGAGACATTTAAGTCCGCGAGAGATTCCCTCGTTCGTATTCCTGATCGCATCATACCACCGCTGAGGGCCAGCGCAAAAATTCCGAATGACCCTGCTGCACACTGCCTCAGGATATGATTCCATCTCCGGCCACCGCCGTCTTTTCTTCGACGCTCGCCTCAGGAGCGGCTTCTGGAGCTGCCCTTGAAGGCTCATCCTGCGCCTTTGCCGCAGGGTCTGGATGCACAGGCTCTTCGGAAGCTGCCGCAAGTCCAGACTCCGCTAGGACCGCAGGAGAAGGTTCGCTAGCGCTTGCGGTTGCTTCCGGTTCCGCCTTCACAGCTGGAGAAGGTACCTCTGCCACCACAGAGGCTTGCTCCTCCACCTTGACCTCAGGGGAACCGGGGGCGGGTTCCACGTGTGCAGGTTCGGGTTTCCGTTGGGCCTTGGGAGCGGAATGCTCCCGCATTCTCGAGGAGGTAATCCCCGCCGCCGAAAGGGCCTCGCCCATTGCGGTGGTGGGCTCCGGTCTTCTTTTAGCTTCCGCCATGGCCGGGGCGGGCGCCGATTTTCCTGAAGACCATTCCGTTCGTTTGTTGCCTCGCGGAGGGGGCGGCGCCGGCGCCGGCTTCAAACTCAAACTGATTTTTCTTTCCATGGGATCCAAGCGGAGCACTCGAAATTCCATCTCCCTGCCGATTTCGAGTTTCGCTTTCCCGTCCGTATCTTTCTTGTCGCCGAATTCTGAGGTATGGCAAAGGCCCTCGATTCCCTCTTCAATCTCAACGAACGCGCCGAAGGGCGCCATGCGCGCCACCTTGGCCTTCACCAGGTCTCCCACGCGGATTCTGATGCAGAACCCGTCCCACGGATCAGTCTGAAGCTGCTTTACGCCCAGCGCCAGACGGCGGTGCTCGGCATCCACATTTAAAACCACGGCCTTGATTTTCTGTCCCTTCTTCACAACTTCCGAGGGATGCTTGACCTTCTTCGTCCAGGAAAGATCGGCATTGCGGATCAGACCTTCCATATCCGAATCGATTTCGGCGAAGGCCCCGAAGTCGGTCAAGTTCGAAACCGTCCCCTCCACCGTCATGCCGGCGGAATATTTTCCCACCAGCGCTTCCCACGGGTCGGGCAGGGTCTGCTTCAGGCTGAGCGAAATGCGCCGCTGAGCCGGGTCAACCCCCAGCACGGCGACCTCGGCGTGATCGCCCGGCTTCATAATTTTCGACGGGTGCTTGGGCCGCTTGCTCCAGCTCATTTCTGAAACGTGGATGAGCCCCTCGATCCCCGGCGCCAGCTCCACAAACGCTCCATAGTCTGTGACGTTGGCCACGCGCCCGGAAACGCGATCGCCCACGTGATAGGCAGCAGGCACGGTCGCCCACGGATCAGGATGGAGTTGCTTCAATCCGAGCGAGACCCGTCCTTTTTCCGTGTCGAACTTCAGAACTTTAACCTTGATTTCCTGCCCCGCCTGCACCACTTCCGAGGGGTGGCCAACCCGGCCCCAGGACATGTCGGTGATGTGCAGCAGCCCGTCCAGTCCGCCCAAGTCCACAAAGGCTCCGTACTCGGTCAGGTTTTTCACGCGGCCCGTAAGCTCCAAACCTTCTTTCAACTTCTCCACCAATTCCGCTTTGCGGTGGTTCGATTCTTCTTCCATCGCCTCCTTGCGGCTTACCACCACGTTGCTGCGTTTGCGGATCAGCTTGATGATCTTGCAGGTGATCTCCTGCCCAAGTAGCGCGTCCACGTTGCGCAGCGGCCGCAAGTCGGCTTGCGAGCTGGGCATGAAGGCGTGAATTCCAATGTCCACCGTCAGCCCGCCCTTGATGCGGTCGAGCACGCGGCCCGTGACCGACCTCTTTTCCTGGAAAGCCTGTTCAATTTTTTCCCAGACCTCCAGGCGGGCGGCTTTCTGGCGGGAGATGGTCACCGTGCCCTGTTTCTCGTTGTAGCGGTCCACCCAGACGCCCACCTCATCGCCGGGCGCCACGGTCAACTGCCCGTCGGGCGAAACGAACTCGGCGAGCGGCACCACACCCTCCAGGTTCGTACCCACGCTCAGCCGCACTTCCAGCTCGGTCACTTTCAGCACCTTGGCCGCTACTACTTTTCCCTGGGGAACGGCGGCAAGCTTTTCCATATCCGCCAGCATGGTATCGATCTCGGCGGAGTCGGACGCCTCAGGAGTGATATTGGGCAGCTCGATCTGCATCTCAGGCACAGCCGCGCCGTTCGAGGAGGAAGGCGCGGTCTCTTCCTTCGCTCCAGGCGTGACTTCGGCGATTTGGGGCGGGCCCGGATCTGCCACCCGGACTTCTGGCAAAGTTCCAGAGTCCAGGGGAGGGACGGCGATCTCTTCCCTCGTTGCCACCATGGTCTCGGTGGAATTCAAAGAGCCGGAATTTTCATCGGAAGACATTGCCTGGCCTCCACCCCCATCGAGCCGACGCAGACCTGCAATTGGAAGCTCCATTCTACCGTTCCATGAAAAGGGAAGTCAATGTGTTAAGAAAAATAGAAACAGGTGGGGCTTTCACAAATTACCGGTGTGGTGCAAGACTCCCAGTGGTTCTGGCGGTGCGCACAGCGCCCGGTTCCAATCAAGACCTTCCTCTTTCGCCTTGACTTGAACCATCTGCCGACGAATACTTTAAAGCACGGAGGGGGGAAAGCCCGCCGACCTGCACAACCAAGCGCTCTGCAAGACTCAGCGCATCGAGATGTCCGGCATGAAGCGCAGTCGTCACGCCCTGGATCGATTCACCATCGCCGGTCTCGCACCGCTATTGCCTTTTCTAATGCTACCCGGCGCCGCGAGGTGCGCGCCGGCCGGCCAGGCTCAAGACGCAACACCGGAAATCACCACCCACGACAGCCAACCCGCCTTTGCGCTGCACGTCCAGCGCAATGAAGTGCTGGTGCGAGTGGTGGTGCGGGACGCCAAGGGCCAGGCAGTGACCCAACTCCAGAAGGACGATTTCCGGATTTTCGATAACGGCAAACCGCAGGCGATCACTCATTTTTCACTGGAGAATTCCGGCGCGACCGGAGCCATAAAAACACCTTCCATTCCGCCCGGCGCTCCGCCCGAGCCGGGCGCGGAGACCACGCCCACCATCACCCTGCCGCACCGATTTATGGCGCTCTATTTTGATGACGTCCACATTGAATTCGCCGACCTGGTGCGCACACGCGATGCCGCTGACCATTATCTGGCCACTCAAATGAAGCCCGGAGACCGCGTAGCGCTCTATACCTCTTCGGGCCAGAACCAGGTTGATTTCACCGACGACCGCGCCAAACTCCACGACGCTCTGCTGACCCTGCGATCGCGACCGATGGCCTCAAGTGCCACCACGCAATGTCCTGAGATTCTTCCCTATCAAGCCTACAAGATCGTCGAGCAGCGCGACCCCATCGCGATTCAGGTGGCCACGCAGGACGCCATCTACGAATGCTGCGGGGGACCGGGAAATCCCTGCCCCCAGGCCGATCAGGACTACATCGAAACGCAGGCCGACCAATTGGAACGGGAAACGGAATCCCAAACCCGGTACGCCCTGCAGGGGCTGGAAGGCATTTGCAGGCGCATGGCCGCGCTCCCGGGCCAACGCTCCATTGTGATGGTCTCGCCCGGCTTCCTGATCCTCACCGAGAATTACTTCCTCGGCCAGGTGGTAGACCAGGCGTTAAGACTAAATGTGGTGATTAGCACCCTTGACGCGCGCGGGCTCTATGTAAACATTTTGGGCGGCGATGCGAGTGAGAGAGGCGTGGTGAACGCGGAGAGCCCGAGCCTGCTGGGCTACAAAGCCCAAATCCAATCCGAGAGCAAAAGCATTAACGGAGACGTGCTGATCGCCTTGGCCCATGACACGGGCGGCGTAGCTTTTCGCAACAACAACGACTATGCGGCCGGATTCCAGCGCACGGGAGGGTTCGCGGAAGCCAGCTATTTGCTCGCCTTCGCCCCCCAGGATTTGAAGCCGGACGGACGCATGCACACGCTGAAGGTCGCTTTGGTGAACAACCCCGGCCGGTACACCTTGCAGGCGCGCAAGAGTTACATGGCTCCGCAGAAAAATGAAGACCGTGCCACGATGGCCGCAGACCGGTTGGAGCAATTGGTGTTTTCCCCCGAGAATTCACAAACCATCCCTATGCGCGTCCACACTCAGTTCTTCAAGACCGGAAACGGCGACGCCCGTCTTTCCATTGTGGCCAATGTGGACATCAGCCGTGTTCAGTTCCGCAAGGCTCAAGGCCGCGACACGAACAAGTTGACCGTGGTTACGGTGTTGTTTGACACCGCCGGGAACTACGTGGACGGGCAGCAAAAGGTGCTGGACCTGAAGCTGAAGGATGCGACGCTCGCCAAGCTTCGGGAGGACGGCATGAATTTGAAAATCGCGTTCACCGTGAAACCCGGCACCTACCTGGTGCGTGAAGTGGTGCAGGATTCGGAAAGCGACCAGCTCTCCGCGCTCAGCAGTCAGATCGAAATCCCCTGACCGGTTGATGAAAAATGCCTGCGCGCTGTCATTCTGATCCCTTCGCTTGTCATCCTGAGCGAAGCGAAGGATCACTGTATTTCGCTCAGGGTAAACTGCGCGTGAAATCTCTGCATTATTGGAAGCAAGCACTTCCGCGATTCTTCGTCGTCCGTCAGCCGACGGACTCGTCAGAATGACATATTGGTCGATTTGTTCATCAATCTGCAAAAGCAATAAGTGGAGCCAGGAAGCCCCGGGCGGGGTAGCGGTGTGATTGGGCGGACATGGGCGCCCTCCGGTGCCTCCCTTCCCGCTTGCGCGGGAATGACCCGGCAACGGATGGGTTTCGAATGGGATCCGATTGCCAATGACTCCCCGACAGCGGGCTGAAAAACCGCTTGACAAATGAACCCTGCCTTAGCAATATATTGCTATGCCACATATGGAATCGCACGTTTTGGACCGCGAATTGAAAAAAGGCAGCGCCGAGCTGTTGATTCTTTCCCTGGTGGAAGCCCGGCCCCGGCACGGGTACGACATCAGCAAACTGATTGAGCAGCGCTCCGGCGGCACGCTGCGCTTCCACGTCGCGTCGCTTTACCCGCTGCTCTATCGCCTGGAAAACCGCGGGTGGATTCATGGACGTTGGGTGGAAAAAGAAGGCCAGCGGCGGCGGCGCTATTACCGCCTTACCGCCGATGGACGCAAAGTCCTGGCCTCGCAGCGGCGCGGCTGGCAGGTGTTTGTGGCGGCCATCAACCGCATCGCGAAAGTGGAACATGCGTGAAGAAATCTGAATTCTAAATTATGAAGGCTGAATTAGGGCACAAGCAATTGCCGATTGCCGATTGCCGAGTGACGATTGGAAAAACGAGATCGGGTTTGTTCAATAGGGGGCGAATATGCCTGAATGGAAACAAGAAATACTTAAACGGTTGGCGGTTTTGAAGCTTTCGCCCGCGCGCGAGGCGGAGATTGCTGAGGAAATGGCACAGCACCTGGAAGACCGATACCGGGAATTGCTGGCCGGTGGCGCGGCGGAAATCGAGGCCCGTCGCGCGGCCCTACAAGAATTAAGTGATGAAAAGATTCTGGCGCGGGGACTGCGGCGGGTCGAACATCCGGTTGCGCAGGAGCCTGACATTTGGGGAGCGCCCAAAAAAACAAACATCCTGGCCGACCTGGGGCGCGACGTGCGTTACGGCCTACGGATGCTGGCGCGCAATCCCGGCTTCACTGCTGTCGCCGTGCTCACACTGGCGCTCGGCATTGGCGCGAACACGTCCATTTTTTCCATCGTCAATGCAGTTTCCTTGCGGCCGCTTCCTTTTCCCCACTCAGGCCGAATTTTTGTGGTGGATCGGACGGGCAATCAGTTGGGTGGCCATTCCATTTCATTCCCGATTTACCTTGCCTGGGAAAAGAGAAAGAGCGGATTGTTTGAAAACCTCGCGCTCGCGGCCTGGTGGGATGAGGCCACGATTGCCAGCACGGGCGAGCCGGAGCGCGTCCCGATGGCCGGTGCTTCGCCGGAACTATTTTCCGTTCTGGGCATGGAACCCGCGCTCGGCAGGGGCTTTCTTCCGGAGGAGTGCCGGCCGGGCAGCCGCGATGTCACCATACTGAGCTACGGATTGTGGCGAAGCCGGTTTGGCGGTGACAGAAACATTCTCGGGAAACAACTCAAAATAGACGGCAGGGCACACACCGTGGTGGGAATCCTGCCGCAGGATTTTCAGCTCCCCATTCCGGGATTTCGCGAAGCTGAGATCTGGCTTCCCGTTCATGTTCCGTTGACCAGTGACAACGCGGCTAACGGAGCATTGCTTTGCCTGGGCTTGTTGAAGAAAAGCGTGACCGCGAACCAGGCGGAAGCCGCGCTTACGCCGCCCTTGTCGGATTTGCGGCGCGAGTTTCCTAAGATGTTCGCAGCGAATGAGCGCGCCCACCTGGCGCCTCTGCGGAGTTTCCTGAGGGATTGGGCCGGACCGGCTCCTTTGCTTCTGTTGGGCGCTGTCGGTCTGGTTTTGCTGCTCGCCTGTGCCAACGTCGCCAATCTGGCGCTTGCCCGGACGACAGGCCGGCGGAAGGAGATTTCCATTCGCACGGCGATTGGTGCCAGCCGGAGCCGTCTGGTGCGTCAACTTTTGGCGGAGAGCATTTTGTTGGCGCTGGTCGGTGGCGCGTTTGGCCTGCTGGCGTGTTACGCCAGTTTCGATTTCATTCGGGCACTGGTGCCGGCTGACCTGCCCCACGTGGGCGCATTTCGATTGGATTGGAATGTCCTACTTTTCTCCCTTTTGCTAAGCTTGATGACTGGAATCGTGTTTGGCATGGCGCCCGCTCTTGCGGCTTCGCGGGTGAACCAGATCGCCGCGCTCAACGAGGCCAATCCTCGCGCCGGGATGAGTGGGCGCGGGCGCCTGTTTAGTGCGCTGGCGGTAAGCGAAATCAGCATCTCTCTGATGCTCCTCATCGGCTCGGCTCTGGCACTCAAAAGCTTTGTGCTGCTCATGCGCGTGCCTCCGGGGTTCGACCCTGAAAACCTGCTCACCTTCAACATTTCCCTCAGGCCCATAGATATCCCCGGGGTGGCAAACAGATTGGTGTTTTACAACCAAGCTCTTGAGCGCTTGCGCTCTGTGCCGGAAGTGGAGCAGGTCGCCATAATCAATGCTCTGCCTTTCAAGGGTGGCGGCGACCTCTTGTTCACGATTGAGGGCGGTTCCGCTGGCGACCAGCCTGCAGAGGCGCTGGATGCGGACTATCGCGCCATCACCCCGGCCTTCTTTCAGACCATGCGCATTCCGCTCTTACGCGGCCGTGCGTTCGCAGAGTCCGACGATGCAAACAGCCAGCCCGTGGTGATCATCAATCAGACGATGGCGAAGTCCTATTGGCCCAAGGAAGACCCGATTGGCCAGCGCATCTGGATCGGGAAGCCGATGGGACCGGAATGGACTGAGCCTTCACCGCGCACGATCATCGGCATTGTGGGCGACGTTCACGGTGAGAGCCTCGCCAGTCCGCCGGATGCTGCCATGTACCTTCCCTATGCGCAAAGGCCGATCGTCGATGGATATTTTGTGGTTCGCACGCGGCATGCGCCAGTGGCCGCGGTCCCGGAAATTCGCAGCGCAATTCATCAGGTGGATCCCGAATTGCCTCTCGCCCAAATGCAGACCATGAAGCAAGTTATTTCGGATTCTGTTACCGACTGGCGCTTCCGTACAATTCTACTGGCGTTGTTTGGCGCTTTGGCCGTTTTTATCGCCGCCACAGGCGTCTATGGAGTGATTTCGTATTCGGTCTCCCAGCGAAATCATGAATTCGGTGTGAGGATGGCGCTTGGCGCCAGGCGGGCGGATATCCTGAAGCTTGTGGTTAGGCACGGACTGAAGCTCGCCTTGTTGGGAGTCGTGGTAGGGCTGGCCGGCGGATTTGCGGTCTCACGACTGCTCACAAGCATGCTCTACGGCGTGAGGCCCACGGACTGGACCACCTACCTTGAAGTCTCTCTCCTGCTGAGTGGTGTGGTGCTCTTGGCGTCCTGCATTCCCGCCCGGCGCGCAACCAAAGTGGACCCGATAGTGGCGCTGCGATGGGAGTAAGACAAACTAGAGCGCGAATGGGACCATTCGGGAAGTTCGGATTCTGGCATCGCGGGTGAGCAGGGGTATGTTTTCCACCAGGCTGGTGGCGGCGATAATCTCGTCCGCCGGGTCGGAAGAAAAGTCGAGCTGGGTGCTCTTGCGGGCGATCTCCAAGGAAATTGGCAAAACCGTGAGGCTGCGCAGCCAGGCGCGGAATTCCGGACCGCTCAAGTCCATTTTCAGGCGATTCCTTTGCACCAGCATGGCAAGCTCCCACAACACAATGTCAGAAATCGCGAGGGGCTCGTTGACCACGCAGTCGTACTCCTCCGTGCTGACTTCGCCCGTGAACAAGGCCACCAAAATGGGGGTGTCAAGATTGAGCATTCCACTTCCGGCCTGGAGAGAAGATATTTCCCCTTACCAGGACCTTGCCTTTCATTGATCCAATCAGCTTTGAGTTATCCACCGGGCGCAAGGGCGTGACCTTGGCGACCGGCTGGCCCTTCTTGGTAATGACGATGCCCTGGGAGCCGAGTTCGTCCAGAATCTTCAGGCACTTGGCCTTGAATTCGGTGGCGCTAATCACTTTTTCCAGAGTCTTCATGCGAATACCTTAGCACATGACCAGTCAGATGACCAGAGATTAGTTGGGCGCGCGATCTCCAGAACTTGACCGGCATGAGCGGTTTGACGAAAAACGCTTTCCACCCACCTGATTCCGAGCCCTCACGCTGTCATTCGGAGCCCTCACGCTGTCATTCCGAGCGAAGCGAGGAATCTCGCTCTGAAAATACTGGCATTGCAGGGTTCCTCACCGCCAGGGCCTCCTCGGAGTCACATGGGTGGCATGTGTTTCAATAAACCGTCAGGGTCAGGCTGGCGCACACTCGCGCCGCGGAATTATTCACCGCGGACGCGATAACCGGCCTGCTTGATGTCTTTGCGGAAATCGCTGGAATGAATTTCAATCAGCCGGCACATTTCGTACAGGCGCGAGCGCAGCGTGACCCCAAACTGGTTGAGAGTCCGCTCGATATCGGGAACCGCTTCACCCGACGGCATGCGTACTTCTTCCCTGTCGCCCTTCCCCGAGCGCCGCGAACTCCGTTCGCTCAACTCGCCGAAAGGCAGCGTGGTGGTGATGAGTGTGACTTTCTTCTGGTTGTAGCGCGAGTTGATGATGTGCGACAGAGTCTCCTTCACCCAATCGGTGGGATTGGCCGACGCCATCTCGTCCAGGAGCAAGACCTCCACGTCCAGCAGCGGCTGGACCACGCGGTATTCGGTGCTTTGCGAAATCGGGTTGTAGCTGTCCTGAATTTTCTTCAGGAGCTCGCGGAAGTCGTAGAACATGCACTCAATGCCCTTGCGAAGAATCAATTCCCGCACCACCGCGACGGCCAGGTGCGTTTTGCCCACGCCGGTGGGGCCGACGAAGAGCAAACCAAAGTCTACCGGATATTCATGCACAAACCCTTCCGCCGTCACTTTGGCGGCGCGCAGGTTGGGGCTGGCCAGCCCGGTGTCCTTGTCTTTCCTGACGTTGAAATTCTCAAACGCGCAGTGTTCGTAGCGCCGGGGAATGCGCGCCAGCTCCAGCAGCCGGTCCGCGCGCTCCGCCTCGCGACAGTCGCAACGCGCCACGCGGCGAACCCCACCCGCCTCCACCGGCTTCCACCCGGTGCCTTGACACTCGGGACAATCTGCTTTTGGCATGGAAAAACTCCGCGAAAGATTCTAGCAGGAAATGGGTGAGAGTTTGAATCGTGGGTGAAGAAAAGTTGAAAGTTCATATTAAAACGTGTGGAGCGGAGTCCATGCCTTACGATCCATCGATTGACGCGACGGCTTTTGGTGCGACATCAGCGCAGATCCGAGTGACCTCTGCGGCTGCCTCGTGAGGTGGCAATGAGAACCCGAAAAACGCTCTTCCTTCTAACGTCGGGGATTGGGCTGGCTTTTGCCAAGTTTGCACGGGTGTAACAGCCCTTCACGCAGTGACAGTTGCAACGTTTGGTGCGGGACGGACTCGGAGACGAACCGGACGTAAAACTCGTGGCGAAGCTTGTAAGACGCCAAGGCGGTGCGTCCAGTGCTCTAAACGAGTCGTTGTTCCTTGTTGTGGCAAAAACATATTGACACACCACGATTCTTGGCGTAAACTAACCTCTTTTGGAACAACTCGGAACAACAAGGAGCGTACCGTGAATAAACAAATCTATACTGCTAGTAAGACAAGGTCCAATCGTCCCGGCTGGTCGATCGGCTTCCGTCACCCCCTTCGTAACGATTCAAAGGGTCGCCCTGGATTGAAAATGCGGCGGGGGCTCGGGACTCCGGACGAAGTCGAAGCGGACGCGCTGGTTGCCGAAATGAACCTCATTCTCAGTGACCAATCTTGGTGGAATGCTTCGAAGCGAAAAGAGGCTGAAGTTCGGTTTTCCAAACCAGTTATTGAAGCCTTTTATGATGAAATCCAGGCAGGCAGAGAGGATTCGGAAACTCTTAGAGAAAACCACATAAGTATGAAGGACCTAAAAGAAAACGGATACTCGCGCGTACTGTTTGTCGGAACGACAGGTGCCGGGAAGACTTCGCTCTTGCGTCAATTGATCGGGTCCGATCCAGACGACGACCGTTTTCCTTCGACCGCCCCAGCCAAGACCACGATTGCGGACATCGAAGTCATTCTCGCCGAGGGAGAGTGTGAAGCGGCGGTCACTTTTTTTACGGAGTTTCAGACTCAGGCCAACATTGAGGAATGCGTCGTCGACGCTTCCCTTGCCCTTTTCGAGGACGCGTCCTTGGACAAGGCCGCGGACCGCTTTCTGAACCATCGCGACCAAAAATTCCGGTTGAGCTACCTTCTGGGCGGCTGGCGCAAAGGGGACATCGGCGACTGTCAAGACGAGATGACCTTCGATGAAATGGGCGAGAACAAAGTCTTGGATGACGAGAACGCTTTGACGGATGAGGAGCGCACTGCCAATCGAGAGAGGATTGAAAAATACATGGACCGCATAGATCATTTGGAAAAGTCCGTCGTTGCCAGACTCACAGAAGAGTTGGGAGTTGACCCGAAAGTGGCGGGTCCCGACCGCGAGGCAGCTCAGGAACTTATTGAAGAGAACTTCGAGGCTTGCCTGACGGAGGAGGGGGGGTTCCACGAACTCGTACTGGATATACTTGAGGATGTGCGTTCCCGCTTCAACCTAATCGAGGCGGGAGAACTTTTGCGTCGCCGCTCGGGGTGGCCTGAGCTTTGGCTTTTCAAGACGGCCAATCGGGGGGAATTCTTCCGGCACCTCCGTTGGTTCTCCAGCAATTACTGGCCGCAGTTTGGCCGGCTGTTAACGCCTCTCGTCGATGGCGTACGCGTTCGCGGGCCACTTTTTCCGGATTTCATAGAAGGTCAACCAAAGGTTGCCTTCATCGACGGTCAAGGCTTGGGCCACACGCCCGACTCCTCCGCCAGCGTGACAACGCACGTAACCCGCCGCTTCGGCCAGGCTGATGTTATCCTTCTGGTTGATAATGCTCAGCAACCAATGCAAGCAGCTCCGCTTTCTGTGCTACGCGCTGTGGCGTCGAGCGGCCATCATGACAAACTGGCGATCGCGTTTACTCATTTAGACCAGATCAAGGGACAGAATCTTCCTACCTTTAGGGAAAAACGCGCTCACGTTATGGCGTCCGTGCTCAACGCCCTTTCTAACCTCCGCGACGTTCTTGGCGTCTCAGTCGTCAAGGCCATCGAGCACGGAATGGACTCGCGGTGCTTCATGCTCGGAGGTGTGGACCGGCAGCTTACGAAGCTGCCGTCGCGGGCCGCGAATTATATGAAGGGACAACTTAGAGACCTTGTCCGGTTCTTCGAGGCTGCAATCTTGCCTCCGCGACCCGCTGATGCCCGTCCTGTTTATGATCCGACAGGAATTGGCTTCGCTGTTCAGGAGGCCGTCACAAAATTCCAGGGGCCATGGCTTGCTAGGCTCGGAATGGGTACCTACGAGGGATTCAGCAAGGAACACTGGGCGCGCGTGAAGGCACTCAATCGCCGAATCGCCGGCGAGCTTGATGATGAGTACGATACGCTCCGGCCAGTCGCCGACTTGGTGACGCAGTTGAGGGAGTCGATCTCGCGTTTCCTGAATACTCCGATTGGTTGGACACGCAATCCGGCGGATGAACAGGAGGAGCAGGCCACCATCTCACATATACGTCAGATGGTTGATGTTGCTCTCCATGACCTAGCTGTCAGGCGTCTGGTTGAGAATCCTCTGTCTGATTGGCGTGTCGCCTACGATGAATTCCGAGGACCAGGCTCCACACGTCAGCGTGCGACGGCCATTCATGGCATCTATGATTCAGCGGTTCCGTTGCCAGATGCCGTGATGACCTCGCCATCCGTAATCTTTCTTGCGGAAATCAGGCGTATCGTCACGTCGGCAATTGAGGCCAATGGAGGTGAGGTGCGCCTTAGCGAAGCCATTTAATGAAAAGCCGCGGTGATTCCTCTCGTGACCGCCGGCTTTTCCTTCAAAGACGAACCCTAAGTTAATTCCCCCGAGGGACAATCTGAGCGCGGTTGGCTCGGAGCCACAGAACCTCAGGCCCCGCTGGAGCTATAAATTCAAGGTTTTGAGCTTCCCACTTTGCGCAACTCGATCACCAGGCGCAAGGCGTTGTTAACGGCTCTTTCATTGCGAAAGGCCTTGTGTACCTCGGGGGCCAGGAGAACGAGGTTTGTGCCCTCATGATAGCGCTTGGCGTACTTGCCGCGCACGCCGCCCTTGAGCAACTGGCCCAGATCATATTCGGGCCGCAACTCGTCGTTCAACTTATTCTTCCGTGATTTCATAAGGTCGGCACTACTATTTCTTCACCGGCCGAATCATGCGCGAGGGCGCAATGCGGGCAAGGGCGTTTTGGGCGCGGCTCATTTCTTCCGCACCCCGATTCACGAATTCCCGATTGACGAACTCCACGAAGGCTTGCATCTCTCGATGCATCTCGTCCATGCGCTGGCGCATGTTGAGGATCACTTCAATGCCGGCGAGATTTACGCCCAGGTCGCGGGTGAGGCTCAAAATGGCTTCCAGGCGTTCGAGATCTTCCTGAGTGTAAAGGCGGGTATTGCCCTCGCTGCGCGAGGGGGAGAGCAAGCCCTCGCGTTCATATAGCCGGAGCGTTTGCGGGTGGAGGTGATACATTTCCGCCACGGCGCTGATCATGTAGCCGGCCTTACTTCCTTTTTTTCGCGTTTTCGGTGGCATCGCGTTTCTCTCAGAAGTCGAAACCGGTGCGACAATCACGAAATTATGAATTATAAATTATGAATTGCGGTCTGCTAAAGTTTTGTTACTCACTTAATTTATAATTCATAATTTATAATTCGCCTTCTCGTTCAACTCTCGTCGCGGGTCGTCCGGATTCAGTTTCGCCAGCTCGCGCAGAATTTCTTTGGTGCGCTCGTCGCGGACCTGAGGCACCGCCACCTGGACTTCCACAAACTCATCGCCTCTGACGCCGGTGGCACGCAACGAGGGCGCTCCTTTTCCACGCAGGCGCAGTTTTTGTCCGCTCTGGGTGCCGGGGGGAATTTTGATGGTGCTGGGGCCGTCGATGGTGGGCACTTCGACTTTCGCGCCTAGGGAGGCTTCGGTGAAGGTGACGGGAACTTTCACATAAAAGTTGTCGCCCTTGCGCTCGAACACCGGGTGAGCCTCCACCTCGGTCACAATGTAGAGATCGCCCGCCGGGCCACCATCAAATCCCGCATTGCCTTTGCCGGGCACGCGCACGCGCGAGCCCGTATCGACGCCGGCCGGAATCCGCACGTCAAACGTTTCCGGTTTGCGAATCACCCCCGACCCGCCACAGGTGGGACAGCGCGGCTTGGTGCGGCCCGAGCCGTGGCAGGTGGGGCAGGTGCCGGAGAACCGCATGCTGCCCACGTGTTGGGTGGTTTTTCCGCTGCCTCCGCAGGTGGCACAGGTGGTCGCTTTCCCGCCCGCCGACCCGGATCCTTTGCAAGTCGCGCAGGTCTCGCTGCGCGTCGCAGTAAAGCGAACCTGAGTGCCCCGGACCGCGTCCCAAAAGCCCAGGTGCATGCGGTGTTCGATGTCGCCGCCGCGCTCTGGCCCTTCGTGTTCAGGCTCGGCCTGCCCGCCGCGCGAAAAAATGCTGGAGAAAATATCGCGAAAAGAACCGCCGCCGCGCTTTTCGCCTTCTGCTCCGAGGTCGGAGAAATCGAATCCCGAGAAATCGAAACCTTGTGCGCCCGGCCCGCCGGAAGGCGTTGGACCATACCCGCCCGTCGGACCGGGGCCGCCGGGGGGGATGTTGTCCGAATAAAAACCGTACTGGTCGTAAATCTTGCGCTTCTTGTCGTCGCTCAGAATTTCGTAGGCTTCGGAAAGTTCCTTGAACTTATCCTCGGCCGACTTGTTGCCGGGATTGACGTCGGGATGGAACTTGCGCGCCAGGCGGCGGTATGCCTTGCGAATATGGTCCGGCTTGGCGTTGCGATCAACGCCGAGCAGAGCGTAATAATCTTTTTGGGTGCCGATGGCCATCAACGCTTCTCCATCAGCAAGGGTTCGACGGAATCACCAGGTTCCTTTGTCGCTCCTCGAATTTGGAAGGGTTGGACGCTTGAGGTTTCATCGCACTTCGGATATGCTGAATGAGAGGATGGTAATTCAAGAGCGAGGCCAGATATGGGCGAAACGGTGCAGGTTCCGATAGAATTGGTAAGGAGGTTCGAGCATGCATCTGAGGCATTTGATGAGTTGCAAGATGCCTTTGAAGATTTTCTTATAGCGCATAACCCGGCGTTCTTGCGCAGACTGCGCAAAGCGCGGCGAGAACAGCTCTCGGGCAAGACCCGATCATGGGAAGAATTCAAGCGAGAGTTGGATCGATCAAATAGCCGCAAGCTATAGTCTCCATACAGCCAGTGCGTCGGCACATATTTAATGGGCCAACCAACCGCGCTCCAAACCTTTGCCCCCCGACAGGCGGAGCCTCGATGAGCGAGGTTTATCGCGTCGAGACGACGCTCGGATTCGAGCGTGAATTCAAGAATCTTGATTTGGTGATTGCCCGCCGAATAAGAAAGAAAATTGACCACCTTGCCGCGCATCCTGAATTGATCTCGCAACCTCTCAAGAATCCCCCGCCCGATTTGGCAGGAATCCACAAGTACCGGATTGGCGACTATAGGGTGCTTTTGTGGGTCGATCATAATAGTCGGGTCATCACATTTCATGCTGTCGGGCATCGCAGCGAGATTTATCGCAACCTTTAGAATGGGCGGGCTTGTACGCCTTGTGGATCTGGTCCGGCTTCGCGTTGCGATCAACGCCAAGGATCGCCCAGTAGTATTTTTGCGTTCCAATCGGCATGGGCACCTATGTTGGGTCGCCTAGGGCATTTGGTTCGCCGAAATGGCTGACGTTTCTGTCTGCCCGCGGCAGGAGCGAACCTCGGCTCCAGCTAGGTGTTCACGCAGGCTGACCGGACCTCGCCCGCCTTTAGGAAGCTACGAATAGTTGTGGACAAGGTGTTTCCTCAACGACGGCAAGCCAATGTCCACACCAGAATCCTCAACTCGTTTTGTCGCTTCCGCCTCGCTGGCCCCGTTCGGTACCTTTGCAAACACCTCCAGGACGTCGGCCATTTCCTTATACCCCTTGCCCATCCCACGCTTGAATTCTCTCTGTCCCGCTTCGAGCCGCACGTTACATAGCTCCAGGACTTTCCTGCCCTCGCCTGGGAAGAACCTGTCGAAACACTCCCACATAGTGAAGCCCCTCTGCATTGTGTCGGTCACGCCCGAATCCTCAACCTGGAGCGCGAAAGCCCCGTACATGTAAGAAAGGACAAACTCATCGGTTTGCATCCTGTGGTCCAATTTCCCGTCGGAGCCGAGGAAGAGCACAAACGCGGGCAACAGCAATTGCGCTATCTTATCGGCTAGTTTTACGGCTTTATATTTGCTGAGGAAAAGCCTAATTACTCCAAGCATAAGAGGCGACACCAGTCCTTTGAGCGAGCGGGACGTAACCTTCACTCGCCGCGGCAGCGCTCGCCATTGTGCCCAATGGATTGGTGCTCCTTGACGTCCATTACCTTTTGCACCTCAGCGTCCAGGAGCACGTCTTTCTCCGCGTCCGTCAAGGCAGGATTTTTCCGTCCCGAGCGAATTCGGATCAGTTCAGATTCCAGTCGCTCAAGTTCTCTGCATAGCATCTTACACCTCCTCTGAGACCCTCGACTACGGCCAGTGGGATGTCGACACCTCCTGCCCACTTGTGACTTCTGTCTCCTGACTTGTAATTATCAGTTCTTACTAAGTTGCGCGATTGCGCCCAAGTGATCCGGGCAATGCGTTCCCAGCCATGCTTCGAGGTGCCCGCGAATTTCCCTGGCCACCGGGGACTCCGTTATCGGTCCGTCCAGCTGAATTTCCTGGATATATTTCCAGTGGCAGAGCGGACATTCAACTCCCACCTGCGCTCGATGCAGAATGTATTCCGGTCCACTTGGGCTCACAGGCTCCATGGGCTCCTCCTCATTCTGAAAATCGCCCGCCTCCTGGAGGCCAAATCTGGTCATGGCCTCCAAAATTGCGCGTAGTTCAATCTTTAGCCTTCCCACTCATCCTTTCTTTTTTTCGTCGTCCACCACTTCCGCGTCGATCACTTCGCCCTCGCCTTTGGTTTTCTCCTGCGTTCCGCCGGATGAGGGTCCATCCGGTCCGGCCGCGCTTCCCGAGGCGGCTTGTGCGTTTGGTCCCGGTGCAGCTTGCTTGTACATTGCCTCGGCGAGTTTGTGCGAGGCTTGTGTCAGCTTTTCCACCGCCGCCGTAATTTGCGAAGTATCGTTACCTTGAATCGCTTTCTTCGCTTCTTCGAGGGCCGCTTCGATGCTCTTGGCATCCGAATCGCCAATCTTATCGCGGTGTTCTTTCAAGAGTTTTTCCGTCGAGTAAACCATGGCGTCGGCACGGTTCTTCACTTCCACCGCTTCCTTGGCCTGCTTGTCTTCCTCGGCGTGGAGCTCGCCTTCCTTGGCCATGCGGTCAATCTCCTCCTTGGACAGGCCGCTGGAAGAGGTGATGGTGATGGTCTGCTCCTTGCCGGTGCCTTTATCCGTCGCTTTGACGTTCAGGATGCCGTTGGCATCAATGTCAAACGTCACTTCGATCTGCGGAATGCCGCGCGGAGCGGTGGGAATGCCGACCAGATGGAATTTGCCCAGGGTTCGATTGTCCTTGGCCATCGGCCGTTCACCTTGCATCACGTGAATTTCCACCGAGGTCTGGTTATCCGCCGCGGTCGAAAATATCTCGCTCTTCTTCGTCGGAATAGTCGTGTTGCGATTGATCAGCGGCGTCATCACCCCCCCGTAGGTTTCCACACCCAGGGTGAGCGGAGTGACGTCGAGCAGCAACAGGTCCTTCACTTCGCCGCCCAGAACGCCGGCCTGCACCGCCGCACCCACCGCCACCACCTCGTCAGGGTTCACACCCTTGTGCGGCTCTTTGCCATTGAACAGCTTCTTGACGATTTCCTGTACGCGCGGAATCCGGGTGGAGCCGCCCACCAAAACCACTTCGTCGATTTTTTCCGGCCCCACCCCGGCGTCCTGCAAAGCCTGCTTTACCGGGCCCACCGAGCGCTGGAAGATGTCTTCGCACAATTGCTCGAAACGCGCCCGAGTCAGCTTCATGGCCAAATGCTTGGGGCCGGAAGCGTCCGCGGTGACGAAGGGCAGATTGATTTCGCTTTCAAGCACGGTGGAGAGTTCCATCTTGGCCTTCTCCGCCGCTTCCTTCAGCCGCTGAAGTGCCATGCGGTCTTTGGAAAGGTCGATGCCCTGATCTTTCTTGAATTCATCCACGATCCAATCCATCACGCGCTTGTCAATATCATCGCCACCCAGGTGGGTGTCGCCGTTGGTGGATTTCACTTCCACCACGCCTTCGCCCACTTCGAGGATGGAAATATCAAACGTTCCGCCGCCAAAATCGTAGACCGCTATGGTCTCGTCTTTTTTCTTGTCGAGGCCGTACGCCAGGGCGGCCGCCGTCGGTTCGTTCACAATGCGCAGCACTTCGAGGCCCGCGATTTTGCCCGCGTCCTTGGTCGCCTGGCGCTGGCTGTCGTTAAAATAAGCCGGAACCGTGATGACCGCCTGGACGATTTTCTCGCCCAAATACTGTTCCGCCGCGTCCTTCATCTTTTGCAGAATGATGGCGGAAATTTCCGGAGGCGAGTATTCCTTGCCCAGCGCCGACACCCGAACGTCGGGGCCCGCTGCCACCACTTTGTAAGGTACCGTCTTCATTTCGTTCTGAACTTCGTTGAAACGCCGTCCCATAAACCGCTTGATCGAGTAAACGGTGTTTTCCGGATTGGTGATGGCCTGCCGTTTGGCCACCTGCCCCACCAACCGCTCCCCGGATTTGGTGAAGGCCACTACGGACGGAGTCGTCCGCCCCCCCTCCGGATTGGCGATCACTGCCGGCTCGCCGCCTTCCATTACTGCTACCACCGAATTGGTCGTGCCAAGGTCAATTCCTATAATCTTTGCCATTGTCCTGCTTCCTCCTTAAGTAATGATGCCCTGCCCGCGCTTGCTTATTTGCCCGCATGGACTTAGATGCGCATACTTAGTCGATGGTTATAATAAATCTTGAGTCTTCTATTGTCAAACCAAATTTCTATTCAGTTGAAAGCAATGGCTTAACGTAGTTATAAGACTTGGCATGAAGTGTTGTTTCTGGTAAGTCTCAGACTATTCTAACGTTCCCTTTCCGAAGCGAATGAGTCACTCAAGCAAAGACTAGGTCGAGTCGGACGCGGATTTTTTTGGCGATCTGTGCTACAGTCCTGTCAGAAGCTTTGGTAGAAGTCATGGAGTGTGATTTATGTCTGGAGTTCGATTGCGTGTCAATGAGAATGGTCGGGTGGTGCTTCCGGCCGCGTTTCGCAAGGCGCTGGACATTCATCCCGGAGATCAGGTAGTGGCGCGTCTGGAAGGGGGCGAGGTTCGAATAACAACGCTAAGGCGCCGCATCGAACGAATCCAGCGACAAGTGCGCCAGTATGTCAAGCCGGAAATTTCGCTGGCCGACGAGCTGATTGCGGAGCGCCGCGAGGCCGCCCGGAATGAGTAGGATCGTGTTGGATGCTTCGGCGCTTTTGGCCGTGCTCAACCAAGAGCCTGGGTCGGAGAGCCTATCGCCGGACCGTCTCCTCCAAGCCGTGCTTAGCACAGTGAATCTTGCCGAAGTCCACACGAAATTGGTTCGCCGCGGTGTCCCTGCGGAGGAAGCTTGGGAAGATGCCACAGGACTGATTGCGGAAATAATCCCTTTTACCGAGGAACACGCCAGGATTGCGGGAAGGCTGGTGGCACAGACCCAGTCGCTCGGCCTGTCGTTGGGAGATCGGGCCTGCCTGGCACTTGCCCTCGCTTTGAAGTCCCCTGTCTACACCACTGATCGCGCCTGGAAGAATCTGAAATTAGGGCTTCGTGTTCATTTACTGCGCTGAAAAGGGCGGCCGCGCGCGCTTGCGTCATCCTTGATCGCGGGGAGGTCCAACATAAACATGCCGGCAAAGAAGTCACCCGAATATACGAGTGGGCACGCCCAATCGGGCGTGAAAGTAGTCTTTCCTAAGATCGAGACCTGGCCCAATCAATATCGAGGCTACGAAATCACTATCACGATTCCGGAATACACCTCGATTTGTCCCCGCACCGGCCTGCCGGATTTCGGGACCATCACCATTCACTATCTCCCCGCGAAAACGTGCCTGGAACTGAAATCGCTGAAGTACTACCTCCTTGCGTACCGCAACGTGGGCATTTTCTATGAGAACGCCGTCAACCGCATTCTGGATGACGTGGCGCGGGCGTGCCGGCCCCAGTGGGCAGTGGTACGCGGCGTATTTACAACGCGAGGCGGAATGTACACCACCATTGAGGCTCGCTACCCGCGCCCCAGGTCGTAAGCGCGGAGCACGTGAGTGCCTGAAGTTCCAGTCTTCCCTTGCGCCTTGAGATAAACTACCCTCTCGACCCGGTATGGCCAAGGTAATTTTCAAAGACCGTGCCAGTTGGATCCCGTTCGGCCTGGGGTTCACCAAGCCACACCATTACCTGGAAATGGCGCGCGTGGTTTGGGAAAACCTGGGCAACCTGCCTTATGCGTGGCGGATTCTTCGTCACGGCGTGTGTGACGGATGTTCGCTCGGCCCTTATGGCCTGCGCGACAACACCATGCCGGGGGTGCACCTGTGCATGACTCGCCTGAAGCTGCTGCGGTTGAACACCATGCGGGCGCTCGACCACGCGCGGCTCGGCGACGTCCAATCGCTCCGCCATTTATCAAATCGCGATCTTCGCAGTCTCGGTCGCCTGGCATTTCCCATGGTCCGCCGGCGCGGCGAGCGGGGTTTTCGTCGGGTAAGCTGGGACAATGCCCTGGAATGTGTGGCCAGTTACCTGCGCCCGTGCCCGCCGGAACGTTTCGCGCTCTTTAACACTTCTCGCGGGCTCACCAACGAGTCTTACTATGTGGCGCAAAAAGTGGTGCGGCTGCTGGGCACCAACAATGTGGATAACGCCGCGCGCCTTTGCCATGCCGCCTCCACCACTGCGCTCAAGCAAACCATCGGCGTTGGAGCCTCCACCTGTTCTTATTCCGATTGGATGGGCAGCGACCTGATCGTGCTGCTCGGCACCAACCTTGCCAACAACCAGCCGGTGGCCACCAAGTATCTTTACTATGCCAAGCAAAAAGGCACACGCATCTTGGTGGTGAATCCCTACCGCGAGCCGGGGCTCGAAAATTATTGGATTCCCAGCGTCACCCGCAGCGCGCTTTTTGGCACTCGCCTGATGGACGATTTCTATCAGGTGCGCGTGGGCGGGGACGTGGCCTTCCTCAATGGCGTTTTGAAGGCGCTCATCGAGCACGCCTGGCTGGACCGCGATTTCATTCGCGATCATACGCGCGGCTTTGACTCAGCGAAGGCGGCCGTCGCCACGCAGACGTGGGACACGTTGGAACGCGCGTCGGGCCTCGACCGCGGCGCCATGCTGCGCTTTGCGGAAACCTATTCCAAAGCGCGCACGGCAGTTTTTGTTTGGAGCATGGGCCTCACCCAGCATCGCTTCGGCGTTCAGAACGTCAAAGCCGTGGTCAATGTCGGACTGGCGCGCGGGATGTTGGGCCGCGAAAAGTGCGGGCTGGTTCCCATCCGCGGTCACAGTGGCGTGCAAGGCGCGGCGGAGGTGGGAAGCGTTCCCGGTGCTTTTCCGGGAGATTTTCCGGTTAATGAAGAGAACGCGCGCAGGTTCGGCGACTTGTGGGGACACCCGCTTTCATCGAAGCCCGGCCTGACCGCGTCGGAAATGGTGGACGCGGCATTCTGGGGCGACCTGGACGTTTTTTACCTCGAGGGCGGAAGTTTTATCGAAACTTTGCCCGATCCGGATTATGCCGGGCACGGTCTGGAGCGGGTCAAGTGCCGCGTGCATCAGGATATTGTGCTCAACCACTCCATGCTGCTCGACCCCGGTGAGGTGGTGGTGCTGCTGCCCGGCCAGACGCGATACGAGCAGGCGGGCGGCGGCACCATCACCAGCACCGAGCGCCGCATCCGCTATTCGCCGGAAATTCACGGGCCGCGAATCGGCGAGGCCAAACCCGAATGGCAGATTCCCATGCTGGTGGCGGAAAAAGTGTTGGGCCCGGAAAGTCGCCGCTTGATTCACTTCGACAATCCGCAACAAATTCGGGACGAGATGGAGCGCGTGATGCCCATGTACCGCGGCATCGGGCAATTGCGCCAAGAGGGTGACGCCATCCAATACGGCGGGCCGCACTTGTGCGTGGGCGGAGTGTGCCCCACTGCGGACGGGCGCGCCGCGTTTACTGCCCTCGAAATTCCAAACGGGGTGGAAGCGGCTTCAGCTTCCGTGGGCGAAACGCCCGGCGAAACTTTTTATCTGACTACGCGGCGAGGCCGGCAATTTAATTCCATGATCCTGGGTGAAAAAGATCCGCTCACCGGCGCCGGACGCAATGATGTTTTTATTTTGGCAGATGATGCGGGCCGCCTCGGCATTCGAGACGGCCAGCAGGTCCGTTTGCGGTCCGAAGTGGGCGAGTACCGGGGCGTGTGCCGATTCGCCGATGTGGCGCCGGGAACGCTCCAGGCTTATTGGCCGGAGGCCAATGTGCTGCTGCCGCGCGTGCTCGATCCGGCCAGCAAAGAACCCGACTTCAACGTTCGAGTAAAACTCGAGGGAGTGGAACCAATATGAAAAGTTTCGGATGTCTTCTCGGCATGGTAATTCTTGCCGCCCAATCCACGCCCGCTCAAAAAACGCGGAACCGCGCCGCAGGCGTTATCAACCAGGACTACGTTCTGGCTCTGACCGCCGCCGATCAATTCATGGCCGCGTGGGCCACGCGGAATCAGGACGATGGCCTGGCCTTGCTCTCCCCTCGACTGAAGAATAAATTTCCCGAGGATTATTTCCGGTACTACCTCTCAGGCCTTTCCAACCCGCACCACCAGGCGTTTGAAATAGGACGCGGCAAACGGCTGCCCTCGGGCGAGTTTTCTTTTCCGGTGACGATGTACATGCACTATACGGGACAAAAGGAAAACATTGGCCATCCCAAGCCCTTGACGATTGTGGTGATTCAGGCGGGCCCGGAAAGCTGGCTGGTCGACGAGTTGCCCGGATTCGTTGAGCCCGAGACGAAAAACCCATAGCAGTTTGTTGAATGCTGCCTCGAATGTCATTCCGATTGTTGAATGCTGCCTCGAAAGTCATTCCGAGGAGGGCGCCGTGGCGACCGACGAGGAATCTCGCATTGCTTCTCATTCCAGAGCGAGATTCCTCTCCCGCGTCTGCGGGATCGGAATGACAGGACTTGGAACGTTTATCAACATACTTTGAGCTGGCAGCGGAGATCCCTTACCGGGGTTTCAAAATTGAAATCCGAATCAAGGCGATTAATTACCCGGTGCAAGGCAAGGCGAGAGAGGGGCAGAATCGCGCGGGCATTCACAACAGCCCCACGAATTCCTCAACTGACAGATCCGCGTCGCGCAATATCTTTTTCAGCAAACCGCGTCCAACCACTTTATGGTTGGGAACGGTTATCGAATTCTTCCCAACACAAATGAGGCGAATATGGCTGCCTCGTTGGCGCACTGCGCTATAACCCACTTTGGCCAACGCCTTGAGCACGGATTTGCTGGAAAGAACGGGTAAGCGAGTCGCAGGTTACAGAGTGATGGTGTGCAGGCTGATTTCCTTGGGGTGGTACGTCCTCAAGATCTCACGATTATTTTTCTCTTCGGCAATGAGCGCGATGACCTCTCGAATGTTGCGCAGCGCTTCGTCCACAGTCTTCCCCTGGCTGTAGCAACCCTCAAAGAGAGGGCACTCTACGACGTAAAATCCGTCCTCGTCCTTTTCAACGATCACGGGCACCTGCGTTTCCGGGGGCTTCGATGGACGCGCGGTCAAGGTTCGCATGGTTTAATCGTAGGGTATTCGCTCACAAAAATCAACACGGAGCGAGGATCGTAAGGGAGTCAAATGAAATTGACAATAGCTTTTGGATTCGAGTCTGTCCAGCAGGAGGGGTTATGTCGCGCGGTCGTTGAACATGCATAAAGCGTCCGCGATTTCGAAGGCGTATAATTCCGTTGCCGTGGCCAAAACTAAAGAGGTACTCAAAGAGGGTGATAAATGCCCGTGGTGTAATGAGGGCCTGCTGACGGTTTCCTCGAGCGGCGGGAATTTGGTCTGTCCAAAGTGCGGGCGGATAGTGATCCTCTAGAGGGCCACTACCGCTCAGAATTGAGGCGAATAAGAACCTCGCATGAAACGCACACGACGGCCGTATCAAACGATTCTCCCAATGTAACTATCTTCTATTTATGCTTCCTGACATTCCGAGAACCAAAGAAGAAATTCTAAAGAAACTCCAATTGTTCATGCATGACAAAGTGCAAGAGTTGTGGCCCCTAGCCAAAATGATCCGCTCAGTAACTCAGCATGAAGGACAGGTTCATTCTTATGAACAAGAAGGTGGCCAGATCGTCTCGCAAGGGTATGAAGAATTTGCATCTCCAATTGAGGTAAGAATTGATGAAGTGCCGACGCTAGTGGGAAAGTGCCTAATGGAAAAGCTAAGCGCAGTCGCCGAAGATATTGCCCGGAAGCAGGCGGCGCTGTTTTACCAACGGATGACCGAAATTACCACAGCTGTCGGCAATTCGATTGACGCACAAGGGCAACCTCTTTCACAGGATCTATTCCTTGAATCCCTTGCGCGTCGAGAAGTGGACTTTGACAGTGCAGGTAGACCGAAGGGCACTATCGTTGCAGGTCCACTCATGGCGCGAGAATTTGAAAAGAAGCTAGCTGAATGGAGCCAGGACGCAGCCTTCCGCAAGCGCCACGAGGCGATCCTAAGTCAAAAGCACGAGGAATGGCGTGATCGAGAGAGTAATCGAAAACTGGTTGACTAGCATAAACGAACGTCAGTACCAGATCCCATTCTGTCAGGTACTTGCCGGTGAGGGGCAAACCATTATTCAGATCTCATCGCACGGTCCCTCGGAACAGGGTAAGGACGTGATTTCCCTCTCAAAGGAGGGAATTCCATGCGCGTTTCAACTTAAGAACGGACCAATCACGCTCCCCCGGTGGCGCGAGATAGCACCCCAAATAGACGAACTCGTAGAATATGGAATTAGACATCCAAGCATTCCGGCCCGCGCAAGGCATTTACCTTTTTTGGTGACTAATGGGGAAGTGAACGCGCCGGCCCTGGAGGCCATACAGTCAGCAAATCGCTCATGGTCTCAGCGACGGTTCAAACCGCTGACAGTTATCGATAAGGGACAACTGCTATCTCGCTTCAAAGAATTGCACGGTTCTTTCTTGCCCAAAGAGCCGATCGATTTTCGGCTCTTTCTAGAACTCTTCCTGCGCGATGGAAAAGAGCCAATACAAAAGGAGAAAATCTCGCACTTTTTGGAGACCATTCTGCCCTTTGAAGCGACGGGCAGCATTCACGGGCGAGAAGTGGGCCGGGCAATCGCCAGCTGCGTGCTCCTTGCAAGCTATGTTCTCCGGGCATCTGAAACTTCTGACAACCATTGGGCGGTCTTTGAAGGTTGGACTCTTGCTGGATGCTATGTTCTTGCATCTGCGACGAAGCACCGTCTCGCCCGGAAGTGGTGGGGACAATCGTTTGACCTTTGCCAGTTGGCTGCCAAACTTGCACTGGAACGATTATGTGAGGAGTGCGAGAAGCGCCCGCATTTCGTCGAGGGTAACGCACTAGTCGACGGACACTTCCACGGATCGAGGATGACACTATTAGCAGGATTACTTAGTGCGCTGGATCTGTACACGCGGTGTCGTGGCGAGGAAACAGCCAAGAAAGACTTCATTTTAGAGTTTGCGGAACGCGCACTCTCGGATGTTCATCTTTGGGGCGAGTCGGCTGTCCCATTCATCTTTGAGTCAGCCCTCGCAATCGAGGGAGGTGGCCGCCATGCTGTCGCAGAGAACTGTATTGCCAAGGTTATTCAGACACTGGCAGTTTCAAATAAAGTCGAGGGTGACAGGGGCTTGCCAAATCCGTATTACGGGCCTGAGGAATCAGTCCGATTGGCATGCGGACTCGAGAATGAAAATAGGGAAGACTTTCACGGCAACTCTTACACAGTCGAGCCACTCATCGACTTTCTCGCTCGCAGGCAACGGAGAGTTGCCCTATCTAGATTATGGGAGATGGTAACGCATGTCAGCTTCGTGACGATGAATGTCGGTCAAGAGTGGGAATGGTTGATGTGGCGCTCCAAAAGCGGATCAATGGATACGCGGCTTCCCGATAAGCCGCAAAGCTGGAAGAAACTAGTCCAAGTTTGCTCCTCCATCGATGTCTCTGCCGTACCCCGATTGCTACGGGAAAATCCCGCGTTCGTTTTTTTCCTGATGCTGGTCTATCCGCATCGCTTTAACCGCGCATTAGCGAAATTCGCCGAAGACACTCTTTCCAAACCATGGGCGGGGAACAGAACGGCGCTCAAGTAAGGTAGAGCGGGTCGCCCCGCCCTACCCGTCGTCCTTTCCTAGCCTATTTCTTCGGCTTGACACTTGGAGCATTCTCGAACTTGGAGTTGCTGTTTTTATTTGTTGGTTTCTTTCTAAATTGATCTTTGGTTTCGCAGAGGGTCCTCTTAAAGTTGACCTTGTAATGTGCGGCTTCCATTGCCAATTTCGTTTCTTTCAATGATGTCGAGCCGTAGTAACTCGGAAAATACAACTCTTATGCCAGGCCGCAAACTACAAGGAATTTCCCGATTTCGGCGGCGGTCATCTTCTTTTGCTTGGCGCTGGCCAGCTTCGGATAGTCTGTATAGCCGCCGTTGGTCGGCTTAATCTTGGCTTCGTCCCACGCGAAGAATTTGAAAATGCGGTGCTGGCTGTCGTGGCCAAATTGCTGGAAGTAGCTTGTCGCAATCAAGTCAAGCTCGTGGCGGCCAAGCTCGCCGGGCACGCGCTTATAGACATCAGTGAGCAACCGCTTCCGATATTCCTGTTGGATGCGCTGCTCCTGGACCTGCTTCTTCCTTGCGGCCTTCTCATCGGGGCTGAGGCCCACGGAGCGGGCGGAGTGAGTTTTGCACTTCGGGTCGGCACAGACATACAGCTTCGTCCCGGCCCGTTTGCCTTCAACGTGTCAAGGCAAAGTAAGAAGATCCTGTTCTTAGCAAAGTAAGTAGTTCCTGTGGGCGCTAACCGAAGGAGCCCGTAGGGCGACTGAGGTTAGCG
>DASYZE010000054.1:0-110011 GCA_035946625.1 Terriglobia bacterium | reverse complement strand
TTCGGACGTTCTGGCCGCGGTGATCATGAAAGACCCGGAGTGGAGCGCAGTGCCCACTTCGACTCCGGCCTCCATTAGCAGATTGCTTCGGCGCTGCCTTGAGAAAGATTCCAAGCGCCGCCTGCAAGCCATCGGCGAAGCTCGCATTGCGATTGAAGGAGCACAGAGTGGTGACGTAGGGGCGGGCCTTGCGCCCGCCCTCGTCGAAACCGCACAAGGACGACCACAAGGGTCGCGCCTACAACCCTGGCGCGGCGCGCTGCCCTGGGCGCTGGTGCTTCTTGCGAGCGCAGCCTTCTTCATCACGCTGGGCTTTCTATGGCGCGCGACACGTTCTTCCCCCGCGCCGCCGATGGAACTCAGCTTTGATATTCCTTCCACGCACCAACTTAACACCACGGCCGGTCCCGCCGCACTGATTTCACCGGATGGTTTGCGCATCGCCTACGCGTCGCTGACCGGGCAAGGGAAAAACCAGATTTACCTTCGCGAGCTGGACAAACCGGAGGCGACGCCGCTCGAGGGTGCAGAAGGAACCGCGCTCTTCTTTTCGCCTGACGGGCAATGGATCGGGTTTTTTGGTGGCGCGAAGCTTGAAAAGGTTTCCGTGTTCGGCGGAGCGCCCATTGCTCTTTGCAGCGCCAACCGAGATCGCGGCGCATCTTGGGGTGAGGACGGCACGATTGTCTTCACGCCGGACCTAACCGCTCCTTTGGACCGAATACCGGCCGCGGGGGGCACGCCGGAAGCTGTCACGCATCTCGATGCGGGCAGGAAAGAAATCACCCACCGGTGGCCGCAGGTTCTGCCCGGCGGCAAAGACGTGCTCTTCACGGCCTCGCCGGACAATAACAATTTCGAGCACGCTTACGTTGAAGCCGCCTCGCTTTCCACGGGCCAGGCGAAAGTGCTGGTCGAGAACGCCTATTTCGGCCGATATCTTCCCTCCGGCTATCTCACCTACGTGTCCGGTGGCACGCTGTTTGCGGTCCCCTTCGACGCGAAAGAACTGAAGGTGACCGGGACGGCCATGCCGATTATTCAAAATATCCAGGCGGATTTGACAACCGGAAGCGCACAGTTCAGTTTTTCAAGGACCGGCACGGTTATCTACCTCACCGGACAAGGATTGGGTTCGCAAGTGACCTTGGCGCTCCTCGACCGCAAGGGCGTGGCCAGTCCGCTCATTAAGCAGCCGGGCGATTACTTCGCGCCACGGTTTTCGCCCAACGGCAAACAGGTTGCAGTACAGGTAGGCATAGGCAATGTGTGGGTCTACGATTTGGCGCGAGGAACTATGACGCCACTCACATTCAACCCAACCAACTGCACTCTTCCGGCGTGGACGCCGGATGGGAAACGGATTGCCTGCGCTCGTCAGACCGCTTTAGGGGCCGGCTACGGAATTAGCTGGCTGCCCTCCGATGGGACAGGCAGTTTGGAGCCCTTGACCAAAGGGAGCACGGTCGTACAGGCTCCGTCTTCGTGGTCTCCGGATGGCAAGACCCTGGCGTTTGATCAATTTCGCGCCAAAACCGGGAGCTGCTGTGATATCTGGACGCTGGCCTTCGATGCCAGCGGCCGCCCTGAGGAGCCCAAGCCGTTCCTTGGCCAGGACTCGACCACCGCGTTAGCCTATCCGGTTTTTTCGCCGGACGGCCATTGGCTGGCTTACGCATCCGATGAATCCGGGGGGCCACAGGTTTACGTTGTTCCTTATCCCAGCCCAGGGGGAAAAAGACAAATCTCTAATGCGAGCGGTGTGTTTCCGCGATGGTCCAGGGTGGGACACGAATTGTTCTTCATTCAGCCGGGCAACCCACCCGCGTTGGTTTCGGTTCCCTATAGCGTCCAAGGAAATTCGTTTCAGCCGGGCATGCCCACGATTCTCTTTCAGGGAGGGTTCGAGATGCGAGTTCCCTTCCCATCCTTTGACGTTGCGCCGGATGGGAAGCATTTCGCGGTGCTCGAACCGGTAGCGGTAGGCGGGATACCCGGCACGCCCGCGCCGCCCACGGTTGTGGTGAATTGGTTTACCCGCGTCGAACGGCTGGTCGCGGCCGGGCAGAAATGATACGCCTGACTCCCAATTTTCGGTCAGCGAAATTGAATTTGAAATGATGCCGGCAGCGGGAAACCAACTCAGGCCTTATGGGATGCTGACACCTTTCACGCCACGGGCCACGATGGTGGGAACGTTAATTTGTGTGCTCATCGAAGAAAAACAGAGTTATAATCTGGCCGAATTATTCAACCAGGAGGAATTATGTCTAACGATTCGGAAGTTAGTCGACGGGATTTTCTGAAGACGGGCGCGAAGACGGGAGCGGGGCTTGCCGCGCTCAGCGGGATCACTTTCATCACCCATCCGGAACGCGTTTTTGGCGCCAACGACCGCGTGCGTGTCGCCGTTTGCGGAATCCACGGGCAGGGTTTTGTACACGTCAGGCAGTACTCGAAAATGCCGGACGTGGAAGTGGCCGCGGTTTGCGACGTGGACGAAAACGTAATCAACCAGCGCCTGGGCCAGATGGACAAAATGAAAATACCCAAGCCCAAGACTTACACTGACGTCCGCAAGTTGATGGAAGACAAATCGGTGGACGTCATTTCAATCGCCACCCCCAACCATTGGCACTCGCTCATCGGGATCTGGGCCTGCCAGGCTGGGAAGGATGTCTACGTGGAGAAGCCGTGCTCGCACAATTGGTGGGAGGGCCATCAATTGGTGCTCGCGGCGCAGAAATACAATCGAATCATGCAGCACGGAACCAACAGCCGCTCGGGCGACGCCATTATTGAAGCCGTGAAGAAAATGCGCGACGGATTGATTGGTGAAATATACCTGTCGCGCGGCTTGTGTTACAAATGGCGGGACACCATCGGGCATGCCCCGGAACAGCCGGTGCCGGCGGGCGTTCATTATGACCTGTGGACCGGCCCCGCTCCGCTCAAACCTTTCACCAAGAACCGCTTTCACTATAACTGGCATTGGGTCTGGGATACGGGCAACGGAGACATCGGCAACCAGGGCATCCATGAAATGGACGTGGCCCGATGGGGGCTGGGCGTAGGTTTCCCCACCAAGGCGTCTGCCATCGGCGGCCACTTTATGTTTGATGATGATCAGACGACGCCCAACACGCTGAACTGCGCCTTCGAGTTCGACATGCCGGACGGAAAACGCAAGATGCTCGAATTTGAAGTGCGCCACTGGATCACCAACCACGAAGCTGAAATCGGCAGCGGAGCCTTCAAGAGCGCCGGGCTTCCTCCCGCAGGTCTAAATGGGCAGGCAGGGAAGCCGGCTAAAAGCAAGAGCAAGGGTCCAAGACTCGGACCTTCCGCCGGCACGCACAACACGGTTGGAAATATTTTCTACGGGTCAAAGGGCTACTTGGCGATGGAGGGCTATGACTCCTACATGAGCTGGCTGGGCGACGATTGGGAGCCGGGCCCTCAAAAACTACACGCCGGCGGCAACAATTGGGCGAATTTCATCGCTTGCGTGCGCAGCCGCAAAAAGGAAGACCTGAACGCGCCCATCGAAGAAGGCCATAAGTCCGCAACTTTGGTTCACTTGGCCAACGTTTCCTACCGCCTGGGCCGCACGCTGAAATTTGATCCTGAAACCCAGCAGGTGGTGGGCGACGATGAAGCCAACAATCTGTTGCGCGACGGTGACCGCGGCTACCGCGCGCCATACGTGGTTCCGGAGGAAGTCTGAGGAGTTGATCACGAACTTCGATAGGATTTAATTCTGAGCCATACGAATGTCCCGGCCCAAAGCGTGGTTATCGTGGAGTTCGGGTAAAGACAGTGCGTGGGCGCTGCACGCCACACGATTACGCGGTGATGTGGAAATCGTTTCATTGTTTACCACCGTCAACTCAACCCACGCGCGCGTAGCGATGCACGCGGTGCGAGAAAGTCTTCTCGAAGCGCAGGCCGAAGCGGTGGGGTTGGCGCTGGTGAAAGTTCCCATACCCTCCCCATGCCCCAACGAAATATACGAGCGGGCGATGGCCAGCGCGATGGAGCGCGCGCGGACCGAGGGCGTCACCCACATGATCTTTGGAGATTTATTCCTGGAAGACATTCGCAGATACCGGGAGGAAAAGCTGGCGGCGTGCGGCATAACGCCGCTCTTTCCGATCTGGGGAATTGATACGGCACGGCTTGCAGCGGAAATGATTGAGTCGGGATTGAGAGCGTATTTGACCTGTGTCGATCCCAGGCAACTGGACCCCAAGTTTGCCGGGCGAGTTTTTGACGCGAGCTTGCTGGCGGCGCTGCCTGCGGGGATCGATCCGTGCGGTGAGAATGGCGAGTTCCACACTTTCGCATATCAAGGGCCTATGTTTCGCGCGCCCATTTCTGCGAGTGTTGGCGAGATCGTCGAGCGGGATGGGTTTTATTTTGCCGACGTTTTGCCCAGCCCTACTGCAGAGGGCTATGTCCGCCAGGACTGACAGGACCGGGCGAACGGACTGTCTGACCACCTTCGTCCTCAGAATCTGACCCGTCCCCTTCGCTTTGCCCGCCTTTGAAAGTCATACGGGCACATCGAGATCAAATATTTGGAACAACTGAAAGGGTTGGGGTGTCAATATTAACGAAAGGTCAGATGCGGATGGCCGAAATTGCTGGCGACACGGCACAGTTTGAAGTGTCCGGCGCCAAGACGAGGTGGAACCATGTTTGATGCCACTTTGCTTGATTCGTCTCCGGAACGAGTGCCCGTGCTTGACGGACGGCACTGGGTGGGAGCATTCGGAGTGGGAGTTTTGGGCGGACTCGCCGGCTATCTACTTTTACCCTTGATGTTCAGCCCTGCACCCGAGGCGCGGATGGTCGAATCTCTTCTGCTCGGCGTCGGAGTGATGTTCTACGAGTTGATGCTTTGGTACGTGCTGGCGGACGCGCGCCAGCTTGGGCTGAACTCGGGGAGTTGGTCCATCGTTTTGCTGGTGCTGAACGTGGTGGGGTTTGTCGTCTACCTTATTTATTCAGCGGCGAAATCAGGCGAGTGGAAGCGCGCGACGCTGCCCCTCGCTTATGTCTTCCAGGGAATTGTGGTTTGCGCGTTGCTCCTGTTCCCTCTCATCAGCACACAAGCTCTGCCTGATGCACAACGGTTCGCTGATCTTCTGATTCCTGCCCCGCCTGCCGGGCCTCGTCCGGTTAGTACATCGCGCGTGAAGACGGCCAAACATCCGCCAGCCCATTCGGTTATCGAAGCACCACCGCGTTTCCCGGTGGCGATGGACAGGGTAATTGAGAAACCCGATCCCACCCGGATCGCGCCATCAAATTACCCATCGGTTATGGGTGGAATTGATCCCGGGCCTGGCGGTCCGGGCAACAATCCGGGTCTTATCATCTTGCTTGGGGAGGGCCGCGTTCCGCCTCCGCCGGTGACTCCTCACTCGGCCAAGGTTAATCGCGTGCAGATTGGCGGCAGGGTGGAAGAGGCCAAACTGATCTTCCATCCCAGCCCTCCGTATCCGGAGTTACCTAAATTGGCGCGCATCCAGGGGACGGTGGTGCTGGAGGCGATCATCAGCCGCGACGGAACGATTCAGGGTTTGAAGGCAATCTCGGGCCACCCCCTTCTGATCCCGGCGGCGCTCGAAGCAGTACGCCGTTGGCGTTACCAGCCCACGCTGTTAAATGGCGAGCCGGTCGAAGTGGTGACTGACATTACAGTGAATTTTATTTTGAGCGAACAATAAGATAGCTTGGCAGTACCGTTGCATGGATTTCCTTCGCGAGTCGCTTACTTCCTTTTGCTCGCCCGGCCAATTCAAACTGTGACAATATGAATCCGCTCGTGGTAGAACCTGAGGGGGATCTCTTCAACCACCCATGCAGCGGCGATCACTCGTTGAGTATATAGACGGATTTCACCGGCGCGGGGCTGAGACAGCGTTCGTCCATCGACGCGGATATCGAGTAGCGCGCTGGTCTTACCGCGAAATTAGTGAAACCGCGGGGCGGTTTGCGCGCGAGTTGGAAGGGCGGGGAATTGCGAAGGGCGATCACGTCCTGATCTGGGGGGAAAATTGCGCGGAATGGATCATCGCATTTTTCGGTTGCGTGTTGCGGGGTGCGGTGGCCGTGCCGCTGGACTCCATCGCCGCGCCGGATTTTGCCCTTCGGGTATCCAGGCAAGTGGATGCCAAATTAGCGGCTTGCGGGAGGGAAGTTGACCGGGCTGCCCTGGCGATGCCCGTTTTGATTTTTGATACCCTCCGCGAAAGCCTTGCCCGGCACTCGGACGCGCCCTATCCCGCGCCGAACCTGGAGCGGCGCGATACGCTGGAAATTGTTTTCACCTCAGGGACCACTTCCGACCCGCGGGGCGTGGTGATCTCGCACGGAAACGTGCTGGCCAATCTGGAGCCGCTTGAAAACGAAATCAAGAAATACCTCAAGGCGGAACGGTTCTTCCATCTCCTCCGGTTTTTGAATCTGGTGCCGCTCAGCCACGTGTTCGGCCAATTCATGGGCATGTTTGTGCCGCCCTTGCTCGGTGGCACGGTCATCTTCCACGACCAACTGAACCCCGCGGAAATCGTGCGCACCATCAAAGACGAAAGAGTTTCAGTGCTGGTGGCGGTACCCCGCCTGATTGAGGCCCTCAAGGAAAAGATCGAGCGCGATTTTGATCTCGCGGGGCGATTGGAAGACTTCCGACGCGGGCTGCAATCCTCGGAGGGCAGGCATTTCATCAGGCGCTGGTGGCGCTTTAGGAGAGTTCATCGGCAATTCGGCTGGAAATTTCTGGCGATTATCTCCGGCGGAGCGGCACTCGATTCGGAGATGGAAGTTTTCTGGCGCCAGTTGGGGTTCGCGGTCATTCAAGGTTACGGAATGACGGAAACTGCTTCCCTGGTGAGCGTGAACCATCCTTTCCGATTGAGCAAAGGTTCGATTGGAAAATTAATTCCGGGAGTGGAAATGAAGCTGAGCGCCGACGGGGAACTCCTGGTTCGGGGGGAGAATATCGCTTCGCGTTATTGGCAAGGGAAAGATTTGCAGCCTGCCGCGGGTGGGGCAGGGAGCAACGATGGATGGTTCCACACCGGCGACCTCGGCGAGTTGGACGCGCAGGGCAATCTCTACTTTAAAGGGCGCAAGAAGGACGTGATCGTCACGGCGGAGGGAATGAAGGTCTATCCCGCAGACCTGGAGGCCGCCTTGCGTCGCCAGCCGGAAATTCGCGATTGCGTGGTGGTGGGGGCGGCGCGCGGCGGCAATGCCGAGCCGTGCGCGGTGTTGGTCCTGCGCGACCGGAGCGGAGATGCTGAATTGGCAGTGCAGCGCGCCAACAATTTGCTCGCCGGGTTTCAGCGAATCCGCCGTTGGCTCGTTTGGCCGGACGATGATTTTCCGCGCACGTCCACCCAAAAACCCCGCGCCCAGCTCATACTGCAATTCGTTCAGGCCCAACTCGGCGAGCCTGGTGCATCGCGCGCGCAGGCTCCCGAGAGCGCCGGGACAATCGCCGGCCTGATTGGAGGCATCACGGGTAAGAAAACCACTCGCCTGCCGGACGGGGCCAACCTGGCCACGGATTTGAACCTCAGCTCCATTGACCGGGTGGAATTGTTAAGCGCCCTCGAAGATCGATTCCAGGTGGAGATTGATGAAGCGGATTTTGGCGCGGCCTCGACCGTAGGCGATTTGGAAAAGATGCTCCGCCATCCTCCGGCTTCCGAACCGAAGTATCATTATCCGCGTTGGACGCAACGCTGGCCGGTTACCTGGGTTCGTATGGCGGTTTATTATTTGTTGTCCTGGCCCGCGACGTTCCTGCTCGGATACCCTCGCGTTGTAGGCCGCGAAAATCTGCGCGGCGTGCGCGGTCCGCTGTTGATCGTTTCCAATCACATCACCTACCTCGACATCGGTTTCATCCTGGCGGCATTGCCGGCGCGATTGCGCCACCACGTGGCCGTCGCCATGCTCGGCGAGCGTTTGCGCGCGATGCGCCATCCGCCCGCCACGGACGGAGTATTCAGCCGCTGGCTTGACCGGCTCGATTACGCCCTGGTGGTGGCTTTATTTAACGTGTTTCCGCTACCGCAACAAACGGGCTTTCGAAGTAGTTTCACCTTTGCGGGAGAGTCTGCGGACCGTGGCTACAGCGTGGTCGTGTTCCCCGAAGGACGGCGAACGATGACTGGGAAAATGTCGCCCTTCCGCGCCGGCATTGGTTTGCTGGCTAAAAGACTGGATCTGCCTGTGGTTCCCATCCGGATTGACGGGCTCTTTGAACTGAAGCGGGCCGGCAAACGGATGGCGCGTCCCGGCGCCGTTACCGTCACGATTGGCAGGCCCATTCAAATTGACCGTGAAGCCGGACCGGAATCGATAGCCCGGGATTTGGAATTCAAGGTGAAGTCGTTATCAGGGCCGGGGGCGTAGAAACCGGTCGAACTTCCATTCCGCGATTATCCACGCAACGCCGCCCTCAGAGTTTATCACGCTGGGTAAGGAAAGTTTGACACCGAGAACACGGGGGAAAAATGCAGCCCGGAGGACGCCGAGAAATCACTTCACGCAAAGACCCTATGAGGAGAATGGAACGAGGAGCCGCGACTCAGGGGCCTCTGGGCTGACTTTCTCTGCGCCCTTTAGGTTAAAGTTCTTTTCTCCCTCCGTTAAGTTCGTCCCTACGGAGCATCCGGTCTGTCCGTAAACGGCACTGAAATTTCATGAACAATCCGGGTTACTCCGCGATGAAAAGACTTTCTGCAAAGGGCCATTCGGTGTCCGCCCATTGCCCGTCACACCTGAAACCGGATTGGTTTGCAAATTGAGAAACCTCTTCCAAAGTGTACTTGTGGCTGCTCTCCGTCCAGATGGTTTCATCCTTCCGGAAATGAACGGACAGGCCTGCCCTGGGAATGGAAACGGTCTGGGCGCGGGTTGAGCGCAGGTGCATTTCAATCCGCCGCTCGGCGTGATCGAATCGAACTACGTGCTCAAAATGCCCGAGGTTGAAATCCGCTTCGAGCTCGCGATTGATGCGGGCCAGGAGATTAAGGTTGAAAGCCGCGGTAACCCCGAGCGGATCGTCGTAAGCAAGAATCAACTCAGAGATGGATTTCTCGAGATCCGTGGAAAGGAGCATCGCATCCCCGGGCTTCAGAATTCGGCGTATTTCCCCCAGGAACCGCACACCGGCGGGACGATCGAAATTCCCAATGGTGCTTCCAAGAAACAACACCAGGATGTGGTGGTCTGGGGGCCGGCGGGCGGCGACTGCCAGCAAGCCATCCAGGTACTCCTTTTCAAATCCCACCACACTGATACACTCGATCTGCTGAAGCTGCATTTTCGCGGTGGCCAGGGCTGACCGGGAGATTTCAATAGGGTAATAGGTGGTGGGCTGCCTCCGGCATAGGGCCTCGAGCAGCCCGCGCGTCTTGCGGGCGTTGCCGCTTCCCAACTCTGCCACCACCACCGGGCTTGGAACTCGGGCCATGATGGCCTCTGCGTGTTCCTGCAAAATCCGCTCGTCGGCGCGGGTCAGGCTGTATTCGGGCAGCAGGCAGATCACATCGAACAGCGCCGAGCCAATATCATCATAGAGATATTTCGAAGGTAATTCCTTCTGTCCTTTCCTGCTCAATCCCGCCCGAACGTCATTCGCGAAGTCCGCAACCGAAAACTCAATAATTCCCTGGGTGAGCATTCTCTCTCCTGAAGGCGGGCTTAGGCTTGGGCGACGCCACGGAATTTCGCGTAGATATAAGGATAGTTGGGCTGGAACCAGTTGCGGAAGGAGCGCCGCAACATGCAGGCGGCGGTGCGCGGAGAGCCGCCCTTCAACACGTAATGCCTGCCATCAAAAAAATTCCGGGAATATCCCGGATAGAAAGGGAAGGGCTGAAAACCGGAAAAGGGCGCGAAAGGAGTGGACGTCCATTCCCATCCATTTCCAACCAGGTCGGCGACTCCGAAGGCGCTTAGACCGGCGGGATGCGCGCCGACGGGAGCCGCGTCCCAGCGCTGAAAATCGAAATTGCCGTGGTGCGGGTCGGGAGGGGCGTCGCCCCATGGGAATGCGCGCTCGGTCCCCGCGGGCGTTCCGTAGGCGGCGCGATGGAACTGGGCTTCGGTGGGCAGAGTTTTGCCCCTCCAACGAAGGTAGGCCGAAGCCTCCGCGTGACTCACGTATACCGGCCAGTCCAGGGGCAGAGAGATTTCCGCGAACATGGTCCGCTGGTACCATGCTTCATGCCGCCGCATCCAAAAAGTCGGATGGTAAATACCCCTTTTGGTCTTCCATCCCCAACCACTTTGATCCCAGAATTCTCGATTGTCATAACCTCCGGAGAGCATGAAGTCGATAAACTGCCGGTTGGTTACGTTGTGGGCATCGATAGAAAATTCCGGCACGCTGACGGCGTGCTGCTCAAATTCGTTATCCCAACCAAAATCGCTGCCCGGAGCGAGCGGCAGTCCGAGGGTTGCGGTTCCTGCCTGGATTTGAACCATCCGCGGAGTGATGGCAGGGGCGGCGGGCGCGGGCGGAGCGGACTGCAGGAATTTGCGTTCGAGCGGCAACTGGTGCAGCATGTACGCAAGCGTTTCGGCGTGCATCAGTCGGTGCTCGATGCCGACCTGGATGGCCAATCCGTTTTGGAGCAAGGGTTGACTGGGGTCGGCTAACGAAGCGCGCTCGAGTCCAGCGTCAATGGCCTGCCGGGCGCGCGCATTATAATCGTCAATTTCCTGCTTTGACGGCCAATCCGAAGGCTCGTCGCTTGGTAATTCGCCTTCGGTGGGATCGATTCCGAACGCAAACATCCCGTCAAATTGGGGGTGGAAGGATTTCAAGCCCAGAGCTTGAAGTCCGAGCAAGTTCCAGTCAAACGCCTCGAAATGCCCAAGATAGAAGATAATCCGATGGCGCTCCGGAATCGGCCGGTCGCCGAGAGCCTCGGGGCGGACAAGTTGAAAGATCTCGTCAGTCCGGGCGCGGGCGGATTTTAGCCGGGCCAGTAATTTCTGGCGGTCAGTGGCATGCGCGTCGGTGGTCGGAATGATGTCGCCCATACTTTTTTAGAGATGAATATTGGAGCGAATGGTTTCATTTATTCCTGCTTTAATATTTTTCTCATCCGGGCCATCATCATGGAGTGTCGCGGTGATTGTCAAGCCCCCGCGGAAGAAACATTGATTTGAGCGTAAATTATTGAAACGAATTTTGCAAATGGGATGATGGAACAATTGGCCGAGCTACAGAATGTGATTGAGTGCAGGGGCGCAGGGTATCGAATTAACGGCGGCCGCCCTCTCCTTGTTGGATTGAGCTTGCAAGTTCTGCGCGGGGAAACCCTCGTTCTGCTCGGCCGCAGCGGGTCGGGTAAGACGACCACACTGAAGCTCATCAACCGGCTTTTGCTGCCGACGGAGGGCCAGGTTCTGGTGGAGGGACGCGCCACCACGGAGTGGGATCCCATCCGCCTGCGCCGGCGCATCGGCTATGTCATCCAGGAAGTGGGGCTCTTTCCCCACTTTTCCGTGGAGCGCAACGTCGGTCTGGTTCCGTCGCTGGAAGGGTGGGACCGGGAGCGCATCCACGCCCGCGTCTTCGAATTGCTTCGGCTGGTCGACCTCGATCCGCAGCAATTTGCCACGCGCCGTCCCCACGAATTATCGGGAGGACAACGGCAGCGCGTGGGCGTGGCGCGAGCGTTGGCCGCGGACCCGCCCGTCCTGCTGATGGACGAACCCTTTGGCGCCCTCGACCCCGTGACCCGCGCCGAAATGCAGCACGAGTTTGGCCGGCTCCAGCAGCGACTGAACAAGACCATCGTGTTCGTCACTCACGACATCCGTGAAGCCTTGCGGCTGGGTTCGCGCATCGCCTTGATGGCCGCCGGACGGCTGGCGGGCATATATTCGCCGGAAGAGTTTTTGCGCGCCTCTGACCCGGAAGCTCAGGCGTTTGCGGCCGCGATGGAAGGGAAATAGGCAGAAGGCAGTTACAATTGATCGGGAAGTTCTGCACTTCAGTTTTTACGCCGGGATGTGCAAGATGCAGCATTTCCCGGTTCTCCCGATGGTCTGCTTTCCGCCCACGGTTCAAGGAGGCCGGCAATGGGCGTACTGGATTATATAATCCACAACCGCAATGAAGTTCTCCAACTAACGGTTGAGCACGTGGAATTGGTGGCGATTTCCATGATCCTTGCCACGTCCATTGGAATTCCCCTGGGTATCGTGCTCACGCGGCATGCGCCGCTCAGGCGCTGGGTGATGGGTGCAGCCAACATGATCCAGACCGTGCCCAGCCTGGCCCTGCTGGGGTTTCTGATTCCCGTGCCCCTGATTGGGGGCATCGGCAGCCGCTCCGCCATTGTCGCGCTCACGCTCTATGCCCTCCTTCCTATTCTACGTAATACTTATACGGGTATTACTGGGGTGGATCGCGCGGTGGTGGAGGTGGCCCGCGGGATGGGAATGACGGACAGGCAAATCCTGCGGCAGGTCGAGTTTCCACTTTCGCTCGCGGTGATTTTGGCGGGCGTCCGCGTGGCCACGGTAATCTCGGTGGGCGTGGCGACTATTGCCGCGGCCATCGGAGGGGGAGGCCTCGGCACTTACATTTTCCGTGGGGTGGCGATGGTGGACAATTCGGTAATTCTCGCCGGAGCGATTCCCGCTGCACTGCTGGCCATCCTGGCGGACGTCAGCCTGGGTTGGGCGGAAAAGCGGCTGGCGGTGAGGTGAAATGTATCGCCGCGCCGCCCTAATCCTGGTTCCCACTGCGTTCCTGCTCTCATGCGGAGGGCGGCAACCCGACAGGCGGATTGTGATCGGTTCGAAGAATTTCACCGAACAGATTGTGCTGGCGGAATTGCTCGCCCAAGTCATCCACGCCCGCACCGGAATCGATGTGGAGCAGCGAGTGAACCTTGGCGGAACTCTCATCTGCCAGCAGGCCGTGCTATCGGGGGCCATCGATCTGTATGTTGAATATACGGGCACAGCCCTCACCACCATCCTCCGCGAAGCGCCCTCCGGAAACGGGGCGGAAGTTTACGCGCGGGTGAAACGCGATTACGCCCGCCGCTTCGGATTAGACATCACGGAGCCGCTTGGATTCAACAATACCTTTGCCATGGTGATTCGGGGCGGGGATGCCCGAAAATTAAAACTGAAAACCATTTCCGACTTTGCTCCCCTCGCGCCCCGTTGGCGGGCGGGATTTGGGTACGAGTTTATGGAGCGCCCGGATGGTTTTCAAGGCCTGGCCGAAACATATCACCTGCACTTCGTCGCCCCTCCGCGGACCATGGAGCTGGGCCTGATTTATCGCGCCCTTCAGGAAAAACAGGTGGATATTGTGGCTGGCAACTCGACCGACGGGGTGATCGCTGCGCTCGGCTTCACCGTGCTCGAAGACGATCGCCACTATTTCCCGCCCTATGACGCGGTGCCGGTGGTGCGCGAGGACACGCTAAAAAGATATCCGGAGTTGCGCCCCACCTTGCGGGAACTGGGCGGGAAAATTTCTGCAGGCGAAATGCGCCGTTTGAATTACGCCGTGGACGGCGAGCACCGCGACGTCAAACAAGTGGTCAGCGATTTCCTGCGCGCGAAAAAACTATAAGGCCCTGTGGCCGGGGCATTAGGGGCGGTCAAAGGCAGCCTCATCCGGCATTGCGGCTCACTTTGTGCTTGATGCTGGCGCGGCCGGCGTTTCACCCTTCACGTACTGGCCGTACCAGGCCAGATAACGCTCCAAGCGGTCTTTCATGTGCGTGGGCTTTTTCAGGCCGTGAGGTTCGCCGGGATAAACCACAAGCTGCGTGGTTCTGCCCAATCGCTTCAGCGACTGGTACAGCAGTTCGGAATTATTTATCGGAACGTTCCAGTCCGTGTCGCCACCCATCACCAGAGTCGGCGTCACTATTTTCTCCACATAATTGAACGGGGAAATCCTTTCCCAGGCCGCGCGATTTTTCCAGGGCAGACCCAGTTCGTATTCCCATTCGCGCTGGTAGTGATCGTGCCCGTAGTTTGCAATATAAAGAAATTCGCTGGCGCCCGAAATCGCGGCTTTGAACCGGGCGGTGCGGATCAACACGTGATCGGTGAGAATGCCGCCATACGACCATCCGCCCACGCCCAGCCGTGCGGGGTCGGCGATCCCTTTGGCAATGGCGTAGTCCACTTCCGCCATCACATCGTCATAATCCTTGTTGCCCCAATCCGCAAAAATGGCCTGGCAAAACTTTTGTCCGTAGCCGGTGGAGCCGCGCGGGTTGGGTGTCAGTACCACATAACCGTTGGCCGCAAACAAGTGGGCTTGAAAATCAAATTCGGCGTCGTATTGCGATTGTGGTCCGCCGTGGATCCGCAGCAGCGTGGGATAACGCAGTTCGTGATTGTAGGCGGGAGGCTTGTAAAGGTAACCTGCGATTTCAGTGCCGTCCTTACTTTTGAAGTGGACGTATTCCACATCGCCCAGCCGGATTTGCGCCAGCAAGGCGTCATTAGTGGTGGTCAGCCGGCGGGGTTTGCCATCCTCCACCAACCCTACTTCGTAAGGTCGGCTCGTATCCGCGAGCAACACCGCCAGCTTGCCTTCTTTCCCCACTGAAAAGGCGCCCACATTCACGTGCCCGGAGAGTACGCGCGTCACTTCGCCGCCGCCCGCCGGTATCTGGTCCAAAGGCTGCGCGCCATCGTCTTCAGCCATGAAGTAGATTGACCCGCCATCGGCCGAAAATTGCGGCTTGATCACGTTGCGGTCATAAGCCCGGGTCAACAGTTTTTCCGTTCCGCCCGTCGCCGGGACCACGGCCAGAAAGTGGGTGCCATAGTCGAAGGCTTTCACGTCAATCTGGCTGACGTAGCACACCCACTTGCCATCCGGACTCCAGGCGGGTGAAACGTCCGCCCCTGGATTTGCAGTGAGGCGCAGCATCGTTCTGCCCTCGTCCGGATTGTCGGCCGCCACCACCCAGATATCTGAATTGAAGTTGCGGTCAGGATCTTCGGTGCGGTTGCTGGCAAAGGCCAGAAAGCGGCCGTCCGGAGACCAGGCGGGCTCATCGTCATCGTAATCGCCGGAGGTGACCTGCGTTATCTTGCGGGTGGCCGTGTCCAGCACATAAAGGTGCGTGCGCCGCCGGTCCAAGTAACCGATTTCGTCGCGCTTGAATTGCAAGCGGTCTATCACGCGGGGCCGGGGGGTTTGGGGTTTCGTTTCTTCAATACCACTCGCTTTTCCTTTTGCGGCGGCAATCTCCTCCGGGGAAGGGTCGCGCAACACCAGCACCATCTTGTCGCCCGTCGGCGACCACTCAAAGTCACTTACGTCTTGAATCATATCGGTCAGTTGTTGTGCTTCGCCGCCATTGCGATTCAAGGTCCAGACCTGGGTTTTACCTTTATCGCGCGCGGAGAGAAAGGCGAGATATTTTCCATCGTGACTCCAACGGGGATGGGAGGAAGACGCGGTTTTTTCCGTCATCGGCTCAGCCTCGCCTCCCGCGGTTGAAACCATCCAGATTTGGCTCTTGGTTTTATCTTCTTTCAAGTCGCGTGTCGCCACGGTGTAGGCCACCCACTTGCCTTCAGGGCTCAGTTGCGGATCGTCAACGTCTTTGAGCCTGAATAAATCGTCCACGGTCAGGTTGCGCAAGGCTCCCGACAACATATTCCTTCCCGCCGTGGGCGCAGAGGTATTTTGTCCCGAAGCAGCCAATCCCACGGAAAGGGCCAGGGCAGCGCATAATATTGCGGCACGATGTATCATTCGTCCTCCTTCCATGAATGTATTCTTCGCGTGGTGACGGAGTATAACAAAAGGGCGGCGCATTCAACCTTAAAACCTGATGGAAGAGCCCCATAGCGAAATGTTCCCGGACCCCTCATTGGACGTTCAGGCAAAGAGTGGGGCTCGACTTCGGGCACAACCTTGAGTGTGCTGGGATTCGGGGTCGCAGGGCTTCAGCCCGACTTCTTGCGGAAAAGGGAATCGGCGCTCATGGGGCCGGGTCCGGCGGCAAGAAAATAGAGCCATATGAAACAATAGAGTACAGCCAGCTCGCCGCCATTAACAATGGGCAGCCGGCCCCGGGGAAAGTGTGCCAGGAAATACGCGACGACCATTTCCAGAGCAAGGATTAAAGCTACGGGCGAAGTAAAAAGGCCGATGAACATCAGAAAGCCTCCCACCAGCTCAAGGAAGCAAGCCGCGTATAGGAGCGCGGACAGGTGCCCTCCGGTATAAAAAATGTTGAGCTTCTGGAGTCCGTGACAGAAGAACAAGAAAGACGCCACCAGCCGCAGGACGGCGCGCAGAAATGGCGCGGCTGAATGAACGGAAGATTCAATGGACATACTTTCCTCCTTGATGGGCGTGCGCGGCACGCCGCATCAATTTAACACGGCGGGGCAAACTTGAGAAACGGGCCGAGTGGGCGCCCCATCACCATGCAAAATTGGGCCGGATACTAAAATTGATTCGAAGTCATTCCCAGAGTATGATTCCCCGGACCATAATCTGTTTGGCCGCCTTGTGCAGCATGAATTCAAGCAGCGGCTCTGCTGGAATGTGTGTTTTCCAACTCACGAATCATGAACCGCGAATATTACAAGTGGTATAGCTCCTCATTGCACCGCGACATGGAGATGCTCGTGTTCGGGCACTGCGGAACGCCGCTCCTGGTCTTTCCCACTTCCAAGGGCAGGTTTTATGATTACGAAGACCGGGGCATGATCGCGGCCCTGTTGCATCCACTGGAGGGCGGAATCACGCAGGCTTTCTGCGTGGACAGCGTGGATGCGGAAAGCTGGTACAACCAACAGATTCACCCCCGCGACAGGGTGTTGCGCCATCTGCAATACGAGCAATACATCCTCCAGGAGGTCATTCCCTTTATTCACTCGCACAACGCGGAGCTGGGCCTGGCCTTGACCGGCTGCAGCTTGGGCGGCTACCACGCGATGAACTTTACTCTGCGCCATCCGGACCTGGTGACTCAAGCCGTGAGCATGGGCGCGGCCTTCGATATTCACCAGTTCCTGGACGGATATTACGACGATAATTGCTATTACAACTGTCCGCCAGACTACCTCCCCAATTTGCAAGACGAATGGTACCTCGGTCGTTATCGCACCACGACGCGCCTGGTGATGGCGGCGGGGGAGCGCGATATTTGCCTGGAGGAGAACCTCCGGCTGGGGCGCATCATGGATTCGAAACAGATTCCCCACGCGCTGGACGTGTGGGGCGACGGCGCAGGCCACGATTGGCCCTGGTGGCAGAGCATGGCGCGCACGTTCTTTGGATAGCGCGACGGGGGAAAATGAACAAAACCGGTATTTTTTTGGAATGGGTTCTTCGGGCGGACTTTTTTGGGATGAATGAGGGCAGGGCCTGCCCATCACATCGCGCCGGTGATGTAGTGCTGAATAGCTGCGTTGTCTTCAGCAGAAGGATTGAGGAACTGAATGCCCACGCCGTCACGCGGGTGGTAATGAAGCGCCTTGGCGCGGACTCTGAGCGGAGCCTGTACCTGGGGCAGGGTGAATTCCAGATCGAATTCCTGACCCACGGTTACTGATTCAGTGGGTGCCAGCAGCATTCCCCCCACACTGATATTGATGGAATCCAGCCGGACACTTTTCTTGTTCGCTTCACAGGTGACAGTAGTGTGGAAGGGAAGGCGAACGTACCGCCTTTTTTCGGTCAGCATGGCGCCCCGCATCACCAGAAAGAGCTTTTCCAGACGCTCGCCAGTGATGGGCTTGCCCAGGAAAAACGATATGCCCGACTTAAAACCGCGTCGCATCGTCTCCGCGTCGTCCCTCCCGGTGAGCATGACGATGGGAACCTGGCTGTTGGATTTCGAATTTCGGATCAGCTCAGTTAATTGGAACCCGTCCAGGTGAGGCATTCCCGCGTCGAGAAAAACTCCATCCAGCTTCTGATTGCCCACCAGATGCGCGGCCTGCCGGCTATCCGCCATGGTTACGACTTCGCAGCCCAAGGGCTCGAGCTTGGATTTCATGAATTCCAAGATGGGGGATTCGTCATCGACAACCAGGACTTTAATCGCCATGCGTATCTCTTTCGAAAAGGATAGACCAGCGACCGGCCAATTCGGACATCGAAGGTCCTCGCCCGAAATCCAATACGCTTACGCCGCTCTTGGTCTACATCCTAGGCCGGCCCAAACAGCCCATCGGGACACCGCCCTATATTAACCTTCGTTTCGTCTTGAAGGAAACCTTATCTTTTTGAGGGCAGAGCGAAGGCAGGAAAAGAGAAAGACCATCCCGGGCGGGCCGGGATGGTCGGCGAAACTGGAGAAGGGCGCTGGATTCTACGGTTTAGGTTTCTCCGGCGTCTTGGCAGCGGGTTTCGCGGCGGCTGGTTTCGAGCCTGCGGGGGGCTCACTGGCTGCGCCGGCGACCGGGTTGGCCGCGTCATAACGCTTCACAATTTCTTCCGTAATTTCGACGTCTTTACCGGCGTAGTAAATCGGAACCTGGGCATCACCGATTTGCCCGGAATTGGAGAAGACCGGAGCTACCAAGTCCAGGATCACGGAATATCCATTTTGCTGGGCGAAATCCTGAACCACCTTACCCATCTTCTGACTGATGCGAGTGATCACATCACCCCGGTCGGTGCCGAAATCACTCTGCGCGTCTTCCTGGGTTCGGGTGAAGATCTTCTTCTTTTCATCGAGCTGGCGGTTGAGTTGAGCCTGTGCTGCGTCACTAACCGCGGTTTGTTGCCGCTGGATCTGGTCTTGCAGGCTTTGAATGTCCTGCTGCATTTTTTGCAGCTCTGCCCGTTTGGGTTCGTATTTCTTATCCAGATCCGCCATGGCTTTCTTGCCTTCAGCAGTGTTCAAAATCGCTGCCTGAATATTCAAGAGCCCGATCTTACCCGGACTGGCGGGCGCACCAGGGCCTTGAGCCCATGAGAGAGTGGGCAGCAAAAAGATTAAGCATATTGCGAAGATGGTGGATACTCGGTTTTTCATTCAAACTCCTTCTTGTTGGTGAATTGCAGTTTCCTGCCTAACATTGTACTCCAAACGAAGCTAAACTAAAAAGTACGCGACACGGTAAATCCCACTCTCCCCTTGCGCTCCCGGATCCGGATACCGTCAAAAAAAGGCAAGGCGGAATTGTAGGTGGCTTGATTGGGGAATAGTCCAATGGGTGGAAGCGCTTGCGGAGGAACCAGGACTTGGTCCAATCGAAGCCAATTATACCCGTAATAGATTTCAACGGGAGCATTCACAATCGGAAGGATAGCCGATATTTGCAGGCCGGTTGAACTACGCGGCAGGAAATTAGTGGTTCCGATCGGTTTCAAACTTGAGGGAATGTCGCTGGTGAAATAGGGAAACTGAGTCGTGATATTGGTTAAGGCGGAGGGACTTAGTTTGAGTTGACTCGTGTGCCAGATGAAGTCGGTCCCCACATCGAGAAAAGCAGCCAGCCATACCGGCCCGGCGATGGGAACGCGATATTCAAAGCTACTGACGAGTTGGGTGTCTCCGCCGGGGAAAATGGGGGTGCTGTATGGAAACGTGGTTGACGATCCGCAGGAGCCGCTCTTCTGGCCGTTGGTGCCGACGGCGGGAATAATATTCCCCAGATTGTCGCGGTTGCAGACCGAAGTGAGAGAGGGGTAGAAAGCGATCGGGCTGATGGTTCGGATATCAAACCCCCGGAGATCCTGCTCGCCACCCATATAAAATCGCGAAAAAGGCGGGGGCACCCGGCCACCGAATCCCGACACGGTCGAACCCACAAAGTGCATCGCCAGGACGTGCGGTTTTTCCGTCTTGCCTCTGCTCAGCGATCGATAATACTTTGCCTCGATGGTCGGAGTGATCGTGTTCACGTTGCCGCCCATGAAGCTCCCCGTAAATGCAAGCCCGGCATACAGGTATTTCCCCCCCGTGGGATTAAAAGTATCATTTACCGTGTTGTACATGTAGGTCGGCATGATCTGGCTGGTGGTGATGCCGCTCAAGGAGTTGGGTCCCGCCAGACCGTCGAAGTTGATGGCCTGGAAGTAGGCTTCCGATGCCGTGTTGAAGGCCTGGAGGCTGCTGACAGAATAGCTGTAAGTTATCCCCACGCGCGCGAAAGCGCGCCGGCGCAAAGGGTAACTGGCATACACAGAGAATCCGGTCGAATTTTGCTGGAAATTTTGCGCGTACTGACCCAAGCCCGTGCTGGCGGCCAAGATGGCCGGACTTATATTGGTGGAAGCGGCCAGTTGTTGCAACTGGTCATAGTGGTAATCGCTTTTGAAAACGGTAAAGCCGGATGTGATGGGTCGATCAAATAAATAGGGCTCGGTAAATCCAAAGGTATAGGATTTCTGGAAAGTTCCCCACTGGGCCTCGACGCTCAAGGTTTCGCCCAAGCCGAGAAAGTTGTTGGTGGAATAATTCAATCCGACAAAATTGCCCGCCAGCCCGCTGACCCCCCCCGAAAAGCCTATGGATTGATGTCCCTTTTCTTGCACCTTCAGATCGATGTCAACCGTGCTGTCTTTGGGGTTCTGATGAATCTCATAGTCCTCTTTCTTTACATTATTAAAAAAGCCCAGCTGATTGATGCGTAGGATGCTGTAGTCCCAAAGCGTTGAACTGAAGATATTACCTTCGTCGAGCAATAGCTCGCGCCGGATCACTTTGTCGCGGGTTTTCGTGTTGCCGGTGAACTCGATGCGGTGAACGGTGAATTGCTTTTCCTCGTCAAACTCAAGTGCCAGGTTGATGATTTTCTTTTTGCGGTCCGGCTCGATGTCCGGGTTGGCCGTGAAATTGATATATCCGAACTGGCCGTAAAGTTTGGTGTAATTCTCCAGACTCTTTCTGACTTTACCGAGGTCAAAGATATCCCCCGTCTTCAACTGCAGGACGGGCGCCAGCACTTTCTGGGGAAACAGTTTGTTGCCCCGGATGGTAAATTTTCCGAGCCGGTATTGATCGCCTTCCTCGATGGGGATGGTGATGTTTACTTTCTTGCCCCGCCCCCAACTATAGAAAAGGAATGGCCAGCGGTTGACGGTGTCCACCATTTTCACCTGGGGTTCATCGGGCTGAACGTAAAAATATCCATGATCCTGATAAAGCTTGCGAATCTCTTCGAGGTCGGCTTGGATTTTGTCCTTGTCGTAGGTCTTGTGGAACCAGTAAAACCATGGTGGCGCCCCGGCTGGCCGGGAATATTTCATCGCCCGAACTAGCTTGGCGGTGGAAAAAACGGTGTTGCCCTTAAACCGAATATCGCCCATCTTGACTTTGGGGCCCTCCACCACTATAAAGGTCAGGGCCACCGAATTGGGTGGAATATTCCGGGTGCGGGCGCGCACGGTGGCGAATTGCCGGCCGTGTTCCGCCAAAAGATCCTGCAATACGACTTCCGCCCGCTTCACCACCACCGGGTCGTACTGGGACTGGATGGAGAGAGGGACCTTCCGATCCTTGTACCGGTCCAGAACGTCAGACTGTTGAACCGTGCTCATGCCCTTGTAGTCGATGCTGCGGATCAGTTTCTTTTCGCGAACAAAGAAAGTAAGGATTTTGCCTTTCTCGCCGTCAGTTTCTTCGAGCCGAATATCATCCAGGAAGCCCGTGTTCCACAGCGCCATAAAGTCGCGTTCCAATGCGTTTTCGTCGTAAACATCCCCAACGTGGGTGAACATCCTCGCTCGCAAGGTCGAAGCCTGGATCCTGCGGTTGCCGCGAAAGATGATGCTCTCAATGATGTCCTTCCGAGGTTGCTTGGCCGCTTCGGGGCTTGGTTTTTTCTCTTCTTCCACCTTGGGAGTTTCCAATTGAATCTGGCCGGGCTGGGCGGGTTTCTTAGTTTGTTCCACCTGCGGGGTTTCCAGGCGAATCTGACCCGGTTGGGATGGCGCCTGGGCGGGCGCTTTTTCCTGTTTTTTCCCCTCGTCCGACTGGGGAGTTGTTTGTGTGTTGTTTGATGGGGTTTTGGATTCCTGCTGCTGGGGAGGGTTTTGGGCGGAAATTGTAACCCCGCTCAAAACGCCCAGCATGGCGAAGGTGATCGTTATCACTTTCCACGCAGTTCCCTGTCTTCGATTGTCAGGACTCTTCCTCAAAAGAAAGCCTTCCCCCTGTATGATTCTGGGCTCAGAGAATCCGATGCCGGGATTTCCCCCGCAGTTGGCTGGAAGCTGGACGTTTCTCCAAAACCCACCCCTCATTCAGCGGGAGCAGAAACCGCAGGATTCCGGTTGGCGTGGGTTGTTGTCGCGTCGTTCCAAGATGGACGGGTTGCTCTAATGCGAAAGCGGCGTAGCCGCGACCAACTTGTCGTTCACAGACCGGTAGTACAATACGTCGTTCGAAACAATGACTTCCAATATCGCCGGGCACTGGATCTCGCCCTGGATCAACGCCTCCGAGAGCGGGTCTTCCACATGCTTTTGCAGCGCCCGTCGCAAAGGCCGCGCGCCGTAAGACCGGTCCGCACAGGTCTTTTCCAGAATCCATCTGCCCGCTTCGGGTGAGAGCGTTATAGAAATGTTTTTCTGGATGAGGTTCTGGTTCATCAGCCCGACCAAAAGATCAATGATCTGAAGCAGGTCGCCGTCCGACAGGGCGTTGAAAACAATTACTTCATCCAGCCGATTTAGGAATTCCGGATTGAACAGCCGCTTGACCTCGGCCAGCACCATGTCTTCCACTTTCTTGTCGGTCGTGTTCTCGTTGGCCGACTGGAACCCGAGGTTGGACCGCCGCTCGAGATAGCGCGCCCCGATGTTCGAAGTCATGGTGATGATGGTGTTTTTGAAATCCACCGTGTTTCCGAGGCCGTCCGAAAGCTGCCCGTCCTCGAATACCTGCAGCAATATATTGAAAATGTCCGGGTGTGCTTTTTCAATTTCGTCCAGGAGGATCACCGAATAAGGCGACCGGCGAACGCGCTCGGTGAGCTGCCCGCCCTCCTCGTAGCCGACGTATCCGGGCGGAGAGCCGATCAGCTTGGATACCGAATGCTTCTCCATAAACTCCGACATGTCAAAGCGAATCAGGGATCGCTCGCTGCCAAAAAGAAACGACGCCAGCGACCGGGCCACTTCGGTTTTCCCCACTCCCGTCGGTCCCAGGAAAAGGAAGGAACCCACCGGCCGTCCCGGCGCTTTCAACCCGGCCCGCGAGCGGCGAATCGCCCGGGCCAGGGCTGAAATCGCTTTATCCTGGCTGATGATGCGCTTGTGCAGTTCCTCTTCTATGCGCAGGAGCTTCGACATCTCTTCTTCTTTGATCGCAGTCACGGGCACGCCCGTCCAGCGCGCCACCACTTCCTGGATGTCATCCTGGTTCACCACCCCCATGGCCGTTTCGTCAATGTTGTATTTCTCGCGCAGCAGCCGCAGGTTCTCGCGCTCTTTACGCTCTTCGTCGGAGTAAAATCGCGCTTTCTCGAATTCGTGGTTGGCGATGGCGTTCTCCATCCGGTGGACCACAAATTTGATTCGTTTCTGCACGTCGATCATCTCTTCCGGTAAAGAACTTTGGCGTAGCTTCACCCGCGCGCCCGCTTCGTCAATCAGGTCCACCGCTTTGTCGGGCAGAAAGCGGTCGGGGATGTACCGGTTGGAATGGTAGACGGCGGCAGTCAGGGCGTCATCGGTATAAGTGACGGCGTGGAACTTCTCGTATCGGTCTTTGATTCCGAACAGGATCTTAATGGCATCGGCTTCGTTGGGGGGCGGGACCTTGATGGCCTGAAATCGCCGTTCCAGGGACCGGTCTTTCTCAATCGACTTCCGGTATTCCGCCGGCGTAGTCGCGCCGATACACTGTACTTCGCCGCGTGAGAGCGCGGGCTTCAATATGTTGGCGGCGTCCAGCGAGCCTTCGGCCGATCCCGCACCCACCAGTGTGTGCAGTTCGTCGATGAAGATAATGGCGTTTTGCGCCTCCATCAGTTCTTTCATGATGGTTTTCAGGCGCTCCTCAAATTGCCCGCGATACTTTGTGCCCGCTACAATCAAGGACAGGTCGAGGGCCAGAATGCGCTTATCAGACAGGAACGACGGCACGTCACCATCCGCGATGCGCTGCGAAAGCCCCTCCACGATGGCCGTCTTGCCGACCCCCGGATCGCCGATAAGGACCGGGTTGTTCTTGGTGCGCCGGCAGAGAATCTGCACCACGCGTTCCAGCTCACCCTCGCGCCCGATCAGCGGGTCGAGCTGATTTTCCATCGCCGCCTGGGTCAGGTCGCGGCTGAATTCCGAGAGCAGGGAAGTTTCCTTGGGGCGATTGGCGGATGGCTTCTCGCTCTGCGCCCGGCTTAATTCTTCGCGCAGGGTGGAGAGGCGCAGGCCGCGCTCGTGCAGAATCTCAGCGGCAAAGGATTTGTCCTCGCGCAGCAAACCCAGCAGCAGGTGCTCCGTCCCGATATGTTTATGCGACAGCCGCTCCGCCTCTTCCGCCGCATAGGCCAGAACACGTTTGCACTCCTGGCTGAGGGGGAGGTCCACCGAGGTCGAGACCTTGTCCCGAATGGTGGTTTTCCCTTCGATCTGTTTGCGGATGGATTCGATGGAAGCGTGCGAGCGCAAAAAGCGATTGGTGAGCGCCTTGTCCTCGCGCAGCAGGCCGAGGAGCAGGTGTTCAGTTTCAATATAGGGACTGCCAAACTGGCTGGCTTCGTAGCGGGCGAAAAAGATGACGCGACGGGCTTTTTCTGTATATCGCTCGAACATAGCTCCTCACAGCTCGACTGCTTCATTGAGCCGTTGGTTCACCGTCCCGTTGAACTGCTACTCGCTCTGCTGCGACTGGCTGCTCGTTACTGTTAATTGGCCGCCGGACAAGCCCCACTTCCTCCGGGCACGCCGTGCCAATTCCAGATTGTGGGTGGCGACGATGGTGGTCAGGCTATGTTCGCGGTGCAGCCTTTCCAACATTTCCATCACGGCTTCGGCGCTGCGGGCGTCCAGGTTGCCCGTCGGTTCGTCCGCCAGCAGGATGGCCGGTTGATTGGCCAGCGCCCGCGCCAGAGCCACGCGCTGTTGCTCGCCGCCGGAGATTTCGCCCGCGCGGCGGTCCCCGATCTTTCCCAACCCGACCTCCGCCAGGAGTTCGCGGGCGCGAACTCGAGCCGCGGAAAATTCCCCTCCCGCTATCAACTGCGGGAGCATGACGTTTTCCGCTGCCGTAAACTCCGGCAGGAGGTAGTGCATCTGCCAAACGAATCCGACTTTGGCGTTGCGATAAGCGGCTTGCTCATCCTTCGAAAAACTGCTCAACCTCTTCCCCAAAAAGTATACCTCACCCTGCGTCGGAGTGTCCATAGCCGCAAGCAGGTGCAGGAGGGTTGTTTTGCCCGCGCCCGAGGTTCCCACCAGCGCCACCATCTCGCCCGGCTGGATCTCGAAATTGAGATTCTCGAAGACGGCAACTTCTTCTTCGCCCGATTGGAAAATTTTGGTCAGGTTTTCGGCTCTTAACATTTCTCACCGCCAAGGCACCAAGCCACAGAGAGTGCAATGGACATTTCTGATTTTTCGATTATTTCTGTTTCTTGCCTTGTTGTCTTTGGGGTTCAAGTCTTTTTATTCATACCTGAGAATTTCAACCGGATTCAACTTCGCCGCCGCGCGCGCGGGATAAATGGTGGCCAACAGGCTGATGGTGAGAGCCGCGACGCCAATCCAAATGCCGTCCCACGGCCGGGCGTGAAAAGGGACGGAAGCCAGGGCGTAGACGTCTGCCTGCAGGTGGATCAGTCGGTAGTGGTCACACACCCACGACGCGCCGTAGCCGAGCAATAATCCAAGTCCGGTGCCCACGCCGCCGATTAACAGGCCGTGCAAGGTAAAGACTGCCCACACCTGGCGTTCGCGCGCGCCCATGGATCGCAACACCGCGATGTCGCGGTTTTTCTCCATCACCATCATGGACAGAGTGATGAAGATGTTAAGCGCCGCCACCAGCATGATCAGTCCGATGGTGAGGACAGTCACCAGCCGTTCCAGCCGCAGGGCGCTGAAGAGCGAATGATTTTGCTCCATCCACGTCGAGGTCTCGAATCCAGGCCCGGCGGCTCGGCGGATATTCTCCGCCACCGATTGCGCCTGATAAATGTCGTCGATTTTGAATTCAATCACTGAAACGACATCTTTTAAATCAAAAAGCCGCTGCGCCGCGTTCAAGTTGGTAAAGGCCCAGCCCGCGTCAAAATCGTAGAAGCCGGAATCGAAGACACCGACCACGCGAAAATGATGGAATTTGGGCACCACCCCGAAGGGCGTTACCGTACCCTGCGGGCTCGTCACCAGAATCGTGTCGCCCACCCGTGCTCCCAGCGAGTTGGCCAATTCCTTCCCGATAATAATGGGATCGGTCACCGGGAGCGGCGATGAGTCATCGCCGGAGTTTTCTTTGGCCCCCTCTGGTTGCGACGGAGCGGGATTGAGCCCTGCTATCGATCCTTCCGTGATGTGCGAAAGCAAGTCCGCCACCCGGACTTCCCGCCGTGGGTCAATGCCCTTCAGCATCATGCCTTGCGCGCGGGCATGACTGGAAGCCAGCACTTCCTCATATAGAGCCGGGGCGGCGGCGCGGACGTGAGGTAGCCGCGATAGTCGGTCCGTGAGCGCTTCATATTGTCGAATTCCGTCCTGGGTGGGTCGCAACAAATTGATGTTGGCGGTGGCGCCCAGCAGGCGCGTTTCCAGTTCCTCGCGAAACCCATTGTTGATGGCCAGTGCGATGACCAGCGCGCACACCCCCGCGGTTACACCCAGCACCGAGATCACCGTGATGACGGAAATCACCGCCTGCCGCCGCTTGGCTTTCAAGTACCGCAGTGCCACAAAAAACTCAAAGCGCATAAGCCCAACCATTATACTCACGCTTGCTTTGGCGGCCGTCCTTTCTTCGACGGGACTCGCCATGGGGCGGGATTATTTAAGAGGGTGTAAAGAAATTCCGCGTGATTGCTTAGCTGCGCGATACGCGCAGGGAACCTACTCGGACTTGATGGGAGCCGGTTTCCAAAGGGAGCCGGGGAGGTATTCCAAAATCGTGGCGGCGATGAGAGGGCGATTGTCGTCGGTTTTGGGCATGGTAGTTCGAACCACTTCGCCGCGGCACATCACCACCGCCCCTTCCTTGCCAGCGATTTCAATCGGAAGCACAAAATTCATCTCCACGGGCGAATTCACATCCATGATCTGGTCGGCGCGAAACACCACGCCTGTCTCGCTGACATTGAACATGATTCCCTGGTACCACTCACCCGTCCCCCCAGGCCGGAAACGTATGGGGCCTTCGTTGGGATAACGCGGGGCGCGGGGAATCTCTTCCGCCGGTGGTTTGGAGGAGAAGATGCCTTTCACCGATTTCCATATGCCTTTAGAGTCGTCCGTCATAGGTCCTTCTTATCGGTAGAAACAAGGAATTGCCCAAGGTATGATCAGCCCTCGATGGGCTGGAAATTATTACAAGGCTTTTAAGATTGTACCACCTTGAGCCGGCTTTTTCCCTCCGGTGAGGCCCTTGCTCCGACCCACCGGCGCATTATGCCATGAATGCAAGCACGATGGGCTGAAATTCAGCACCCTGTTTGCCGCAGAGGAGCGTGCAAATGGCTTATGCCCCCCCAGCATGACCGCCCACTACGGGATATCGTTCGGGCACTGGGAATCGGCCTCATTTTGCCGCTCGATCGGACTCCCTCAGGTGTGGCGTCTGCGCCATGCAAGGCACCCTGGGCGGCGGCCGCAACCGCCACCACCGAGACTGTTGGGAATAGGCGTCAGGGCTCTTAATTCCGAATCATCAACTGCAATTTTATCCTGGCCGAATTCGTTGGGAGCTGATGATATAATTTCTCCGTGACCAAGCGAATCACGATCATCGAGGACGAAGCCGACATTGTCGAGCTCGTGCGATACAATTTCCTGAAGGAAGGTTTCGAAATCCGGAGCTTCAGCCGCGGAAAGGCCGGCCTTGAAGACCTGCAGCGAAACCCCACCGACCTGATCATATTGGACATCATGCTGCCCGATCTGGACGGCTTTGATGTTTGCCGGCGTCTTCGCGCCCACGAGCGCCTGAAAACAATACCCGTAATTTTCTTGACCGCCAAAGGGGAGGAGATCGATCGCGTACTCGGGCTCGAGATGGGCGGCGACGATTATGTGGTGAAGCCGTTCAGCCCGCGGGAACTTGTGGCGCGAGCCAAAGCAGTGATGCGCCGCCAGGAACGCGCCGCGGAGGCCCAGGAATTGGTGCAGGCCGGAGATGTGCGCCTGGATTCGAGAACGCAGGAAGTTTCAGTCCAGGGCCGCCAGGTGGAGTTGAGCACACTGGAATTCAAACTGCTCCTATTTCTCGCCTCGAACCCGCGCCGGATTTTCAGCCGCGACCGTTTGCTCGATGAAGTCTGGGGCCGCGACCGTTTTGTGACGCCGCGCACAGTGGACGTCCATATGCGCCGCCTCCGGGAAAAGATTGAGGTGCGCGCCGACAAACCGCTTTATCTCCAGACGGTTCGCGGGGCGGGCTATCGCTTTTCCAGCAAGCCTATGGACGAGCCGGCCGCTGATTGACATTTTCCATAAGAAGCCAGTCAGAGAAAACGAAAGCCCTGACGGCACGTCGTGACCGCATGACCTTCCGCAGTTCTATTTTCCGCAAATTCCTGGCTGGCTCCTTCCTGCTGATTTCCGTAACCATTCTGGTGTTGGATTTTTACCTCGGGCGATCCACTTCTCAGCGGCAGGCGGAGAGCATTCAGCAGAGGCTTGAGGGCCAGGCGCGGGTTCTGGCAGGTGAAATCGAATCGGTGTCACCCGGCGAGCTGGTTCAATGGTCGCAGGGGGCAGGCGCGCGCGCCGGGGCACGGGTCACCGTAATTGATCCGCGCGGCGTGGTGAAGGCGGATTCGGAACACGATATCGAATCCATGGAGAACCACTCCCACCGGCCGGAAATTTTAGAGGCGCGACGGATGAAGATGGGCACTTCGATCCGGCATAGTAAAACGCTGGACCGGGACCTGTGTTACGTGGCCATTCTTGTGGACTACCACGGCCAGCCGGATTACGTTCTCCGGCTTGCTCTGCCGATTGAGGACTTGGATGCTGCCATTGCCGCGGTCCGATGGCAGATTTTGGAAGCTTCACTGGCCGCTGCTCTCGCCGCCTTGGTCATCGCCTATTATTTCTCCTACGTCTTCACCCGCCGGATCAATCGACTGCAGGCCTTCGCGGAACGATTGGCGGGGGCGCAATTCGCCAACGATCCTTTGCCGGGTGAGGACGACGAGCTCGGAGCCCTGGGCCAATCGCTGAACCGGACGTCCACACAGCTCCACGAGTTGGTGAACCGGTTGAGCCTGGAGTCTACGCGCCGGGAGAGTATCCTGGCGAGCATGATGGAGGGCGTGCTGGCCGTGGATGATGAGATGCGCGTCACATTTTGCAACCAATCGTTCTCGCGGGCAGTAAGCTGCCGGTTTCCGGTGCCCGAACGCTTGCCCCTCCTCGAGCTGGTGCGGGAGCCCGAATTATTTGACATCCTCAATCAGGTTTTGGCAACCGGCCAGTCCCTGAAGCAGCGGTTGGAGCTTTCCGGCCCTTCCAACCGGTCGCTGGAGATTCAGGCGGCGCCGCTCGCTTCAACCGCCCGTCCAGGAGTCATCGCCATTCTGCATGACATCACGGACTTGGAGCGCCTGGAGCGAGTCCGCAAGGATTTTGTGGCCAACGTCTCCCACGAGTTGCGCACCCCCCTGACCGCCATACGCGGGTACGCGGAAACACTGCTCGACGGGGCCTTGGAAGACCATAAGAACAATCGGCGTTTTCTCGAGATCATTAAAGCTCACGCCATCCGTCTGAATAATATTTCCGCCGACCTGCTGGTCCTGTCGGAACTCGAGTCCCGCAAATCCCAGGCGGAACCGGAGCGGTTTTTGGTTTCCGCGGTTCTGGAATCGGCTCTACGCACGGTGGAGGCCGAAGCCCAAATTCGCGGTGTGCATTTGCACTTTGAGAAACTGGATGATGTGCATGTGATGGGAGATCGCATGAGATTGGAACAGGTGCTGGTGAATCTGCTCGACAACGCGGTGAAATTCAATCGGCCCGGCGGGGAAGTGCGGGTGGCTATCGGACAAACCGGAGATGGAAGCGCCCAAATCGTGATAGCCGACACCGGCATTGGAATTCCTTCGGAAGATCTGCCGCGAATTTTTGAGAGATTTTACCGCGTGGATAAAACACGCTCGCGGGAAGTGGGGGGAACCGGCCTGGGACTTTCCATTGTGAAGCACGTGGTCGAACGCATGAATGGGACCATTCGCGTGGAAAGCGCGCTGGGCCAAGGCTCGAGGTTTATTGTTCAGTTTTCAGCGGTTTAGCCAGGGGGCGCGCTTTGCGGCAGCGGAGGATCATCATTCTTGGCTTGCTGGAGAATGGGAACCGGCCTAAAATGCTCACGTCATAAATACTCGGAATTTCAAACTGACCTTAAAGGCGAGGTGTCGCAGTGCGACTGATTCCCCATGACGAGAATTTCTTCCGCCTCTTCACAGAGCAAGCCGAAAATATTCGCGAAGCCGCCCAGAAGCTTGTGGATCTCTTCGAGGACTATCACGACGTGGAAAAACGCGTGGCGGAAATCAAGTTCATCGAACATAAGGGCGACCAACTCACCCACGGACTGATGATGAAGCTGAATAGGACATTCATCACCCCGTTCGATCGCGAGGACATTCACGCCCTGGGATCGGCTTTGGACGATGTGCTGGACCTGGTTGATTCAGTGGCTGGCCGGATGACCATTTATAAAGTCGAAGCGGTGACCCCGGGAGCGAAACAGTTGGCCGGGGTCATTCTACACGGCGGTGACATCATCGTGAAGGCTGTTTCCCAATTGCATAGGCCTCAAAATATTCTGGAATATTGCGATCAACTGACCCAGCTCGAGAAGGACGGGGACCGCATCAAAGGTGAGTGTATTGCCCGGCTGTTTGAAGACTCCATTCCGCCTATTCAAGTGATCAAATGGAAGGAAATCTACGAAGTCCTGGAAGCAACAACAGACAAGTGCGAAGACGTGGCAGATGTTTTGGAAGCGGTGGTTTTGAAGGCTGCCTGAAGGTTTTTTTGCCGCCGGAATGTGATGCCGCCGCTTGATTTCAAATGCCATCCGTCTGCATTTCAAGGCTTCCGCCCCACTCCCTGTTTCGGTTGTAAAGCGAGGACTATGTTTTGGTTTGCTGTCATTATCATCCTGGTCGCTTTGGTATTTGATTTTCTGAACGGGTTTCATGACGCAGCCAATTCGATTGCCACCGTCGTGTCCACACGAGTACTTTCTCCACGAATCGCGGTGATTTGGGCTGCCTTTTTCAATTTTGTCGCGGCCTTCACTTTCGGCACGGCCGTAGCCAATACCGTTGGAAAAGGCATGGTCGACCTTAAGTTCGTAAATTTATACGTCATCCTCGCCGGACTTCTGGGCGCCATCTTTTGGGACTTGATCACCTGGTATTTCGGCATCCCCGTGAGCTCCTCCCACGGCCTCATCGGAGGGTATGCGGGGGCGGCTATCGCCAGGGCAGGCTGGCACGTGATCATCCCGGCCGGATGGACCACGACATTGCTTTTTATCATCCTCTCGCCTCTCATCGGCCTGGCCCTGGGCTCGGGATTTATGATTGCGGCCTCCTGGGCTTTCCGCGGCTCGGCGCCTCTTCGAGTAGACCGCTATTTTCGCAAGCTGCAACTCGTGTCGGCCGCCGCCGTAAGCCTTGGCCACGGGATGAATGATGCGCAAAAAACAATGGGGATCGTCACTACGACGTTGGTTACCGCCGGGGTGCTGGAGACGTTTGCGGTCCCACGCTATGTCATCTTGATGGCCAATACAGCGATGGGCCTGGGTACGCTGTTCGGAGGCTGGAGAATTGTAAGAACCATGGGTATGAAGATTACCAAGCTGAAGCCGGTGGGTGGTTTCTGCGCCGAGGCTGCCGCCGCCACCAGCATCCTGGGGACGGCGTTCGCAGGGATTCCCGTTTCAACCACCCATACCATCGCCGGTGCGATCATGGGGGTGGGAAGCATCCAACGTTTGAGCGCGGTTCGATGGGGAGTTGCGCGGAACATCGTCTGGGCATGGATTCTCACCATCCCGGCGGCCGGACTGGTTTCCGCTATCTGCTTTTGGATACTTCACGCTTTCTTTCCCGCCGCCTAGATTCCGGACAATTCAGCGGAAATTTCCAGTCCCGGGAAAGTTTATCGTCTGCGGCGGAGCTCGGCGACGGTGGCGATGCTGCGGGCCCCATTCTTGCCCACCGCCCGCACGGCGAAAAAGTGATTGTCGGTTGACACGCCCTTCAAAACTGTTTCTCCTGCATTTTCGGTGTAATCGAAAACGGACCAGCGGGGGTCGGTGGTTTGGCGCCACAAAATTTCAAAGCCGGCCCGTTCGGGGTCGTCCGGGGCGGTCCAAGTAATCTTCGCGTCGGGGGTGACGGCGCCGGAAAGCGTAACCCCTTCGGGCGGCGCGGGCGCCAGGGCCAATTCTCGGAGTGCTTCGGCATTATCCAGGGCAACGCTTCCCAGAAACTCGAAATTGAGGAACTTGATCTGGTCGCCAAACTCCACGCCGTTCTCCACGCGGGGGGTTTGGTGTTCGTGATGGTAATCTTCGAGCGGCTCGGTAAAGCGCACGGCAGGAAGCCCGGCATCCACAAAGGGCTGGTGATCGCCGCCACGCCCCAGTCGGTCGTGGCGAAAGATCAGCCGGATGGCGGCCTGTCCGTCAATTTCTTCCACCGCTCGCGCAAGCTGCCGGGAAGGTGAGTCGATGCCATCCGGGCCGCCTCCTGAAAATAATCGGACCCGATGCGGCGCGCCGGGCGCAAAGTCCGCACCCACAATGTCGTTATCCAGCATGGCGCCAACCGTGTAACCATTTTGCCGGAGGTATTCGAGAAGCCGGGTGCCGCCCAGCAATCCTTGTTCTTCGCCCGAAACCGTGGCAAATACCAGCGTGGCACGATAGGTTCCTCCCGCCAACAATCGCGCGCACTCGAGCGACACGGCAACTCCAGAGGCGTCGTCATCAGCGCCCGGGGCGTCGGATTGCGTGTCCAAGGGATGGGAAGGTATCGAGTCAAAGTGGCCTGACACTACGATGGCGGTTTTGGCCAGTACCGCATCGTGCCCGGGCAAAATGGCGTAAACGTTTTCCATACCCGTCAAGCCGGAAGTGCGCGAGGATTTGGCCTGAAACTTGTCCACTACAACTTGGAGCTGGCCGCCGGAAGTTTTGGCAATCGCAGAGAAGCGCGCCACGATTTTGTCGCGCCCGCACCCGATGCCGCGCTGGGGATCGTCCCAGGGGGAAATGGAATTGCGTGTGCCGCAGGAAACCAGCTCCTCAATCGTGGCTCGCATGGATTTTTCATCCACGCGCGAGCCCACAACCCTGTCCGGGGGCGGGGACAACAAATGGACGGTTGGTTTCCCGGTTGGAGGTTCGGTCGGATCCTGGCCCGCCATAGATTTCGATTCGGTAGAGATCATCATGGCCGCGACAAAAACGAATAACGCCGCAATATTGAAGTGCTTCATTCGCCACAGTTTGGTTTTCACAAATCGCTCCGTTGTCAAGGGATGGGTTGGAAAGGGTAATTATAAGTCAATTGAACCGTCTGTCTGAACATGAATTCCGCCTGGATGCCGCAGGGCGCGGGTGTGTGATGAGTAGCAGCCACCCTTGGGCCATGCCGGTTTTGAGACCTTGATGCTGCGATAAATTTTCATGTGAACCTGTAACTTTCGAGCTGGTTCAATCGTCATCTCTTGCGTAGGCGCTTGATTCCACATTGTGTCCGTCATTTTAAATGGATTTGCGCCCACGTTTAAAAATCAACGCCTAAATTTCACGTAAGGGATAATGGTTTCGTTTTCGATTAATTTCTTCATCCGGTAGAATCTACGCCCGCCGGCCATTGTCTGAGCGGTGCGGCATAACCACTTCCAGGAGGCATTTCCAATGAAGCTTACGGGGTTTCGTAGTTTGCATATTCTCTTCGCAGTCGTATTGTTGGCATTTACAATCGCGAGCGCCGCTCCGGCCTCGGCCGATTACCACCTGCTCAAGAAAGTTGTATTGGGCGGGGAGGGTTTTTGGGACTACCTTAATGTAGACAGCGCCAACCGCCACGTTTTTATTTCTCGCGGAACGCACGTAATGGTGGTGGATGCGGATACCTACGCCGTGGTCGGCGACATCCCCGACACCAAGGGAGTGCACGGCATTGCCATCGCTGCCGACCTCGGGCGCGGCTTTACCAGCAACGGGGGCGCCAACACCGTGACCATTTTCGATCTGAAATCATTCAAGATCCTGGGCACCGCCCCCACCGGCGAGGGCCCGGACGCAATTGTTTACGATCCCGCCTCTCATCGCGTTTTCACCATGAATGGGCGCGGGCAAACCTCGACTGCTATTGACGGCGCCACCGGCACCGTGGCCGGAACTATACCTCTGGGGGGCCGACCTGAGTTTGCCACCGCGGATGGAGCCGGACATGTCTACGCCAACTTGGAAGATAAGAGCATGGTGGTGGCCATCGATTCGAACGCGCTCAAACTTTTAAATACCTGGCCGCTTGCACCCGCCGAGTCGCCATCCGGCATGGCCATTGACACTGTGCATCGGCGTCTGTTCAGCGGTTGCCACAATAAAATGATGGCCATCATGGACGCGGATACGGGAAAAGTGATTGCCACCCCGTCCATCGGCCAGGGTGTGGACGCCAATACTTTCGACCCGGGAACTGACCTCGCTTTCAGCTCCAATGGTGATGGCACACTGACGGTGGTGCACGAAGACTCACCGGACAAATTCACCGTGGTTGGAAATATCGCGACCCAGCGCGGAGCACGAACCATGGCGCTGGACACCAAAACCCACAACGTTTATCTGGTCACGGCGGAATTCGGCCCTGCCCCGGCTCCCCAGCCCGGCCAGCGTTTCTCCCGGCCTAGCATAGTACCCAACAGTTTCACCCTTTTGGTTTTTGGGAACTGAGATTGTAAAATCCAGTTTTGAAGCGCTCAAAATGTGGCAAACGGTTTGCCGGCGGCGCTCTCCCCAGCCGCCGCCGGCTCCGGGGACCGTTCTCCATTCATCGAGGTTATTGCAGGAACCAACTCACCAGCCTTTATTGCATCCAAACCTCAGAGCCTGTTCGGGCTGATTGCACCATTTTCCGGGAGTGGTTCAATTTGGTGTAGCGGCGGTCTCTGACCGCCGGAAACGATTGAATCCAATGCCGGCGGTCAGAGACCGACGCGACAAAGGATCAAGCCGAAGCACTACCCATTTTCCCTTTGACGGGCTTGGATGTTTGATGGTGAAATAGATATCCAGTCGTCTCGAAGGCCTTGAGCGGGGCGGGGAATCAATCTGGGGGATTAAGAATGAAACGAAGGATTACCTACGGTGTGATCTTTTGCATGATGATGGCAGGCGCGGCAGGCGTGCTGCCGGGGCAAGATAGCGCGTCAAAAGATAGCGCCACACCCACCACAGAGGAATACACTATTCCAGAGGGAACGGAATTCAAGCTCCAATTACATACTTCCATCAATTCCAAAACCTCGAAGGCCGGCGATCGCGTGATGACCACCCTGATTGACTCTGTGGCAGTTGAAGACCAGGAAGTTCTGGCCAAGGGCTTGCGAATTGACGGACACATCGGCGAGGTCAAGGCCGCCGGTCGAAAAGGCAAGGGCGGTTATCTGACCATTGTTTTTGATACCCTGGAAATGCCAAACGGCGAAAAGGTGGCCATTCTAGGGTCCCTGACGGAAGTATTTTCCAGTGAAGGCGCGAGCGATCCCACTGTAGGGCCGGAAGGCGATCTCAAAGGTCACGGGCCCTCGATTAAGAAAAGAGCGGCAATCGTGATTGCCCCCGCCGCCGCCGGTGCCGCCGCTGGAATTGGACCTGGAATCGCTGCCGCCGCCGCGGGCATCGCGGCCGCATGGATCCTTCCACATGGCAAACAAGCTGCCCTGGAAGCGGGATCATTGATCGGTATGAGGCTCGATCAAGACGTCACCCTTTCTCTAGCTACACCCCCCCCGAGCGAAAAATAGAGATATACACGGAACTTCTCATTGGCATTGCATACCGCGACGGGGCCCCGGTCATTTTGGTTCCCGGGTGTTTGCGCGGCGCGGGCGGTTGGCCCTCGCCACCACACTCACATGGGTTACCTATTCCGTTTCTGTGAAGGGCTTCTTGCCTGGGCGAAACTTGACCCGCGGCCCGGCGGTTCCAGGCGGGCGGCTTCGGGCAAGCGAACGAGTTGCGACGCGGGAACCAACTGGATGTCGTCGCGCTCGAATTCGGGGAGAAATTCTTTGAGGGCTTCAATAGTGCTGGGGTGCGGATGGCCGATGGCCAGGGCGACGCCTCGCTCCCGGACCACCCGCCGAAACGTGCGAAGCTGATCGAGAGTGTAGCCGACAGTTTCCGTGTCATCCAGAAATACCGAGCGGTAGAACGCCGGAAGCCCCTGTCGGCGGGCCATGGCCAGGGCGCGAGTTTCCGCGGTAGTGCGGCTGTCCACAAAATAGAGTCCACGCGCCGCCAGCACTTTCATCACTACGGCCATCAACTCCGCGTCGGCCGTGGCGCGCGACCCCATGTGGTTGTTCACACCTTCGGCGAAGGGAACGGTGTTCAAATCCGACCGGATGGTTCGGGCTACTTCGTCATTTGGCATACCCACCAAAATCCCGCCCGGTCCGGGTTGGGCCCCAGATCCGGGCTCCGGCTGCATGGGCAGATGAAGCATCACCGCGCGATGGGCGGCATGAGCCGCCCGCGCGGTTTCGGAGGAATGGGAAAGTTCAGGGAGGACGGAGAAGGTTAAAGGGTAGGGCTGGCGGAGCAATCTGTTCGCGGCTTCGAGATCTCGTCCGAGATCATCTATAACGATCGCCGCGCGGAGTAATTTGGGAACCTCGCGAACTCGCCATCGGCTGACCAGGGCTTTCTGGCGCGTCAGGCGTATTTCGAGGGACCGGGACGGCGCGGCGGAATCTTTCACTTGAGTTTCTATATTCAGCCCCTCGGTATCCGCCTGGCGTCGGATGGCAGCGACCACCGCATCAAACCTGGATGGAACCGACAAGACTTCAATCGGCGCACCGGTGCGCAGCGGAGGGGCCCCTTGCCCTTTGATCCAGATTTCGGAACCGCCTGCGCGCTCGACAGCCTGCACAATATGGAGGACGGTGGCGCGACGATCGGGCGCTTGAACCTCCTTTTTTACAGGTTTCGAACACGCGCTGGGGAAAATCGCCGAAAAGATTAAGAGTGAAATTAATAAGATCGGATTTTTGATGAAAAGGGGGCAAGGAAATATGCGCGCTGGTTGGCGCGCGCCCAAGGAGTCGGGAGTTGGAATTACTCTGATCAGTTGGGAGGGCCTGTGCCGAAAGAGGCGGCGCACCGTTCAAGCGGCTTTCGCGGGCGCGTTTTTCTGCTTCAGTATGTCCAGCGCCTTGCGGAGCTGCCGGTCGTCCTTGTCGCCAAAATTTGCAGGTTCCTGGGTTGAGTTTTCGTCATCCACGCTGGTCGTTTCACTGCCGGCCATCTCCACCACGCTGGGGGTCACGCCGTGGTCATTGATCGCTTTTCCGTCCAGGCTATAATACTTGGCCACTGAAAGAAGCAGGCCGGACCCGTCGCCCACCGGAATAGTCTTTTGGACCACTCCCTCACCGAAGCTGCGAACGCCCACCACCTCCCCACGATGATTGCCGAGGACCGCCGACGCCACCAACTCCGCCGGTCCCGCCGTCGATTGGTTAATCAGGACAACAAGGGGCAGCTTGATGACCGTTCCTTCGGGCTGGGCGGGGAAGTCCTGGCGCGGATAGCGCTGACCCTGGGCGTAGGTGATCAACCCTTTATCCAGAAACAAGCTCGCGGTTTGGATGGCTTCATGCACTTCACCGCCGGCGCAGTTCCGCAGGTCCAACACCACTTTATCGGCGTGGCTTGCGGTTAGTTCTTTGAGCTTGGAGGAAATCTCTTCGGCCATGCCTTTGTTGAACGTTGCCACCCGGACGTACGCCGCGTTGTCTTCCACAATTTTGCCCACCACGGCAGGATAATCCGGGATGACGCGCTGCAGAGTAATCTTTTGGGGCTCGCCCTGAGCTTCTTTCACCACCGCCACGGCCACTGACGTCCCCACCGGTCCCGCCAGCATCCGCTTGATTTGAACCACGGAAAGTTCGCGCGCCGAACTGGATTCCACCCGGTCAATCAAATCGCCGGCCTTGATGCCCGCCTTTTCCGCCGGGCTCCCGGGCAGGACGGAGACCACGGTGGCGAATCCCATTTTCTTGGAGAGGAAAATTCCCACATCTGCCGGGCCCGGGTTGGGGTGGGCAAGATATTCCTGAAATTCCTGGGGAGGGAAATAAGTGCTGTAAGGGTCGAGAGCTTCCAGCAGGCCGCGGATGGCCCCGCCGGTCACCTTTTTCAGGTTCGGCTCCGTAACGTAATCGGTCTTGATTCGGGAGAGCACTTCGGTGTAAACGCCGAGGTCTCGATAGGTTTTCTCAGTTGAGGAGTTCCCCTGGCCCAGGACCCCGCCGATGACCACGTAAAATACAAGGAAACACGAAATGGAAATCAATAAAAGCCGAATGCGTTTGGTCATGGGAACGGTAACTCCTTCAGAGGATTATTATATGGGTGGTTTGGCGGCGTTGATATCTTGCCGCGTAGTCCTGAACTCAAACCCAGCCATCAGTATAGCACTCGCGGTGTCGAACTACTATCGCGGATTCGGCTCGAGCCGGCTCAACGCACAATAATATATGATGCCGACGATCTATGAGTAGTTGCTGCGAGGATCTTTTACTGAGGATCGACTTAATAGACTGGATGAAAAGGTTTGGGCGAAATGGAGAGACGGGAGCCTCATCAAGAAGCCCCCGTCTTTCCAGTGGTTAGAATTCGTACCGCAAGGCGATTTGCATCACCCGAGGATCGGTGAGCAAGCCGGTGTAATTCCCGAAAGCGGTTACTTGGTCGAGTTCGGGCTGCTGTGACTGCACGTTGAAGCGATTGGCATTGGGAACATTAAAGACCTCCCAGCGGAAGCGGAGGACGTGGTTTTCGGCGTAGGGCATTTTCCAACTCTTTTCCAGACCCTCATCCCAACCGAAAAATCCATCGCCCCGGATGACGTTGCGATTGCCGGATTCGCCGGGCAATGGATGGCGGAAAGCAGCAAAGGCTGTGGACGGGTTGGCGAACATATTAACCGTGCCGTTCCCATTCTTGGTCGTTTGGGTTGCGGGCGCCGGGCCATTGAGCATTGCTTGCCCGCCAAGTTGCCAGTTGGTGGGCCAGGTGAGCCCGTTGGAAACATTGACGGGAAAACCGCTTGTCCAACGATAGAGTCCGGAGGTTTGCCACCCGCCGATAATCGCATTGACGACGCCGCCTGATTTATTTGCAAACTTGCGGCCCCGGCCAAACGGGAACTCGAAGACCCAGTTGGCGTTGACTTGGTGGGTTGTGTCAAAGTCGGAGACGGCCCTCATCTGCTTATAGTTCCAGGAGTTGATGACCTGACCGCCCAACCCTCCCCAAGGGCCAACTCGATATGCGTCGGACATCAGGTCAATGGACTTTGAAAAGGTATAATTGAGCCCGAAGTTCAGGCCATGGCTGTACCGTTTCTGGATGCTTACTTCAAGGGAATGGTAACTGGCGTTTCCAATCGACCGCCACGCATAGAGCGATGAGTATTGATTGTTGTAAAACGTATTTAAGCCCGTCGCTGGGGTTACGGGATAACCGAGAAGGTCGAGGTAAAACAAGCCGCTGGTTTCGTTGTAAAGGGTCCCGTCGGCGGGATCGCTGAACACGTCATAAGCCGCCTGGGTTGCGTCCATGGTTGTCCCGGATCCTGCCAGGATGGGATACCCCCCCGCCGGGGCCGGCCCGAGGATGTCAGACCAGTATTGGGCGACCCCGGGGGCGACCGAGGCGCTGGTTACGTTAAGGGTGCAAGGGGCGCTCGCCTGAGGGCACGTGGTTCCAATTCGAGAAAGGGCAGAGGCGGCCGTGTAATAGTCAACCCCGCTTTTTGGATCCCGAAAGTCCAAGGGTGACGCCATGTCTTCCTGCACCAAAAGGCGGTGCGAAAGATGGCCCACATAAGACACTTCCAAACTCATGTTGTGTGCCAACTCCCGTTGAATGGAAAAATCAATCATGTAGGAATAGGGAGTTCGGATGGCGTTATCCAACCCCCAGGCAATGGAGAAGCCACCCAACTGATTGTCAAGAGGAGGTGTTTGCGGGAAGCCGCCCGGAGGTGCGTTTGGGAAGATGGTCCCGCCGCAACCGGTTGTCGGAATGACGTTGACGCTGGTTATGCGCGGCGCGCAATCAAGCGACTGAACGCCAGCCGTGTTGCTCAACTGAGTGGAAAGCCCGAACGACCCGGAGGTATCAAAACTGTTGAGCAGACCCTGGCCGATGTGGTCGTAAACGATACCAAAGCCGGCACGGATCGATGTCTTGTTTTCGCCGAATAGTTTATGGAGCCAGCCTGATGTCGGCTGGGGCGAATAAGCGAAGGCAAGCCGTGGGGCCAAATTGTGCCGTGCGTAGGGGTAGTACCCGGGTTTATTATTTGCCGGACCTGCCAGGCCAAAAGAGATTAAGGGATCCTGGCTGGAGGGAATCCCTTCGTTGGCGTTGATTCCTCGTTGCTGGAACCATTGGCTCATATTGACGCTGGGGGCAACCTGTAATCCCGTCGTCTCCCAGGGCGGCGACTGCATCTCCCACCGCAAGCCGTAAGTGATGGTGAAGTTCGATCGCGCGTGCCAGGCGTCCTGGCCGTAGAACTCGAACTCGTTGGCGGCGAAATGGCGTTGTGTGGGAGCGCCCTGTGCCAACAGAGATCCCGTCTTGGTGTAATTATAGGTTGCGTCATCTTCCGTGCAAGCCCCAATGAGCGCGATCAGCGGGAAATCATAAGAATTGTTGAAGGCGGGATCCACGGCCGGGAAGCCGCTCGCCGCCGGGTCGAACGGGATTCCCTTATTGGCGATGCCGGAAGTGGTGAGCCAGGAGGCGTTGGCTATGCAATCGCTGAACGAGTTATTCAGGCTCTTTCGCGGATTGCGGATGTATTCGAGGTTGGTGCCAAAGGCAAAGGCATGGGTCCCTTTTTGCCAATTGAGATTGTCCACAAAGTTATTGTCAGTGAGGACGTAACCACTACTGCGGCTGATATTCTGGCTTAAACCGCGCATCTCAACCCAGGGAAGAGTCGAGCTGCCGAGGATCGCATGACTCGCCCGCGTCCACCCCCAGGTAACCGTATTGATGAGAGTCGGACTTAGGACGGCCGTGTACCCCAGGGCTGTGCCCTTGGTGAAATCCTCATTGGCTGAAGATGGCATTCCGGGCAGGAAGGGCGCGCCACTGTCGTAGTCGTAGGGCTGAAGATTCCCGCGGAAGAACAGGCGTTGGTTGCCGTTGGAGGTCAAATTGTAATCTAAGCGCCCAAGGTAAGTATCGAAACGCCGGTGTACTTTGCCTGGAAAACGATAGCCGGAATAATTCAGCCCGTCCCCCACGGAATTATCGTTGGGCTCAGGATAGGTCTGAAAATAGGCCAGGGAGACGGCGCTCGGTCCGATGCCTAGCGGGTCCATCGCTTGGAGATCCGAGGGCATCAGAGTGGTGACTCCACCATTTACGTTGTTGTACTGAATGATGCCCTGACGCAAAGTGGCGGTCGGCACCGTCTGAACCACGCTGACCTCTTGACTGTCGCGGCGCCCGTCGAAGTCCAGGAAAAAGAAAGCCCGGTCTTTTTTTATCGGCCCGCCAAAATTGCCGCCAAAGATGTTCCGAATGAGTTTGGGCGCCTGGTTCGGCTGCCCGTTGGTGATCTCGGCTTGCTTGATAAACCAATCGTTGGCGCTCGTCACTGTATTGCGGTTATATTCGTAGGCCAGACCGTGATAGTGGTTGGTTCCGCCCTTGGTTGAAATCACCACTTGCGCTCCCGAGGAGCGGCCCTCGTCGGCGTTGTAGTTGGTGGTGGTCACCCGGAACTCCTGGATAGCGTCCGGATTCATTCGCAAGGTGGTTTGGAAGGCGTGGCCGCCACTCTGGTCATTGACGGAGACGCCGTCCAGGGTAAAGTTCGATTGGTCGCTGTGCGCCCCATTGACGGCGCCGCTGCGCGTGTCAGTGTTATAATCAATGTCCGTACGGGTGCCCAGGAAAACGACGCCCGGCTGCAGGCTGTAAAGTCCTGCCACATCCCGCGCCTCCAAAGGAAGTTGTTTGATCTGGCTCTCGCTGAGTGCAGCACCGACCGAGGCATCGGCAGTATTCAAGACCGGCGCTTCCCCGACCACGGCGATCGTTTGTGTGCTCTTGCCCACTTGCAGGGCAATGTTGATTGTGCTGGGGGTGTTCACCAGAAGAGGGATGCCCTCTTGGACATATTTATCAAAGCCTGCCGCCTCGACGGTGAGGTTGTAGGATCCTGGCGGCACCTGGGCAAACTCGTACCCGCCGTCTCCGCGGGTTTTGGCGGTACGGGTGGTCCCGGTGGCAGGGTTGGTCAGCGTGACGGTCACTCCGGGAACCACTCCGCCCGTCTGGTCAGCGATGGTTCCTTTTAGCGAAGTAGTGGCCTGGCCCCGCGCCAGGCTCGTCAATAACGTTAATCCAAGAATTAATCCCAGAACATTAATCCAAGACTTTTTCACGGTTGCCTCCTTGATTTCATGTAAAAGATATTTCGCGAGTTGAGCCTACTATTCCCCTCCACCCTGCAGCGCGCAAACCCACTTCTCCAGTGACGCGAAGCTTGGCGGGGATCAACGTTGTGCCTTCAACCCGGAATCAGGACCGCACCCGGCACGCAGATAAGCAGAAAGAACAGGACTACCGGGAGTCCTAATATTGCTAGGCCCCCCCGACCACCGATAATGTTTCTTTAGCACTTCTTGGCAGCTTTAGTCAACCGGATTCTATCTGAAATTCGGCTGCGTTCGCAAGCCAGGATAAATAAAAAGTTTCGGAACATCCTGGGAAACGTGAGGGGCGTTTTGTGGCCCGCGAAATACGGATCTTTTCCATCAGGCAGCGGCAAAGGGCAGCGGAAACTCTGAATCACACTTTTGATTCCGAGGGGGCAGGAAATTTCTGGAGGGAGTCGTGAGGTTTCGATCTTTTCGCGGTTGGTCCAAGATGGGAGGTAGATGGTTTTTGACCGGGAAGGTGCGCCTTTGCAAGAGCCAGTCGGCGGCTCATCCGCTTTCCGAGTTTTTGATTGATAAAGCGGCCCTGGCCCATTGATTTGTTACGAGCCCTCCCGCTCATTTACATACGTGCCGGACATCAGGTCGTGCCAAGTGAGTCCGTCGCTATCGAGCAAAGCCCAGACAAATCCCAAAAACAAAGCCGAGGCGGAAACCAAATAGCCGAACGCACGCCAACATGACTCCTGCGTACTTGGCGCCTCACCATCGAGATTCCGAATTTCCAGCCCCATCCAGGTCAGGCCCGGAGTGGAGGCTGTGAATGCCACCGAGATTCCAAAATAGAACAGCATCAAGAACACCGCAATGACGCCTAAAGCGATCAGCATTACGGGCGGGAATGAAACCGTGGCTGTCTGGGGGCGAACCGCCCGGAAGATGGCCGCGAACACACCCAGCCCGGCAAGCAGCACCGATGCGTCCACCAAGCCGGCCGCGAAACGTCGTCCCATCAGATCGAGGGGATGAGCGGAAGCGTGAGCCAGAAGCGGCGACACCTGGTGAGCCGGGGGACCCGAGTCGAGAATTATCTCCACCGGCTCCGAGGCTGGTTGGAGGCGGCTCAAAGGAGTTTCTCCAGCTTGGACGGCTGCGCCACTCAGCACTCGCAGGCTGCTTGCAGTGGGAATCTGGGGCATCGATTCCATCGGCGACGAACCCTGCCCTGACAGATCAGCGAGGGCATTGGGATTGCGACCTCGTTCAGCGAATTCAATCACTTGGCCGCCAATCAGGGCTGCGATCTCCTCTGGCGAATCGGTTTCAACGGAGTCGAACTCAAAATCGAGCGTGGTGCTGGGGTCGAAACCTCCACGCAATCGCGCCCGACGGCTCCTGAATTTCTGCACTCGGCCGGATAGTTCATCGCGCAACAGCGGGCCAGGGGATGGCAGATGGGGACGGGTCTCGGCAGGCAACGCACCGAAGTTTGTGGCGGCCGGAGCCGTCGCATTTTCCCATGCCACAGGACGCCGGGGGACCAAGTCGCCTGGCAACTCTGCGGATAGCCGATTTTTGTTTGACAAGGATGGCGTTGATTCCGCGTTTGTTGGCAGGGGAGAAGAGGAACGCAGCAAGGTATTCAGCGATGAATTATCCTTCTTTACCTCCGGACCAAACACATGCCCGCATCGCTTGCAATGGGCCAGGTCGGGATGGCTGACGAATCCACACTTAGGGCACTTCACCGCTCGCTTGATGTCCTCCAGGCAGCGTTTAGCAGTTCCGGAAGCATCTTAACAAAACCGTGCAGTAGAACAAAGTGCTTTCGAGTAGAATGGCGGATGGCCGGTATGCAACGTTTCAACATCGTCCATTTTTTCCGCTCCCTAGTGCAGGAGTTTGGAGTTCTTTGGCCCGGACTCTTTTCGCGCCGCGCACCCCTCCTTCTGGGATTAGCGTTAACCTCGATGTTGGCGCCCTTGGCATGGGCGCAGCAGGATGCGCTTGCTCCTTGCTCGGCCCTTCCAATCATCACGGTTCTCAACTCGGAGTTTTTCCCGACTCCACAAACTCAGCAAGCGCCTTCCATTCCCTTGCAATTCCAAAACCTGAAGTCAACCGTGACCGTTCGCTCCGACTCCAGAGAGTTAACCAGGGAGATATACTACCTTCACGGACACGTTGAAGTGACTTACTTGCAGTTCAAGTTGGAGTCGGACAACGCCATCTACTACCGCAACACCAATGAAATTATCGCCACCGGCCACGTGAAGTTTACCGATCCACTAGCCCACTTGGAGGCGGACGAGGCCCATTACAATGTGGAAACGGGGAAAGGCTGGTTTTCCAACGGACATGGTTTCTTCCACACTGCCGCGCGGCCGCGTCCCCATGTGGTGTTGTCGCCAAACCCGTTTTTCGTTCAGGCTCAAAGAGTCGATCGCCTCGATGAGAATACCTATACGGTCGAGCACGGGCGACTGAGCTCTTGCCGTCCCGAGGAGAAAAACTGGTCATTGTCGGCAGATCGTGCCCGGGTGGCTGTCAATGACAAAATCGTGACCCATGGCGCTCTCTTTCGACTTATGAATGTGCCCCTGCTTTACTTGCCAGTTATCGTTACCTCGATTGCCCCGCGGCCACGCCAGACGGGATTTCTCCTTCCCCACATCGGCAACTCCACGCAATATGGCTTCATCGCCGGAGACGGTTTCTTCTGGGCCATCAATCCCAGCGCCGACCTCCTGCTTGGAGTTGAAGATTACAGTGCGCGCGGTCTGACGCGAAGCGCGCAATTTCGCCTTAAGCCCAGCCCGTCCAGCGATCTCACGGTGGACTATTTTGGGATCAACGACAGGGGCTTCGAATTTCCCGGCGGGCAAAGGCTGCAGGCCTCCGGCGATAGTTTGAGGGCCACCGGGGAGTCTGAGAACGTGGGCCTCGGATTTCGAGGAGTACTCGACGTGGACATGGTGCCCTCCCTCGCCTTCCGCCAAACCTGGAGCAGCACTTTTATTCAAGCCGTGAGCGCGGAAGCGCGCCAAACTGGATTTCTAACCAAGAATTTTGACGCCTACAGCATTGACGTCTATGCCTCCCGTTACCAGAACTTTCTTTGCACGGCAGGTGTGTTGGTCACCAACGGCGTTAAAACCAACATCGTTTGTCCTCCGGCATTGGGCTCGGGCGGTGCGGCGGGGAATTCCATTACCATCAGGGAATTGCCGAGCCTCTCCATTTCAAGGATGGAAAAGCAGGTGGGCGAGTCGCCATTTTATTTTTCGTTCGACGCTTCCGCCGACGGAGTGGGACGAACCGAGCCCGGGTTTTCCACCGGGACGATTGCCGATCGGTTCGATATTCATCCCGAACTCAGCGCGCGCATTAAGCCATTTTGGGGGTTTAACTTCACCCCGTCATTTGGGTTTGACGCCACGCGCTACGGTACAAGCCTTCGCCCGGGACAAACCCCAATTACCCGGATTATGGGAGATTTCTCCGCGGATTTGCGGCCGCCGTCGATTGAAAAAATATTTAGCCGGAAAATCTGGGGCTACAAATTAAAACACGTCGTGGTGCCCGATATTCGCTACGGCCTGGTCCGCGCCAGCGACCGGGAGGATATTGACAGCATCGTGCGCTTTGACCAGATTGACCTGCTCTCGGAAACCAACGAGATTGAGTTCTCCGTGACCAACTCTCTGATGGCGAGGAAAGACTCGCCTGACGCATCCGGACAGATGCCCCAGGCGCGCGACCTCATTTCTTTGCGCTTGTCTCAAAAATACTATTTCGATCCGACCTTTGGCGGCGCCCTCCTGCCGGGCCAGCGAGTAGTGTGGGATCCCACGATTTCACTCACGGGTTTCGCATTTGCCCAGGGTCGCCGCCTGTCGCCCTTGGTGACAGTATTGAAAGTCGCGCCCTCCCCGACCTATAACATGGAATTGCGAGCCGATTTTAATCCCAATGGAGGAGGAGTCTTGAATGCCGGCATCACCGGGACGGCGCATCACGGCCCCCTGGGCGTATCGTTGACGGATTTTTACATTAACCGTACAGCCGCCCTTCTAACGCCGCTTCCGCCCACGACCACGCTTTCGCAACTCTCCTCCTACCATCTGCTGCAAACCGTGGCTACTTTTGGTAACCTCAACCGCAAGGGGTTCAGCGGCGCTTATGGGATTTACTACAATCTTGCGCAGGGAAGTGCGCTGCAAACCGTAGGCCAGGCCACTTATAATTTCGGATGCTTTGGGATCGACTTTGAATATCGCCGGTTTGCCTTGGGAGCGCTGCGGCAGGATAATTCGTATCGCGTCGCGCTTTCATTATCGAATGTCGGCACGTTTGGAAATTTGAGGACCAGGGAAAGGTTGTATTAGGGTGTATCAGCTCTGAGCGTTTAGCGGGAAATGAACGGAATCGAACCATAATCAAAGAAGAGAAGCGCAGGTCGCAAGTTACAGCCAAAAAGTTTGCGCCCGGAAATGCCCGCTGCAAGCTGGCGACTAACAGCTATAATTGGACAAAGGATACGGACCATGTCATTTCCAACCCATCGTCCACGCCGCCTGCGGCGCTCGGAGGCACTGCGCGGGCTGGTGCGCGAAACGGAATTGAGCGCGCGCTCACTTGTATTCCCGTTGTTCGTGTGCCCCGGCGCCAAGGTGAAGAACGAAATCTTGTCCATGCCCGGCAATTATCGCTGGTCGGTGGACCTGCTGGGGGAAGAGTGCAAAGCGGTTTTCGACCTCGGAATTCCCGCAGTGATCCTTTTCGGCATCCCTGAAAAGAAGGATGAAGTGGGATCGGGCGCTTATGATCCTGATGGGATCGTTCAGCGCGCCGTGCGCGCGGTCAAGAAAACCGTGCCGGATTTGATTGTGATTTGCGATCTGTGCCTGGATGAATTCACCAGCCACGGGCACTGTGGCCTGATCAAAGACGGCGAAGTGGATAACGATTCGACCCTGGAACTGCTGGCCAGGACCGCCGTCACCCAAGTGGAAGCCGGCGCGGACATGGTCGCACCGTCCGATATGATGGACGGCCGCGTGGGGCGCATCCGGCGCGAACTCGACGCGCGCGGGTTCACGGCCACGCCCATCCTGGCGTACTCGGCGAAATATGCCTCGGGCTATTACGGGCCATTTCGCGAAGCGGCGGATTCGGCGCCTAAATTCGGCGATCGAAAATCTTATCAGATGGATCCCGCCAATCAGCGCGAAGCCATGCGTGAAATCGCGCTCGACATCGAAGAAGGCGCGGACATCATTATGGTAAAACCGGCGCTGCCCTATCTTGATATCCTCGCCCTGGCGCGGCGTACGTTCGACGTGCCCCTGGCGGCCTATCAGGTGAGCGGCGAATTCTCGATGATAGTAGCCGCCGCGCAAAAGGGCTGGATCGATCGTGAGCGGATTGTGATGGAATCGCTCACCTCCATCAAGCGCGCGGGCGCGGATGTCATTTTGACTTACTTCGCCAAAGAGGTGGCCCAATTGCCGGGCCGCCGGTAACCCAGCAAGCGGTCGATAAACGCCGGGTGTGCGCATCCTTCACTCGGCGATCATCAACTGCCGCCCCATGCACAGCGTGATCAACTCAAATCATACCCGCCGCAACCTGCTTTTGCTCCTCCTTGCTGGCGCGTTCCTTTCTTGCGCCTCGGCGAGGGCAGTCAAAAAAACGCGGGCCAAAATCCCCCGCGCACTCGGCCCGCACATTGACTACATCCTTCGCCAATCCCCGGCACAACACGGTTTTTGGGGTATCGAAGTGGTGCGCCTCCGCGACGGCAGAGTCCTCTTCAAGCGGAATGCGACCCACCTTTTCACGCCCGCTTCCAATATGAAGCTTTTTACCACCGCCGCCGCATTGGAAAAACTTGGCCCCGATTATGTTTTTCACACTACGGTTGAATCCAACACTGTGCCTGACGCCGGAGGACGAGTCGGTGACTTGATTCTGGTGGGACGCGGTGATGCAAACCTCGGGAGCCGTGTTTTGCCATACCATTTGAAGACCGAGCGCAGAATTTACGCCGACGCAGTTTTCCGGGAGCTTGCGGACCAGGTTGCGGCGCGCGGCGTACATGAGGTTCTGGGCAATCTCGTGGCGGATGACAGCTATTTCCTCTTTGAGCCCTACGGCCACGGATGGGCGGAGGAAGATCTCGAATGGGGGTACGGCGCCCCGGTCACCGCGCTGGCCTTCAATGACAACGAGCTTCTGCTCCACGTCCAGCCCGGTCCCATGGCAGGAGCCCCGGCGCTGGTTTCGCTTGCTCCCCTCAGTGACTATTACCAGCTCAACAATCGCCTGGAAACCGCAGGGGCGGACATCCGGGAGCGCATTTTTGTGGAGCGCGCGGAAGGCTCAAATCAATTGGATGTTTGGGGCCAGGTCCCTGTCGGCTCCACCGTGGATGACGGCACCGTTTCCATTGACAACCCGCCTCTTTTGATAGGTGAAATGTTTCGCAAGCTGCTCGAAGAGCGCGGCATCAAGGTGCGAGGCCAGGTGGTGGTGAAGCACTCCACCCGCATGGAGGCGGCCACCATGGCCGAACCTGTGCCTTCGACGGAGCACCGGGTTGTACTGGCGGAACACCTCTCGCCCCCGCTGCGCGAGGACATCGTAGTGATCAATAAAGTGAGCCAGAACCTGCACGCGGAAATGCTCCTGCGCACGCTGGGGCACGAAGTGGAAAATTTCGGCAGCTCGGAGGCGGGCTTGGACGTCCTCAACAAATTTGCCTTCGAGGCGGGGATTTCGCCCGACGAGTTTTATTTTGCCGATGGTTCCGGCCTCTCGCGCAAGGCATTGTTGGCGCCCGCGGCTGTTATTAAAATCCTCGAGCACATGGCCCGGTCGTCGCATTTCGACGATTACCTTGACTCGTTGCCTGTTGCAGGCGCGGATGGAACCCTTTCCGGCCGCCTCGAAAGGACTGCCGCTGACGGATCCATCCATGCCAAAACCGGGACCATCACTCACGTAAATGCGCTTTCGGGTTACATGGAATTGCCATCAGGGGAGCAGCTGGCTTTTTCGATCTTTGGAAATGCCCACTCCGCCAGCGCGCGTGAGGGCGCTCGCGCCGCGGACCAGATCGCGCTGGCGATTTTCGAGAGATTTGGCGGGCGAAAAAAAATTAGAAGAAGGAAGGCGGCCGCAGCTCGAAAACATGAGCCACAAGACCATTAACGCATTCTCAGATTGGCGCAATTGAGTCATCGGGCCTTTAACTGCCCTGGTCCTTGCAATTGCTTGATCACTCAATCACCCAATAGATCCAGAGCGGAATTAATTTGACGCCATGGCGACGGTAACCATTTTTGGCAGTTCTCTCCCTGACGAGGGCAGCGCGGCCTATTCTGACGCCCGCCGCCTAGGCAGGCTGTGCGCGGAATCCGGCTTTGCTATTTGCAATGGCGGCTACGGGGGCCTGATGGAAGCCTCGGCGCGGGGCACCCGGGAGGCGGGCGGCTTGACCATTGGGGTCACCTGCGAAGTGTGGCCAATGCGCCCCAACCGGTGGATAACAGAAGAAGTGCGAACCCGATCGTATCCAGAACGGCTGATAACTCTGGTCGAGCGCGGCGACGCTTATGTAGTCCTGCCGGGCGGAACGGGCACTCTGGTGGAGTTGGCCCTGGCGTGGGAATTGATGAATAAGTCGGTGCTCTCCAGCACGCTGGGTGGCCGGCGTCCCCTGCTGGTCTGGGCGCCCTATTGGCGGCCCGTGATCGAGTGCTTGAATCAGGAAGTCCACCTCGGGGCCACGGGTGCGCCTTCCCTTGAACGTTTCTCAAATGCGATGGAAATCGTCACCCTGGTCGAGGACGCGGACCACGCGGTTGAGAAATTGAGAGAATTCCTGCGGTAATCGCTTGGAGTGATTCGTTGACACCATCTTCCTTCACCGATACGATTCTCAATCGGGCGGTTCATGGCCCCCATTTCCCTACATGACGAACTCCGAGGCACAATTAGAAGTTCTCGATCTTTTCTCGCGTGAGGTTCTGGAGTTTTCCGGCGTCATTGAGCTTTTGCGCGGATTCCTCACCGGGCCCATCGCAGGACCGCGAGTGGCCCTGCTCGAGCCGCGCACGGACCTTGACCTCATCAGGCGCGATTTTGAGCTGGTGAAAGAAGCGCGCGATTTCCTGGCTGAAAGCTCGCGCCCGAGTTTTTCCGGAATTAAAGATCCACGCTCGACCCTGGAGAAACTGAGCATCGAGGGGGTGGCGCTCGACCCGCAGGAGATTCTCGGGTTGGTGGAGGTGGCGCGCGCGGCCTGCGATCTTCGGGGCTTGTTTGCGAAAAGCCCGTTCAACAGTTTGGACATGCTCGCCGGACGGATGGGGGACTTCCGGGAACTGGTCAGGCATTTGGACGGAAAAATTCTTCCCGATGGCAGCGTGGATTCATCCGCGAGCAAAGAGCTTGCCCGCATTCGGCGAACAACTGATCGGCTGCGCGGCGAAGTCCAGTCCACGCTGGAAAAGCTGGTGCGCCAATTCAGCCACGACGAGGTTTTGCAGGATGCCGTGGTGACGCTGCGCAACGAGCGCTTTGTGATTCCCGTTCGCAATGAAGAAAAGCGCCGGGTGGGCGGCGTGGTTCACGGCACCAGCTCTTCCGGCGCCACCGTATTTGTGGAGCCGCTCGAGACGGTGCCCATGAACAACGAACTGGTTGAGCTTCAGGAACGTGAGTTTGCGGAAATCCAGCGCATCCTGGCCGAGTTCAGCGAATTGCTTCGAGTGCAGAAATCCGAGCTCGCGGAGGCGGCCGAAATTTTGAGCGAGCTTGACCTGATATTTGCCAAGGCTGAATTTGCGCGCGCCTACGATTGTTGCCTGCCCGAATTCCTTTCCGCACCCGGACTGGTGCTCAAGGATGCGCGGCACCCCCTGCTGGAAAAATCGTTGCGCGCCCAGAAACGGAATCCGGTCCCCATCACCATTGAATTGCGCGGGCCCAAGATCTTGATGATCGTCAGCGGTCCGAATACCGGAGGCAAGACGGTGGCGCTGAAGACCGCCGGAATTTCTGTTCTGATGGCGCAGGCCGGCCTTCCCGTGGCGGCCAGCCAGGCGCGCCTACACATTTTTCAACGCGTGTTGGCCGACATCGGTGACCAGCAATCCATCCAGGCCAACCTCAGCACTTTCTCCGCCCACATTGCCAACATTCAGTCCATGGTGCAGGTGGCGGACCGCAATGATCTGGTTCTGCTCGACGAAATCGGCGCCAGCACCGAGCCCAACGAGGGCGCGGCGCTGGCCGTCGCCATCCTGGAGCATTTCCGCGAGCGCGGCGCCGTCACCTTGGTCACCACTCACCACTCGCGCTTGAAGGCTTATGCGGCGGAAACCCTCCAGGCGCTGAACGCGAGCATGGAGTTTGATGAGGCCACACTCGAACCGACTTACCGGCTGATCAGCGGATTGCCCGGCAAGTCGAGTGGCATCGATACGGCCGAACGCCTGGGCCTCGATCCCGGCATTGTCCGAAAGGCACGCAGCCTGATCGATCCCGCGGACGCTGAAGCGTCCGCGCTGGTCGCCACGTTGCACGATCAAAAGACCGAGCTCGAAAACCGATTGACCGCGCTGGACCGTCAGCGCACCGAGTTCGAGGCCCACCAAGTGGAGGTGGAGCAGAAATTCGAGCAGGAGCGCAGGAAGAAACTTCGCGAGCTGGATGAGCGGCTGGAAGACACCCTGAAACAGTACGAACAAAAATGGGAAAAGACGCTGTCGCAGATTCGCGCCGAGGCAGTCGCCCAGGGCAGATCGGCCAGCCTTGGGAAAAAAGCCGAACGCAAGGCGGCGGTGATGAGCGGCGAGACCCGCGACGAGTGGAACGCTCAAGTTCTCGAGACGCTGGGTGCCCCGGCGGCAGAGCATGAGCAAGTCATCGAAGCGCCACCATCCGTCGGTGACCGCGTGCGTGTGGCGAATCTCTCCGCTCCTGGAACTGTCACTGCCCTGGTGGGCGACGACGAACTTGAGTTGGAAGTCGGACGCTTGCGCATGCGCGTGCGGAAAAACGAAGTGAAAGTGCTGGCCCGGGCTAAGAACGCGCAGCCTATCGCCATCCATGACACTGTTGGGGGCCCGGCAGAAGCAAGCCTGCGTGCCGCGAGCCATGCCCAAGCTGACTCCGGCCCGGCGTCGGCGGAGATTAATGTGATTGGCGCCAGCGCCGACGAGGCGCGCGACTTGGTGGATAAATTTCTTGATGAAAGCTTTGTGGGTGGACGCTTCCGTCTCCGCGTGGTGCATGGGCATGGCAAAGGCATTCTGATGCGCGCCTTGCACGAAATGTTCGCTGTCCATCCGCACGTGGAAAAATTCTATCCTGCACCTCTGCGTGAAGGCGGCACGGGTGCAACGATTGTGGAGCTGAAGCTGTAGGCAGAAGGCCCGGGGCCAGCCATGGTGAACACCCACCTTTTTGTGTTCGCAATCCTGACTTTTATTGTCGCCTCGTGGATTTCCATTACCTACATCAGTCATGTCAGCGGGTGGGCGTCGCTCGTTGAGCCTTATCGAAGCACGGACCCATTTTCCGGGAGCCAGTGGAAATTTGAAAGCGCTCAGATGCGGTATTTGACCCGCTATAACCATTGCCTCATTGTCGGGGCCGACCCGCGCGGACTTTATCTCAGCGTCATGTGGCCCTTGCGAATAGCACACCCTCCTCTTTTCATTCCATGGAGAGAGATTTCCCGTTCCGCAAAAAAAATTCTCTGGATCGAATACATCGAGCTTCGTCTCGGGCTCGAATCCCCGGTGCCTTTCCGAATCAGGTCCGGACTTGCTCAAAAACTAAAAACTGCTTCCGGCACAAGCTGGCCTTTGGAGGCCATCGCGTGAAGGCAGGCGTTGATAGGATGACGAGGGCCAGCAACAGAAACTTTAAACACGAACCAACAAGCTGGCCCAAAAATGCTTCTCTTCAAATAATAAAGGGCGCCACCCCTTCGCCATTATGGCTGGGTAGCGCCCTCGTTCACCAGGGAGGCCCAAGGGTTAGGCTCCTGGAGAATCAGTCCGCCAGTTGCACTGGCGTTTTTATTTAGAGGTGCAAGTGATGCTTGATTTTCCCTGCGTGTGAAGAGTGCGCCCTTGCCCCCACGCTTGCACTCTGGGATGCCTGCGCCTTGCCCAGTCCGTTAGCCTTCAGAGTGGTACTCGAGCTCTCGCTGGTTTGCGAGCCGGAGGACGTGCTCACCTCCGCCTTGCTCATTCCCGGTGCGACGGCGAAATCCCGGTTCCCGTCAGCCTGCGTATTGGCGCTTTGAGCAGCCTGCGCTTTCACCAGGCCATTGGCCTTCAGGCTGGTACTCGAGCTCTCCCCGGCGTTTGTCTTGGAGGAAGTGCGCGCCTCCGATTTGCCGACGCCGGGCGCGACGGTGAAGTCCCGGTTTGAGTCAGCCTTGGTGTTGACGCTTTGAGTCGCACTGGCTCGAGCCAGACCTTTATCCCTTACCTCGGCATTCGATCGGGTTTGCATTTTCGAGTTCGTAATAGCCCGAACGTTTTTCGATCGCTCGGTGCGGGATTGTAAACCGGCATGATTCATTGAGCTTGCCGAGATGCGGGACGAAGTTGAGGCATGCCCTCCCAACAAGCCTCGTTGGGCCATACCGGGCAGAGAAGTGAGAAGAAGCAAAGATGATGCCGTTGTATAGACAATAAACTTTTTCATAGACTGAACCTCCTCGGTTTTATGCTCATCCCCTGTAATTGCAAAGGCGATGCCAAACCGGAAGGCCGCCTAAACGGCTGATTTCCCACGAGATGGTCGAAGTCGGATGATGCTTGAGCAAAACGCGGCCTTGGTAATTTCTACCTGAGGCAGGTAGAAGGGGCACGGTAAGTTCCCAGCGGAAATCTGCGCCTTTACATCCCGTTCGTGGTTTCCCTCGCATCCAAATCCTGTTCATTTGGCGTCGAGGGCTTGGCACCCTTCAAGTCGCCATTTTGCTCGTGGCGTCCTCCCCTCGACCACTCGTCAATGCATCGGCTCAATTGGTCGGGATTGATTTTCAATTGAATCACCACCGCATCTTCCTGGTCCACAGTGGCTACCAATAGTTTCATGTTTTTGCCATCGGGTTTGGCAAAAATCACGGTACGCTCTCCATCGCGGCGGGACCACACTCGAACCATGGGCTGCCATCCTCCGGCCAGGCCGGCCTTGACCACGGCGGGAAAATCCAGGTCGTCCTTCGGCGAGGTAATTTTCCCGTTCTCCCAAAGAGCGAGTTTCATTCCCTTCACGCCGTAGGGGCGCACGATATCCACGGTGAGGGACGCAAAGCCCATCAGAAACCGGTATTGCCGGTGGACGTGGTAATGCGATTCAACGTAATGAACCAGCACTCCAAACTCCTTGTCGCGCGCCTGGGCGGGCGGAGTAAAAGAAAGAGAGGCAAATATCAAGGCGGCGATGGTCAGAGTCCTGGCGCGGGAGCTATTTGGCTTGGTCATGGCTCGTCGCCTCCTTGGAGTCTTTACCGTCCTGGGAATCCTTGCCATCTTTGTTTTCTTTTCCGTCCTTGGTTTCCCTTTTGCCCTTGCCGGTGCGCACCAGCCCCAGGCGTGGCACTCCCATTTCTCCGTCCAACGCGGCGAGCTTGTCCAGATTGATGGGGCCGACGATGTTGACTACGGTCAATTCCTTGGGCTCGGCGCAGAGGATGGCGAGTCCCTTGATGGCGTCGTCGCCGCTGCCCTTGCCGGGCATCAGGTAGACTTCCGCGTTGTCTCCGTCCCGCTTGCTTCGAACTTCCACCGTCCGTTTCCAGGTGGGGGCGCGGAGCTGCTGGCGAATTTCATCCACGTCCGCCCGGCTGTATTCGCCTTCCTTGTCGAATTCGTAGCTTTTCACGTAAATCCCTTGCAGGTGCTGGATGAAATCTTTGGCGGCGGCCTCGTCCGGATCCCTCTTGTCAGACATGAATTTGGAGGCGAGCTGCAGCAGAGCGCCGTCCAGATTCACGTCCACCACCTCCGCGGCTTTGTCCGCCAATTTTTCAAGGTGATTGATTTCGAGCCTGCCGTTTTGGGCGCGGGCGTCATTGGCGTTGAGAAGCAGACCCGCGCATGTGAAAGCCAGCAGCATTCCGGCCTGCCTGCAAAAATTTGTCGTGGGTGTTTTCATAAAGTGCTCCATTCCTCACTCGGATCTCTGGGCGTCTTGAACTTTCTTCGGCCCGTCGGCCCGGCGGACCCCTCGGAGTGCAACATTCAATTTGCTGCTGGCGATGTGCAGGGCCAGCATGACCTTGGCGCGCGCCATCTCGCCCTGGGCTACGGCCTGTTGGTGGCGGCGATAGGCCAGCACTCCGACAATCAACAAGGCACAAAGTGCGGCGGTCATGGCCCAGCGCAGGGCGGGGAAGCGGAAGAGATTACGAATCACCGTGATCCACCCGGACCTCGGCGCGGGCTCGGACTGAAGGCCGGCCATCACCCGCCTGGCAAAATCCGCCGATGGTTCCTGCCGCCGTAATGCGTTCTTTAATTCGTGGTCGAGAGGATTCATGCCGGTACGTCTCCCATGCAGCGGGCCAGCTTGCCGCGCAGAACCGCCAGCGCCCGTTGCAAATTACTTTTTACTGTGTTGATGGGCATTTCCATGACTTCCGCAATCTCGTGGTATTCCAATTCCTCCTGATAGCGGAGGATCACCGCCAGCCGCGCGCGCTCGGGAAGGCTGGCCACCAACCGCCGAAGTCTTTCTTCAAGCAGCGGGTCATGCTCTCTGGTTGGTCCCGCGGGTTCGGGAAGGTCGTCCATATTCGTCTGCGGCTGCTGCCCGCGAAGGTGATCGATGCAGCGATGGCTGGCCACTTTGCGCAGCCAGAACATCAGGTGCTCCGGCGATTGGATGGAGCGCAGGTTGCGAAAAAGGTGAAGAAAAACTTCCTGGGCCATATCTTCCGCCAGCGCCCGGTCGTGCAAAAAATGGTAAGCCAGGCTGAAAACCATTCCCTGATGCTCGCGCACAATCGATTCAAAAGCGCCCGCATCCCCACGGACTGCTTGAGCCAGCGCGTTCTCCATTCGGGATGAGGACCTCTCGCTCAATCGTGCCTTCCTGTAAGCGTTATACGCGAACCGTGGCCGGGCGAATGCAAAATAATTTTCGCCGGTCGGAATTGGGTTCCGCAGTTCGAGACCCCAAAACCGCGGTTTTCCAGTCTCCCTTTTTGAGTTTCCATTATCCAGCACTGGCAAACGCGAATAGACAGGAATTCCGCATCTTTTGCTTGAAAGTAACGGGCCGATGAAAAAGTCGCCAGACGCGCCTTTAAGTCGCCGTCTTTGACCGTAAACATTGAGATTTGGCTCCGCTTATCACCATCAGGTCGATGTGATGCGTACGGCGGCTTGGCGGTGAGTGGCTCCCACGTGCAAATTGCACTGTTAGCCAACTGCGGGTTTCCCAATCTGAATAGCTGACGATCAAACTCAGGCGGGTCAGTAGAAGGCCGCGGTCAGCGATTTTCTGGATGCGGGTTCGTTCCGGCACGGCAGGACGGCATGATGACCAACGCGAATAGGTAACGAGGCGTGCATCCAGAGAAAAGCTCACACTCTGAAGAGCAATGAGCACGGGCACCAAATCGGGGCACGCGCCAGCGGGTCCAGAGCGGAGTTTGCAACGCACAAACGGCTCGCTGTGCGATAATTCACTGTTATATGGCAGGCGTTTCCTCAAGCTCCCGCTCGAAGTCGACTTGGCTGAAATTATTCAGCAAAGTGCGGGGCGGTCGGTTAAAAACAACAAGAATCCCTCCTGGACAGGGTCTTTACGCAGCAGCGGGCGCGGTATTGGCGGTGGCGGGTTGCGTGTGGGCGCTGCACGCAGTGGGCGCGAGCACCAGGCCCCAGGCACAAACGAAGTCCGAAGACCCTATCCACCACCTCCGGCACGTGATCGTCATCATGCAGGAAAACCGCTCGTTCGATAGCTACTTCGGCACATTTCCCGGCGCCGATGGAATCCCCATGCGCAACGGAGAGCCGGCGGTCTGCGTTCCTGATCCGGCCAATAGAGAATGCGTGAGGCCCTATCACGACGCCCACGACCGGAACGGCGGAGGTCCGCACTCGGCCCGCAGCGCGGTGGCGGATGTGGATGGGGGAAAGATGGATGGGTTCATCAAGCTTGCCGAACTAGGCCGGATTGGCTGCGCAGATGTGAACAATCCGAACTGCAACAGGGCCGGCACTCCCGACGTGATGGGCTACCACGACGGAGGAGACATACCCAACTACTGGAAGTATGCGCAGGAATTTGTCCTGCAGGACCGGATGTTCGAGCCCAACGCTTCCTGGAGCCTTCCCGAACATCTCTTTCAGGTTTCGGAATGGTCAGCTCACTGCACCAAGCACGATGATCCGTTCAGTTGCAAGAACTCGCTGGATCGCCCCGGGCTGCCTCCCGACTTCGCCGAGCACGCCCAGCAGCCACGGCCTGATCCCATCTATGCCTGGACGGACCTGACTTATCTGCTGCACAAGAACCATGTCAGTTGGGGCTATTACGTCCTGGAGGGCACCGAACCCGATTGCGAGGATGATGAGGTGATAGATTGTGTGCCTGTCAAGCAGAACGCCAAGACGCCTGGAATCTGGAATCCTTTGCCGTATTTCGACACCGTCAAGAATGATGGGGAGCTCGGGAACATCCAATCCGTTGAAGCCTTTATGAAACAGGCCCGAGCGGGGACTTTACCGGCCGTCGCGTGGGTGGTGCCTTCGGGTGACGTGAGCGAGCACCCGCCGGATCTGGTAAGCCGCGGCCAGACTTTCGTGACCACGTTGATTAATGCGGTGATGTCGGGGCCAAACTGGAAAAACTGCGCCATCTTTCTCGCCTGGGATGACTGGGGCGGCTTCTACGACCACGTTGTTCCCATGCGGGTAGACGAAAACGGCTATGGCTTGCGCGTACCTGGAGTCGTGATTTCGCCCTTCGCGCGGAAAGGCTTCATCGATCATCAGAACTTGAGCTTTGATGCCTACGTGAAGTTTATCGAGGACGATTTCCTGGGCGGCCGGCGGCTGGACCCCAAACAAGACGGCCGGCCCGATCCGCGCCCGATGGTGCGCGAGGAAGCCGCGCATCTGGGCGATTTGAGGCTTGACTTCGATTTCGACCAGCCGGCGAGGGCTCCTCTCATTCTGCCGGATCACCCCCAAACCACCTTGATTTCCCCGCCGGTCCCGGCGTCCCCGCCAGCGCCGCCCGCGGATGTGGCTCCGCCACACGCTGCGCGGCGAAACCGCATGAGGAACTGCGGCAAGACAGTGACTACCAGGGAAGATTGTCAGGGTGAACTTGGGCAGTGAAGCGGCGAGGCTTCCCTCATCGCGCCGTCCAGCCGCAATCGATGGTGAGGGCGGAGCCGGTGATGGCCTGCGCGGCGTCACTCGCGCAAAGGTAGACGACGAGGTCGGCGACCTCGCGCGGTTCCAGCAGCCGCTTCAGCGCGGCCGGGGCGAGCATGATTTTCTGTACGACTTCGCTTTCCGGAATGTGGTGACGCTCGGCTTGTTCGCTGATCTGTCGTTCCACCAGCGGGGTTCGAACATAGGAAGGGCAAATCGCCACGGCGGTGATATTGTGAGGGCCGCCCTCCAGCGCCAACACCTTGGTAAAACCAACAATGCCGTGTTTCGCTGCGGTGTAGGCGCTTTTGAATTCGGAAGCGACCAAACCGTGGATGGAGCTGATATTGATAATGCGTCCCTGCTTCTGGGCCATCATGGGGGGCAGCGCATATTTGGTGCACAAGAAAGTTCCGGTGAGCATGACGGAGATGATGCGGTTCCACTGAGTTTCGTCAAATTCATGGATGGGCGCAAGGTGTTGGATGCCGGCATTGTTGATGAGAATGTCGAGGCGACCGAACTTCGCCATTGTCGCTTCGACCAAGGCACGGGCCTCCTGACTTTTCGAAACGTCCGTCTTGGAAAAGAAACAGGCGGCTCCCGTAGCCGCAATTTTATCCGCAGCTCCGTTTCCGGCGGATTCATTCAGGTCTGCCAGCACAACCTTCGCGCCTTGCGCGGCCAGCGCTTCGGAAAAAGCCAGGCCCAACCCGCTGGCGGCGCCGGTGATTATAGCAACCTTTCCTTTTAGGTTCTCGCTCATAAGGTACCTCCTGGCTGTTTGCGCAGATCCACTTGGTGAATTAATGCCGCGGAATTTATCTCACGCTTCGCTGGTGCTAAAGGCAGACCGCCAGGACTTACGGACCGCAGCCCTGTCAGCCCACCCTGTTTATTTGGTTGCGGGCGCACTGGATGGGGGAGGCGCGAGCGCCTGGTGCACGGATGCGGGAAGTTTATCGCCGTTGGCCAGCAACTCGCTGACCTGCCACATTTGCTGGTCGGAGAGTGAGGCGCCAAAGCTGGGCATGCCCGTCAAGCGGATGCCGTTCTTGACCTTCCAAAAGGTCATTCCCGCGGGATCGTCAGCCACGTCATGATGCGGCTGAAAAAGCTGCGGGGGTTTTGGGAACATGCCTTTGGCTATATCCGGTACGGGCTGCTTCGGGAGCCCGTGGCACATGGCGCAATCCATACGATAAACGTCAGCGCCGGCGAGATAGGTCGCCTCATTCGCCTGCACGGGCGAGCTGGTGGGCATTTCCTTGGTGATCCGGGCGTGGAGTGACGCGCCCGCAATCAGCTTTTCGAATGGCATGGGTGGATCAGCAGTGGCCGCAGGCGCCATTCCGGAAACAAAATAAAACACCGCTCCGGCGGGAACTAAAATGAGTCCCAATATCAAACCTAGAATAAATTTCTTCATGGGTGTTTTTCTCTCCCTCAATAATCCCCGGTCGAAATCGTGGGTGCGGCTGCCGCCAGCCATCGTTCCCGCGCCGTCCGTCCGGGCTAGTATACGGCGGTTTGATGATATCAGTACCAAAAGAGATGCCGAAGGAATTCGACCCTCACTCCGTCAAGCCCACAATCTCTGTTGGGAAAAAGCCCTTGACATATTCTATAATTCTAGTATCATCGAAATATGGCAGCACGTAAAAATCCCGAACAAGTCATTCGCTATGCGGAAATGTTTGCCGCCATGGGGGCGGAGCCGCGCCTGCGCATCGTTCAACTTCTGCTGACGGCGCACCCCCAGGGCCTGGTGGTGGGCGAAATTCAGGACGAATTGGAGATTCCCGCTTCCACACTCTCGCATCATCTGGAAAAACTAAAGAACGAAGGACTGGTTCGAGTGCGGCGTGAGGGCACCTTTCTCTGGTACACCGCGAACACGGAGGCGTTGCAGGAATTGATGGACTTCCTGTATGCGGAGTGCTGCACGCGCAGCAAAGCGGTTGAACCGGGCGAGCTCGTTTCCCTCGGTGCGACAACTTCCAAAACTCAAGCGAGGAAAAGTAAATGAGCAACGAAACGATCAAGGAAATGGTGAAAGAGAAATACAGTCAGGCCGCGCTGCGTGTGACGCAGGGGAAGTCCACCTGCTGCGGCACAAAGACGCCCACAGGAATAGCGCAAACCGATCCCATCACTCAAAATCTTTATGACCTCTCGCAAACCTCCGAGCTTCCCAACGAGGCGGTGCTGGCTTCGCTCGGGTGTGGCAACCCGACCGCACTGGCGCAATTGAAGGCGGGCGAAACGGTGCTCGACCTCGGCTCGGGCGGCGGCATTGATGTTTTGCTTTCCGCCAGGCGAGTGGGGCCGGCGGGCAGAGCCTACGGCTTGGATATGACGGACGAAATGCTGGCGCTGGCCCGCGAGAATCAGCGCAAGGCGGGAGTACAAAACGTCGAGTTTCTGAAAGGCGAGATCGAAAATGTGCCGCTGCCGGACAATTCGGTGGACGTGATCATTTCCAACTGCGTGATTAACCTCTCGGCGGACAAGGACCGCGTGTTGCGCGAGGCTTTCCGCGTTCTCAAGCCCGGCGGACGGTTTGCGGTTTCGGACGTGGTGGTGCGCGGTGAAATGCCGCCGGAGATAAAGCGGAAGGTGGAACTTTGGGCGGGTTGCGTGGCGGGGGCGCTGGAAGAGACTGACTATCGCGCCAAGCTGGCCGGCGCCGGCTTTGAGGCCATTGATATCGAGCCCACGCGAATCTATCGGACCGAGGATGCGAAAGAGTTCCTCTCCGCTGAAGGGATTGAGGTCGCGGCGCTCGCGCCTTTGGTGGATGGAAAATTCATGAGCGCCTTCGTGCGGGCCAAGAAACCGGGCGTATCTTGTTGCGAACCCACTTGCTGTGGACCTTCTGCGAACTAGGGGAAGGTTATGGCGCAAACAAAAATCAATGCAGCGGCAATGCTAAATCATTTTCCAGAACCCCATCCCGGCGGGACTGAAGCCCGACCTTCCTTCACGGTTGGCAAGCCCGGTTAAACCGGAGAGCTCGTATGACCGAACCCATCGCACGCAAACTATCGCTCCTCGATCGCTACCTGACGCTGTGGATTTTTCTGACGATGACTGGGGGTGTGGCTTCCGGCGCTTTGTGGCCGGGGTTTGTGAAATTCTTTACCCGTTTCCAGGCGGGGACAACCTCCATCCCCATCGCCGCCGGGCTGATCCTGATGATGTATCCCCCGCTCGCCAAAGTCCGCTATGAAGAGATGGGCCGCGTTTTCCGCAACGTCAAAATCCTGCTGCTTTCGCTGGCCCAGAACTGGGTGATAGGGCCGGTGCTGATGTTCCTGCTGGCGATTGTTTTTCTGCGCGGTTATCCGGAATACATGGCAGGACTGATATTGATTGGCCTGGCGCGGTGCATCGCCATGGTGATGGTGTGGAACGAATTGGCCCGGGGCGACACCGATTACGCCGCCGGGCTGGTCGCCTTCAACTCCGTTTTTCAAGTGTTGTTTTATTCCGTCTATGCCTGGATTTTTATCACCACCATACCGGGTTGGCTGGGGCTGAAGGGCGCGGTGGTTGATATTTCCATGGGCGAAATTGCCCGCAGCGTCTTCATTTATCTTGGCGTTCCGTTTCTCGCGGGGCTCTTCACCCGCCTCGTTCTGATCCGGGCGCGCGGGAAAAAATGGTATGAACGGGAATTCATTCCGCGTATCAGCCCGCTGACTCTGGCGGCCTTGCTGTTCACGATCGTGGTCATGTTCTCGCTGAAGGGAGGCACCATAGTCCGGCTGCCGCTGGACGTGGCGCGCATTGCCCTGCCGCTGGTGATTTATTTTGTGGCCATGTTTCTGGTGTCTTTCTGGATGGGCCGCAGGCTCGGGGCCGATTACAGGCAGACGGCCACATTATCCTTTACGGCGGCCAGCAACAATTTTGAGCTGGCCATCGCCGTGGCCATTTCGGTTTTCGGAATTCATTCCGGCGAGGCCTTGGCCGCGGTGATCGGTCCGTTGGTCGAAGTGCCGGTGATGATTATGCTGGTCAACGTGGCCTTGCGTTTTCAGCGTTCCTTCACGGTCCGCAGCGCGCCAAGCCTCCAACTGGTTGAGTAAATCTGCAGGTCAGCGCGAATGAACTGATTTCGGAGAGGTCATTGGCTGTGCGGGTCTTAATCTTATGCACGGGCAACTCGGCGCGGAGCCAGATGGCGGAAGGTTTGCTTCGACACGACGCGGGCCGAAGCTACGAGGTTTTCAGCGCCGGGACCAAGCCCAGCCAGGTCCGGCCGGAAGCTATCGCCGCCATGCGCGAGATTGGTATTGATATCTCGCCCCAACGGTCGAAATCGGTGGATGAATTTGCTGGACAGGAATTTGACTGCGTCATCACTGTGTGCGACCACGCCCGGGAAAGTTGTCCTGTCTTCCCGGTGGGGACAAAACGAATTCACTGGAGCGTGGAGGATCCCGCCGCCGTGACCGGCTCGGAAAGTGAAAAACTGGCCGCGTTTCGGCACATTCGCGACGGGCTGAGAGCGCGCCTGCGGGATTTTGTCCGGGGGTAAGTTGGCCTAATGGGTCAGTTTCTTGAAGTCGCTGAATTCACTGTGCTGCCTTACTCGTATTGGGGTAAACAGCTTGCGCGCATCAATTTGAAAAACGAGTTTCTCCGCCAACCAAACTTTATTCGCCACCCATCGCCGCTGAAGCAACAGGTCAACCTGGCGCACCGAACCCAGAATGCCGTAAAACGAAGTGGGTTCGGTAAGGTGCAGGTCGCATTTCACCAGGGCGTAGTCCTGCGCGTCCACCCAAACTTTGCCTTGCATGTGGGTGAAAATCTTTTCGCTGTTATTGCGCAGGGGAAGATTTCCGGGCCTGGGCAGGACAGTGACGACATAGCTGGGGCGCCCGTTGAGATCTTCCCGCCCCACCACCTCAAATTTAAAGTGGTTGAGGAACTGCTCGTCCAACTTCAACGCATCATCATCACTATTATTGTTTCCCCCCGCTTTCTTCTGCTGCTCATCCAAGAATTTCTTTTCGCGCTCAGCCTGCTTGCGCTGCTCGTCGGGGACCAGCGGTTTACCGTCTTTGGCAATCAGCCGCGGGTAGCGATGGCCCTGCAGCAGGACGAGCTGAAAGGTTTCGTCGCTGTGTTCCTTGAGGTTGCCATTCCTGTCCAACACATCGTGCCAGCGGTGTTCGACGAAGCCAAACTTGTCGTCAATGTTCTCGCCATCCTCTTCCCGCGCACGGGCCACAAACTTCTTGACCAGGTCGTCCGCTTTGGGCAGGGTTGGATCCGAAGCGAAGGCGGGGGTCAAGGTAAGCCCCAGAAGGACGGCCAAAATTACTTTTGCGAATTTGCCCATTCCAGCCGTCCTCGGATCACCCTGCGGTTTGAAAATCTGAAATGCGAGGGAAGAGGCCGCTCCCCGTATGTCCTATCTCGTTGAGAAAGTAATTGAGTATTATGCATTATTATGATATTCAGATAAGTTAGTGCGCCGTCCAACTGCGGTTGCGTTTCAAGCTCCCAACCTGTTGATGATAGCGCAAAATTGTCGCCCGGGACTGGGCGTTGTTGGGGCAGAAAAGTATGCCCTCCACTGAGCGGGTGGATGAGACTGCCCGCTCGAGAAATCGGACGGCAAGTCTGGTTAGCGGGTCGAGGCGCAACGGGCGGGGAGGGTGAGAACCTGACCGGAGTAGATCCGGTTGGCGTTTGCCACCAGTGGATTCGCTTCGGCGATGCAGCTCCAGGCCAGCCCGTTGCCGAAATTCAGTTGGGCCAGTTTCCAGAGCGTGTCGCCCTTGCGGACGCTGATTTTGCCGTTGATCGGGGCAGAATCCCCAAGCGGCAGAGTAATCCATTCTCCGGCGCGAATCAGATTTGGATTTTTCAGTTGCGGATTCGCGGCGAGGATTTTATGCCATCGAGTTCCCCTGCCGAGATACCGCGCCGCCAACATCCAGAGAGAGTCACCTTGGTTAATCAGAATCCTGCTGGCGCCGTGGAGCGTAACGTTCTCCCCGGATTCGGGCAGAACGGCGTGCCGTGGTTGCGTCCAGCGGGGTTTGGGAATAAATATGATGGCGGGGCGCGTGCTGGTGGGCGAAGCCAGGGCGGGCTTTTTCCCCGGCAGCACATCGCTCTTGTCCGCTTGCTGAATTTCTTGAAGTTGGTACAGTTGCCGGTAATGGCGCGCCACATCGCCCAGAGGAATTTCCTGCGCATGCGATGAACCTGACGTCACAGTGCCCGGTTGAGGTTCGGTCAGGGATGCGGGGGCTTTGCGGCCCACCTCGATTCGCGCGCGGTCCTCTGGAACGAGAATCTGCGATCGTTGCAAGTCTTCGTTGGTGTAAACGTGCTGGGCGGGATGAGAAATATTTTTCTGGCGCGCGCGTTCCTGTCGGGCCACGTCCGCAACGCTTTGGGCAAGACTGGGCGCGACCCCGAGTATGAAAATACCCGCGAACAACACCAACGAAATATCAATTTGCCGCTTGGTTCCTTGGAGCATCAAATTCCGGATCTCCACCGGCGATGCGATCTGCAACTCTAACTGGCTCAATTTGTAGCACATAGGCTTGTCCAGTGCAAGAATTATTTTCATCGCGATGTATACTCTAATGGTATCCTGTAATTTATAATCGTACTTCCCAGTCGCGCCGCTCAATTTAAATACCAGCTTCGCCCTTTAAGGCCAGGTTTTTGCGGGGGCCGGAAATCACCTGGCGCCCTGGAAGGGCTTCCTGCCGCCAACGGTGCGTGATAAAGTATCAGAGTGGAATGGTGGTGGGCCCCCGGCCTCATTAACCTAACCAAGGAGTGTTGGAATGAAAAAGTTGACTCTGGTTCTGATGTTACTCGCGTTTTGCGCTCTGCCCCTCGCGGCGGAAACGCAATTGGAGAAGGCCACCAACGTGGTGAACGAGATCATGGGCACGCCCGACAATGGGATCCCGAGCGAATTGTTGAATCGGGCGGTGTGCGTCGGCATCGTCCCGTCTCAATTGAAATTCGCCTTCGGTTTCGGCGGCACTTACGGACGCGGCATATTGGTTTGCCGCAAAGGCGGGAACGGAGCGTGGGCCGCTCCATCCATGTTTACCTTGGGGGCTGGCAGCGTTGGATTTCAAATTGGCGGCAAGGCCACCGACGTTGTGTTCATCGTAATGAACCCGGATGGCGCGAAAAAGCTGGTTCAAGACAGCGTGAAGCTGGGCGCGGAAGCGTCGGTGGCGGCCGGCCCCGTGGGCCGTTCCGCAGAAGGAGCCACGGACGTTCAGCTCCACGCGGAGATTCTCAGTTACTCGCGAACGCGCGGGTTGTTCGCCGGCGTATCGCTGGATGGGGCCATGGTCAAGCAAGATCATGACGACAACGCGCAACTCTACGGGCGCAGGATTACAGCCAGAGATATATTGATCCAAGGTAAAGTGTCCCCCCCGGCCGCGGCGGCTCCGCTGGACAAAGCGCTAACGCGATATTCACCCAAGGGCGGACAATCGTTTGGCAAAATGTGATTATTCACTGCGCTTCGACGACGGCGTACGGGCAGGATTACTCTCCGTGGAATCGCCCTAACTGGCCCCCGAGGTTGAAGGGCTGACCTTCTCGAGTTCTCCTGATTCAGCGGATGATATCGCGCGGCTGGAACTCCTCGACAAAGTGCCAGCCACGAAGCCAAGGCCATTAATCAGAATCTTCGAGAGGCTAATTTGGTCACTCTTATTTTTCCGCTTGACGCTTCTTGAACATTTCCGCTATGGTTTCGGTCTTCTGGCCGATGAAGTGGGTGGAAAGATTCTTGGCCAACAACGGGTCGGCGCTGGCGCCATCCAACGCTTTTTGCAGATGCTCCTGATGCCCTGGGTAATTCGATCCACCCAGAGTGATGAGCGCTGCCGCAAATTCCATCTGCGGGTCGCCTCTACGTAGCTTGATGGCCTTCACGATCATGCTGTAGCCGTCCACACTCGCGACGAGAGCCGAAAGGTTCCCACTCTCGGAATTTTGCCTTCCGGGGATCCATCTGGCTTCCTTAAAAGTTTCCACCAAGTAGCCATAATCAAATTGAGCCAGCGCATCCTCTTGACTCTTTCCGTCGGCGGTAAGGGCCCGCAGCCTCAGGCGCATGAACAGTTGCTTTGCCACCATGGGATCCTTCTGCGTGTAGAGCGTGGCGCGGCGAAGAGTTTCTATTCTTACCAGAACGGGCGTGGTCGGAGTGAGTAACGCCATCGTGTTGTCCACCAACCGGCTGATATCGTAAGTCTCCTGGCCGGAAAGGTTCCAGCCATTGCTGCTCCACGGCAATGATTTTGCCTGTCCGATGTCGATGGCGTGGCAAATCAAAGGCGGACCGGCCACGACTATCTGCGGCAACGCGCACAAAAATACTAAAACCAAAACTCCCAACATTGCTTTGTTTCTGAGTTTCACTTAAATGTCCTCCAGATTGAATTTCGCACTAACACTCAACAAGACGTGCGGCAAACGCGAATCGTTAACAGGGGTGTTGCCCGTGCTGGTAAAATCCGCATCAAATGGAGAGGAGTGAGAGCAGAACATTGAAAGATTAAACGCATGGGAAAAAACACAGCCCGCATTGCACCAGCACGAACTGACAACGGACTCCGGACCCCGGACAACAAACTCCTGCCTTCTGTCTACTGCATACTGCCTACTTTTTCTTGGGGTGCCCCACGCCCATCAAATCCCACCAGAGTCCCACCATGTAATTGTTCCCACGAACAACCGCGGCGCGAGAGACGCCGGGGGGCGGCGGAATGAGCGCAGCCAGACGGTCGTAAATAAGGGTACGCTCGGATTTGCTCATCCCGTGATACTCCCGAAGAAGATTGAGCAAAGTGAAGCCATCGCGCTTACGTGATTCCATCAGAACGGTGTGCAGCGCCTGGGCGCGGTCTTGCGGCCCAAGTTTCTCGAAGTCCAACTTCTCCAGCGAAGTTTTTAGCGCGTCGGGAGCATCCTCAAAAAAAGGCGTACCCGGGCCCAGGCCGGGTTTGGTGATGGCGGCCGCGCCGGAGGGAATAAGCGACTGCTGGCCGTGGGTCTCAAACTCCACCCAGCCGAAAGTGACGCGCAATAATCCCACGCCTTGATCGTCCACGTGCAACGTGTAAGCGCAGCCGAGGTCCACTGCGATGGCGGAAGGCGTGTCCACGAAGAACAGGCGGGGCGGAGCGGAGATGAAGGCATGGATGGTGCCGCGATCGAGGGCCAGACGATTTTCAGTGGACCGCGCTTGTAGCAGTCGCACCCGCGAGAGGGGATCAACCTCCACTTCCCCGATTTTACCCACAGTGATGTTGGCTCGGGAAGAAGCGTCGGTTTCGAGCAACTGCCCCACCGCGAGCCGCCCGCTTTCTTCGATGCGATTTGATCCGATGAGCGGTGCGCCCGCCAATCGCGAAACTTCCCACGAAGCGATTGAAGAGCCCACGGGTGGGAGTGCTTCTGGACGATTCAAGAACAACACTGCGGCCAAAACCATCGCGGCAACGGCCAGAGCGGGCGCCAGCCTTGGAAAAGTAAGCCGCGCTCTCCATCCGGCTCGATGGGCAAGGCTCGTGATTTCAGTCCAAATTGGTTCAGGGTGAAGTTCAGAATCATGGCGAAAGTGCGCGAGGGCAGACTCGAGCCGTTGAATCTCCGCATCGGGCTCGCCCGAACCATCCCACAAATAGTCGTCTTTTGATTTCTGCTTCTCGTTCATGATTTTTCACTTTGCCCAAGCCTTGCGCGGAGCTGTTCCAGCCCGCGGTGCAAGTTCACGCGCACCGAGCCGGGCGTCAGGCCTGTGCGCGCGGCAATCTCGGGGCCGGTTAATCCTTCCACCAGACGCAAGATGAGCGTTTCGCTGTAGGCATCGGGGAGGGCGCGAATCATAGCCAGGATCGAATGCGGCTCCGGGTGCGTCGCGCGGGTTTCCGCAAGGTCTTCCGGCAATTCCACGTGCTCTCGCGAGCGGCGATGGAAATCAGCGGCGCGGTGGCGCGCAATGGCCGCCAGCCATCCCGCGAAGGCTGCGCCATCGCGCAATGAACCCAGCTTGCGCATGGCGTGAAGGAAGACGTCGTGCACAATATCGTCGACTTCATCTGGAGGGACCCGTGCGAGCAGGATTCCGTGCACCACGCGCGCGTACCTGGCATAGAGCTCGCCAAACGCGGTGCGATTGCCGTCGCGAGCCGCGTTCACCAGCCGGACATCCTCGGAGATTTCAATCACGGGCGGTGCCGCCGCGGAGCGACTTTCATTGATGGAGCCGCCAAAGTCAATCCCGGCCACATCGGTCAGATTTTTCAACCTGGTCGTCTTCCACTCAATCTCGCAGGTTTTTGCAAGCGCCATATTTCGATCTCATCAAGCTATAAGACGCAACCTCCGCTCCGAATGTTAACAAAGGCGGGCGGGCCCTGTTGATCTCGAACCCCAGTTGCCGATGGCGCATCTAAATGAAGTGTGCCCTTCCGGCGCAACCTGACATAATAGGATAGAACTGAGCCGAGCCAGAAGAGCCAGCTCAGGAAGGATGTAAAATGCCGCTCCTTTCCGAGGACGATATTGTTGAAATAAAGAAAAGGTTTGAGCAATTGGTAAATCCGGTAGAGCTCGTTCACTTCACCCAGGAGCTGAACCTTGAATATGGCCGCGAGGCCAGACAATTGCTGGAAGAAGTTGCGGCGACTTCAGAGAAACTTTCCCTCCAGGTTTTCAATTTCTTGATCGACAAAGAAAAGGTTTTTGAATACGCCGTGGATAAAGTCCCCGCCACCGTGGTTCGCAACGGGAAGGATTACGGCATTCGTTTTTATGGGTTGCCGGCGGGCTACGAGTTTTCAAATTTACTCGACGCCATCCTGAGCGTCTCGCAGGGCGAGTCGGGCCTGGCGGACGATACCAAAGAAAAATTAAAGGCCATCACCCGGCCCTTGCACCTGGAAGTTTTCGTCACCCCCACCTGACCGCACTGCCCGCGGGCCGTGCGCCTGGCACAACAGTTTGCTATGGAAAACGAATTCATCAAAGCCGATTGCATCGAGTCAACTGAATTTCCGGACCTGGCGCAGAAATACAGCGTCTACGCCGTGCCCAGAACCGTGATCAATGAATCGGCTTTCATCGAAGGTTCCATGCCGGAAGAGTTTTTCCTGGAGAGCATCTTAAAAACCCTGGAACCGGCCCCGCATGCGGGAGGAGCGGGGCAATAAAGTAATTTTCAAAATCAAAAGGCGAATGTGATAAAGCCTGGATGATTTCAACCGTATTCGAGTTCGTAATTCTTAATTTAAATTTCCATCATCAATCCTGAAATACGATTCTCAGATAAAATATTCCATTTAAATCCCAACCTCACTTTAATATTTCAGCACTGAATGAACATCGTACCCGGAGATTTTCTCGCGGCCTTTGAGGAAGTCCAACTCGATTAAGAACCCCATGCCGGCCACATGCCCGCCCAGGGATTCGATCAGTCCGGCGACCGCGGCGGCGGTTCCCCCGGTGGCCAGCAAATCGTCGATGATCAGAACTGCGTCGCCCTTACGAATGGCGTCTTGGTGAATTTCCAGGGAGTCCTCACCGTATTCGAGCTTGTAGGTAGCGCGCGCGGTTTGGGCGGGGAGTTTTCTGGGCTTACGGACCGGGACGAAGCCGGCGTTCAACCGGTAAGCGACCATGGGCGCGAAAATAAATCCGCGCGCTTCGATGCCCACCACTTGATCGATCGTGCGGCCCACGTAGTGGTCGGAAAGCGAATCCACGGCGCGGTGCAGGCCGAGGGGGTTCTTGAGCAGTGTAGTGATGTCATAAAAAAGAATTCCCGGTTTGGGATAATCAGATATTTCCCTGATCAGCTTTTTCAAATCTTCCATGAAGCCTCCCGGCGCTTCGCCGTTGTGCGGCGGAAATTCGAATTTGGAAACTTGAATCTGGAAATTCGAAACTCGAAAATCGAAATTGGGAACTTGAAACTCGTGGCAAGGCGGGATGTTTGCCTGCCCGTGTTTTCCATCTCTTGCCATCACAATCGCAAAATCACCAATCACCCATCAGAAATCACTCAATTCTTCCTCACCATCCGTCCTCAATCCTGAACCTGCTGTATTCTGGGCTCACCGTTTCTTCCGATTCTTCGATGCCGGTCACGCGGGCGCTGCGAGGGCCCTCGGCCAAGTGGCGTTTGAATTCTTCAAGGGACATCTCCTCGCCGATGGCGTAAACTTCCACGCTGCCGCTGGAAAGATTTTTCACAAATCCCCGGATCCCGAGCTGGTGGGCGACGTGCTCGGCGTAATAGCGGAATCCGACCCCTTGAACCCTTCCCGAAATCACGTAAGTCCTGGCAACGTCCATTGCTGTCAGCTCGGAGGAATCCACAGATTACACAGATTACGCAGAGAGGGAAAAGAAAAAACTGCTGACGACAGAGAGGGATTCATTTGTCCCCAATGTTGTCTGGGGAGGCGCCATGCTTCTTGCGCGCTTATTTTTTTAATACATCTGCGAAATCTGCGTAATCTGCGGATTCTTCCTAAGCACCTCGGCAAGCCGGGCGGGATGGCTGGTGATAATGCCGTCCACGCCGTCCAAAATTTTGCGTCGCATCAACACCGGCGGATTGACGTCCCACGCCATAACGCGGAATCCGCCCCGATGGGCGCGCCCGATAAATCCTCGGGTAGCAAGCGCCCAATGAGGAAGCAAGCTGGCCGCTCCAATGGAGCAGGCACGCCGTATCGCCAACACGGGTCGGGTGAAATCGAGACCCAGGGCGATGCGAGAATCCAATTGGCGGACTCGCTCCAGAGTGGGCAGGCTGAAAGAAATAACGGTGGCCAACGTTGCAGCGCCAGTGCCATAGATCTCTTCCAGCACCTTTTCTTCGATGCGCGGGTAGTTGGCACCGCCCTGCTTGATTTCAATGAAGGCCAGGCAATTGTGCCGGTGGACCCATTTTAAAACTTCATTTAGGGTCGGGATTTTAAGGCCCGCGTATCGATGGCGGGCGCGGGCCGGATAGCGGCGGTTAAACCACGATCCCGCGTCCAGCCTCCGGAGGACCGAAACGGGCAAGGCGGAGACAGGGCCGCCCCCGGAGGTTGTCCGTTCCAGGCGCGGGTCGTGGATCACCACGGGCACGCCGTCGGAAGAGAGGTGAACGTCCAACTCGATTCCGTCCGCGCCCCGGCGCAGGGCCAAATCGAATGACATCATCGTGTTTTCGGGCGCTTCTCCGGCCGCGCCGCGATGTCCGATATTTAACACACCCATGGCAAGAAAGAATTATGGAATAAAAAGTATGAAAAGTGGATTTGAATCCAGTTTCTTTTTTCGGCTCAGGATTTTTCCGCCAGTTAAGGTATTTGTGTGAACGATTCAATCTCCGTCTGTCGGCGTTCCGGACCCCAGCCAAAATGCGCGGCGCAAACATCGGCCACTATGGGCGCGGCTTCGCGCAGCTTGCTTGCTGCCAGCCAGTTCAAACCCGAGCGACGCAAAAGGACGTCCTCGACGCTGGTGGCCATCTCATGGCGAATGGCAAAATCAACCTCCGCCGCCAACAAAGAAGGCGATCCCGGTAACAACTCGGCCAAAGCAGGATCGGCGAGCACCGGTTCCAGCACCTGGCTCCATCGGCTTCCGTAAGTGTTCACAATGCGTTCGGCAACCGGGTGGGGTATGCCGAACTTTCGCACCGCATCCCAGGACGCATAATCCAAGAAAATATCGAAGACGCCGGTATGGCCGCCGGCCAGCGGAATTTCTCTTGATGGATGCGCCGTCTTGGAAGTCCCCTTGGGCATGCCAGGCTGGACCAAAATTTCATCCACCAACTTTTCGCCCAAGGCGCGCGCGGTGGTGAGTTTGCCCCCGCAAACGGTGATGAAATTGCCCACCCCCGGGTCGCGATGAAACCGATATTCGCGAGTGTTTTCAGAAGGACTTCGTCCCGGCTGGACGGCAAGCGCACGCAATCCGGCAAAACTTCCCACCACGTCATCCTTCACCAGTGGAGTGTGTAGCACGCGGTTCAGCGCGCTCAGCAGGTACTCGATATCGGCCCGATCAGGGCGGACGCTCGCGGGGTCGCCCTCAAAATCCGTGTCGGTGGTTCCCATCAGGGCGTAGCCGTGCCACGGAGCCATCACAAAAATGCGGCTGCCCGGCAGGATGGCGGCAAACATGGCGAAAGGGCCTGAGACGGGTGGAATAATAATGTGAGTTCCCTTGGTGAGGCGCACGGTTTTCGATCCGTCAAAACGGGGAAGCAAAGCGCGAATTTGATCCACCCACGGCCCGGTGGCGTTCACCCAATAGCGGGCCGCAACTTCACATCTGCGCCCGCTCAGCACGTCTTCCGCTTCCGCCGTCAATACTTGCGGCGCAACTCCTGCGCCTCCGGAAGAAACAGAAAAGCCGCGAACTTCGGTGTAATTTAAGACTACGGCGCCATGGTCCGCCGCATCGATTATGTTTTCAAGTGTCAGCCGGGCGTCATCCGTTTCCGAATCAAAGTAAACGGCTCCGGCGCGCAAGCCCTCCGCGCGCAAAGCAGGAATCCGGCGCATAGCCTCGGCGGGCGTCAACATGCGGTGACGGTCCTTTCCGCCCAGATTGCCCAGTAGGTCGTAGATGGAAAGCCCCAATCTGATTTTGAGTGGAGAGTATGGATCGCCTTCGTAAATGGGAAGCAGAAATGGCACAGGGCGTGCCAGGTGGGGCGCCAATTTAAGCAGGAGACGGCGCTCGGTGCGCGCTTCGCGAACCAGCTTGAATTCAAATTGCTCGAGATAGCGCAGCCCGCCGTGGATTAGCTTGGACGATCGGCTGCTGGTGCCACTGGCAAAATCGCGCCCTTCCACCAGAACCACTTTCAGGCCGCGCAAGGCAGCGTCGCGCGCCGTGGCAGCGCCGTTGATCCCGCCGCCAATAACGGCGAGATCGAATTTGGTTTTGTCGAGCGAATCAAAATTCCGAGTCATTAGGAGAGTATTCGAATACGCAAAATCTAAATCAATTACCAGTTTGTTTCTGAGACGAATTCTCAATCGAATACAGAACCACGGATATTCCGTGCCGGTCCACCGTGTTTTTCTCGTGGCGCATTCCCAGTTTTTCCATCACTCGAATCGAAGCGAGATTTGCCGGTTGGGCGATGGCTACAATGCGGCGGAGCCCGATGGTTTCGAACCCATAAGAAATCACCGTTCTCGAGGCCTCCGTCGCCAGTCCTTTGCCCCAAAATGCCTTCGCGAGCCACCATCCGATCTCAATCTCCACACTTTTACTTAGATGTTGCAGCCCGCAAAATCCAATCAAGCCGCCCGCGGGTTTATAAGCAAGCTTCCACAGGCAGAATCCATAACGATGGAAGTTCTCGATCTGGTCTTTCACGAATTGCTCTGTCTGTTTGGCGGACCATGGTTCGCCCTTGCCGATATACTTCATGACGTCCGGGTCAGAGGAGATGGAACGAAAGGCGATCGAATCCTGCAGGTCCCATGCGGTGATCAGCAGCCGATTAGTTTCGAGAACCATCCCCAGACTCTGCCGCACCTGTTGCCTTATGATTTGGGTGTGATCATCAATGCGACTGCATCGGCCCGAACCGCCTCGCCGCGGCCTACCGCATCCACGCCCTCTCCGCTTTTGGCTTTTACGCTAACTTGGTTCGGCTTGATGCCAAGCGCGGCGGCAACACGCTTGCGCATCAGAGGAATGTGCGGAGCGAGTTTCGGCAGCTCGAGGCCGATGGTCGCATCCACATTAATGATGGTGCAACCTATCTTGTCCAGGAGGGTTTTGACATGACCAAGGAATCGCAGGCTGCTCGCATTCCGCCATTTTGGACTTGAATCAGGGAAGTGCCGGCCAATATCGCCCAGTGCCGCCGCGCCCAGCAGAGCATCGCAAATAGCGTGAGCGAGCGCGTCGCCATCCGAATGTCCTGCAGGTCCCTTGTCGAACGGAATCTCAACCCCGCCCAAAATAAGTTTGCGCCCGGCCACGAGGCGATGAATGTCGTTCCCGATGCCGGTCCGAAAAGTAGGTGGCAAGTGGTAGGTGGCAGGTGGGGCACCATGCGCCCCCCCTCCTTTTTTTCCAGCCCTCATCCTTTACCTTTTACTCTTTAACATTTACCTTTCGCTTTATCCTTCAACTTTCGCCTTTTGTTCCTGCTCCTGCGCAATGTAGAGCCGGGCAAGGGGAAGATCGGAAGGTTTGGTGATTTTGATATTCCGGTCAGAGCCCATCAGCACCGTCACCTGAATTCCCATTCGTTCCGCCAGGCTGGCTTCATCGGTCCCATTAAAACCATCCGTGGCCGCGCGGGCAAACGCCTCCTTGATGATGCTGAGGCGAAAGGCCTGCGGGGTTTGGGCCAGCACGATGCGTTCACGGGGAATGGTTCCGAGAATTTTCTGGCGTTCCACCTGCTTCACCGTATCGACGCTGGGAATACCGAGGATGGCCGCGCCCTCATTGCGCGCCACTTCCACCACGCGCCCAATCATTTCGAGCTCGATAAAGGGCCGGACGGCGTCATGCACCACCACCACTTCCGTGCCCGGGGGGGATTCGGCCAGAGCGCGCCCCACCGTCTCCTGGCGCGTAGGCCCTCCCGCCACCAGACGGACGGGTTTGGAAAAATGTTCCCGGTCAATGTCCCCGGTGACGCGGTTCATGTCTTCGGCGCGAAGGGCCAGAAAGATTTCATCGATCGGGTCGGCGGCCACGAATTTGCGCAAGGTGTGGACAAAAATCGGAACTCCTTCCAGGGAGAGAAACTGTTTGGGAGTTCCTCCGCCCATGCGGATGCCCACGCCTGCCGCCGGAATGATGGCCAGTACGCTCATGTGCCTGAAATGTTAGATGCCGATGGATGGCGCGTCAAGACCGCGCCGCGCCAGCGCCACGAGCGGGGCGAGCGGCGCCGGGCGGCCTTCCTGTTACTGATGGACCGCCTCCAAGCGTTGGCGGTCATCATATTTGCCGAAAATCATCTTGCCCGCCGTGGTTTGCAGGACGCTGGTTACAGCCACATCGATGGTCTTGGAAATCATTTTCTTGGCGTTATCCACCACCACCATGGTGCCGTCATCCAGATAGGCCACACCCTGGTTGTATTCCTTGCCCTCTTTCAGGATGAAGACGCGCATAATCTCGCCGGGCAGGACAACAGGTTTGAGGGCGTTGGCCAGGTCGTTGATGTTCAAGACCGGCAATCCCTGAAGCTGGGCCACTTTGTTCAAATTGAAATCGTTGGTTACAATTTTGCCTTCGTAGAGCTTGGCCAGCTCGATGAGCTTCATGTCCACTTCGCGGACGGCGGGAAAATCGTCTTCCACAATTTGCACCGAGACCGTGGTCATTTTCTGGATACGCTGAAGGATATCGAGGCCGCGGCGCCCGCGGTTGCGCTTCATGGCGTCGGAAGAGTCGGCCACCAGTTGCAGCTCGCGCAAAACGAATTGGGGGATGACGAGCGCCCCATCAATGAACCCGGTTTCGCAAACGTCGGCGATCCGGCCGTCGATGATCACGCTGGTGTCCATGATTTTAAAACTTTTTTTGGATGGGCGATCGCCGCTGAAAATCCCGCCCAGGGCCGCCAGGTTCAGCAGTTCCCCCTTGTTGGCCCCCAGGATCAGTCCCACATAACCCAGAAGCATGAGCAGCGCGACTTGAATAAAGGACAGGGATTTTTCTTCGATGAGCGTAAGATTCAGCAAGTGGCTAACCATCAGAGCGGCCAGGATGCCCAGGATCGAACCGACCCCGGCGCCAATCAATTTCTTAAGACTGGCCCGTTCCAACCTCGTTTCCAATACGACCACCAGGACCCCGATGATTGCTCCCAGCGCCACAGAGGGTAATGATTCCAGTTGAAATGGCCGCAGATGATATGAAGCCGAAGCAAGACCGAGGACGAAGATCGTCCTGACGATCAACAACTCCCAGTTCCAAGACATAGACTGCTGCCTCCTTCCCGAGGTCTGCCCATTCCTGGTGCATATTTAAGATAATCGGTTTCGGGCAAACATAGTTTAAAGCATTGTAGCACTTCTGTCATTGATTACACATCAGTGACAGAGCAAATTTTGCAGCATGCTTGAATCGGATTCAGCCGGGTTATTGATTCTGAAAAAGCGTGAAGGGATGCCTGAATTGCAGGACGATGCAGCGCTTTGCGAACCGGGGGCGGGGTGAATTAACGGCTCTGGCGCGATTTGATGTTGATGGGCGTGCCGGGGAAGCCCCATCTCTCCCGAATACGATTTTCAAGAAAACGCTCAAAAGAGAAGTGCAGCTTGGTGGCCCGGTTGGTGAAGACAATGAAAGTAGGCGGCGCCACTGCTCCCTGGGTCATGTAGTAGATGCGCATGGGCCGGTTGGCCGGGCTGGTGCTGCGCTCAAAATCAACTTCTTTGAGGAACCGATTCATCTCCGATGTGGTCACGCGATAAAAACGCGCCGTCGCCACCTGAATGATGATCTCCATCAGTTTTCCCAGCCGCGTTCCTTTTTGCGCGGAAATAAATATGATGGAGGCATAACTCAAATATTTCATGCGCCGGCGGATGGTTTCGGTGTACTCCTCCATCGAAGTCGGGGTTTTATGAATGGCGTCCCACTTGTTCACCACGATTACCACGGAACGCCCGCTTTCGTGCGCGTAGCCTCCGATGTGGGCGTCCATGGCGGTCACGCCTTCCACGGCGTCAATCATCAGCAGGGCTACGTCGGCGCGTTCCAGGTGTTTGCGCGCCTGCATTACGCTCAGTTTTTCGGCGTGCAAGTCCGTCTTACCCTTGCGGCGGATGCCCGCCGTGTCAATCAGCCGGAAGCGCTGGCCGTTTAGCTCGAATTCCGCGTCCACCGCGTCGCGGGTGGTCCCGGCAATGGGTGTCACGATGGAGCGCTCTTCGTTCATCAACCGGTTGAGCAGCGTCGATTTGCCTACGTTCGGGCGCCCGATGATGGCGACGTTTACCACTCTGCCTTCGAGCGGGTTAAGGTTTTCAGTGGCGGGATCTCTGTCCTTCTTCACCTCGATCACTTCGGGGGAATCGTCGACGGGAAAATCCCTGGTCACATGGTCCAAGAGGATGTCGACGCCCAAGGCGTGCTCCGCTGAAATCGGAAAAATGTCCCGGAAGCCAAGCCGGCGGAACTCTTCCAGGAACGTCTCGTGCTGGGGCATATCCACTTTGTTGACGGCCAGCGACACTGGCTTGCCCGTTCGCCGTAACATTTGCGACAACTCTTCGTCCAGCGGTAGGATTCCGGCGCGGCCATCAACCACCAGAATCAATTGCGCTGCTTCTTCAATGGCCACGCCGGCCTGGCGGAAGATTTCTCCCACGATCAGGTCGTGCCCGGCCGGGACCATGCCTCCGGTGTCAATCACTTCAAACCGCTTGCCCATCCAATCGGCGGGCGCGTAAAGGCGGTCGCGCGTCATTCCCGGTTCATCGCCCACCAGGGCGCGGCGTTGCCCGATGAGACGGTTGAATAGCGTGGACTTGCCCACGTTGGGCCGGCCGAGAATCGCGACTCGAGGAAGTTTCGCCATGATGTGTGGAGGTTTCAGCCGATGATCCGAAGCCGAAGCGACGACCCTCTCCTTCTATGCTATGCTTTTTATGTGTAAACCGAAAGACAAGAAGTTCGGCGCCCGCAATCGCTCCTGAACCTGATGCTCATCCATGGTTGCTGACTACCTGCGGCCAAAGTAGAGCAGCGGGTATTCTGAGATTTGATTGCTGATTTGCTTTTGCTTCCATTTGCATGACGACAGCCGTCCACAAATCGAAAGAAAAGACGTCCCTCGAAAAAATCTTCGGCCCGCGAGGCTGGCTGGCGAAGAACCATCCTCAGTATGAATATCGCGCCTCCCAACTGGAGATGGCGGAGGAAGTCGAATCCGCGCTCGAAAATCGCCGGCATCTGATTGCCGAAGCGGGCACGGGCACAGGGAAGACTCTGGCCTACCTTGTCCCAGTCATTCGCAGCGGGCGGCGGGTGGTGATATCAACCGGGACCAAAAATCTTCAGGAACAGATATTTTTCAAGGACCTCCCTTTTCTGAAAAAGCTTTTTCCTGAAATTCGCGTCACGCTGATGAAAGGCCGCCAGAATTATTTATGCCGCCAGAAATTGTATGACATCGAGAAGCAGCCGGTGCTTTCAGGCCTGGAAGAGATCGAGCTTTATTCCGAATTGCGCGAGTGGGAAAAGCGGACCGAGACGGGCGACCGGGCGGAACTGGAGAATCTTCCCGATTCGAGCCAACTCTGGCCGCAGGTGGACGCCCGGCGCGAGACCTGCACGGGGCAGAAATGCCAGCAATTTGAAAAATGTTTCATCACCTGGATGCACCAGCGCGCGGCGGAGTCCGACGTCATTATTGTGAATCATCATCTGTTCTTTGCCGACCTGGCCCTGAAGCAGATGGAGTTTGCCAGCATCCTGCCTGACTACACCGCTCTTGTGTTTGATGAAGCGCACGACATGGAAGACGTGGCCACGCTTTACTTCGGCATCCAGATCTCGAATTATCGCGTGGAGGAGCTGGCGCGAGATGCGGAAATAACTCTGCGCATGAAGGGCCTTGAGGGCACTGAAATATTGAAGGCGGTGGGTGCGCTGCGCAATCGCTCCAATCATTTCTTTGAACTCTTTCCTTCGGCCGAAGGACGTTCGAGTTTTGACAATCGCGAAGAATTTCTGGAAGTCAACCGGGGCGCATATGGCATGCTCGCCAACGCTTTCGTCCAACTCGAAACTGAGTTGAGCCGGGTGAAAGACCGTCCGGAAGAAATCAACAAGCTGGCCGGACGCTCGGCGGAGTTACGCCAAGCCTTCCAGTTCATCCTGGAAAGCCGCGAGCGCAATTTTGTCTTTTGGTGGGAGCGACGCGGGCGGGGCGTGTTTCTGGAAGCCTCGCCCATTGACGTCTCCGCCCTTCTTCGCGAGCGGGTTTTCGAGCGCGTCGAATCCGTGATCCTCACTTCCGCCACACTCGCCGTGGGGGGAAAGTTTGATTTCCTTAAGGGACGATTGGGAGTTCAAAACGCCAAAGAAAAAATCCACATCTCGCATTTTGATTACGCCCGGCAGGCGTTGCTTTACACTCCGCTCCATTTGCCTGACCCTCGCCAGCCTGAATTTCAACGCCTGGCGGCGGAGGAAGTGATCCACATTCTGAAGGCCAGCCGCGGGCGCGCGTTCGTTCTGTTCACATCGCACCAGCAAATGCGCCAGGTCCACGAGCGCGTTCGCGGCCATCTCCGCTATCCACTATTGTTGCAGGGCGACGCCCCGCGGACGGCACTGCTGGACCGCTTTCGTACAACCCCACACGCCGTGTTGTTTGCCACCAGTTCTTTCTGGCAGGGGGTGGACGTGCAAGGGCAACAATTGAGCGTCGTCATCATTGACCGTCTTCCCTTTGCTGTGCCCACCGATCCCGTGGTGGCGGCGCGCGTTCGCTTAATCAACGAAGACGGGGGAAACGCGTTTGCGGATTATCAAGTACCCCAGGCCGTGATTGCGCTCAAACAGGGATTCGGCCGCTTGATCCGCAGCCAGAAAGACCGCGGTGTTCTCGCCATCCTGGACAATCGAATGGTCCGCAAGCATTACGGCAAAGTATTTTTCGAAAGCCTTCCAGCTTATGGTCGGACGAATCGGCTGGAAGAAGTGAAAGAATTCATGCGAGAATGTTAAGGAAAAAGACGCACTTGGTCCGTTGCCCTTTGTCGCAATCAAAGGCTCATCCCTATTTCAAAGGACAAAGGACAAAGGACAAAGGACAAAGGACAGCTCTTCTGATGTTTGAAATTTCTGCAGAATATACATTCGCCGCCGGCCACGCTTTGCGCGGCTACAAAGGCAAGTGCGAAAACGTTCATGGACACAATTACAAAGTCCAGGTAACGGTGGAGGGTGAGCGCTTAAATTCGATCGGGCTTTTAATGGACTTTGTGGATTTGCGCGCCGCCATCAAGGGCCTGGTGGACAGGTTGGACCACCGTTTTCTGAACGACCTTCCGCCTTTTGACCAACTCAATCCTTCCGCGGAAAACCTGGCCAAATATTTTTATGATGGGTTGGAACCGCAGGTCCGGGATCAGGGCAGTCGGGTGAGTGCGGTGAAGGTTTGGGAAACCGATACCACTTCAGCAACTTTCAGTCCTTCCTAAGAGATTCGGCGCGGAACTGGTCCGTTACCCTGCAGGGGAATGACCCTTGAATCCTTTCCCGACGCAAAAAAGCAAAACCGCAGACTTCAGAATTCAAACTCTTCCCCCTGCAGGGACCTTCACGCGTTACTGGCGCAGGCAAAACTCCTACCAGGTCCAAAAGGCGACAGCGGGGTGAACTCCGGCATGATGTTGCTGGGCGCAGACCTCTTCCTTGCAGAAATAAACGTCCTCGCACCACCGGCAATGCGCAAGACGATCCTTATCTCGGACGGTCCCGCAAATCGAGCAAGCTTCGCAGAGGTCTGCCACCACATGGCAGGAAACCGTGCGCCAACTATCCATCACGTCCCGTTCTTCCCGAATTTTAGCCAGATCGTCCTTGCTCATCATGGGTCACCCCCAAGCTGATCACTTATATTCGATGCAAACTGATGACCAATCGCGCGAATTTCTTGAGCCAACCTCCCATCTCAACTAACCCCTGTGTTTTCAATGATTGGCTTGGGACTTCAATTACCATGCTTGCTCAGTTCGAGTGCAAATAGTTTCCCTCGTTGCCGGAATTGGGCAAGGGCTGTCTCTTTTGGATACAAAACTCTGTAAAGATTACGAGGCGCTCGAATCGGAGGTGATGATGGTAGAATCCTGCGCGTCTGAATGTGCCACCGCGAATTGCGACCAGCCCAATGGTTCGTGATGAAAGGCGATTACCGGAGAAGTGGATGCTGAGCCCATTGAGCAGTTCGAAAATTTCAGCTTTTCGATTGAGGCGTCACCACTTTGCGGACCGGGCGAGGGTGGAGGTCTCCGCGGTCTGCCGGGATGTTTGCGGGATTCAAGCGCAAGTGATGTCGGCGGCGCACATAGCCTTGTGGGCCAGGATGCATCACCTCACGCGCGCCGAAATCGACGCGGCGCTCTACCGGGACCGGACGCTGGTGAAGACCAACTGCATGCGCGCCACACTTCACTTCCTGGATTCTGCGGACTATCCTTTTTACGTCGCCGCGTTGAAGAGGAGCCGGATTCGCCAAGCCCAAGCGGTGATGGCGCGCTGGGGCGTGACGCAAAGGGAAGCCGTGGCGGCTGGGGAAGCGTCCCTCGAGGCGCTTGCGGCCGGCCCCATGACGCGGCGCGATATTCGCGAGCAGGTGATCCAGCGGATCAAGCTGGGAAAGAAAGCCCGATCTTGTTTTGAGAAAAGTTGGTGGGGCACGGTGCACCAGGCGATTGTGGAGGGCCTGGTCTGTTACGGCGAGGAGCGCGGACGCGACATCACTTTGGTGCGCGTGGACCAGTGGCTGCCAAAGTTCAATCAAGTCCCGGAGGCGGAGGGGCTGCAATTTCTGTTGCGCCGATATCTCGGAGCGTTCGGCCCAGCCACGCTGCGCGATTTCGCCAGGTGGGCTGGTATTTCCGCCGCCGAGGTCAAGGTGGCGGGCGATGAACTGAAGGACGAAATGATGGAAGTGATCGCGGACGGGAAAACCGCGCTGATCCTCAAGAATGATTATGACCAGCTTCGTAGGAGCAAGATCGAGGACCATCACGTGCGGCTGCTGCCCAACTTTGACGCCTACCTGCTGGCTCATGCGCAGAAAGATCACCTGGTCTCTTCCCAATTCTACAAGCGCGTTTATCGCAATCAGGGGTGGATCTCCGCCGTGGTGCTACTCAAGGGCAGGGTGATCGGATTGTGGTCCATCGAGCGAAAGGGCAAGCGAAGTGCGTTACAGGTTGAACCTTTTGAGATTTTTACCCGGGCAGTTCGCACCGGGATAACAGAAGAAGCGGCCAGTTTGGGGCAATTTTTGGAAACATTCCTGGAAGTAGAATACAAAGCGTGAGGTCGCAATTCGAGCCGTAAAATCCAGCCTGAGGCGGTCGAGGAGTATGCTGAAAGACACTGTCGGGATGTCATCCTGAGCGTAGCGAAAGATCTCTGCATTTCCTTTCAATGAACTACGGAGATGCTTCGCTACGCTCAGCATGACAGATCGGCCCTTTAAGCATCATGCTAGGGGCTATGAACAGGGAGCGCACACCGATTATGAGTGATAAGGAAAAGGACTTTTTCAGCCTGCGAGGGCAGGTGGCCGTGGTGACGGGCGGCGGCCAGGAAATTGGCGAGGGGATTGCGCGCCGGCTTCATTCGGCGGGCGCGCGCGTGGCGATTTTGGATTTGAGCGAAGAGAACGCCCGCAGAGCGGCTCAAGCGATTGACGGGGTTGGGCTCAAATGCGATGTCTCCGTGGCCGCCGATGTTAAAGCGGCAATCGGTGAAGTGCGGCGACAGCTTGGGGCCATCGATATTCTGGTGAACAACGCGGGCATTGCGGGAAAGACGGCGACGCTGTTGGAATTGGAAGAGAGCGACCTGGACAAAGTTTACGCCGTCAACCTGAAAGGCGTGTTCCTGATGTGCCGCGCCGTGATCCAGGAGATGCTCGACCGCCGCTACGGACGTATTGTGAATGTCGCCTCCATCGCCGGAAAGGAAGGCAACCCCACCCTCATCCCCTATTCGAGCACCAAAGCGGGCGTGATTGCGCTCACTAAAGCCCTGGCTAAGGAAGTCGCGGGGAAAGGCGACATCACCGTCAACAGCATATCTCCCGCGGTGGTGAGGACAAAGATCCTGGAGACGATCCCCCAGGCGACCATTGACTATATGGTGAGCCGGATTCCGATGGGGAGGACGGGGAAGATTGAAGAGGTGGCGGCGCTGGTCCATTTCCTGGTTTCCCGCGACGCCTCCTTCACCACCGGACAGTGCTACGACATTTCCGGCGGGCGCGCCACGTATTAGCGTCCCATCGAAATGCCGGGGCCCTTCTCCAGCGTTTGCGGGATGGGGATGTCGCCATCGCATTTTTTTGTGCAGCCTGCCCAGGCACTGCGCGCGCGGCATTCATTCTGGATCGACGGCGCGGTCGAAATAAATCCAGAAGACTCTTGACAGGCGCGAGAGCATGGGAGCGAAGGGCACAAATATGATGATGGCGACCACCACATTTTTTTCCAGCGGCCAGTGCATGAACACCCAGAGCAGCACAGCGAAAATGGTGATCATTGCCAGAGCCAACCCGTAGCTAATGTACATGGCGCCCAGGAAGTAACCTTGTTCGCGCTCAAACTTCAATCCACAAATCGCGCAGCGCTCATACATCTTGGGGAAGCCGCGAAAGATGGAGGCGCGAAAGATTCTTCCGACGCGGCAGCGCGGGCAGAGTTGGGCCATCATGTCATTGAGCCTCGACTTGTGCGCCACGGGGTCCATGCCGCGGACGAAGTTTACCGGATTCGACCTGAGTTGCCTAGCTTGGCGGACTCGCTTTGGACTACGGTAGTGGATCTACCGCATTCCTTACGCTGGATCGAAGACTCCCGCCACTGGTCGCAATGGGATTCGACTATGGACCGCAGGCGGCGGCTTTGCTGCCGCAGTCCAATGCGCTTCGCGCCAAGGGGCGCGCGCGCCGGTAATTCGTTGTTTCCAAAAACGAGTAACCATTGCATCCCTTCTGTCGTCTGATATACTTTGCCGGGCTGATTCCATCTAAAGGGAGTGGTCATGAATATCAAGACAAAAGGAACTGCTTCAGTCATTTCATATTTTTTACTGGGCACGGCACTGGTGTTGATGCTGGGGGGCGCGGAACCGTTCCGGGCACAAACCAGTCCGGCGCCGGCGGCAAACGGCGCGCCCCAAACGGCGGTGCAGAAGTTTAAGAACATTCAGGTGCTGAAGGATATTCCCGCCGACCAATTGGTCCCGGCCATGCAATTCATCTCCGCGTCACTGGGCGTGGAATGTGAATATTGCCATGTCCATAATGCGTTTGACAAAGACGACAAGGAAAAGAAAAAGATCGCGCGCAAGATGATCACCATGATGATGGCCATCAACAAAGACAATTTCCATGGCCACCTCAACGTGACGTGCAATTCCTGCCATCACGGCGCGGCTTCGCCGGCTGCCATTCCCGCCGTTGCGGACGCGGACGCCCGGCCGGAGATGCGCGGACCAGGCGGTGCGGGCATGAATGGTGAAGCGGCGCCTCCGGCGTTGACTCCGCCGGACCAGACCATCGAGAAATATGTGCAGGCGGTGGGCGGCGCCGACGCTTTCCAGAAAATTACCAGCCGGGTGGAGAAGGGCACGCTTTCCGGCTTTGGCCCCAATGGCTTCCCCATTGACGTTTACGCCAAGGCTCCGGACAAGCGTGTGACGGTGATGCACACGCCGAGGGGCGAAAACATCACGGGGTTTGACGGCCAGGTGGGCTGGCTCTCAGGTTTCGGCCCGCCACGCGCAGTAACCGGCGGCGAACTCGACGCCATGAGGATGAATGCGGATTTTTATTTTCCCGTCCACCTAAAGCAGATCTTTTCCCAGTTTCGCCCCCGGCCATCGGAGAAGATCGGCGATCAGGAGACGAACTTGATCTTTGGGCTGAAGCAGGGTCAGCCGCCGGTCAGGCTCTATTTCGACCAGCAATCGGGATTGCTGATTCGCATGATCACCTACGTCCAAACGCCGCTGGGCCGCATTCCCACTCAGACGGACTTTGCCGATTATCGTGACGCGGACGGCGTCAAAGTGCCTTTCCGCTGGACCATTTCGCGGCCGGGAGGGCGCTTTACGATTCAGGTGAACGAAATCCAGCAGAACGTTCCGGTGGACGACGCGAAGTTCGCCATGCCGCCCGCGCCGCCGGAAAAACCGCCGGCGCCATAGGTTGGGACGGCGTTAGTTGGGGTTCGTGCCATGGCCGATGGATGAGAAGACGCTCATTCATGGCCAGAGCGAGATTCCTTGTCATCTGCCTCCCGGCGGATTCCTAGGAATGACAATGGGGCGGGTTCGGGTTCCTCCAGAAACGGCCAGATGGGTCGGTGGGGAAAAAGACTACGCCACTTTAATTCGCAGGAAACTTTCAAACATATTTTCAAATTCCAGGTGCGTGTCAATAAAAGCCCGCAGAACCTCGGGATCAAAGTGTTCCGGCATGGTCCTTCCGTCTCCCACGGTGATGATATCGAAAGTCTTTTGGTGGTCGAAGGGCGGCTTGTAAGGCCGTTCGTTGCGGAGCGCGTCATACTGATCCGCGATGGCGAGAATTCTGGCTGAAAGCGGAATTTCCTCGCCGCGCAAGCCGCGCGGATAGCCCGTGCCATCCCAGCGCTCATGGTGCGAACACGCAATGCTCATGGCCATCTTGATGATCTGGTTGTTGGGATAAATTCGAAGAACTTCCTGGAGGGTTTCCGAGCCGATCAGCGTGTGCCGCCTCATGGTGGCCACTTCCTGCGGTGTCAACTCTCCGGGCTTGAGCAGGACGGGGTCGGGTATCCCCACTTTGCCGATATCGTGCAACGGTGCGGTGAGAATAAGGTTTTCGATGTAAGGGCCATCAATGTGCGAATCCGTGCGCGGATTCCTGCTCATTTGCAGCGCCAGGACCTTGCAGTAGGCCTGCACGCGCATGATATGTTTGCCGGTGGTATCGTCCCTGGACTCCGAAAGTTTGGCCAGTGCGATGATGGTGGCCATCTGGGAGGCGGAAATTTCCTTCACCTGCTCCTGAACCAACTCCTTCAAATCGCGGTTGTGCCTTTGCAATTCAAGTTGCAGGCGGTGCAGCTTGACGTGGGTATCCACCCGCGCGCGCACTTCCTCGAAGTGAAACGGCTTGGTCACATAATCGACGCCCCCGACGGAGAATGCCTTCATTTTGTCCATGGGCTCGTTGAGGGCACTGATAAAGATGACGGGAATGTGTTCCAGTTTCCCTGTGGCCTTCAGGCGCAGGCACACTTCATAGCCGTTCATCTCCGGCATATTAATGTCGAGCAAGATCAGGTCCGGGGGGTCATTGAGGGCCGCTTGCAGCGCCAATTTTCCGCTGGGGACGGGGCGGACGCGGTAGCCCTGCTCCTTAAGCATCTGGGCCAGTAAGTGCAAATTGGCCGGGGTGTCGTCCACCACCAGGACGCTGGGTGCCTGGGAAGCGCCGCCAGGTTTATCGCTCATGCACTCCCCCTTTTCGGCAGGAGGTCGAGCAGGCCCTGGTAGTCGAACCCATCCGCCATGTTGCGCATTTCCTGGGCTAAGTGGGAGTCCATGCTTTCCACGCGGTCAATCAGCTTCATGATGAGATCGAAGTCGGCGTTGATAGTGGCTTCGTGCAATTGATCCACCAGATCTTTAGGAAGACTTGCCACCATCTCTGATGAGATTCCCTTGGCCACAATTTCCCTCAGCGTGCCGGGCGCACCCGACCCTTCATCATAGTAATCATATTCGACGCCCAGCAGAGTCCTGATTTTTTCAAACAGGACGGCCTCGCGCAAAGGTTTGCCTAGAAAATCGTCGGCGCCGGCTGCCAGAATCTCTCGGCGATTCTGGTCGGTGGTGCTGGCGGTCACGCAAACGATCCTGACCTTCTCGCCGCCCTCCAGGGCTCGGATGCGGCGAATGGCTTCGAGGCCGTCCATGACCGGCATGCGATAATCGAGGAGGATCAAATCCGGATGCCACTCCTGGAATTGCTGGATGGCTTCCACGCCATTGGTGGCCTCCCGGGTCTGAAAGCCCACGGCGGCGAGCATCTCCGACAAAAAGGCGCGGTTATTCTCCTCATTGTCGCCGATCAGGACCCGGTGCGTGCCTGGTTCACCGCGCAGCTTGTGGACCCGGCGCAATTCCGCCTTCACCTGCACCGAGGTCATTTCGCCGGTGGTAATTTGAATGTCAAAACTGAATGTGCTCCCTTTTCTCACCTGGCTCTGAACCCTGATGTCCCCGCCCATCAAGCGAACGAACTCCCGGCTGATGGCCAGGCCCAGGCCGGAACCGCCCCCGGTCATGCGCCCGCTTTCAGTCTGTTCAAAATACTGGAAGAGCTTGCCCATCTCATCTTCAGGAATGCCCGGGCCGGTGTCTTCCACCTCCGCCTGGAGGCGCGATTCTGATTGGTCGTTTTGCGAAGTGCGAACCCGCAAAACAATGCCGCCGCTTTCGGTGAATTTCACCGCATTGCCCAGCAGGTTCACAAAGACCTGGCGAAGCTTGCCCTCGTCGGTCACCACAAAACGCGGGACCTCGCCAATGCGTTCCACGGTGAGTTGAAGTTTCTTGGAATCGGCGCGGGCGCGGAACATGATTTCCAGGTCTTTGAGCAGCGCGTGCAGGTCAAACACGGCCGGATTCAAAGTGATGCGGCCCGCTTCGATTTTCGACATTTCCAAAATGTCGTTGACCAGCTCGAGCAGATGCTCGCCGCTCCGATTGATGGCGTCCAACTGTTTGCGTTGCTTGAGGGTCAGGGTGGGGTCGCGTTGCATGAGCTGGGAGAATCCCAGGATGGCATTCATTGGGGTCCGAATCTCATGCGACATGTTGGCCAGGAAGATGCTCTTGGCCAGGTTGGCGGTTTCCGCTTCCTGGCGCGAGCGCACCAGTTCGTCCTCGGCGTTCTTCCGGTCTGTAATGTCGCGCGTTACTACCACCGCGTGGCTGGGGCGGCCCGCTTCAGCCATGTACGGATAGAAAGAGATGTTGCAATAGCGCAGGCCATGCACGCCCAGGTTCAGCCACATCTCATAAGAAATGGTCTCACCCGCCAGGCACCGGTCCATCAGCGGTTTGATGCTTTCCTCAAAGGCTGATTGGCCCCATTGGTCGCTGATGCTTTTTCCGAGAACTTCTTCGCGAGGCGCGGAGAAGGTGACACACCACGCTTCGTTGACGGCCTCGTAACGGTAATCCGACCCGACCAGGCTGACCAAATCAGCCATGGAATTTGTGATGAATTCATATTGCTCGTTAAGGGCAGCCGTCCGCTTGCGCTCGCCGACATCGCGGGCAACGCACTGCACACCCGCGGGCTGATCTTGTTCGAAAATCAGACGTCTATTTATTTCCAGCAGAAGGGAGTGTCCGTCTTTGGCCAATATCTTGAATTCGCCGCCGGGCGGCTGTTCACCCAGACGGGCGCGGCGCAGGATCTCGGCGCTCCGCTCAAACTCCTCCGGAGCCAAGATGTCCTTGATGTTCATGCTCAGGAATTCGTCCTGGCGATAGCCCGAAACCATCTCCCCCACCTTGTTGACGGAGGTGAAGTTTCCATTCAAGTCATAGGAATAGATAATGTCGTGGACGCATTCAAAGAGGTTGAAATACTTCTGTTTTAGCGCTTTCTCGCTCTGGAGCGATTCCTGGAGGGCTGTGGTTTGGGCCTTCAACTGGGTTTGAATCTCTTTCAATTCCCGCTGAAGAGCCGCGAGCTGAACATCGGGAGGATCCGGGCTTTGGAGTGAACGCTTGGTCTTCATAAACCTACCATCGGTCCGCTCCAAAACGCGTGGCGAGCAGGACGACACCAGTCGGAACTAATGGCTCGGCTGCAAGAATGGCCAACCACCCGACTTAATTTCACTACGAAAAAGCCCATAAGCGGTGGACTTTTAACCCTGTGGTCCTTTACTCGCATAGTATAGTTAGGAAACAAGAATTGTCAACCGGCTCCCCGCTGGCACCTCTCCAGATCGCTTTCGGACCGCCATCTGGAGGGCTAATCAACGAAAATTTATTCCCGCGGAACAATCGTGGGCCGGAATCGAGTAAAATGAAAATTGCGGAAGTCGAGCCACTTTGCGTTTTGAAAGCGGTTCAAAAAGGGAATGGTAGTCACAGAAATCTTCAAATCGATTCAAGGCGAGTCTTCCTTTGCAGGGCTCCCGTGCGTTTTCGTCCGTTTGACGGGGTGCAATCTGCGCTGCCATTGGTGCGATACGGCTTACGCTTTTCACGGCGGCCAAAATATGTCGCCCGCTGAAGTGTTGGGGCGAGTCCGCCAGTTGGGCGGAAATCTGGTGGAATTCACCGGAGGCGAGCCCCTGTTACAAAAAGAAGTTGAACTGCTGGCGGCACAGATGGTAGCCGAGGGCTTTCGCATCCTGATGGAAACCAGCGGAGAGCGGTTTGTGGGCAACCTGCCCCGGGCGGTGGTGAAAATCCTGGACGTTAAGTGTCCGGGAAGCGGCGAAAGCCATAAGTTCTGCATGGAAAATCTTGCTGTCATCGACCGCAAGGATGAGATCAAATTCGTGGTGGTGGATGAGAACGATTACCGCTATGCTCTCGACTTCATCTCCTGCCATCGCCTTCATGACCGGGTGGACGAATTAATCCTCTCGCCGGTATTTGGCCGGCTCCATCCCCGCCAGCTTGCTGAGTGGATCCTGCGCGACCGCATTGAAGTCCGCATGGGGATGCAGCTCCATAAATTTATCTGGGATCCGGAAACAAAGGGAGTTTGAAAAAAAAGGTAGAAGGTTAAAGGGTAAAGGTTAAGAGTCAAAAAAAGAACAATTTGACGGCTTCGACGAGAATCGTAAACCTGAAAAGAGATCGTGCAATTTGGAAATCCAAAATCCAAAAGCTAAAATCGAAAAGCCCCTGGCGGTGGTGCTGGCAAGCGGGGGGATGGACAGTTGTGTGACCATGGCGATTGCGGACTTGGAGAATCGTCTGGCGGTGCTGCACGTGGGCTACGGGCAACGCACCGAGCACCGCGAGCTTCAAGCGTTCCACGCGCTATCGGATTTCTACCACGCCGAGCGGCGCATGGTGGCACATCTGAATCATTTGCGGGCGATTGGGGGCTCGAGTCTTACCGATGAGCACATGGCCGTGGAGCGGGCTAATCTTGAACGCCACGATATCCCATCGAGTTACGTGCCATTTCGCAACGCCCATTTTCTTTCCATCGCCGTTTCCTGGGGAGAAGTGCTGGGGGCGCACAAAATATTCATTGGCGCCGTGGCGGAAGACAGTTCGGGGTATCCTGATTGCCGCCCGGAGTATTATGCCGCCTTCAATCGCGTCATCGCGGAGGGGACAAAGCCCGAAACGCAATTGGAGATCGTAACCCCGGTTATCCATCTTCACAAAAGTGAAATTGTGAAGCGGGGATTGGAGTTGGGTGCGCCCTTGGAACTGACCTGGTCGTGCTATCAGGCTGAACAGGCGGCCTGCGGCGCTTGCGACAGTTGCGCCCTGCGCTTGCGCGCGTTTGAAGAAGCGGGGGTGGAGGATCCCATCCCTTATGCCGTGCGCCCCAGTTACAAGCGCGAAATCGTTTTGTGATCATGCCCAGGCTTGGGTCCCTGGGGCGGGCTGACCAATTAAGTTGAGTTGGCATCCAAACTAAAGGTAGAATGGGCCCTATAGTGATTGGGGAGGAGGGAAAGATGTTTTTGAGCAGAATGACAAAGTGGGCTGCATTTACGATTCTTTTGTGGGGATTGGCCAGCGCGGTGCCCGCATTCGGACAAACGGGGGGCCTCACGGGCGCGGTTCAAGATGAAAAGGGAAACGTGATGGTGGGCAATCCCATCCTCATTGAGAGGATGGACGTTAAGGGCGTTTACAAAACCAAGACCGACAAGAAGGGCCATTACATTTACATTGGACTGCCTCTGGGGTCCTACAAAGTCACTCTCCTCGACCCCGGTGGCCGGGAAATCTACCACTTTGGGAACGTGCACGTCGGAATCGGCGATCCCACTGTGATCGACTTTGATTTGGCCAAGGAAAAAGCGGCAGAGGTCAAGGCTCAGGAGGCCAACCCTGAAGTCCAGAAGCAGCTTCAGGAGCAGGAAAAACAACAAAAACAGTTTGCGGGACTCAAGACATTCTTCGATCAGGGGCAGGCGCTTTATAACGACAAGAAATATGCGGATGCTGCCGCCGCCTTTGAACAGGCGGTACCTTTGGCCAAAGACAAAAACCTGGTTGCCGTCCTCAGCCGCCTGGCGGATAGTTATTCCCAAGCCCACCAGTATGATAAGGCCGAAGAAAACTACCAGAAGGCCATCCAACTGAGCCCCACCGACGCCTCATTGCACAACGGCCTGGGCAACGTTTACGCCAACTCGAATAAGGTTCCGCAAGCTCAAGCAGAATTTCAAAAATCAGCAGAGCTGGACCCCGCCGGCGCCGCGAAAGCTTATTTCAATCTCGGCGCCACTTTGTACAACACGGGCAAAATGGATGAAGCCGCCGATGCCTTTAAGAAAGCCACCGAGAAAGATCCCAAATACGCGGATGCTTTCGCCCTAATGGGCAGGGCGCTGATGGGCAAAGTAACTTTGGGACCCGACGGCAAGACCGTGATCGCGCCCCCCGGCACAGTGGACGCATTTGAAACCTACTTGAAGCTGGACCCCAACGGAAAATACGCCTCGGAAGCCAAAGGGGATTTGGACGCAATTAAAGGAGGCGTTCAAACCGAATACAAGGCGGATAAGAAAAAGAAGAAAGGATAATCCTTCAACTTGCCGCGTCGGTTGCCGAAGCATGGCCGGTGATGGGATTTCTGCGCCGGGGTTCAAATAAATTGACTACTCTCGATACGTCTGACTGGGCGTGTCTTAAAATCTTGACTTTAAGAATTACGTGACGCTTGGGCCTGGAACTCGGGCCATTGTGGTTAGGCCTCGAGTCTTCCGGAGCAGAACTCCGGATTCTCCCCATGAAACGATTGCCCTGGTTACTGCTCGCAGCCGCCGCAGCCAACACACCGCTTCTTTCCGACACCGTTTACCAAACCAACGCGCAGGGGAAGCAGGTGGTGATCCAGCGCCAGGCCATTGTGGTGCAGGAAGACTCCAATTACGTCTATTACAAGCACTTTGATTTAAAAGACCGCCGCGTGGAAAAGGTGGGTTTGAATCAGGGCAGCCTGCCTTACATGGTAAACAGAAGCGCGGCGGCGGACCGCCAGCAGATTGTGTCCATCTGGAAGCGGTTTGGATACAAGGTGACGGTGACAGACCTGGCAGGGAAGACCACTGAGGTGTTTGACGCCTATTTGGATTTCTATCCCCCCGCCGGCCGGGGCTCGTTGCTGGAATCGGTGCCCGCCCGGACCAATTTCCCGATTTCGATGGGGAGCGGCAACGCAGACGAAGTGGAGTTCTCCAAAATTGCCAGGATAGATTTTCAGGGTCCGCAAATGAAAATAACCTTGCGCACCGGAGAGGTGGAAACGGGTACTTTCCTGATGCCCACCGACCACCCCGCGGAGGCGCGGCTGCTCGGCATCACCGACCATTACGATCCCGCCAGCGCGGATGTATTTGATTTTTCCCAACCCATCGCCCGCTTGAAGGAAATTCGATTTGATTCAGAGTAACCCGCGGCGGTCGGCGGAGGATGAAGAAGATGATGAACACCGAGCCAGGAATCATGAACAAAAAACAGGACTCAAGCATTCGAATAAAAAGAATTCATAATTCATCATTCATACTTCATCATTTCCCGTACTTCCTGCTGTCGCTGATTTTTTTCCTCTCGCCCACATCTATTCTGGCTGCGCCGCTCAGAGCCGGCGTGGCCAAGGTGGACATCACTCCTCCGCCGGGCGTGCGCATGTGGGGATACGGGAACCGCAAAGGTCCGTCCACCGGAACCTTGGACCCGCTGTACGCGCGCGTCCTGGTTCTTGAAGCCGGTGATAAGAGGCTGGCGCTGGTGGCGCTCGATCTCGGCCGACCGTTTGGCCCCGCTTCGATTGCGACTCTGCGCGACGCCGCCCGGAAATCGAGCCACATTAATTATCTTGTGGTCGTGGCCTCGCACACTCACTCCGGGCCGGTGATCAAGGACGAATATCCAGAGGGTGTGCCCGCCTGGGAAACCTCGGCGCTCGAAAAAATTTCGAAGGCCATTGACCAGGCGGCGGGAGAGTTGGTGGAAGCTCGGCTGGGCGTCGGGACGGGCGTAACTTACATCGGCCACAACCGGCTGCGCGACAATCCGGATGGGACCGTCACCTGGTTTGAGCGCAACACCACCAAGGTGCCCACCGCCCCGGTTGATCCCACGGTTATGGTGCTGCGCGTGGACGCGACGAATGGGAAACCGATGGCCATCCTGGTGAATTATGCCTGCCACGCCGTGGTTTTTGGCCCCGACAATTTGCAATACTCCGCCGATTACCCCGGCGTGATGACGAAGACCGTGGAGCAGGCGTTCGACGGCCAGCCGCTTTGCTTCTTCCTGCAAGGCGCGCCCGGAGACATTAATCCATATTACGCCGTTACTCCTCTCCAGCAGGACGCCATCAAGTGGCGCGACTGGACGGGCGGGCATCTGGGCGAAGAAGCCGCGCGTGTGGCCAAAAGCATCAAGACGGAAACGGAACCCGACTCCAGCATCGACTTTGCCGAAGACATACTGAATTTTCATTTGCGCTGGGACCCGGAAAAATTCCGCCAGGGCTTGCTCGCGGCCTTCGGCCCTCACGTGTTTGATGACTACGGTTCGAGAATCACCTCCGAAATGAAACTGCCCGTCACCACCATTCTCATCAACCGCCAAATTGCCTTCATGGGCATGCCGGGCGAACCCTTTGTCGATTTCCAACGCAATTGGCGCGACCGCTGTCCGGTGCGCCACGCGTTCTTCCTCGGCTATGCCAACGGCTATTATGGATATTTCCCCACCATACGCGCCGCGTCCATGGGCGGCTACGGCGCCGCCAGTTCTTCCACCTGGGTTGAAGTGGGGGCGGGAGAGCGCATGGTGGACCACGCCGTCACGGCCATCTATAAAATGCAGGGAAAATTGGTAGACTCACCGGAAGATCTGAAAAAGAAGTGAAGATCACTTGAAACGCTTTTGGGAGAAAAAGCCCCTCAAGCAATTTACACAGTCGCGCATGTCGCTTTGCGGCGCCCCGACGCATGAACATGCCCCCTCACCCGCCCTCGTTCCTCGGGCACCCTCTTCCCAGGGGAGAGGGCGGCGAGCGTAGCGAGTCGGGTGAGGGGGTTATGCCCGGAGTTTGCGGTGAATGCTCATCCTCTTTGACCACGGAACGCCAAAGGGACTTGCCCGCGCGCTCCCCGGCCACACCATCATTACCGCCCAAGCCAGAGGATGGGACAAGCTCGACAACGGCGCGTTGCTGAATGCCGCAGAGGAAGCGGCGCTTGACCTGCAGCTGCCCACCGACACCGCGCTTTTTGCCGTTGATTCACAGCAGATTTTCCGTTAACCTCAGGCTTATGGAAGTACACTTGAATCCCGACCTTGAGAAGAAGCTCAATGCCCTCGCCTCGGTCAGCGGACGCAGGGCCGACGAGCTGGTAGAGGACGCCGTGGCCGGACTCTTCGATGAGCTTGCGCAGGCGCGGGAAATGCTCGACGGCCGCTATGACAATCTCAAAAGCGGCAAGGTCAAGCCCATCGACGGCGAGCAATTTTTTGAAAGCCTGTGTCGGCGAGAGGATGAATTGCTCAAAAAGCATTCGCCCGAATGACCGCAGATCAAGGCTTTGACCTTCATCCCCTCGCCGCGCAGGACATCACCGACATTTGGGAATTTATTGCGGACCGTAACCCGCTTGCGGCCCGCCGTGTCCGCGAAGACATTTTGAGCGCCATTCGCCGCTTGGTGCCCTTTCCGTATCAGGGCCACGAACGCCCGGACCTTACCTCGCGCCCGTTACGCTTTATCATCGTCCGTGACTACTTCATAGCTTACGCCCCGGACGAAAAACCACTGTGGGTTGTCGCCGTAATGCACGGACGCCGCAACCCTCGCCTCATGGCTGCGATCCTCAGAGGCAGGGAATAACTGGTTTTCTCGGAAAGGCTAGGTTTTTGAATCGGGGCCGGGAGGCCCGGTGATCGCGGAGTTGACATGTATTAAATGTCAGATTCAATTTAGGGCTGTAGCAGCTCGCGAAGAGATATAAACCCATACATCGCAAAAAACGCGACGTATGGGCCACCCGCGGGAGGAGGAAAATGTATTTCAGCCAGACCTTGGTGGAGCACTAGGACGAATTGTTGGGGTTGCTCCGAATCGACCGAAACCTCGTCAAACAAATAGTGTGAAGCCAAGATTGATACTGCCTTCGAGCACCTCATACCCAAACAAGATGCGGCGTGATAGCATCGAGAGCCGGGGGCGGAACATTTCCGCTGCCGCATAATTCAATGTGCGAGCAGCTAGCCACGGGAAAAAGGCAAGGGTACCTGGTTGGAGGCCCACGCGATAGCGTTCCCAGCAACTGCCAAGGTAGTGCCAACCCACGAATTGACAGTGGAGGGTATATCCTGAGTACCGGAGTGAGTGCTTCCGCCCCCCTGATTTACTTACGCGGAAGAATAAGTTTGCCCGGATTATCTTTTTTCAACGCCGGTCTGAGACCGACCACGCAGCGGACCTGCACTGGTTAGCCAATTCTAGCTTTGAGGAAGGGGACCTCAGAAATGAAAAACAAGCGCGGTTCGCGCAGAGCGGACTTACTGGAGAGGGTATTAAAGCACATCAACTACGACAACTACTGCGAAGTTGGAGAACTTGAGGGCGACGTCCTCATTTTTGGCTATTCGTCGCCTTATGAGATGATAAACGACCTAGTAAACCTGTCCAGGAAATCGCCTAAAGAAGAGGCCATAGTGGAATGGGCGAAAGAGCTTGCCGGCGATTTGAAGCTGCACGATGGCAAGGTTGAGGCCGAAAGCCGCACAACTCTAAATAAGCCGCAGGAATTCAAGACGAAAGCTTGGGATATCCTTCCCCCGGAGCAGCGACCTCCACTGAAAGATCTGATCGACAAGGCCATGCAGCAGCGCACGCCTTCAAAGTCCGAGGTGGCGGACAGCCTTGATGCCGTCTTCGCGCAGGAAGTGATAGGGAAGCTGCCGAAGATCATCGACGGAGCGTCAACTCTTGACGCCCTCGATCTTGACCGCACATCCATCCCGGACAAGGTCAAAGGCTACTTCGATGAGGCCCACTGCTGTTACCTGTATGGGTTTCACGTGGCATGCGCAGTTCTTTGCCGGGCCATACTCGAATCTTCCCTCGTTGAAGTAATAGACCCTCATGGGCGGATCGAGCACTTGTTGGTAGAAGAGATGAAAAAGTCCGGAAAACCAAAGCAATCCTACATCGGGCGGTTGCTCGAGGAAGCAGCGAACCAAAATATTTTGACTGATGATCGGCCGAAATGCGCGATTGAGGTAAGAAACGCGGGAAATGACGCTATTCACGATTACGCTAAATTTGAAAAGCGACTGCAGGACCCGTTCCGCGGCATCGCCAATATCGTAGACTCTACACGAAAAGTTTTGATCGACCTTTACTCAGAAAGAGGTTAACCCTTTAAGGGCCGGTAGCACTGCGTTGGTGGTCTAGGTCGGGACATCCGAGGCCTGCGGTTTGTTCCTCCTCAGAATCAAGTCAAGACCCTGTCCAGAATCTGCCCAACGGCGCGACGGCCTTCCAGGATCGCGGCTTTGTGATCCATGGCGCCGGCCAAGTCGGTGTTGGCGAAAGCAATTCTTCCAAACGGGGCGGCGCGCAAAATTTCGCGTGGGGCGGGGTGGCCGTCTTTGCCGAAGAAGAAGCCGGGTTGAGGGTTCACGTAGGCGTGGCCCCAGCGGTTCAGGATGAGGCCGGCGATATCCCGTTTGGCGTCGAACCCGGAGGGGCCGAACATGTCAGTCAATTGTTCGCGAATCTGGCGCTCGTAATCGCGGAACGATGTGGAGAGCATCTCGGCGCGGCCCCTATTGCCTTGTTCCTGGATGGGCAAGCCAGGGGAGCAATACAAGATTTTCATGGTCAGCACTGTAGGGGAATCAGGGCCGATTGTTTTGGTGTCGGTGGAGAAGGTTGGTACCTTGCGCACCGAGGTGAAGCTGCCCAGACCCTCGTACCAGTTGGCGGAAGCGAATCCCAGTTTGTACATAAAGCGCCAGTTGCGCACCGCCACGTTGGCCAACATACAGGGCGAGCGGTAGAACTGGTCGTAGGCCGCGCGATGAGTTGCGGGCAAGTCGCGCACCACAAGCTTTGAGCTCCAACAACCGCCCGCCATTACCACCGAGCGCGCGCGTAGGCGATAAACCTTTCCGCCCTGAGTGTAAGTAACCAATACCGAGCCGGATTTATCCGGCTCGCCATCGTGTTCCACGCGCACCACGGTTGAACTCAAGCGGACTCGGGCCGGCTGGCCCGGGCGGTCAAGCGCGGAAAAATCCACCCGGTTACGGCAAATTGCTTCGAGCGTGCGCGGGCCCGGAATCGAGCCGGGAATCAGCATCTTCATCATGTGGCGCGCAATGCCGGCGTTGCCTCCGGGAAAAGCCTGCCAGCCCGTCTCCGGCGAATCGTCCAAACAATGCTGCGCTGCAAAGGCATAAGCGCAGTAAGCGGAGAGCACGTCCGGGCCGAGCCCGTAGCCGCCGCCTTCGCCGGGCGACATGAGAGTTCGGATGGTCTCGCGGCTCAAGCCCGATTCCATCAAGTAATCTTCCAGAGTGATGCTGTCGATTCGCCGCGATTTTTTATCGCCGGGGTAATCGAAGGGAAGGCGGCTGCTCGATCTTTTTTTACGGGCGGCAAGAATTTCCGCGCGCATGGCAGGAGGAATCGGCGCGCCCTCAAAATGTTTGTCCTCCACATTGAGCATCCACAGGCCGGGCCGTTGGCCGAATTTGGCGCCAAAATAAAATCCGTTGGGCGAGGGCATTTGTTCGAACGTTCGACCCAAGGGAATCTCTGGTTCCGAGCTGCCCCAGGTTTGGTATTTGAAGGCGTGCGGGTCGATCCCGAGCGATTCGTAAAATCGCGCCATGTAACTATAAGGGTATGGAATTTGAAAATGGTCGGAGCCTTGCGGAGCCATCAGGCGCTGACCGTCTATCGCAAATTCGTTGCGCTTGGCCTCGCCGCCGAAGATGGGATGGTTTTCGAGGACCAGGCAGGTGAGGCTGGGGCCGCCTTCGCGGGTAAAGATCAGCGCCGACGCGAGGCCGCTGATGCCCCCGCCCACCACCACGCAGTCAAAAGTTTCGCCGGTATCTATTGCTTCAGACGGGAGTAAATCAAAAATGTGGTCGCGGATTTTGTGGGCGGCGTTCATCACTTCCAGCGTGTTGCCGTTGGAGGCGCTGTAATCACCCACGCCGCCGGGGCCAGTCCAATCATCCTGCGCCAGGAGTTGTTGTGGTGTGAGTGGCAAGAGCAAGGCGCCGCCTGATGCCAGCAGGGTAGAATTCAGAAAGTCGCGGCGGCACATGCGGTGGTCCATGCCAAGGGCTTTGTCACTTGGGTCGGTGTGCTTCGAACGGGACATAATTAGAATCCTCGGATCTGGCGAAAGGCAAATCATCCTCTCGCCAAGGCGCTAAGGCGCCAAGGAAATACCGGAGGTCTTCTTTGCGAGCCTCTGCGCCTATTTGAAAAGTTCTCCCCCATTGTCATTCCGAGCATTGACAGCCGCAGGGCTGCCCATGATGAGCAGAAAGTCGTCGCTCCTGCCCAGAGACGCTTTGTTGAATCCAAAAGAGTTACGCATCGACTTTCCGCAGAGGACGTCGCCGCCGCGATCGAGGAGGAATCTCGCATCGACTGTATTTTCAGAGCGAGATTCCTCTCCCGCGAATACGGGATCGGAATGACAAGTGCCGTCAGCCTCGTGACTAAACCTACTTTCCCGCCCGCAGGGCTTCATCGACCAAAGCAAAATATTGTTCGGGGGGAGGAGCGCCCACCACAATGCGGCCGTTGATAAAGCTGGTTGGAGTGCTGTTGATATCCAGCTTCTCGCCTTCGCGCTTGTTTTCCTCCACGCGGGGCAGTGAGGCTTTGGAGTCAATGCAGGCGGCCAGTTTGTCGCGATCAATTCCGGCTTCCTCACCGTACTGGAGCAGGGCTTCCCTGACATTGGCGGGTGAGATGGCGTCCTGATGCCTGAAGATCAAGGATCGAAAGGCGACAAAATCGCCAGGACTGATCTGATAAGAGCACTGGTCGGCGATGGCCGCGGTAGTGGACCAGTCGTGCATGGCCAGGGGAAACTCTTTAAAGACCACTCGAACCTTATCGCCGTAGCGAGGCAGCAACTCTGATTCAAGGAAGGCATGAAACCGCGCGCACATGGGGCACTGGAGATCCGCATATTCGACGATGGTGACCGGGGCGCTGGTGGGACCGACGCCGGGCTGGTCGCGCATCACCATGGTTTGCAGCGCCTTTTGGCGCAAGTTCGACTCGATCAACAGCACGTCTCCGAAAACCACCAAATCACCGTGGCTGACGAAGAAATCCTGAGACTTGCCGTCATTCGAAGAGACCTTTATCTGTTGGAACTCAGCGAATTTCGATTTCACCAGCGGGCCGGCCGTTAAGGGCGTACTCATCGGCAATTTGAAATTTGTTCGCACCTGCTTGACGAGCTCAGACTGGAGGTCGGAGCCAAGCTTTACCAGCGTGCCCAGCACCAGAAAGCGGCCGTCCTGGGTCACGTATACTTTCTGGGTTTTCTTTTCAGGACCGTCACCCGTCACCACGGTTGCTTCCGAGAATCCGGCAAAGGCCGACGTCTGGAGAGGGTCCATTGCAATCTTCACCGTCTGGGGAATGGCGTAGCGTTCGCGAAGGAAATGGACTAATCTCTCCGTGCCGATTGCCGCGCCGCCCTTCGGTTGCGCTTGCAAGCTGGTTCCGCCGAGCCAGAGCACGGAGGCAACGAGAATGACAAGAAGGCCGCCAGACGGCAGATAAGCATTCCCTTCATTGATGACGACGTAAGAATCTGGCTTCCTACCCCAGAACATTCCCTTATTCTCCACGTGATACATGTTGATTGTCCCCATGCAACATTCTACCCGCGGTTTTGGCGCGAATCATTTTCGCCGAAACTAAAAAAAATCGCAATCGCGGGTAATTTCCTAATTTGATGACATTCCCGCAATCGTGAGAGCTGTCAATTCGAGGCGTCCGTCAGCCGACGGACGACGAGGAATCTCGCTCGGGAATTTGAGCCGGTTGGACCTCTCAGGGCGAGATCCCTCTCCCGCGGCTGCGGGCTCGGGATGACAGATTCCCGAGTATCGCGCCATTCCCAACAACGCAACCAAATCAGGACACGACCCAAGCGCGGGTAGTCGTAAAGTTTGTTGTAGCGGCGCTCTATGAGCGACGAAACTGCTGACGAATCAAGAACGGCGGGCAAAGACCGCCGCTACAAAAGGGCAAACTGTACCACTACCCAATCGCGGGTGGTGACTCATTTTGATTTAGTAGAGCCGGGCTTAAGCCCGGCATGTGCCGCCCTGAAGGGCGGCGCTAAGTCAAAATGCGTCACCACCCAATCGCGGCTTTACTTGACTTGGGCCTCCGTTCCGCATACAATAAATTAGTTTCTTCACCAAATCAAGGGGGGCCGCATGGACTTCCAAGTCGGGGAGAAGGTTGTCTATCCTAATCAAGGTGTGGGAATCATCGAACAAATTTCAACCAGAAATCTAACCGGGGAACCGCAGATGTTTTACCTGCTGAAGCTGAATGCCAGCAGCCTGCGGGTGATGGTGCCCATGACGAACGTGGGCAACGTGGGCTTGCGCCGGGTGGCCAAGAATCGGGAGATTGGGGATATCCTGGATTTTCTGCACAAAGGACGTTGCAAGTCGCCCCAGGATTGGAAGTGGCGCTTCAAAGAAAACACTGAAAAGATGAAGAGTGGCTCGCTCCAGCAGGTGGCGGAAGTTTTAAAAACCCTGGTGATGCTGAATCAGATCAAGCCTCTTTCGTTCCGCGAAAAGAAAATGCTCGATCGTGCCTGGGGATTGATGGTGGATGAAATTGCAGTGGCCCGCGGAGTCGCCCGGGGGAATGTGGAAACTCAGCTTGTCAAAGCGCTCAACAAGTCCAATTTGAAAGTCCCACTACCCAGCTAAAGTAAACCTCGCCTTTGAGATTGGCCAATTGTTGAAGCTGACTTAATTTTTGCCGCGCGTTGCCCAAGGGGTGGCGCGCGGCACCCTCCCCTTTTTGGATTTGCTTTCCTTGATGAAACCGCTGGCCGAGCCGCACAAACGCCTTTCAGAACGCATCTAATCCAAATGAGGAGGGGGCATAGAGGCCGAAAATAAAGAATTCCTCGGGGTGGGGGCTGGCGAGCACCCGGGTGAAACGCAGGAGATTTCCACAAGATATTGGGGTAACTCACAAAAAAACCACCAATACTTGTAGTTTTCTCTTGACAAGCGGATTTGACGGGCGTAAATTCCGTTCGGCTCAAGTGAAACTGTCCTTGAGTTTGAATTCTCGGGTGCCATAGTTGAATTTTGGTTGCTTACTTCGGCTGGTTCGGAAGCGTGAGGGGACGCCCCGGGCAAGCTGACCGACCCCGTTGAGTCGGGTGAATGCCAAACCTAAAAATTCAGGATGATCGCGCCAAATAGATTAGCGGAGGAATATATGGCGGAGCGGGATGCTGTTTCTACGGTTGCAAAAAGCGCCAATGCCATTACAGATTCCCAGGTTCGGCAAGCCGAACGCGGACTGATTTTTAAGCGTCATTTTTCGAAAGCCGGCATTCATCCTTTTGACGAAGTGGAGTGGGAGACGCGCACCGCGTCCATTCAGAACGATAAGGGCCAGACGATCTTTGAGCAGCGCAACGTGGAAGTGCCCAAAGACTGGTCCATGACGGCGACCAACATCGTTGCCTCAAAATATTTCCACGGCAAGCTGGGAACGGCGGAGCGCGAGACCAGCGTGCGTCAGTTGATCAGCCGCGTGGCGGATACCATCGCCCAGTGGGGTGTGGAAGGCGGATATTTCCGCACCGAAGATGACGCCCAAATTTTTCACGACGAATTGCTCCACCTTTTGGTTCGCCAGAAAGGCGCGTTTAATTCCCCGGTTTGGTTTAACTGCGGCTTGTGGCACAAGTATCATCGCCAGTCCAATGGCGGTGGGTGGTTTTTGGACTCGGCCACGGGCAGCATCAAGAAGGAGACCGAGGCCTATCGTCACCCGCAGTGCTCTGCCTGCTTTATCAACTCCGTCCAGGATAACCTCGAAAGCATCCTGACCCTTGCTAAAACGGAAGGGATGCTCTTCAAATGGGGTTCGGGTACTGGTACGAACCTCTCACCACTCAGGTCTTCCTTGGAGTCACTGTCAGGCGGCGGTGAGGCCTCCGGTCCCCTCTCCTTCATGAAAGGTTATGACGCATTTGCGGGAGTCATCAAGTCGGGCGGCAAGACGCGCCGCGCCGCCAAGATGGTGATTCTGAATATCGACCACCCGGATGTGGTCGATTTCATCGAGTGCAAGGCCAAGGAGGAGCGCAAGGCGTGGGCGCTGATCGAGGCCGGATATGATTCCGCCATTGATGGCGACGCCTATTCCTCCATCTTTTTCCAGAACGCCAATAACAGCATTCGCGCCACCGATGATTTTATGCAGACGGTTGTTGATGACGGCGATTGGGCCACCCGGCGCGTGACCAATGGCCAGCCGGTAAAATCCTACCGGGCGCGCGACCTGATGCGCAAGATTTCCGAAGCCGCGTGGCAGTGCGGCGATCCGGGCATGCAGTTCGACACCACCATCAACAAATGGCATACGTCCAAGGCTACGGCGCCCATCTACGCCTCCAATCCGTGCAGTGAATATATGTTCCTGGACGATTCGGCGTGCAACCTGGCCTCATTGAACCTGATGAAGTTTGTCTCGCCCGACCTCAAGTTTGAAGTTGAAGCTTATCGGCAGGCGGTGGAAGTTTTCATTACCGCGCAGGAAATCCTGGTGGATAACGCGAGCTATCCGACTGAAAAAATCGCGCAGAACTCGCACGACTTCCGCCCGCTCGGACTCGGCTACGCCAATCTGGGCGCCCTGCTGATGGCCAACGGCCTGCCCTATGATTCCGATGGCGGCCGCGATTTTGCCGCTGCGGTTACGGCCGTGATGCACGGGCAGGCCTACCTCACTTCATCCCGAATCGCTGCGGAAGTCGGGCCCTGCAAGGGGTACGCCGTGAATCGCGACCCCTTCCTGGGCGTCATCTCCATGCACCGGCAGGCGCTCCAGAATATTAACCCGCGCAACGTGCCCGAGAATCTGATGGAAGCAGGGAAGAAGATTTGGGACGAGTGCCTGGCCAGTGGCATGAAATACGGCTATCGCAATGCCCAGGTGACCGTGCTCGCCCCCACGGGGACCATTGGCTTCATGATGGATTGCGATACCACCGGCGTTGAGCCGGATCTGGCGCTGGTGAAATACAAGAAGCTGGTGGGCGGCGGCTTGATCAAGATCGTCAACAACGGCGTGCCCGCGTCGCTGCTGAAGCTGGGTTATACCAATGAAGAGACCGCGCAGATTGTTCATTATATTGATGAGCATGGGACTATTGAAGGTGCGCCCCACCTGAAGCCGGAGCACCTGGCCGTTTTCGATTGCTCCCTGAAACCCGACAACGGCAAGCGCTCCATCCATTATATGGGTCACGTGCGCATGATGGCGGCGGTGCAACCGTTCCTGTCCGGGGCGATTTCGAAGACGGTGAATCTGCCCGCTGAAGCCACGGCGGACGACGTTTCGAATGCGTTCATCGAATCCTGGCGCATGGGCATCAAGGCGCTCGCCATTTATCGCGACGGGTCGAAAAAGAGCCAGCCCTTGAACACTTCGGACGCGAAGCCCAATCAGAAATCAGAAATCAGAAGTCAGAAGTCAGAAGAGAAGCAGGAACCCCCCGCCACTCCGGCAGCCCCCAGGCCTTTCCGGCGCAAGCTGGATGACGAGCGCCGCGCCTTCACCCACAAGTTCAGCGTGGGCGGACACGAGGGCTATTTGACCGTCGGCCTTTATGATGACGGCCAGCCGGGCGAAATCTTTATCACCATGGCCAAGGAAGGCTCCACCATTTCCGGCCTGATGGATTCCTTCGCCACCGCCGTCTCGCTGGCCCTGCAATACGGCGTGCCGTTGAAAGTGCTTTGCGACAAATTCAGCCACGCGCGCTTCGAGCCCAGCGGTTGGACGCCCAATCCGAATATCCGCTACGCCAAGTCCACCATGGATTACATCTTCCGCTGGATGGCTTACAAGTTCCTGCCCAAAGACGCCCAGCCCCGCGAGGATGTGAGCCTGGCCACACCCAACGGCAACGAAGTGGAGAAAGCAGCGAAACTGGCTTCGCAGTTTACCCGAGCCGCCGGCAAACAGCCCGTGGAAGGCTCCATTTACGAGGCGTCCGGCCATCCCGCTCAGGGCGGGATCGCCGGCGTCACCCATACCGATGACGCTCCGAGCTGCTCGGATTGCGGCGCCATCATGGTCCGCAACGGTGCCTGCTACCGGTGCATGAATTGTGGGAGTACCAGTGGGTGTTCGTAGACAGCGAGGACTGACTAATCGTAAGGAGCGTAGAGCTGATTGAATCGAATCCAAATCGCAAGAAGGATCAGGCCACTCAGAACCAGCGGGTGGCCTTTCTTTGTGCGGGAGATGGTTATGGACGTTTCTGAAGCATTACGCGCGATTTGCACCACGGGCGAGGGCTGCTGCTGGTATTGCGACCAAAGGTTGCCGACCGAGGCCGAGGAGGCCATTGGCACGGGCTGGGATGTGAAGCGCGTGGAAGGGGAACGGGTGGCCAGCATTATTCTGATCTGCCCGGAGTGTCGACGCGAAAAAAACGAGCTGGGCGAGGAAGGCTTTCTTCGCAACCTTTCCATGCGGGTTTGCAACTCCACCTGCTGAGGTTGCGCACCGCATTGCGGCCTGAATGGGTTGGCGGATGGGTTCGGGTTCCACGACGCCGGCAAGCCGGGCCAGACTGGCGCCGGGAAAAGTGAGGAGAAGATGGAAGAAGAGTTGAGGATTCGGTCCTATTTTAGGGATCAGGTTCGCCACGTGATCGAGCAAAGTATTCGCGAGCCGGACGGCTTCCTCTCCTATTTTGTGGACCACGAGCCCAAGGATGAAGAGATCCTGGGCTTGCTCGCCGTCTCCACCATGATGGCCGGCGATTCCGATATGACTGACAGCTTTCCTACCTCCGTCGAAGCGCTGGCTGCGCTCTCCCCCAACCGCCAGGCGGAAATCTGCCGTGAGTTCCGCAAAGAACTCAAAAACTGCTTGCGCCAAATCAGCGCCGCGTAATCATCAAAGTAAAGTTGGTAATCATCTCGCGCCCAGCGGACTGCCGCCACCCTCTCCTTCTTTTTTCCCTGATCCACCCCATTCAAGGCGGCAGCGGGGCGATGATGAAAATCGCCTGCGGGGGGGGCCGCGGCATGATGGAACCTTTCCTGGTCCATGCCCGATCAGCAATGGAATTAATACGATGATGGCGATGCAAATCCGCCACAACAAGCTTTTCAAAATCCAGTCAGATAAGATATGCGGGAGGGCGCGCGCGCCGGGGGCATTTCAACTATAGTGCGCATGGGCGTGGGCTGTGAATTCACGGACCCCGGCCCGCGAGTCGCTGGAGCCATAATGAATGAGGAACCCATCGTCGCCCGCCGCCGCCAGTTTTGCGCGTTGTGCGGGCAGTTGATGTTTGAATATTTCCGCTCACCCGACGGCCATTTCGGTTTGGTCAATATTGTCGATCACTCCGCCTTCCCGGAAAATGAAGGTAGGGTGCGCTGCCAGACTTGCGGCGCGCAGTATCGCTTGCTCGAAAAGTTGAACGCGATGGGGGCACCCGTGGAGAGGAAGTAGGGACGAAGAACATGGCGAAGGGCAAATGTGAAATGGCCAATGTTAAATTGAGTTGCTGATGGACTGGTTTTGCCGGGCAACATGAAATCGAAAACAATTCTTTTGTCACCAGAAAATTTGCCCGCATATCTCGAAGGCAAGAACCTTGTCAAGGACGCCAAGGACGGTGTGGTGCGGGAGTTGGGAGGAGGAGTGTCGAATATTGTTCTGCTGGTGGAGTGGCCTGGTAAGCCTGAACGGCGTTGGGTGGTCAAGCAGTCGCTTGGGAAACTTCGGGTCAAAGACGACTGGCGCTCGGACCGCAACCGTATTTTCCGCGAGGCGGAAGCGATTCGCATGCTTCGTCCCGTCCTCGGCCAATCCATTCCGGAAGTGATTCATCTGGACCGGAGCAATTATCTTTACGTGATGACGGCGGCACCCCGTGGCTCGACGGTATGGAAGGAATCATTACTTGCTTGCCGCCGCTCAGACACAGCAGTCGCTCATGACGTGGGAGTCCTCTTGGCGCGACTCATCAGCGCCACTGAAGGCGAGAAAGTATTCAAGCGCCGGTTCGGCAGCCAAAAGAATTTTGAGCAGCTTCGAGTTGACCCGTACTACCGGACCACTGCGTTGAGGCACGTGCAGCATCATGGCATTTATCGCGCATTGCAGGATCTCATCGAGGCATCCTCGCAGGTCCGATTTTCTCTCGTTCACGGTGACTTCAGCCCAAAAAATATTCTGGTCCGCGGACGGGATGTTTTCCTGATCGATTTCGAAGTCGTGCATTGGGGCGATCCGTCGTTTGACGCAGGCTTTCTCCTCAACCACCTTTTCCTGAAGGCATTCCACCGGCCTCAGTTTGCGCCCATCTATTTTGACGCCGTGCGCGCGTTCTGGAAGGCGTTGCGGATTGCTCTGGGACCGGACCCTTTTGGGGGCTTCGAAGGCATGACGATTCGTCATCTGGGTGGCCTGATGCTCTCGCGCATCGACGGAAAATCGCCGGTCGAATACATTCAGGACGAAAGCACCAAAGAAAAAGTGCGGAAGATTGCAAAAGGAATTTTGCTCGACCCACCTTCATGGGTGGTGGAACTCACCGATTGGATCACTAATGAGTTCTGATATGGCGAACCGAGGTAGGGTGTCATTTTCGTTGGGAGAGAAATTTGCGGGAGACTTAACCCTTATATAATTGCGCAATGTCCCTCATCCGCCAAATTCGCGCCCGGGAAGTTTTCGACTCGCGGGGCAATCCAACTGTTGAAGTCGAAGTCTTCCTCAGCGACGGTGCCTGGGGCCGCGCGCTGGTTCCCTCGGGCGCTTCGACGGGGAAAGCGGAGGCGCTCGAGCTTCGCGATGGCGACCCCAAGCGGTATGGCGGCCGCGGAGTCCTGAAGGCGGTTGGCAACGTTCAGAAGGAAATTGCGGCTGAGCTGAGCGGGATGGAGGCTGCAAGCCAACGAGCTGTGGACGACCGCATGATCAGCCTGGACGGGACGGGAAATAAAAGTCGCCTGGGAGCCAATGCCATCCTGGGCGTGTCTCTTGCCGTGGCGCGCGCTGCGGCGAACTCCGCCGGTTTGCCGCTGTATCGATACCTGGGCGGGGAAGCGGCAACGGAACTGCCTGTGCCTATGGTGAACATCCTGAGCGGAGGGATTCACGGCGGGGGGAACGTCGATTTCCAGGATTTCATGGTCATTCCTTTGTGCGCCCGCACCTATTCGGAAGCGCTCCAGGCAGCGGTGTCGGTTTACCGGGCCATGAAGGAAGTCCTGAAATCTCGAAATTTCCTGCAGCCGGGAGTGGCCGACGAAGGCGGATACGCGCCGCAACTTCCTTCGAATAAGGCAGGCTTCGAACTGATGGTTGAGGCCTTTGAACGCGCCGACTTGAAGCCCGGCAAGGGCGCCGCCATCGCCGTTGATGTTGCCGCCAGTCACTTCGCGGAGGGAGGCAGCTACTTGCTTTCGTCGGAAGGCACCCATCTTAAATCGACGCAGTTGGTGAACAAGCTGGCGGATTGGGCCGGCGAATATCCAATTCTCTCCATTGAAGACGGGTTGGGCGAGGAGGATTGGGAGGGTTGGAGGCTTCTGACCGCGACCCTCGGAACCAGGTGCCAGCTTCTGGGCGACGATCTCTTTGTGACCAATTTGGCCCGGTTGGAACAAGGAATTCAGGAGAAGGTAGCCAATGCGGTGCTCGTAAAAATGAATCAAGTCGGAACCCTGAGCGAGACTTTGGCTGTGGTTGAATTGGCGCAGCGGAAGGGCTACCGAACCGTGGTCAGCGCCCGCTCGGGCGAGACGGAAGACGACTCTCTCGCCGACCTTGCAGTGGCCACTGGGGCCTCGCAAATCAAGATAGGCGCCATTACCAGGTCGGAACGCCTGGCCAAGTACAGTCGCCTGGTGAGGATTGAAGAGGAGCTTGGCCGCCGGGCGAAATATCGAGGCGCCAGGGTATACACAGGACTTTTGTCCTCTTGAAGCGTCTAATCCTGTCATATCCGAAAGCTCAAATTGTGCTTGCGTATTATCCAAGAACGTGTTAGACCACCATAGTTTAGACAAATTTGATTGGTGGTTTCCCGGCGTGTTTGCCGGAAGGTCCACCGGCTGGGCCCAGGCCCATGAATTACTTGTCACATGGTCGGCCCAGGGCTTGTTTCCCGGGCGCACAAAGGTTTAGGATCACTTAAGGAGGTTGTGAAATGCGCAAGCCACGTTTCGCTGGATGCTTATTGGGTATTTTTGCTTTATCAATGTTGGTATTTGCGGCTACAGGATATGGGGCGGACAAGACTACGGCAAGGCTGCGGGTGACGGTGCGGCCGGTGGAGTCGGAAATTTTCATCGACGGGCAGCACATGGGAGACGCGACGTGGGATGGGACGTTGACGGTGCCGCA
>DASYZE010000053.1:0-68221 GCA_035946625.1 Terriglobia bacterium | reverse complement strand
TTCGTGTAACACCTTCAATCGATCCCGATCTCTCTGGCTCATCCACAGCTCCTGTTCTTTGTTCATCCCGACATTTTGCCGGTTTCCAACAGGAACTTCTTACTTTGCTGCAATAGGATCTTTTCACTTTGCTGCGACAGTCCAATGAGAGCGGTCGCGCCAGGATGAAACTGGCGTATACTTCCCCGTTCTAATTCTCCGAGGAGGATTCCAACATGCCCCGAAAGCAAGTCCCCAAGTCGGTCAGTCGCAGAAATTTTATCGCCCGCACCGGAGGATTGCTGGCTGCGGCGCCGGCTGCCGCCCGAAGCGCGCCCTTCTCTTCGGCGGCGGTTGCCCCTGAGCGCACTCCGGCTGTTCCCCAGCCGCAGGGGACTGCCAAAAAGATTCCCATCGGCGTATTCGATCCCGTCTATAGCCACCTTTCTCTTGACGCCATGCTTGACAAGATGTCCGCGCTCGGACTTGAGGCCGTGGAACTCGGAGTGGGAGGCTATGTGGGCACAGCGCACTGTCCGACCAAGCAATTGCTGGATGACCCCACGAAAGCTCGCGAGTGGAAAAAGAAGTTCGACGACCGCAACATTAGGATTGGAGCTTTCAGCGCCCACGGGAATCCGGTTCACCCCAATGCCGCGCAGGCTCAGCGCGATGCCGAAAACCTGAAGGTGGCGGTGCTGCTTGCCGAGCGCATGGACGTCCCCGTGATCGTCGGCTTTTCCGGCTGCCCCGGGGGTTCGCCCGAAGACAAAACGCCGAACTGGGCCACCTATGGCTGGCCGCCCGATTTCACCAATATCCTTCAGTGGCAGTGGAACGAGAAGGTTATTCCTTACTGGAAGGAGGCGGCGAAGTTTGCCCGCGAGCATGGCCACAAAAAGTACGCGCTGGAGATGCATCCGAATTTCGTCGTCTACAACCCGCGCACCCTCCTCAGACTTCGCGAGGCAGCGGGAGAAGAGGTGGGCGCCAATTGCGATCTCAGCCATTTGTTCTGGCAGGGGTGCGACGCGATTGAGGTGATCAAGCTTTTGGGCAAGCAAGGCGCGCTCTTCCACGCGCACATGAAGGACACGCTGATTTTCAAGGAAAACCTGGCGAAGTACGGCGTACTGAATTTTGGGTCACATAAAGAGGAATTGCCGGAAGCCTCGGAAACGTTTCGCGCCGTCGGCTACGGCCACGGCGCCGGTTATTGGAAAGAAATAGTGAAAGCTTACATGGACGTCGATTTTCAGGGCATCATGAGCATCGAGAATGAAGACCCGTATCTGCCGGGTGAGGTGGGCGTGGAGCGCGCCGCCTACGTCCTGAAAAACGTGCGTGCGGAGCTGTTGGGTGGTTCTGAGTAATACCGAAATTTCAGCCGGACGTAATGAGTCGAGATGGGTCGAAACAAAGAGATTCGCAAGAAAATTCAAGGCGACAGGGTAATGGTTCTCGAACATCGCGCTAAAATTGAAAAAGAGCTCCAATCATCAGATCCAAGAGGGCATCTCATAGCGTATTGGGAAAGGCGCATCCGTGAGGTCGAGCAGAGAATTATCCACTTGGAAGAACAACTCCGCAGGCATTAGAATAGCGCTATGAAAAATTCGGAAACCCAACCCGAGGTTGACACACGTACTCTCGATGGGCTATTGGACGACTTGCGGGAAGTTGAACAGCGTCTTTGCGCCGCGCTAAAAAAGTTGGATGGGGCCGCGCGGCTCAGTGATGAGTATCATGACTCTCTTGCCGAGATCTATACTCTGATGACTTGGATGAGCGGTCTCGCTCCAGAAATCCAGGTAGAAATGGAGCGCGTTGACGACCAGTTGCCAGACGATTAGACTGTTTTCCGTCTCGCGCGGCAGCTCTTGCTACCGGCTCAATTCCTCCATCGGAACGACCGGAGGCCGGATACCCGCGAGGGCAAAATACACCACAAACCCCACTACAAATGACCAAAGCACGGCGGGACGGTCCACGCTCACCAGGCTTGCCGGGACGCCGGGAATTTTGTCGAGAATTCCGACGACGAAGCCGACGGCCCAAGCGATGTAGCCCGCCCAATTGATTCCCTGCCGCGGCCCCGACCATTTCTTCCCCGCCAGCAAATAATCCGCTGCCATGGCGCCGCAGATGGGTCCGAACGACGCGCCCACGATCGTGAAGAAGCCGATCAGGTTCGCCGCCACTCCGGTAATGGCCAGGAGGGCGCCAATGGTCACGCCGACCAGGGTGGAAAACATACGGGGAATCTTCGGCAACATCGTTCCAAAACTGTTGGCGGCGATAAACGTGCAGAAGCACGTGGGCACCATCGAAGCCAGGGCAAAAAGGAAGAACATGATCGGGGCCAAGCTCCCGACGCTAGAGATCGTAGACGCATAATCGTAATTCGGCGAGGCGCCCGGTATCCCGCCGATGTGTCCTGCCACGGAGAGGAGCGGCAATCCGCCAGCCACGATGATGGCTAGAGTAATCCCCGTAAGTCCTCCCAGAGCTACGTCCTTCCCATTTCGGCTATTCATCCCGAAATCTGCGCCCGCTGCACCTGCGGTGGCAAAGAACCCGATCACCACGGCAAGGACGGTAAGGAATCCATTCCATGGATTGTTCTGTGGCGGCTGGTAATTGGAGATGCCATCTTTATTGGCCCAAAAGACTATGACGATCATAATGAGGGGCACCCAGTTCAGTATTTGCGCTGCCTTCGCCACGTAGGCGATGCCTTTAATGGCCACCCAAGCCAGGCCGTAGGCCCAAATCAGGGCAATCGCAATAAACAGGGTGCGCGACGTTTGCCCCAATCCTTTCATAATGTAGTCAGTGGAAAAGTACGTGGCCACCGCGAACCACCCGATTTGAAGCAAGCCCATTAACAATCCCGGCATTAGATACCCGCCCGTGGTTCCGAAGGTCGATGTGCCCACGATATAGAGCGTCCGTCCCGTCTGCATGCCCAACATTCCCGGGGCGTAGTAATAGAAGCCAAAACAGAGTATTCCCGCCACCACCAGCCCGGCCAGGCACACGCCCACACTGGCTTGGCTGATGGTTGCACCCGCCAGCCCGACATAAAACCCGACCCAAAGAAAAATTCCCGCATAAGAGGGGAAGGTGTTCTTATACCAGGGCGCCCGCTTCTCGGCGGGGTTGGGTACCGAAGCTTTCAAGTAATCAGGGAGCATCGTGGCCATGGGATCTCCAAGAGTCACAGGTTGGAATCAAAATCAGTTCGCGGGAAGGATAGTCGGGCGCGGCCGGGAATGCAAGCGCGCAACGCTAGGAGAGTGGGCGACAGAAAAGTGGAGATTTGAAGAGTTTCTTTTTTGGGGTATAAAGCCTAACGTGTTATTACGTTAGGATAGGGAGGCTTGAGGTGGAAACTATTCCTCAACTGGAAGATCAAAGGGTTCAGGTGGTGCAGGAGATCGGGAGGTTGGGAGATTTTCGCCGGGGCTCGATTACCAGCATCACCGGCCGCTGTGGCAAAGCCAACTGTCACTGCCATCGGCCGGGGCATCGGGGCCACGGACCGAATTTTCGTCTCACTCGCAAGCTGGATGGCAAGACTGTCTCGGAGACGTTTTCCAGCCCGGCCGCCTTGCGCAAAGCCTGGCGCGAAGTGGCGGAGTTCCACAAGTTTCAGGCGCTGAGCCAGACCCTGTTGGAGGTCAACGAAAAGATTTGCCAGTTGCGCCCGACGGAAGGAGAAGAGGAGTTGAGCGGGCAGGAAAAAAAACGGCGCCCACGCTCCACCGGGAAGCCGCGCGGGATGTAGATCGTTTGCTGCAGGCGATCTTCCACCGCCGAGGCCGGGGTTTCGATCTGGAGGCGGTGGAAACGGCGTTGCGGTCGGCCCTGCGTCGGGCCGGTGCCGCCGGAACTCCTGCAATTCCCGGTCCCCGCCGCTTCGAGCGCCGCCTTCCTTGCGCCTGCGGTCAGCAGGCGCGCTACCGAGAATTACGTTCCAAGCCCGTGCTCACGGCGGTGGGCCCGGTCGAAGTCGCGCGCCCGTCCTACGGGTGCCCGGGCGGTCACGCCGGCCAGTTCTCCGTCGATGTCGAGCTGGACATTGAGAATACGCAATTCTCTCCGGGGGTGCGCCGCATGCAGGCGATGGTGGGCCAGGAGGCGCCCTTGGATCACGGGCGCGAACAGTTGAAAGTTCTGGCCGGCCTGGTGGTGACGGCCAAATCGGTGGAGCGCACGGCGGAAGCCATCGGCGCCGATATCGCTCAGCGCGAGCAAGCGGCAATCCAGAAAACCCTTCCTTGGGACCTCCCGGTGAGGGCCGACCAACCGATGCCCGTCCAAATGGATGGGACCAGAGTGCCGGTGGTGAAAAAAGAGACGCTGGGGGGCCGGGCAAGATCGAAAAGCTGGTGAGCGCCTTGTGATCAATCCCGGTCCGCTTTCCCGAAGTCGCCAAGAAGATCCGCACCGAGGCGGACTACTTTGAGAAGGACGCGGAGCGCATACGCTATCCTGAGCTTCGCCGCCAACACCTGTTTGTGGGATCGGGCGTGATCGAAGCCGGCTGCAAAGCCGTGATTGGCTCCCGCCTGAAACGGTCGGGAATGTTCTGGACCGTTCGCGGAGCCAATGCCATCCTCGCGCTGCGCTGCTCCCATCGCAACGGCCGCTTTGAGGACTACGGGGAGGCCCGTCGAGCAGCTTGACTCCCACTTCTATGTCGCACACCCTTTCCGCATCTCTGGCTTGTCTTGGCCGCCAGGGACGTTATACTCTCCCGAAAATGTTTATTGAGGATAAATGATGGCCGACGGGCCTGCCCCAGAAAATCCTGGCCAAGTTTATGTTGTCGATCTCGGCGAACGCGTCCGCTTAATGCGGGACAGCTTGATCAACAATTCCAATCTGCTCATTTCCGCTCCGGTCGGAATTATTCTTGTTCCGATCATGCTCAAAGCATTAGGCGCAGAGGGTTACGGGCTTTGGGTAGCGGCACTGGCTGTGGGCAGTATGGTGACAGTTGACCTTGGAATTCTAAACAGCGTGGCGCGGGCCGTAGCCGGCCAGGGTGCCGACGCCGCATCCCAGGAAATGCCACGATTTGTTGGGTCGGCGTGGAGGACGTACCAGGTCTTGGGTCTCTTTGGGGCCCTGGGGATCGGTGTATTTGGGTTTGGCCTCACTCAGGGATTACATCTGTCCCCTCAGACGATCAAGATCGCCCCGCTTGTTTTTGGCCTGGCCGGATTGGCCTACTGGGGCAATCAACTGCTCACATTCACGATCGCTGTCTTGAACGGGTTACGAAGGTTCGACGTGGCCAATTTCATTGCTGTCGGAACCACCTTGTTCTCAGCTGCGGGGGTGATAGCAGTATTCAGATTTGGAGGATCGCTGTTGGCGATAGCCGTTTGGCAGGTAATCCTCAGTTGGATTGTTTTGCTTGTCGCCCTTTACCTGGTGAGGCGGTTGGAACCGCGAATCCGGCTCGGCCAAGGCAAGTTCAAATGGGCTTGGCTCCGTCCTTACTTCACCTTTGGCCTTTGGAGCCAGATGGCAGACTTCGCTGAAAACTCCAACCCACAGATAGCTCCGTTGCTGATCGGAACCGTCTTGAGCTCATCGGCAATTTCTCCCTTTGCTGTCGGGCAGAAATTCCCCATGGCTCTAGCGCGAATCCAAGGGCGCGCCATGGACGTGCTGTTTCCGGCGGCCAGTCAGTCTGAACATACCAAGGATTCTGGCGTAACCCGCCAACTCATCGAGGTGGGCACAAGGTGGACAATCGTTTTGATGCTTCCTCTCTATCTTGGACTCATCCTCGCCGCCCCGAACCTTTTGTTGGCATGGATGGGTGAGGCTCCCCCGGAAACGGTGGCCGTCTTACGATTGCTTTGTGCAAGCATGGCAGTATCCGCCCTTGGGGGAGGAGCCGAACAAGTTCTTTGGGGACGTGGTGAAGCTCGCAAGGTTTTCTGGGTTAGCCTGGCGGCACTGGCCGCCAATCTCGGAGTTACCTACTTCACCCTGCATCGAATTGGTTTGGAGGGAGCCGCGTGGGGCCTTCTGTCCTCGATGACTCTTCGCTCGGCGGCATACTTGGTGCTCGGGTCCCGCAGGGGCCAGACTGGGGTGTTTCACCTTCTTCGCGTTTCTCTGGAAGGAATTTTCCTCCCCGGGCTAGCCTGTGGGGCAGCGACTTTTGGCGTCTTATATATTGGCCGGCCCGGGCGATGGCTGGAATTGATTGCCGCTGCCCTAGCGGGCGGCCTGGCATATGGAATCGGTCTGTACTTCGGCGGAGCGCGAACGGAAGAACGAATGTTGGCTGGAGAAGTTCTTTTTTCCCCCTTCACTTTGACGAAGTCGGGCTGGAAACACCTGCGCCAAGCCATCATTCGCCTTGGGTCCAGATATAACTCGTTTCCTATATTTTCCAGTATCTATCGCGTACTGACCTACAAACCTGAGCACGAGACCGCCCGCATCGAGCAAGTGTTCACGGACAAGGTGGATCCGTATGGTGCGCTCGATCCGGAAGAACAGGAGAGATTCAGCTATGAACTTGCTATGCTGGATGCGGTTCGAGACGGAACAAAGTTTGAGCGTGCGCTCGAAATAGGCTGTGGCGAAGGAGTGTTCACAGAACTGGTTTCCACCCGCTGTAAGTTGTTGGTCGCAGTGGACAATTCAGATACCGCACTCGAAAGGGCCCGGAATCGTTGCCGCCAAATTGAGTTTGTCGAATTTTTCCGGTTTGATATGCGGCGCGATCCACTTCCCGGCACCTTTGACCTGATTGTAGTAACAGCTCTAAGCAACCTGGTCCTTCCCAGAGAGTATCGATACATTTGCACAGCGATGGTAAACGCGCTTCGTCCCGGCGGCTACCTTCTTGTGGGCGACCTTCGGGGGCCTGAGGTGTACGATAAGTCGTGGCTGGGCAAGCGGCTCTTTCTTGGGGGTAAATGGATCCTCGGTCACATCAACAACAATTCGGCCTTAAGGAAAGTTGGGGAGTACAACCTTGATATCTGGATGCATACCTTGTTCAGAAAAGTTTAGTAGAGGCGGCTTTATGCCGCCTTGTGAGGCTTCGATCCATGTCGCGGCGCGGGATAAACGGCGCTCCAAAGCCTTTCCGAATGTCAACGGCGCCTGCTGAATGACCCGGGGAAATTATTCAGGGCGATGAGCTCGGCTTACCCTTCGAGGCGTCCTCAAGTTTTGCTCTTCGATTCAACAATGCCGGCTGAATTTGTGCAGCAATGGCCCCGGCGATGATTTCGTTTCCCAGCGGACCCAAATGGACCGAGTCGATGTAAACCGGCTCTTTAACCCGATCAAAGACCCCGCCCAGGAAAATGAATTTGCCGGTTTCAGCGGCGCGCCGGTCAGCCTCCTTGTAAACATCGTGAATGGCTCTGTCGTCCAACATATTTTGTTCGAAGAGGACCAATGGCTTCTTTCCGTACAGAACGTACGGCTGCCAGAAGAAAAAGGCATCAAACCCATATTCCCGGGCGAGAACTCGGACCAACGCCAGATTCAATTCATAGTTATCCATGGTGGATTTGACCCTGGCAGCCCGCTCTTGATCCGACAGGGTACCTTGGCTGCGTCGCAGGCGCATTCTCAACCTGTCCATGAAAGACAGGAAGGACGATCTCTTAACCAAGTCGGGCCAATTTATTACGGTGCTCTGCTGCTTGGCCTTTATTTCATCGTAATCCCAATGGGTTGAAGGGAGACCCGGTCCGAGAGTGCCAACATAGGCATCGGCATATCCGTCGAAGAAGACCACCGCGTCCGGCAGCCCGCCCGCCTTCAGTTGCTGAATTAGGTAGACTACCTCTTGATTTGTATTGTAGCCGTCGACGCCGAGATTGGAGACTTCGACGCAGTTGCCACTGGCCGAGTTAAGATTCTTGGACAGATTTGATGGAATCGTTTCGAAATCGGGTGTTCCATATCCCCAGGTCGTCGAAGCTCCGAAGACCCATACCTTCTGTGCTTGCCGGCTCTCGCAGCCGGGTTGGAGCGGATTGAAAGTTCTGCGCCGGGCGCCCATCTCCGTCTTGTCCACGTTGATGTATTTTCCGTGGGACTCCTCCATACCCCAAATTCTGAACGGTTCGTAGGGGGCGGGGCGAGCGTTCTCGAATTCAAATCGGGATCTTTGTTCCTTCCAGAAATCTTCCGCCCAGCCATAACCTACGTACGCGGGGCTGGCGCTGCTCATGTCGAGCCACACGTTGTCGAAGAATAAGGCGCCGATTAATCCGGCGCCGCGTCGCTGGCTCAGCAAGTTTTCTGAATCAGGACCGACTTTGAGGAGAGGAGAACTGAAATGATGGTAGATGGGCAATACAATTCGAGATGCCGCCTCGGCGAGGACCAAGATCGCCACGCACCAAAACGCGGAGTAGCCGAGCACGGAAAAGAACCGTGGAAAGGGTACCAGCCCAGTTTTTTTTTCTCCATCGTGGTGCATCAAAATTTCCCTGTTGGCAGGCTCCACTGGAGAACGCACTTCCGCCTGCGCGCAAAATCAGACTACACCAGATGGGAGGGGTCAAAGCGCCTGGATTACAATGCCTTAGAACAACGTATAAATGAAGGGCGCGACACCGGACGCCTCCCCGAAGACCAGCAGCATTCCCACCATCAGGATTGCCAGGGTGAGAGGGATGAGCCACCAGAGCTTACGCCGCCACAGGAAAGCTAGAAACTCGCCCACCGTCCCCAGGCCCAGTCTAAGCGCCTTGATTGAAGGCATCCGCCTCCTCCTACTTCCTGATCACGCAGTTTCCCAGGACCAGCACATCCAGCCCGCTGTTCTTGAAAGTATCCCAGGCATTGGCCACACTTGCGACAATAGGTTCGCCGCGTAGGTTGAAGCTGGTATTCATCAGGATCGGAACGCCTGTAGCTTCTTCAAAAAGCTGCAGCAGCCGGTGGCACCGCGGGTTCCAGTCAGGGCGCACGGTCTGGAGCCGCCCCGTCCCAACGTGGTTCACCGCGGGCACCAGATTAGCAGCATTGTCTCTCCAAGGCAACACGAGCTGCATGAAGCGGCACGGAAAAGGGACGCTCGCGCCGGGCAATCCTTCAAAATATTTTCCCGCGTATTTCTCGGGCAGCATGGGCGCAAAGGGACGGAACGCCTCACGGAATTTGATCTTGGAGTTTACGATTTGCTTCATTTCCCCCCGCCGTGGGTCAGCCAGAATGCTGCGATGGCCGAGCGCGCGGGGCCCCCACTCAAACCTACCCTGGAACCAACCCACCACTTTTGCGGCGGCTAAAACGTCCACCATCTGAGAGAGAAGATCTTCGTCTTTCTCGACTTTGTAAGGAATGTTGTTTTGGTTCAAGAATCCGCGAATTTCTTCTTCGTCAGATTCCTGGCCCAGATAGGCGTGCTCCATAACGTATTTTCGGGGCTTGCCCAGAAGCACGTGCCAGGCGTGGAGGGCCGCTCCCACCGCACCTCCCGAATCGCCGGCTGCGGGCTGGATAAAAAGGTCTTCGAACGCGGTCTCGCGAAATATCCGCCCGTTGGCGACGCTATTCAGAGCCACCCCTCCGGCCATACATAATGTTTTCAGTCCAGTCTCTCGCTGGAGGTGGTTGGCCATCTTCAGCAGAATATCCTCGGTAACTTTCTGGATGCTGGCGGCCACATCGGCGTAGTACTGACTCGTTTTCGCGACGGCTTCGCGCCCGGAGAGATCAGGCAACACATCGGATGAAATGAATTCGGTAATGGGATCCCTGGGCGCGCCGAATAGATCCAGGAAACGGCTGGAAAAAGACCGGGTCACGGATTCGTGGAAGGAGAAATAATCCATGTTGAGATGAAAGCTGCCATCGCTGGCTACCCGGATGAGCTGATACACTTTGGCCAAATAGCGCGGTTCGCCGTAGGCGGCCATGCCCATTACTTTGTACTCGCCTTCATTGACTTCAAAACCCAGGAAGGCGGTAAAAGTGGAGTAAAGCAGCCCCAGTGAATGCGGAAAACGTATTTCGCGGGACAAGCGAATGGCGTTGGTACCCTGTCCATTCCAGTCTGCCGTTGCGGAGCCTGTGGCGGCTGTCGTCCATTCGCCCACCCCATCCACAGTCAAGAGGGCCGCCTCTTTGAACGGCGAGCAAAAAAACGCACTCGCCGCATGGGCCATGTGATGATCCACGAACAGGATTTTTTCCGCCGTAATGCCGAGATGGCTGGCCAATAGACTTCTGATCCAAAGTTTGTTGTTAAACTGGGCGATCATTGCCTCGGTGAACATCTCTGCGGAACGAGGAAAGGTGCCTAACGCCGTAGTGAGAATTCGCTCAAATTTCACCAACGGCTTCTCGTAAAAAACCACATAGTCAAGGTCGCCAGGGTCAATTTCCGCCTGTTCCAAACAAAACCAGATGGCGTGGGTGGGGAAAGCGGAGTCGTGCTTCTTTCTGGTAAAGCGCTCCTCTTCCGCGGCAGCAACAAGCATTCCATCTTGTAGCAATGCCGCCGCAGCATCATGGTAGTAACAGGAAATCCCAAGGATGTTCATTATGATTGCCTGCGGGCGCGCTCAAGGTTTTGAAGGTCATCCTCCCGGCGCTTCCAGAATGATTCGCCGGGCGGGGGCTTGAGCCCCAACGGATCGCCCAACATTCCCACCAGGATACCGAAGGGCAGAATCGCGACATAGTAAAACCCGCTGAGCAGAAGCCGGCTCTGGAAACCGCCCACCTGGCGGAGAAATGACCTCCATCGCGGCTGTACAGGGTCGTCCGATTGAGGAGTTGCCGGAACGGAGGATTCAATGCCGGGGACGGGGATCTTCCCTCCGCCGGCTCCAACCCTTGGTTTTTGGTTTGAAGTTTGCTTCAACAGGCGATACAAAATGAATGCTGCGAACAATCCGACGCCAGTTCCGATCATAGTGGCCACGGCGGCCCGATATCCCCCCCAGGAGGCGAAGGAAGCAGCCAGCCATGCAAGCAAAATGACTGCAAGATCGAGCAAGGTGGGGAATAGGGCCCGCCCTTGAGTCATCGACTTTGTTCGACTACCCGCCACTGCTCCAAAAGAATAAAATGCCATGAGCACAAGGAATAGACCGATGAAGCGAAGCAGAATCATGCTATCCTCCGGCGCCAACAAAATCGCAAGAGAGGTTCAAGTCACACCCAAAGAGTACGCGCTTTCGTGGTCCGGTCTTGGGCATTTCGCATACTGCGCCGGCCCTCAAATTCTTTGAATCTTTTTCGATTCATTTTTATCTGCAACATTTGGCCGGCATAACTGAACATTTTGGATGTGGTTTCCTTGCACTAAACAGCCCCTCTTCACCCCAATCACCCTGGCACACTCCCGGGAGAGACTCAGAGAACCCGTCCATCAACGCTCAGGAAAGTTGCATGGAGCGGGAGATCGAAATCCTAGGTGACCTTGGTCGACAGTTCGAGTGCAGGCGTTTCTTCCTTTGCTTGCCGTTTGCGTCCGATCATGATGAACAGAGCGCCATCCGAGCCGCCGCGAAGCAACATTCTTAATTGCGTGAACAGCCGGCTGACCCACGTGCCCCGGTCATGAGGATAAAAAAGCCTTTCATCCGGCAGGAAAGGAGCGGAGTCCGTTTTTGGAATGCTGACCAGGAATTCAAACCCTTTTTGATCAAACCAACTCAAGACCTCATCGATGGAGTGCTTGCTCTCCACCGGATGCTCGTATTGGTCCATGAACCAGGCCCGCTTCCGTGCTTCGTTATAGTTTTTGTTGCGCATGTGTCCATCCAGAAACCGCAACCGATTGCCCGAAATGCGAAACAAGAATCTTCTGAAGTCGGTGGTAAGGCGTCCGATGGTGTTGTACAGCCCAATGATGATCTTACCCCCGGGCTTGACGAGACGGCCAATGGATTCAAAACCAGCCATCGGGTCAGAGGTGGCGTGGAGCACTCCATTGCAGATCACCACGTCAAATGACTGCTCCTGAAATGCGGGATTGAAGAGATTCATCTGCAGGAATCCGCTGTTGGGTATTTTGCAGCGCGCTCGGAAACCGTTGGCGATACGGAGTGAATTGAGGCAGAGGTCCGATCCAAAAACCTGCCGGTTCCAGTGTATCCCCAGGAAGTTGCTGAGTTGCCCGGTTCCGCAGCCTACCTCCAGCACGAAAGCCCCCTTCGGGATCTGTTCGTCGAGCAGCCGGGCGAAGACCCCGCGTCTGGCTTTTTCCTGCAATGACGCGCTCGAATCAAAATCATCGTAGTTGGGGAAGGGGTTTTCCTCATAGAATTCCCGCACGATCTGAGTCACATCACGCCTGTCCCTGGAATCATGAGGATGGAAGAGCAAGGGAATGTCCTGGTCGCACGAATAGGAAGAGTCGCACGAAATACAGATAAGGGGATGGCCGGAATCATCCTGGAGCATCAAGTGACCACGGCACTTCGGACAAGCCAACAGGTCAATATGTTTAATTAATAAATCCTGCATTGAGCCTGCTTCGTATTCTCTTGCCCGATGCGTGCGATCAGCTGATGAAAGTGATTCGCAATCGCTTTGGGGCGCGAGATCAGGGAGCTAATTGTGCGCAACTCCGGGCCCCCCAAGAAATTATTATTATACAGCCTCTTGTTTAGGCGGGGTCGATCGGAGTCTGTGAATTCGACATTTAGAATTCACCCATATCAAAAACGAGCGAGCCGGGCCGGCTCGCCTTTCCTGAAATCGACTTCCCTTCGGGCATCGGGGAAAATTCCCGCCATCAGCATGCAACCCCCGCGATGGAAGGGCAATCGAAGCAAAGGACAATATGAAATACTCCTGTAAAGGCATTCGTGCTGGTTCGCAATCGGCTTCGGATCAGCGGGTCCAGCAATGGAACTCACTACCTCCCACGAAGGCCATTCGGCTGGCCGTCATTGGATTAGCCGGATGCTGCCTGCTCGCGGGTCCCGGCTCCGCGCTCGCTCAATTTTCTGAGGGCGCTTCACCGGCTCTTGCGGACTTTTCGGCGCCCGATTGTTCCCTCAATGCGGGCCTGCTTCAGATCTCCGATCAAAACCCGGCAAACGCACAACCCCAGGGGGCGCCGAGGAGCGAGGGGAAAGACCAAACTCAGAATCAAACGCCGCCTTCAAACCATGAGCCATCGCTCAAAGATCTCGGTTTCCCCACGGATCTAACCAAAGGCAATGCTCAGGAACAGGCCAGGCTTGACCGGCGCTCGCACATGCTCCAGGTCCATCAGCGGCTGGGATTGATTGCCGTCGCTCCCATGCTCGCTTCGTTAATCACATCCTCCGGCGCCAAAGGGCATCACGGCGCTCCAGGCAGTCCGGGTGGCCGCGAACTACACGCCATTCTGGGCGCAGCCACGGGCGACCTTTACTTCACCAGCGCTTATTATGCCATCCGCGCACCCAAGATTCCCGGAACCCATGTTGAAGGTCCCATCCGATTGCACAAAGCCCTGGCCTGGATTCACGGCCCGGGGATGATCCTAACGCCCATCCTGGGCGCCATCGCTTACAGCCAGGAAAGCAAGGGAGAGAGGGTTCACGGGATTGCCAAGTACCATTCAGACGTCGCTTGGGTCACGGCCCTGGCTTACGGCGGCGCCATCCTTTCTGTGTCGATTAAATTTTAGGCGGAAATTATGAAGAGCAAATTCCTGTTGGCGCTCCTATGGTTGGCATTTTCATCGCCTGCGCCTCCTGACAGCCAATGGGTGCTGGGGCAATCCTCGCTCTCCTATCATGTGACGCACCCTCTGCACCAGATCGATGGCGTCAGCCATGGCGCACGAGGCAAGGGCACCTGTCACGCCGGAGAATGCGATTTTCTGATTGCCGCGCCCGTCAAGTCTTTCGATTCCGGGGACAGCAACCGCGATTTACACATGCTGCAAGTGACGCGCGGCGGAGATTTTCCCATGGTCGTGGTGCGCACAAAATTCCCCGAAGTGGAAATCTCATCCCCCAGCCTCCACGTGGATTTGGAGATACAGTTTGCCGGTCAAACAGTTCACTACAAGCAGGTCTCATTTCAACTTGTCACCCAAGGGAAAGACATTCGAATAACCGGAACCATCCCCGCCACCGTGTCCGATTTCAAAATCGATCCTCCGAAACTTCTGACCATCCCCATCAAAAACGAGATTCCAGTCAAAGTGGACATGACTTGGGATCCCTTATAAGTGCCTGCCAAACTTGCAGTCGTTTGCGGCATATCCGCCCAGCCCAATCGTTCGCCTGATTCAAATTGAACTGTGGGCGCCGCCTCCTGAACTCACCCTCAAAAATTTATAGCCAGCATAAAAACTATTCATTTCACCTGGCCCCCGGTTTGCCCACAGAATAGAAGTTGCGCTCAATTGAATCCAGATGGTTGGCGGCTACCCGACATGGTGGAAAAATCGGAACGCGAATGGCGCAGAAAACTGCATGATGCAGATGGATTGCGCGATGTATTTCGCCTTTCCGCTGAAAATTTTGCTCGCATCGAGCAAAAGCCCAAAGATAGTTCCGGCTTACCCACCGCGGAAATAACCTCAACCCTTGCCAGCGCGGTGCGCGGATGAAAGACAGATCCACCCACGCGGGCCTGCCCGCACCGCAAGGTCTCTATCACCCTCAACACGAGCACGACGCCTGCGGCATCGGCTTTGTGGCCAACATCGAAGGCCGCCAGTCGCACGATATTATTCTGAAAGGCATTCAGATCCTTATTAATCTCACCCACCGCGGCGCCTGCGGTTGCGATCCGGAAACGGGCGATGGCGCGGGCATTCTGATCCAGATTCCCCACGCTTTTTTTGAGCGCGAATGCGTTCGCCTGGGATTCAGCATTCCAGGGCCGGGTGAATACGGTGTGGGTATGATTTTCCTGCCCGTGGAACGCCACGAGCGAATCCTGTGCGAAGGTATATTGGAAAAAATCGCGCGCGAGGAAGGTCTGAACTTCCTGGGCTGGCGCGACACGCCCATTGACGGCAACACCATCGGGCGCGTGGCGCGCAACACACAGCCTTACATCGAGCAAATATTTATCGGACGCAGTCCGGATATGGACCAGGACGGCCTGGAGCGCAAGCTTTACGTTGTGCGCAAGCGGGCGGAAGCGGAAGTCCTCAAGTCTGACATGAAGGAAAAGGGGTTTTTCTACATTCCTTCGCTCTCCTCGCGCACCATTGTCTATAAAGGGCTCTTACTCGCTCCTCAGATCGCGCATTTTTACCGTGAACTATCAGACCCGCTGGTGATGAGCGCCCTGTGTCTGGTGCATCAGCGTTTTTCCACCAACACGTTTCCCACCTGGCAACTGGCCCACCCCTACCGCTACCTATGCCATAACGGAGAAATCAACACCCTGCGCGGCAATGCCAATTGGATGTACGCGCGCCAGTCTGACCTGACCTCTCCGCTCTTCGGCGCCGACATGCAGAAGCTGCTCCCCATCATCATTCCGGGAGGGAGCGACTCCGCCATGCTCGATAATGCGGTGGAATTGCTGACGCTCGCCGGCCGCAGCCTCCCTCACGTGCTCTCCATGCTGATTCCTGAGGCTTGGGACAATGATCCCACCATGCCGGAGGACATCAAGGCGTTTTACGAATATCACGCTTCCCTGATGGAGCCGTGGGATGGCCCGGCGGCGGTGGCGTTCACCGACGGTCGCCTGATTGGCGCCAAACTGGATCGCAATGGACTCCGGCCGGGCCGATATTTAGTGACCTCAGACGGGCTGGTGATAATGGCCTCGGAAGCCGGCGTCCTCCCGGTGAAGCCCGAGGAAGTTCGAATGAAAGGCCGTCTGGAACCCGGGCGCATGTTGCTGGTGGACACGGAAAAGAAACGGCTGATCTCCGACGAGGAAATCAAGAAAGATTTGGCGGCCCGCCAACCCTACGCTCAGTGGGTGAAAGAAAATCAAATTACCCTGGACCATCTGCCCGCGCCCACCCACGTGCAGACCACCGACCATGAAACCATCCTGATGCGCCAGCGCACTTTTGGATATACGGATGAAGATCTGAAGGTCATTTTGGGCCCCATGGCCAACAAGGGAGAGGAGCCGGTTGGGTCCATGGGCGTGGATACGCCGCTGGCGTGCCTTTCCGACAAGCCGCAATTGCTTTTCAACTACTTCAAGCAGACTTTTGCCCAGGTCACCAATCCCCCCATCGACTCGATTCGCGAAGACCTGGTGATGTCCTTGAATTGTTACATCGGCTGTGAGGGGAACATTCTGGAGGAGACTCCCAAGAACGCGCACACACTCAAGCTGCGCCATCCCATCATCACCAACTGGCGGCTGGAAAAATTGCGGCGCGTGAGCCAGGGAGATTTTCTTTCGACCACCCTCCCCATGCTCTTCCGCGCCCAAGGTGGCGGGGCCGAGCTCGAGCGGGCGGTGGAAGGGCTTTGCCGACGCGCGTCATTAGCCATTAAATCCGGCTATACATTGTTGATTCTTTCCGACCGCGGCGTGGATGACGAGTACGCGCCCGTTCCCAGCCTGCTTGCCCTTTCCGCCGTCCATAATCACCTGGTGCGGGAGAAAACCAGAAACGAAGTCGCGCTGGTGGTGGAGTCCGGCGAACCTCGCGAGGTGATGCACTTTGCCCTGCTGCTCGGCTACGGGGCCAGCGCGGTGAATCCTTATCTCGCCATCGAAACTCTTGAGGATCTGTTTCAGAGCGGCTACTTTCCGTCCGAATACAATTTCGACAAAGTCCTGAAGAGCTTCATGAAGGCGATGGACAAGGGGTTGCTCAAGACCTTCTCGAAAATGGGCATCTCCACTTTGCAGAGTTACCAGGGCGCGCAAATCTTCGAAGCCATCGGATTGAACCGCGCGTTGGTGGAACGCTATTTCACCGGAACATCGTCCCGGATCGAAGGGGTCAGCTTGGACGTGCTGGCGCGCGAGGCATTGATGATGCACCAGTTCGCCATTCAACCACCCAGCGAGTCCGACACGGAATTGGAAGTGGGCGGCAGCTATCAATATCGCGTGCGCGGCGAAAAGCACTTGATCAACCCGCTTACGATCAGCAAGCTTCAGCATGCCGTGCGGCAATCCAAGCCCGAAACATTCTCCGAGTTTGCCAATATTGTGAATCAGCAGAACCGCGATTTCCTGATGTTGCGCGGTATGTTTGACTTCAAACCCGCCGGACCTCCCGTGCTACTGGATCAGGTTGAACCGGCTTCTGAAATAGTGAAGCGTTTTGCCACCGGCGCCATGTCCTTCGGCTCCATTAGTAAGGAAGCGCACGAAACGCTGGCTATCGCCATGAACCGGATCGGCGGCCGATCCAACACCGGCGAGGGCGGCGAGGATGAGGCTCGCTACGTGCCGGACTCGAATGGTGATTCGCGCCGCAGCGCCATCAAGCAAGTTGCCTCGGCGCGCTTCGGCGTTACTGCGCATTATCTTGTGAACGCGGGCGATCTTCAAATCAAGATAGCCCAGGGCGCCAAGCCCGGCGAAGGCGGGCAATTGCCCGGCCACAAAGTGGACGAAGTAATTGCGAGGATTCGCCACTCCATTCCGGGGGTTGGTCTTATTTCCCCACCGCCCCATCATGACATCTATTCCATCGAGGATCTGGCGCAATTGATTTATGACCTCAAGATGGTCAATTCCCAGGCGCGAATTTCTGTGAAGCTGGTGGCGGAAGTTGGGGTGGGAACGGTTGCGGCCGGCGTCGCCAAGGCTCATGCCGACGTCATTTTGATCAGCGGCTATGATGGTGGAACCGGTGCATCGCCCATCAGTTCCATTCGCCATGCCGGAATACCTTGGGAACTCGGCCTTTCTGAAACTCATCAGGTGCTGGTGATGAATGACCTGCGCAGCCGCGTGCGTTTGCAGGTGGATGGCAAACTCCAGACTGGACGCGACGTGGCCATTGCCGCGTTGCTCGGTGCGGAAGAATTTGGATTCGCCACCACCCCGCTGATCGCCATGGGCTGCATCATGATGCGCAAGTGCCACCTGAATACCTGCCCGGTGGGGGTGGCCACTCAGGACCCTGAACTGCGCAAGAAATTTCAAGGCCAGCCCGAGCACGTGATCAATTTCCTTTTCTTCGTCGCTGAGGATCTAAGGAAAGTTATGGCGGACCTTGGCTTCCGGACGCTGGACGAGATGGTAGGTCGGGTGGATTGCCTCGTCCAGCGCCAGGACGTTACCCACTGGAAGGCGAAAGGGCTTGACCTTTCCTCAATCCTTTACAACCCGCCGGTGCCGAGCCACGTGGGCCGGCGCTGCAAGATTTCGCAGGATCACGGCATCGAGAAGGCCATGGACAACAGCCTGATCGAATATTCGCGTGAGGCGATCGAGAACCAGGCGCCCGTGAATCTCAGCCTGCCCATCACCAACGTTCACCGGTCAGTGGGCGCAATGCTGAGCGGCGAAATTGCCCGGCGCTATGCCGCCAGAGGTCTTCCCGAAGACACTATTCGAATTCAATTTACGGGCTCGGCGGGCCAGAGTTTTGGAGCGTTCCTGGCCGGGGGCGTAACTTTGACGCTGGAAGGCGAAGCAAACGATTATGTGGGCAAGGGGCTTTCCGGCGGCAGGCTGATTATCTATCCGCCGCGCAAATCCGAATTTGTCGCCGAGGAAAACATTCTGGTGGGCAACGTCTGCCTCTACGGCGCCACCAGCGGCGAAGTGTTTTTTAATGGCATGGCGGGCGAGCGCTTTGCGGTTCGTAATTCCGGAGCCACCGCCGTGGTGGAGGGTGTGGGCGACCATGGTTGCGAGTATATGACCCGCGGCCTGGTGGTGGTGCTCGGCAAAACCGGCCGAAATTTTGCCGCCGGAATGACCGGAGGCATTGCCTTTGTGCTGGATCAGTCGGAGGGCGAATTCGAGACTATCAAGTGCAATCGCCGTGAAGTGGATCTGGAACGGGTGACCGATCCCAAAGACCTCGAAACATTGTTGAACTTAATAGCGCGACACGGTGAATATACGGGAAGCCCGCAGGCAAAATGGATCCTGGAAAACTGGGAATCAACTTTGCGTAAGTTTATAAAAGTCTTCCCACACGAATACAAGCGCGTGCTGGGCATTCCGCGTCTTCCCGCGGCAGTGCTGCTGGCCCCGCCCGCCGACTTGGCGGCGCAGGTCAAATCTGCCAAAGCCGGGCAGGTGTTGCATGGGTAAGGTTACCGGCTTCATGGAATACACGCGCGAATTGCCCACCCGCCGCCCGGTGGCGGAGCGGATCAAGGATTACTTCGAGGTTTACCAGCCCTTCCCTGAGGAAAAAGTGCGCGACCAGGGCGCGCGCTGCATGGATTGCGGGGTCCCGTTTTGCCACACCGGATGCCCGGTAAATAATATTATTCCGGACTGGAATGACCTGGTCTTTCGCGACCGATGGAAGGATGCGATCCGCGTTCTGCACGCCACCAATAATTTCCCGGAGTTTACGGGACGTATATGTCCCGCCCCGTGCGAAGCTGCGTGCGTTCTCGGCATCAGCGAACCTCCCGTCACCATCAAGGTGATCGAAAAGACGATCGTCGAGCACGCGTTCCAGGCAGGTTGGATTGTCCCTGAGCGGCCCGAAAAGCGAACCCTCAAGCGCGTGGCGATCATCGGGTCAGGCCCCTCCGGCTTGGCGGCGGCGCAACAATTAAATCGTGCCGGGCACGACGTGACAGTCTTCGAGAAGGCGGACCGGCCCGGCGGATTGCTGCGCTATGGTATTCCTGATTTCAAATTGGAAAAGCATGTGCTGGACCGGCGCCTGGCCCAAATTGAAGAAGAAGGGGTGAAGTTTCAGCTTCGCGCCCACGTGGGGCACAACGTTCCGGCGGAAGATCTGCGCAAGGAATTTGATGTCCTTCTTCTGGCCGGAGGCGCGGAAAGTCCGCGTGACTTGCGCGTGCCCGGACGCGAACTGACAGGAATTCATTTCGCCATGGAATTCCTGCCTCAGCAGAACAAGCGCGTAGCCGGAGACGATGTGCCGAACGGAATCCTGGCCACAGATAAAAATGTGGTCATTATCGGTGGCGGCGACACGGGGGCCGACTGCCTGGGCACCACCCACCGGCAGAAAGCGAAATCGGTGCAGCAATTTGAAATTATGCCCATGCCTCCTGAACTGCGCTCGCCCAGCACTCCCTGGCCTCTCTGGCCGCTCCAACTGCGCACCGAGAGCGCGCACGAAGAGGGTGGAGTAAGGAATTGGGCGGTATCAACCCTGAAGTTCACCGGTGACGAGAACGGGCACGTCCGCCAGTTGCACGCCATCCGTGTGGGGCCGCCGCCCAAATTCGAACCCATCGCGGGAACGGAGTTTGTCCTCGATGTGGACCTGGTTCTGCTGGCTCTGGGTTTTGCCGGGCCGGTGAAACATGGGATGATCGAGCAGTTCGGAATCAATCTGGACGCTCGCGGCAACGTGGCAACCGATGCAAACTCCATGACCTCGGTGCCCGGTATATTCGCCGCCGGAGACATGCACCGCGGCCAGTCGTTGGTGGTTTGGGCAATTTCGGAAGGCCGGCGGGCGGCCCGGGGTGTCGACTCTTACCTGATGGGTTTGACGCGGCTCACTTAGCTTCTTTCAAAGTCCTACTCACAAAAAATAAAGGCAAGGCCGAAAAGCTCAATGGGATAGGATGATTAACCATGGAGGTTGGCTATGCACACTAAGCGGCGAAGTGCAAGGCGGTTAAGGAATTGCATTTTCGCCCTGGCTGTCATTTTACCGCCGTTCGCTACGGCGCAGGAAAGACCGAAGGTTGACGTTTGGAATCCATTCCGGTTTTTTGTCGGCGCGTGGGAAGGGACCAGTGTGGGAAGGCCCGGAACATCGAAGGTGGAAAGTAGGGTTGAATTTATCTTGAATGGAAACTTTCTCCAAGTCAGCGGGAAATCTATTTATCCGCCCCAGGAAAAAAATCCGAAAGGTCAAACTTACCAGGGGTTTGATCTAATCAGTTACGACCGCATTCGACAAAAATTTGTCCTGCGCCAGTTCAGCGGCGAAGGGTTCGTGAATCAATATGTGCTCGATCGAATGTCCTCGGACGGGAAGACAATTGTTTTTATCACCGAGAGCATGGAAAATCTTCCGCCCGGTTTTCACGCCCGAAAAACATACAGAATCCTGAGCCCGGATAAGTTCACCGATACTTTTGAGCTCGCGCCTCCTGGCAAGGATCTGGAAACGTATGTGGAGACTCACTACCAGCGGCAGAAATGAAAATGAGGCCGGATATGATGGCGCTTCCCCTGCCTCATCTCGTTTTTGAGTGACGTCCTTCGCCCCATTAAAAAAGCCTGCTTTACTGCAGAGTGACCAAGACCTGAATAACGCCTTTTCCTTTTTCCAGTGGTTCCAGGGCCTTGCCCACCACCGCGCCCAACATGCGGCTTCGGTTCCTTCCTTTCATGGCATAGCCGGGCAGGGACGAGCTCACCAGCAAGTCGCCCACTTGAATGGGGCCGTTCTGGGTTGTTACTTTGCACGGGACGATGCCCACCACAGCCAGTGGCACTTCTTCCTTCAATTTTGAATTGTCCATCGCGTGGGGCGTGGCCAGCACGCCGGGCTTGGTGGAATAGATGCCTGCCACTTTGGTTGAATAGGGCTTATTCGCCAGGGTGAGCCGGCGGTGGCCAGTGGAATCGATGACCAGCAGATCGCCAGGCTCATATTGGGAATGCTTGCCGAGTACTGCAACCGACTCGGCGAAGTCGGCCCCGCCCGTCTGTGTACCCCCGTCAAAGAAGCCTTTACCCGTGCCGTCCAGGCGAAAAACCGGGCTCGTACCACTTCCAAATCCCAGCAATATCGTGCCCCCCCCGTTGTTTTGATAACTGCCGGCAACCGCCGAGGCGCTGGCCACATAGGCGGACACGCCAGATGCCGTTCCCGTAGATTCGGGAGCAGACCCAAAGATGGCTGCCCCGCTGGGGCTGTGAATTGTGCCCTGCACGCCGTAAGTAAGTCCGGTTGTGGCGGCGGATGTAGCTTGAATCGCCGAGCCCCCGCTGCTCTGCACTTGGGCATTCAGACCGGTGGTCGCACCGCTGGAGGCAGTGGAAAGGGCAAAAATGGCCGTGCCCGTATTAGATGGAGTGGAAGCATTCACTGCCGTGCCTCCTTGCGCCACAATGGCGGTGCCGCCCACAGGCGCAAAAACTGCCTCTCCCGTACCGATTGTCCCGTTCTTAATAACATTCAGCCCTGTTCCATTCCCGTTTTGAATGAGGTTGATGACTTGGGTCCCCGAAATCGAATTGGCAGCGAAAGTACTGGGACCAGCACTTATGGCCCCAGAATTGATTCCCAGAGCGTTGATTTCACCCGCCACATCCAGCATGGAGGAAGGGGCCATTGTTCCGATGCCCACGTTACCCAAGGCATCGATGGCCATGCGCGGGGCACCACCATTGGAGATGGTGAAGACGCTCCCATATCCCTGCTCCATACTCAATGGCCATGCTCCTCCATCTTGCAGAACCAGTGGGCCGTTCTGGACGTGCACACGGCCGAGGGGGCTGGTGGTCCCCACGCCTAGGTTGCCGTTGAAGTCGAACGCCATTTGGTTGGTCCCGCCGTTGGTGATGGTGAAGACGCTCCCAAAGCTCTGGGCCAGAATTACTGGCCAAGACCCGCCCTGGCGCACAATGATGCTTCCGCCCTGAACATCCAACGCAGCTTGGGGACTTGCGGTCCCAATGCCGACACTGCCGTTCACCTGCGTGATGACTGAGCTCTCGACATTGCACACGGAGGTGAACATCGGAATGGAGTTCGCAATAGCCAAGCCATCGCTTGTCACGCTCGCGCAGGGGGTGAGGGCAGTGGTGTTGGTTGTGCGCCCTTTCTGATCTTTCGGGCTGGTTCCTGTCTGCGTTTTTCCTGAGGTTAACGAATTAGTAGCGCTGGAGGTCGCTCCATTCTGCGATTCGGAGAGCACATATGCCGAGGCGGGTTTGCCGCCCAGAGTCGCCGCGTCGCCGGCCTTCAGAGCATAGGGCACACTTACTAAGAGCACGCGGGGCTGCTGTTCGGATTCCACTCCCACCTGAATGCCCAGCCAACGGACTTCGCCGGAAGTAAAGAGGTCGATGGGCAGGCCGTCGGAATGCATCACCCCGAGCAGGGCTGTATAACGGCCTGATTCGTCAACTTGTACGCTTTGGGTTTCATACCATAAGGGAGTTCCGCCGGCTTCGGTGTTATAGAGCGCGAAGGTGACATCGACGGTGCCGCTCAACGGCTTCCCGATGGCGTCGCGGAGCAACCCACTGAATTTCATCAAGCGGGGCACCACAGCTTGAGGGCCGGCGGTAAGTGCCGAACTGGTTCCTGGAGAGTCTGGCTCTACCGGCCTTACCGCTGTCGGGGCGGGATCCGAAGTTCGGGCGCCTGCCCTCCTCAATGACTGTGCCGCCGCACTGACTGTAATCAGGACATAGACCGCTGCTCCCAACGTCCAGAGCACGCTTTTTCTTGACATGTGACCTCCGAAATTTGAACCCTCCAGAAATGTTAAAAAAAGAGCATAAGGTTTACAAAACTCGAAAGAAGCGAGCCCGAGGCAGCCATTTCGTCCGCTTGCTCCCTCCCTTTGGTGCATTCCCAGTTGTCGCCACCGGCACAAATTAGATCTAAAAATCATTCCGCCTTACCCATGGTTTCCACAACGCTACCATTGGACGCCGGGGTAAAGGCTGGGCAAGTGGGTGAGGCGGTAAGCGTTCTGGTTGGTGACTTCCATTTGCATCACCACCCGCGGGGGCTGGTCCGGCGTCAACTCCAAATAACGCGCTCCAGGTTCATCATCCAGGGGTGGGATAGGATTCCCGCTGACCGGGTCTATGTCGGCCGGCGTGTTGAGATCCATCACGTAATTTCCCGTGCTCAAGAGTTGGGTGCTTCCGCCCCAGAATGAATAGATCGGGCTGGCGTTGTATTGCCATGTCGTGCTGACGGTCCGCGTATATTCATTCACCTGGAAGTTCACCGCCCGCGTGTAACACTGGATGGTTCCGGCCACATTAGTTTTATTGAAGGTCGTGGGGTAGGGGGGGCCGCACCGGCTGGCTCCCAAGCTGTCCATAACCCGGTCATCCCCATTGTCATAAACCATTAGGTTGAATACTCCAGTGCTGTTAGGGCTGGCGAGGCTGGGGTAGTGCTCGGCATACTGCCAATCGGGATTCAATCCTGAATCGATGGTGAAGTCTCCTTGATAACCGAGGCGCCAAATGATGTCGCCCGTTCCCTGGCCATCCCGGTAGTCAATCTTGATGACCCAGCTTTGATGGCGGATCGACAGAAGCAGATTTCCATCATCCTGCGAATAGACAAGGCCATTGCTGTGCGTCCAATCCGGAAAACCGGCGGGGTGACGGTTGACGTCGAGACGGTCAAAAGTCGACCAGACCCAGGTCACATTGTTATTGGGGTCAACGTCCAGCAGAAGATCGCCAATAACTCCGGTCGTGCCGGGAAATCCTGGCAAGTTGTCGTAGTACTTTATGGAATTGACCAGGAGAATCAGATGTCCATTGGGCAAGATCAGGAGGTCGTGGTGGATATTGGCGACAGTTATACTGTACCCCGCATTGGCCAGCCACTGGGTCAGGTCGGCCGGGGTGAACTGCCTGATGATGTTACCCGCCAAATCTATCTCCTGAACAACATTTACCCCCGGTCCCACCCCACCCAAGTTGACGATGATGTGCCCGTTCGGCATCAGCTTAATGGGCTGGGGAAGGTCGTTTGGAATTCCCGGATTGTAATACCAGATCACATTGCCCTGCATGTCAAACGCCACGGTAGAAAGCGGAGCGTAGTTAGGCACAAAGAAATTGACCAGATGGCCCATGAGAACGCCGGGACTGGGCATGAGGCCGCTCGGGTTGGTCACTGTGACCTGGGGAACGAGTGAAGCGGCCAGAGTTCCGGTGGTGAAGGTTTTGTCGGAGTCCACAAACTGCGAACCGTCGGGAAATACCAGGGTGGCGCGCATGTGGTAGGTGGTCGTTTGCTTCATGCCGGCCACCAGCATGTTGATCGTCCCCCCGCCAGTGGGCACGGGTTGGCTCCAGGTCTTGAGGCCATAATTCGTGTCGGGGCCAAACTCCACGCTCATGGTTGCATCGCGAGGCGAACTGATGGAGTACTGCGCCACCAGTAAATTATTGGTCGCGGTCACCTGTCCGGTGGAGACCACCGTCATGCTTAATGGTGCGGTCACGCCTCCACCCGGGCCTGAGTTGGAGACAGTGAGATTCAGCACCGCCGGGCTCGTCAGCATGGTGGCGGGGACGGAAATGGAAAGTTGAGTTGAACTTAAAAAAGTCGTAGTCACGAAAGCTCCGCCCACGGCCACGGCTGAGAACGGGAAAAAGTTCGATCCGGTCAAAGTGACGGTGGTGGCCCCGGTGCCGCTAAGAACTGCGGCCGGCGTCAGGGAAGTCAGGAGCGGGGCAGGATAAAGGATCGTCAAGGCGGCGGAGGCCGACTTGGTGGGGTCGGCCACGCTGGTGGCCGTCAGGGTTAAGGTGTTAGGAGTAGGGGGAATGGCGGGCGCGTTGTAATTCCCCGACGCATCCACCGTGCCCACCACCGCATTCCCTCCCGCGATGCCATTCACCGACCAAGTTACGCTCAGACTGGAAGCCGAGGTCACGGTCGGGGTAAACGTTTGTGTCTGACCCACAAACACGGTGGAGATTGGGGGATTAACCGCCACCGTGACCACTATCACCGTCAGGTTTGCGGTGCCGGAAGTTCCTCCTCCGGGAGACGGAGTCACAACGTCCACCAACAACGTTCCCGCTGAAACAAGTTGGGCCGCGGGAAGAGTGGCTGTCAACTGGGTTGATGTCACGAAGCTAGTGGCGATTGACGTGCCGCCGAGTTGAACGGTCGATTGCGGCGTGAACCCGGACCCGGTCACTGTAATCACTGTATTGGGACTACCCGCGTTGACGGAAGTGGGCGAAATGGAGGTGACTACCGGCGAAGGGCTCACCACCTGGACTGAGGCTGAGGCAGATGCCGTCGGATCGGCGGTGCTGGTAGCGGTCAGAGTCACGGTATTGGGAGAAGGCGGAATGGCGGGCGCGGTGTAGTTCCCTAAGGCATCGACCGTTCCCCATGTGGCATTTCCCCCCGCGATTCCGTTCACCGCCCAGGTCACACCCTGGTTGGAACTTCCGGTGATGGTGGCCACAAAGGGTTGTATCTGAGTCACAAACAGCGTTGGATTCGGGGGTGTCACCGCCACTACCAATTTCACCACCAGATTGGCGGCGCTCGATGTTCCGCCTCCAGGCGACGGATTCACAACTGATACGGCCAGCGTTCCACCTGAAGTGAGTTGGGCCGCCGGGAAAGTGGCCATCAACTGCGTCGCGCTTGAAAAAGTTGTGGCTAGTGGGGTGGTCCCCAATAGTACAGATGATTGCGGCGTGAACCCGGAACCTGTGATGGTCGCTAATGTGTTGGGGCTGCCGGCGCTGAGCGTGCTGGGTGAAATGGAAGACAGCACTGGTGATGGGTTGAGGATGACCACCGCAGCTGACGCCTGTTGGGTGGGATCGGCGGTGCTGGTAGCGGTCAGAGTTACGGTGTTGGGAGAAGGCGGAGTGGCGGGCGCAGTATAGTTCCCCGAGGCATCGACCGTTCCCCATGTGGCATTTCCGCCCGCGATTCCGTTCACCGCCCAGGTCACGCCCTGATTGGAACTTCCGGTGATGGTGGCTGCGAAGGTCTGCATCTGAGTCACAAACAGCGTTGGATTCGGGGGTGTCACCGCCACCACCAACTTCACTACCAGATTGGCGGCACTCGAGGTTCCGCCGCCCGGGGACGGGTTAACAACCTGCACCCCCAACGTTCCCGCCGTCGCCAACTGAGCCCCAGGTATCGTGGCCGTCAACTGGGTCAAGCTTGCAAAAGTTGTGGCCAGGGCTGTAGCCCCCAACAGCACAGACGACTGAGGCGTGAACCCGGAACCTGTGATGGTCGCTAATGTGTTGGGACTACCCGCGTTGAGCGTGCTGGGCGAAATGGAAGACAGCACGGGCGATGGGTTGAGGATCACCACCGTGGCCGATGCCTGTTGGGTGGGGTCGGCGGCGCTGGTAGCGGTCAGAGTCACTGTATTCGGAGAAGGCGCCATAGCGGGCGCGACATAGTCCCCTGAGGCATCGACCGTTCCCACGGTGGCATTTCCGCCCGCAATTCCATTCACCGCCCAGGTCACGCCCTGGTTGGAACTTCCGGTGATGGTGGCTGCGAACGTCTGCGTCTGAGTCACAGACAGGGTCAGGCTGGGGGGCGTCACCGCCACCACCAGCTTCACGGCCAGATTGGCGGCACTCGATGTGCCGCCTCCAGGAGATGGAGTCACTACTGTTACGGCCAACGTTCCCGCTGAAGCGAGTTGGGCGCTGGGGACGATGGCTGTCAACTGGGTCGTGGTTACGAAGGATGTGGCGACCGATGTGGCGCCCAATTGGATCGTAGATTGCGGCGTGAACCCGGACCCCGTCACTGTGACTAGGGCACTTGAGCTACCCGCAATGATGGAACTTGGCGAAATGGAAGCAACTACTGGCGACGGGTTCACTACCTGGACGGTAGCCGAGGCGGACAAGGTTGAATCAGTGGCGCTCGTCGCAGTGATAGTTAGCGAGTTGGGCGAGGGCGCGATTGCCGGCGCGGTATAATTGCCCGCCGAATTAATTGTTCCCATCGTTGCATTTCCACCCGTTACTCCATTGACCGACCAAATTACCGGTAGGGTTGAGACCCCGGTCGCGGTGGTGGTGAATGCTTGCGTCTGACCCGCAATCACCGTTGTGCTTGGGGGATTGACCGCCACTGTGACTAATATACTGAGGTTTGCAGCGCTGGATGTTCCACCTCCGGGAGACGGAGTCACAACTGTAACCGCCACCGTTCCCGATGATGCTAGTTGGGCGGCTGGGATTGTCGCTGTCAATTGGGTTGTGGTTAGGAAAGAAGTGGCGACGGCTGTGCCGCCCAATTGGACCGTCGATTGCGACGTGAACCCGGACCCGGTCACAGTGACTACGGTATTGGCGCTACCCGCTTTGATGGAGTTTGGCGCAATCGAGGTGAGCACAGGTGACGGGCTTACCACCTGGACGGTAGCCGAAGCCGTCAGGCTTGAATTGGTGGCGCTGGTGGCCGTGATCGTTACCGTATCAGGTGAAGGCGGGGTTGCGGGAGCGGTGTATCCCCCCAGGTTATTAATAGTACCGACCGTCGCATTCCCACCTGCCACCCCGTTGACCGACCATGTGGCGGCTCCAAAGGAGGCCGAGAAGATTTGCAGGGACTGGGTGGTGACGTTCGCGCTACTCGGCGAAACAGTAGCGGCAATGACGGTTGTCTTCACGCTCGTTCCACCACAATTGGAAAGGAAAAGTATTCCCAATGATAGGGCCGCCAGAGTTTTCATTCTGGGTAAAATGGCATTTTTTATAATGGCGTTGATCCGATGCATGGCGAAACTCTCCTTTTAAATGCTCATGTAAATTGCACCCTCAGAGCGGGGGTACTCGGTGCGGTTGGGAGGGAAGACCCGCGAACTTGTGCGAGAAAGCGGTATCAATTGAATGACCACCTGCCGCCAGCAGACGTTGCGGCCAATCGAAACCCCACCCCAAGACTTCAGCTAAAGCCCGAATCCTCAAAGAGTTATCAGATCCAATATCGTGTAGCAAGTATTAAAACTATATGAGGGCCTGGAGTTATCCTAATCCTACAAAAAATACTGTGATTAAAAGGTGAAAATTCAAATATTCAGGCGCCAGGCAGACCTTAATTTTATACCAAGGTCGATAATTATCAAGCCCAAACGGTGCAGGCGCCCAAATTCCCAACCCTCTTCCAAAAATTAATGAGTCTCAATTCCGGAGGAAAATAATTTCCGGTAATCCTGCAAACGTTCCAAGGGTAATCGCTTGAAGCTCGGTGAATGTATTTTTGAGCCTGACCCAATCCCTGCCACCTGAGGTGAAAATCAAACCGCGTCGCAAATTCAGGCACTTGGCTGCACGAATTCATACTCCAATTCCACTCAAAGTGTCAATAAAAAAACAGAGAAATCTATTGAGCCTTTCCGAGTTTCGCAGCCACCGAACAGACCAAGTTGTAGTTACGGAGTGTGGAGCCGATGGAGGCACAAACCGGGACTACGACGAAAGTGAATTTTCCTGGCTCCTTCGGCAAGGACTTGGAAGCGGAAGGGCAGGACGCCGGAGGAGCGCGGCGAAATGAGCAGCGGTTTTTCGCACGGATTTTGCGGTCATTCACGAGCTGGCGCCCGGATCAACTCGAAACTGCGGAGTCAGCTTCACCTTTCCTGAGAGGGAGTTGGTGATGAAGCAATGCTTCTCCACTTTGTTCTCCATCAGGTCGCGCGCGACCTCGCGATCTGCCTCAGATTTCAAAACCACGGTTGGGGTGACGTCCACCTCGGTAATCCGGTATACGCCATCCACGTTTTCGAGCAACCCATCGGCGGTGGACTGATAGGCGACCGGCTCCACACCCTTGGAATGAGCGAGGGCATAAAAAGTCAGCATCAGGCACGTGTTCAGTGAGCCCACCAACATATCTTCGGGCGACCAATTATCCGGGTAGCCCCTGAATTCGGGGGGACTGCCGACAATCACCTGGGGTTTTCCAGTCTGTGACAGCACGCCGCGATGGGGAGACTTCCACACTAAATCATTTTTAAATCGAAAAGTTTTGTACGCCTTTTTGTTTTCCATCAGCGTCCTCCGGGTGCAAGGTTCGCACATTCAGATTCAAGTTGTCGAGAACAGATTCTTTGAGCAGTTTCTTTGCGGAAGGAAAGAGGATGCCTTCGCCCCAGGCGACCACAGCCGCGAGCCATCGGTCTTTCTCGAGGGTGGCGGCACGACCATCAGGCTGTGGCCGATTGCCACTTGGCTCCATGCCGGACCGCCCGCGCCCTGCCCAAGCCTTGGCCCAAAGCCCAAAGCTTATTTGACACGTTCCGCTCATCCTCATAGAATGGCTGTAATCTCTCGGCCGCCGGGAAGTGGACGCTGCCAGGCGGCCTGCGAATCACTGGCAGGAAAAGGCGCGCCAAGCGTCGGACTGGAGGCGACGGCTGGGCCTCGGGTGGTGGAGTCGCCCGGCCTGGGAGGAAATTCCCCCGGGGGCAAGGAGAAAAGCCGTGGGTCAAAGTCCGTTCGCCAAAAGTTCCAGCGCGCTAGGTTCCCCCATCAATCGCCGCCGCAGCACTCGCATAGAATATGTTGTCCCCATCGCCATTTCCGGGCGCGATGCCACCGGCCAGGCCTTCCGTGAGGAAACGGAGACGATCATGGTCAGCGCGCACGGCGCAAATTTCAGATCGCGCAGCCGGGTCCTGATTGGAATGCAGTTGACGGTGGAGAACCTGCTGGACAGCCAATCCGAAAAAGCCATTTGCATCAGGGTCACTCCCCAGGAAAATGCAGAGGACCGGCAGGTTGTGGCGATCCAGTTGGTCATCCCGAGAAATATTTGGGGCACGAAAGACCCGCCCGCAGACTGGCGCCATGCGATGGTTGCCGATTCACCTGTGCCGCCGCCCCCGGCCGAAGCCCTCAGCCTCGCCAGCGCGAGTGCCACCAGGAGCTCACGGGCCGAAGCTCCATTAATCGATGGGCTGGATCGGCGAGTGGCGGAAATTACGGAATCAGCTCTTCAGGACCTGCGCCGGCAGGCGGCGCTGATCGCGCAGGAAACTCTCAGGGAATTCGAAAGTTGCCTGAAAGCTCTGGAGGCCGGCGTTGAGACCCGGATGGCGCAACGTGCGGAAAACACAAGCAGCGACGCGGAAAGATCGCTCGATCATCTGCTCTACGAATTTCTGGAGCAGCTTACGGCGCGGAGCAACCAGGTGGCCGCTGACGCGGAAGAGGATTTGCGCCGGAGGATCTCCGAGCTTTTTTCACCCCTCCTCAAGATGGCGTCGGCGGCCTATCCGGAAAAGAAAGAAGGGGCGGAAATCAAGAAATAGTTTGGTTTCCCGGGCGCGAAACCTCGTGGAAGGACCGTTGGCGCGAGCTGAACGAAATTCCTGCCTTTGGATTTTTCGGTTGACTTGTGCCCGCGTGAGTCCCAACCCGTTGCCACACGCGTTCTCTGTTATAATATTCGCGGGAGTTATCCCCAACTCATGGCGATGAGTTCCGGGATGCACTTCCCGCCGCCCGTGGTCTTACCCTCTGGACCTTCGGTTCGTCATCGACGATACTTCGCGGAGGAAACTTTCGCATCAGGTTTTCTCAAGAAAATGGGAGAGGGAACAAGTCCGGATGGACCAGATCTCAATTAGGGGAATGACATGGCAACCACCAATATCGAAGTCAGCGAGTCAGACCAATCCACCGGGCGGCAACCGGTCATCAACGACCTCAGCATTCAAGTGGCCACGGTCAACGGTTCAGGAAGTCAGACTGCCAATTCCGTCCTTCTCAGAGCCATATTTCAGATGGGGATTCCGGTCTCGGGCAAGAATTTATTCCCTTCCAATATTGCCGGCCTTCCGACCTGGTTCACCATTCGAGCTTCCAAGCATGGATACATCGCCCGCCGCAAGGAGATTGATTTCCTGGTGGCGATGAATCCCGAGACGGCGGAAGAAGATGTGCGCAACCTTGATGCCAAATCCGTCGTCGTTTACGACGAACGCCTGAACCTGAATCGTTTGCGTGAAGATCTGATTTTTTATCCCGTTCCCTTTGACCAGCTCGTGGCGCCGGTTTGTCCAGATGCGCGGCTGAGGAAACTGGTCCGCAACATGATCTACGACGGCGTGGTGGCCAAACTGCTGGGCATCGAGATGGAAGAAATCCAGATTGCGCTGAAAAAACAGTTTAAGAAAAAAGCCAAGGCGGCGGAGTTAAATTGGAATGCCGCCCGCGCGGGCTATGAGTTTGCCGGGAAAAACCTGGTCAAGCGGGACCACCTCTACCTGGAGCGGATGGATGAGACGCGCGGCAAGATCATCATTGATGGCAACTCGGCGGCTGCCCTGGGCTCGGTATTCGCGGGTTGCACGGTCCTCACTTGGTATCCCATTACACCCTCTTCGTCGCTGGCGGAATCGGTGATCGAATACATGAAGAAGTACCGGATTGATCCGGCAACGGGCAAAGCCACCTTTGCCATCGTGCAGGCGGAAGACGAACTGGCGGCCATCGGCATGGTGACGGGAGCCGGATGGGCGGGGGCGCGCGCCATGACTACCACTTCCGGCCCGGGCATCTCGCTGATGTCCGAGTTTGTCGGCCTGGATTATTACGTTGAAGTTCCCGCGGTGATTTTCGATGTCCAGCGCGTGGGCCCCTCGACGGGACTTCCGACGCGGACGTCCCAGGGCGATGTGCTCAAGAACGCCGTCCTCTCCCACGGCGACACCAAACATTTGATGTTATTCCCTAATTCAATGGGCGAGTGCTTTAGTATGGCGATTGAGTCCTTTGATCTGGCCGAGGAATTCCAGACTCCTGTGTTCGTCATGATGGACCTCGACCTCGGCATGAACAACTGGATGTCGGATCCCTTCCAATACCCCGAGAAACCCATGGTGCGAGGCAAGGTGCTGACCGTTGAGGACCTGGAGCGGCTGGGCGGCTTCCAGCGCTATAAAGACGTTGATGGCGACGGCATTGGCTACCGGACCTTGCCGGGCACCCATCACCCGAGCGCCGCCTATCTTGCCCGCGGCAGCGGCCACAACGAGAAAGCCATCTACAGCGAACGGCCCAACGACTATGTGAACAATCTCGACCGCTTGGCGCGCAAATTTGAGACCGCGCGCCAACGCGTTCCCTTGCCGGAATTCCAGGAGCCGGCCTCGGCGGAGATCGGAATCCTGGCCTATGGCACCAGCCATTGGGCCGTGATCGAGAGTCTCGACCAGTTGAGGGACGAGTACAAGTTGAAAGCGGGCTATTGCCGCGTTCGTGGCTTCCCCTTCCACGAGCAAATCAAGGAGTTCATCCGTCGACACCAACGTGTTTATGTGGTGGAACAGAATCGCGACGCGCAAATGTTCAGCCTGCTGCGCATGGAAATTGACGCGGACGACGTGCGCAAGCTTCGCAGCGTGCTCCACTACAACGGATTACCCATCGACGCGCGCTCCGTCACAGATTCCATCGCGTCCCAGGAGGAGAAATAACATGGCCACCACCACTGTTCCCCCGTCCCCACGCCAAAAAGCCAACCGCATTGGATTGGAAATTGGGGGATATCGGGGCAATAAGTCCACGCTTTGCGCCGGGTGCGGGCACAACGCGATCACTGAGCGCATCATCGAAGCGTTCTACGAAATGGGCGTCGAGCCCCACCGCGTCGTCAAGATGTCGGGGATCGGGTGTTCCTCCAAGAGTCCGGCTTATTTCCTGACTGCCTCCCACGGATTCAACGCGGTGCACGGGCGCATGCCCTCCGTGGCCACCGGGGCCTTGCTGGCCAATCAGCACTTGATCGCCGTCGGCGTCTCCGGCGACGGCGATACCGCCTCCATTGGCATCGGACAATTCGTTCACCTGATGCGCCGCAATTTGCCCCTCATTTATATTATTGAGGACAACGGTTGCTATGGGTTGACCAAAGGACAGTTTTCCGCCACCGCGGATGTTGGCTCCAAGCTGAAAACGGGGGTGATCAACGACCTTCCACCCATTGACACCTGTGCTCTGGCGATCATGCTGGGCGCCACTTACGTGGGGCGGTCATTTTCAGGTGACAAGAAGCAATTGTTGGCTCTCCTGGAAGGCGCCATCGCGCACCGGGGTACGGCGATGCTCGACGTGATTTCTCCCTGCGTTACTTTTAACGATCACGAGGGCTCCACCAAAAGCTACAGCTATGTGAAAGACCACGACGAGCCGATTGAGGATGTGAGCTTTGTGCCCTTCTTTGAGGATATTTCCGTCGAATACGACCCAGGGACCACCAAAGACATTGTCCTGCATGATGGGTCGCACATTCTGCTCAAGAAACTTTCCACCGACTACGATCCCACCGACAAGGGTGAGGCTTTGCACGCACTCACCGATTCTCACGAAGAAGGGGAAGTGGTTACCGGACTTTTCTATGTTGACACGAAGCGGCAGGATTTTCTGGGCATGCTCAATACGGTGGATGAGCCCCTGGCTACTTTGCCGGAATCGCGCGTCCGCCCTCCCCGACGGGTGCTGGATGAAGTGATGGCGGAGTTACAGTAGCTTTGACCTGCTCCATTCCAACCGGCGGGCGACTTGGGGCGCGGCTCTCCCCTTCACAGAAATTTTCGGAAAGCGTGTTGCGTTTTCACAATCTCGTAGCCGAGATGAAGGTAGAAGGCGTGGGCGCCCTCACGAATAATGTTGGAGCGCAAGTTTACGGTCTTGCAGTTTTTCGACCGTGCCCAATGCTCGGCGTACTGCATCAATAAGCGGCCCGCCCCTGACCGCCGATCTTGTTGGTCCACCACCAACCCGCCGATTTCCGCGTTCAAGTCGCTTTCGACCAGCCGACATAAATAAGCGTGCAGCCACCCGATCACCCGGCCGCCGGGAGTCGCGGCCACGTAGAGAACATTCTCCGGGTTTTCCAGGATCGGCGTCAGGCGGCGTCTGGCCTCGTCCTCCGAGGTTGGGTACCCGAGCTGGGTGCTGAGCGCGGCGAGCGCTCCCGCATCGTCGAGCGCGGCGGGGCGGATGGAAATGCCGGAGCTGATCACATGATCGGTGGCCAAAGGTTGAAACCTCCACGCTTAACCGTGTCAGGGTTTGGCCGCGGCGGAATTTATTTCTTGGAACAGTCAAGCTCCATTTTGAATCCGTCAATGCCGGGGCCTTCCGCCACGTTTATTCTCTCGTCGTCCTTTGGGCATCCGCGCCGCTTGAGGGTGGCGTAATTAGCGCCGGGAATTAATTCCAGAGGAACCATGCCGTCGGAAGCAGTGGAGCCTTTCACGCTGTCCAGTATGGTGCCGTTGGACCACGTGATTTCGAGCCCGACATTGGCAAGCGGCGCGCCGGAACCGTCCACCACCTCGATCAGCACCGGCTTGTGCAAGAGCTGTTTGGGCTCAAAAGTTTCCGGGGGTGTAAGCAAAAAGTCGACAGTTCCTGCCGGCTCGGCGGGCGTCAGGACGACGTGTCTGAAAATGGCGGTGTCCTCAGTCGCATCCCGGCGGCGAACCGTCACCCAATATAAGCCCGGGGGAAGCTGAGAAAAAGAAAACTTTCCTTGCACGTCCGTGATGGTCTGATTCATCAGATGCTCTTCCCGATCGCTCAGGGAAGCCAAAATGCCGTCGAGCGGGACATTGTCAGGGTTCGTCACCGTTCCTGTGATGGTGCCGGCGGAGGTGACGGGAGGAGGCCGAACGTCGAGCACCACGGTATTGCTTTCCACTTCACCCTGCCAAAGCGCCACGCCCAGAATTCTGTCCAGATCATCTCCGTTTGAATATTTTGCGGCATAAGTTACCGTGAACTTGTATTTTCCCCAAAGGGGGTGCGGTGCTTGCATGGTTCCCGTCTGCGCGGGGAGCAGGCGGATTTCAGTTTTCTCCTCGTCATCGTCACCAGGGGCGAGGCGGAGCAAAACCGGGTGAGGCATGCCGACGGTATCAAGGATCTCCCCCTGGCCCGATGCTGTCGCGCCGTTGTCCGCCCCTTCAAGCCGGACTGCCAAGGTTGACCCTTCGATTGATGGAGAGGCACGGCCCGATACCCCCGGCTGCGCCTCTGATTCTTTTTCGCCGGTGCCCGGCCTGAATGCCGTCACGGGTCTGTAAAGCCAAAGGGTTTTGTCGCCGGAATTGTGCAGGTGCAGAGTAACCCGGGCCGGAAAGGGAGCGGCGAGAACTTGCTGCTCCGCAGTGACTACGAGTTTGAGAGAGTCTGCTTGAGCGAAGCTGCGGACACTGGCCAGGAAAAAGATTAATGGCAGGAAGGCGATACGATGAGTTAGATCAATTGCAGTCTCTTGATATCTTCCCATTTCCATCGGGCTTGCATTTCAATCATGCTGCGAAGCGTTTTCGGACGGAACGTGTCCGAAGAGTGATGAAAAGAAATAGTGACCCGGCGGCCGTGCTCTTGTAATGGCGATGGCTACCGGTCTGGCGCGCGAGAACGAAACCATCCCTCTCCAATGCTGTGATCATGCGGCGCGCGGTAACGGTCCGCAATTGGCTGAAGTCGGTGTCCGTCATACGGTAACCGAAACAAGTGGCTCATCATAAACCTTGACGCCTGCGGGAAGGGGCTCACCATCCTCCAACATTTCCTCGATCACCATTCGAGCAACCTCCTGAATATTGCGCAGCGCTTCTTCCTGTGTTTTTCCCCAGCTCGCTGCACCCTTACTTTCCAGTTCAGGGACGCGTGCGTGCCACACGTCTTCGTCAGGCTCGACGCTGACTTTAAAAACATAAGATTTCACGGGTTATCCTCCTAACCGGACTCTAATATTCTAACGCCGAGCCCTCTCATCCAACGGAAAGATTTATGACATACAAAAGCAGTTCTTACATTTTAGAGTCGTCATGAATTCGCTCAAGCAATCTCACCCCCCAAAAAAGCTGTGGGACAATAGTTACACTACCCGCAAGATCAAACATTTCAAGTAATGGGTTTCGGGCACGGTCAGCAGGATGGGATGGTCGCGCGATTGGGTGCGGCGCTCGACCACCGATACGATCCGGTGCGCGTCCAGGGCGGCGGCGGCGATGGCGTCCAGCAGGTCGGCCTCACCGACATGAAAGGAGCACGAGCAGGTAATCAAGTATCCGCCGGGATTCAACATTTTGAGCGCGCGCAGATTGAGTTCCTTGTATCCGCGCAGGGCTGAATCCAGATTGGATTTGTGGCGGGCAAAGGGCGGTGGGTCGAGCACAACGGTATCAAAGCGCTCCCCGGCCTGGTCTGAAGCCTTCAGGAAGTCAAAGCAGTTGGCTTCCTTGAATTCGACATTGGTCATCGCGTTGAGTTCCTGGTTGGCACGCGCCTGCTTGATCGCCTCGACCGAGCTGTCCACGGCCAGGACTGTCTCACAGCGGCCGGCCAGGGCCAGTGCGAATCCACCCGTGTAAGTAAAACAATCGAGGCAGCGCCCACATGCATATGGTCTGGCTGCAATCCGATTTTCGCGCTGGTCGAGGAAGCCTCCGGTCTTTTGTCCATCCAAAAGGTCAAACCGAAATCTCACGCCGTTTTCTTCCAGCTCCACCTCCGTGGTCATCTCACCCGCAAGGATTCCTTTCAGTTCGGGCAGACCTTCCAGCTCTCGAACCGGAACGTCATTTCGTTCGAGAATCGAGCGCGGCGAAAATTGCTCCTGGAGGATTTCGACAATCGCCGGCTTCAGGATTTCCATGCCCTGGCTCAGGGTTTGGAGCACCAACGAATCGCCATAACGATCGATGATGAGGCTGGGAAGTTGGTCGCCCTCTCCGGACACCAGGCGATACGCCATCGCCCCTTCGGCCACTTGTTTGCGGAATGTTTGAGCCGCGGCAATGCGGTCGGCGAGAAATGAACGGTCAAACGCCCGGCTCTCTCGCGTTAACATCCGCAACGCGATTTGTGATTTGCTGCTGTAAAGGGCCTGCCCCCAAAAACGTTTCTTGCGGTCGACCACGCGGACCACCGCACCTGGTCCGGCCGTGGGGGTGGCGGCCAAGTCGGTGCGATAAATCCAGGGATGGCCGGATAGAATCCGTTCAATGCCGTGTTGTCCGATGGTTACTGCCGGTGATTCCACCTCTTTACCTTAACACGGTCTGCGAATTCGCTTGTGGTTTGTCTCGTGTTGCCCGCGCCCTTTTATAGTGTCGAATGAGATAAAATCCCAACGCGATGCACCTCGATGAATTTGAATACACACTCCCCACGGAGCTGATCGCTCAGCAACCGCTTGCCGAGCGCGACGCTTCGCGCCTGATGCTGCTTGGCCGTGTTGACGGGACGATGGAGGATAAGTCTTTTCGAGAGCTGCCTCAGATTCTCCTGCCCGGCGATCTGCTGGTTTTTAACAACACCAAAGTGATTCCGGCGCGATTGCTCGGACGACGGCGCGGAACCAGGTCGCAGCTAATTGGAAAAAATAATCCCGCTGTCCGCGATTTCTTGAGCGCGGAAATAGAGTTGTTCCTCACTCGGCCGGAAGCCGACGGGATTTGGCAAGGACTGGTTCGCCCGGGACGGAAAGTGAGGACGGGGGAGATTCTTGAATTCGGCGGGGGTGAGCTGGTAGCCGAGGTTGTGGGCCGGGGCGGATTTGGCTTGCGCCGCGTCCGGCTAAGCGCCCGGTCCGGATCGGTGGAAGAGGCCATAGACCGCCTGGGCCACGTCCCTCTGCCGCCTTATATTCAGCGGCCGGACAGGACATCCGACCGCGAAACATACCAGACTATTTATGCCAAAGTCCGCGGAGCCGTGGCGGCGCCTACCGCGGGGCTCCATTTCACGGAAAGCATTCTGAGTGCTTTGCACGCGCGGCGCATCGAGACTTGCGAAATCACGCTCCATGTGGGACTGGGAACTTTTCAGCCGGTGAGAACAGAAATTGTGGAAGAGCATAAGATGGAGGCGGAGCGGTTTGAGATTTCAGAGCAGAGCGCGCTGGCCATCAACCTCGCCCTCGATGAAAAGCGCCGCATTATCGCCGTGGGCACCACCAGCGTGCGCACTCTTGAGCATGTTGCGCGCAAACATGGCGGGCGCATCGTCCCCGGCCGGGGCGAAACCAGCCTTTACATCCTGCCCGGATTCAAATTCCAGATCGTCAGCGGCCTGATCACCAATTTCCATCTGCCCCGGTCCACTCTCTTGATGTTGGTCTCGGCATTTGCGGGCAGGGAACTCGTCTTGAGCGCCTACCGTCACGCGGTCGCCCAACACTACCGCTTTTACAGCTACGGCGATTGCATGCTGATCGTTTAGGCGTTCTTCTTGAGATACACCCGCCAGGGCTTCCAATAATAATGGGGCCATCCTTTTTTGACGCCAAGGAAATCGTATTCGGGCACGTTGGCGTGCAACAGCTCAACCCGTCCTCCGCTTTTCGTCTTGCTGAATTTCAGAACCAGAATTGAATCTGGATCGGTCTTTTTCCAATGCGTGGCCCGCCAAGCCTGGACGATCAGTTGATTGGGAGCGACGATCAGATTGCGGCCCCCCAGCATTCCATCAAAGGCCGTGAATTTGCCCCCGACCTTCCTGCTTACCGTGGCTTTGGCCAGCGTTGCCTCCGAGTGCTTTTTCGAATCCATGTAGATTTCAAATAACTGTTCCGGAGTGGCTGGAAAATCCACGGTCTGTTGAATTGTGTTCACGAGCCTGTTCCTCCAATCCGTTGTTGCGCCTTGGTTTGACTACCACCATCGCATGGCCTGGGACTCGCTCATAAAATAAAGCTGTCAACGGTGCGCGGCCTCACGCCTTATTGCCATCGCACGCGGACACGGTATTTCAGCACAGACTCGCCGTCCGCGCCCACGGGCACGGTGAACCGAACCGCGAAGGCGGCCGTCTTCTCATATTTGAAATTGGAATCGACCATTGTCCAATCGCCGCCGATGGGCTCATTCACTTCCACCGTGATCGGGTCCGGCTTGTGATTGCGGATGGAGATTTCGTACGCCATCTCGGAGGCGTGCGGGCCGAATTGCTGGTAATCGGTCTGCTTTCTTTCCTCGACCACGTCAAAGGCGTTGCCAATGTGCAGGTCAATGGTCTCGTCTTTGGGCGTGTGGTTGATGCTGTCCTCGCCGATGAACTGCACGCGTCCTTTGGAATCGCCCTGGTAAACGCGGACCGTGCCCGCGGGCAGCGGCATGCCCAGCGAATTGGCTTCAGCGTTTTTGAACTTGATGTGAACCTGCACCGGATCCTTGATGGGCGCGCCGGGCCGGTAGATACTCCGGTAGTAGTACTCTTGCCCATCAATTTCGAAAGTTTTGTCGATGCGGACGCCGGTGGAGGCAAGCAGGCTGATTTGTTTGGTCTCGTTGTTTTGCAAGGTGGTGCGACGATTGAGGGTATAGAGATGATATTCGGAAATTGGTTCCTGGGCGAATGGAGCCGCGGCCGGAACAGCCTTGGTCATCATCACGCGCTCCTCGGCTACGGGCCGAGAGTAAACCCGGTTAAGCTCGCCCGCCACCAGTTGAAGCTGTGCATTGCGATACGCCGTCCCACTGTGGTTCACCACCGTCACCCAGCCGTTCAAATCGGCGGCCTTTGTGTCGGCGCCCACGGTGAGAACGTAATCAGAGTTCCAGTTCATGTCGTTGGTCAGGTAAGAGGCTTCAACTTTCTGCTCGCCGGGGTGACGGTTATCCAGAAGCCAGACGAGGGTGGGTTTGCTGTAGAGGTTGGCCGGCAGGTTCGGAAAAACATAACGGTCTGCCCCCATGCCGGTGACGATTTCATTGCCCACTTGCCACACGGGTCCCTGGTTGTTGGCCAGCAACGTGGCTTTTACCGGCACTTCCCTCGTCGAGTTATTTTCGGAAACCAAGCGCACCAGCGTGAGCTCTTTGCCCACGTACTTGTCCAGAAGCTTGGCAGGATTCAACAAATCGTACTCATAGTCCTGCTCGAGCACGGTCAAGTCCTTGGGTGCGCTCAGCGAAACAATGTGGACCGTGACCGGATTGACCGAGGCGGCGATATCCACGAAGCGTAAATCGAGCTGTCCTGTGGGGAGATCCACACTGCGGACGTCCCGCACCAAGGCAACGTTTGAATTATAGACAGTGACAGCCAGGTCTTTCTGCTCTTCTTCGGTTGAGGTCTGGATGGTTTGGGCGAACGTTCCCGGAGCCAGAATAAGGGCCGCGAAAGCCAAAGTCCAGATCCGGCGCCGACCAGCAAGTTGGGTTATCATAGGGCACACCTTTCACAATTTGGATTTAGTTCTCACCCCTTTAGAACGGCCAGACTACCGCTTCTTGCAAAGAAAACATAGAGGAGCCTGACTGTCGCGCTTTCCGACCTTGCACAGTCATTCCTATCAGCCGCGCCGGGCTCGAATATTTTTGCAAGGAATTGCCGAAACTCCGTTCAAGTTGATGGACCCACCCCGGCGGTTTCGGCACGGGAGCGGACGTCCACGGAGGTGACCCATGAAGAAAGCTTGGAAATGTTTAGGGGCAATAGTCTTGCTGGTTTTGGGAGTTCCACTCTCAGCGCAATTCACCCGTACCCGGCCTGTAAGACCGCCGGATGGAAAAGACATCGCGCAGTTTCGCGATAGTTGGAGGGTTCTGGAACCCATCACCCGGCGGAACTTGACAATTTTTCCCGTCGTCTCGAATCTTAAGTTTGATACTTCAGAGTTTCTCACCCTGGATGACGGTCTGGCTTCCGGTTCGGTAAAAATCGGGGAGCGGGGCCAATTGTCGAATGCCATCTACCGTCCGCGCAATCCCCGGGATCCGGAGATTTGGGAGGAGCGCCGACAGGTCTACGATGGCGCAAGCGTCAACGAACTGGTGTTGGTGAACGATTCATCGCGGCCTTTGATCCTGCTGGCGGGGGAAGTAGTTTCCGGGGGAAAACAAAATCGTATTATCGGTGCGGACATGGTGATTCCTCCCAAAAGCGATCCTCTTCCTCTCACCGTCTTCTGCGTTGAGCACGGTCGCTGGACCTCGGGAGGGGGCGGGTTCGGGTCCGCGAGAATTGTGGCCCAACCTTCCGTGCGCAAGGAAGCCCAAGTGGACCGAAGCCAATCGGGAGTTTGGAACTCCGTCGCCGAATCGTCACAGGCCGTGGGAGCGGCTTCCCCCACATCCAGTTATGTGGACGCGTTCAACAGCCCGAAAGCGAGGCGCGATTTGGACGAAGCTGCCTCTTCCATCCAAACTGAGTACGAACACGAATTGCGTGAACAGATTCGCGGCCGCGGAGCAGTGGGCGTGGTGGTTGCGATCGATGGGCAATTGGTTTGGTCGGACCTATTCTCCAGCCCCGGCTTGTTCCAGAAATATTGGCCGAAGCTCCTGCGGTCTTACGTGATGGAAGCCGAGGGCCGCGGCTCCTATTCCAAAAGCGCCCCCTCTTCGAAGGACGCGCAAGCGTTCCTGTTCGAGGACCATGGGCGTGAAACCGTCCAGGAGGAGCCCAACGCTTATCGCCGCACGCAAATCTCCGGCCCGGATTATGAAATTGTGGCCCTCGAAGCGCTGGGGAAATTTGAGGACTCCGGACTCTTAATTCATTTCAACAAAATGTCGCGCGACTGAGGAGCGGGTGGAAACTTAAGGCAGCAGCACAATGTTGGAGGCGGGCTTGGAGAATTCCTCTGCCTCGAATTGGCTGCGGAGCATATCGAGATAAGCCCGGCCCTTGGGGCGGCCGTTAAAATAAGTTGCGCCCAATTGGGTAAAGAAGATCAGCGCGTCGCGAATGTCTCCGTCCCGCACGGTGGTAGCGCTGGTATTCCGGGCTTCCTTCTTTTTAAATTCTTCAATTCCTGCTTTCAGCTTCTCGTAAAGTTCGAGTTGCAAGCGGTGATCGGGAGGCTTTTCGTAATAGAGTCCGCTCGAAAGCGTTCGATAGGCCTCCGCCAGGGCCTGGAGAGATGCCATTACATCCGTATCCACAGTGTAGGTGTTGTCGCGCGCGAAAAGGCAGATGGTGTAGGTCAATGCGTTGAGCAGCGGAACGTGCTCGTGGGCGAACGAGGACGGGATTTTGATATCCGCGAAAGGGAGCTTGGACCAATCGATTTTCCTGCGCTCCCGGTCGTAAGTTCGGCTGGCGATCAGATAGGAGCAGTCCGAGGGGCAATCGATGGTCACCTCGCGCCCGGTCCCGCAGCACACCGAGCAGATGTTTTCTCCCTGCGCCGGGCAGTACCGTTGCGCCTTGCGTTTCTGGCAAATGGGGCAGGCCAAAGCTCACTCCGCAAAATATTCCAAGATATACAAACAATATAACCGATAAGGTCGTCGCGAGTCATCGGGCGTTTAATCGAATGTGAGTTTGCTTATGAAAAATCACTTCTCCCTTTCCACCGCCGGCAGGAAAAGACTTTTTTGGAGCATGGTTCAAGAATAGCCAATCTGCCCATAAATGAGTAGACTGAAATAGATGCCAACATCTCCCGACACTTCCAGTGAGAGCGACGTCATCATCATCGGCGGCGGGATCATTGGCTGTTCGATCGCGCTTCGCCTGGCCCAGGCTCGCTTGAAAGTGAGGGTGCTTGACCGGGGCGAGCCCGGCGCGGAAGCGACCACAGCCGCTGCGGGCATGATTGCCCCGCAAGGCGAAATTTCGGATCCTGACGAGTTTTTTGAACTCTGCGCCGCCAGCCGCGATCTCTACCCGCGCTTTGTGGCCGAAATTGAAGAATTGTCAGGGATCGGAGCTGGCTACCGGCGTGACGGAACTTTGCTGGTGGCCGTGGGGGATGAAGAAGGCCCGGGCCTTGAAAAGATTTTCGCCAGCCAAACTGCGAAGGGCTTGCCCATCGAGTTGTTATCCGGCGCTGCGGTCCGCGGGCGCGTCTCCGGCCTGTCACATAATATTGCGTGCGGGCTGTACGTTGCAGGTGACCACTGGGTGGATAACGAAAAATTGGCGCAGGCCTTGGTTGAGGCGTGCCGCCGGCTGGGCGTTCAATTTTCGGGTGGCAGCGGCGTGACGAGGATTAACACTCGTGATGGACGGGTGGAAAGTGTGGAGACGGGTCCGACTTCCGGGGCAGGGCAATCCAAAATTTCCGCCGGCCGATATGTATTGGCGGCAGGATGCTGGTCAGGCGAACTGATGGTGCCGCTTGGGATTTCGCTGCCCATTGATCCCTGCCGCGGGCAGATGCTGGAATTCGAAGCGCCAGAGGAGTTGCTTCTGCCGGTTCGCGCCGGGCATCATTATATTGTGCCGCGTTCGGGGCGTCGGGTTCTTGCGGGGACAACGGCAGAATACGTCGGGTTAAAGAAAGAGGTAACCGCGGAGGGGCTTCGCTCGATAATCCAAGGGATATTGCGGTTTGCTCCCCTGCTTCGCGATTTGCGGTTCCGCCGCGCCTGGGCCGGACTGAGGCCGGACACGCCTGACCATCTGCCCGTGCTCGGCCACGGCGAATTGGAAAATCTGGTGTTGGCCACGGGACATTTTCGCAATGGCATTCTTCTGGCGCCGGTGACGGCCCAATTGATTTCCGAAGTCATTCTGACCGGATCGACCTCCCGGTCGATTGAAGCCTACCGGCCTTCGCGATTTGCGCCCGGGCCCCTGCCTGGCCCACCGGCCCAGGGTGGGAATTCCTGAGCGAGCTCCACTCCTGCCAAAACCTAGTGCAGTTTGAGCGATCTCCCGCGGGTCAGGCCCATCCGCTCGACGCCTCGAATCCGGACCAGTTGGATGCTGATGTTATCGCTCCCATCTCGATCGTTCGCAACCGCCGCCAAATCCTGGGCGGCGACGCTCAAATCGGCTGCATGACTGACGATGCGAGCCATTTCCTTGGGGGGGACGGCGCCGTGAAGCCCGTCGGAGCAGAGCAGCAGCACATCGCCGGCATGGATTTGATGATCGCTTGTGTCCACGCCGACAACCAGATTATTCCCCAATGAGCGGCTGAGGACATGGCGCGTCGGTAGCTCGGCAGCTTCGCGCTCGGTTAGCTCCCCACTCCGCACTTGTTCATCGGCGACAGTATGATCCCGCGTCAGAAGTGTCGGACGGCCGCGCCGTATGATATAGCAGCGTGAATCGCCGACATGGGATACGACCGCGCGATCAAAACGCAGGGCGCATAATACAATGGTAGTAGCCATGGCGGCGCCTGGTTGTTTCGACTTCAGCCCCGTTTCGTAGATCCGCACATTCGCTGCCTGCACCAGACGCGGCAAGAGCACTGTATGGACGCCTCTGCCCGGAACTCCACGAAAACCGGCGAGCACGCACTCCACCGCGATACGTGACGCGATTTCACCCCGGTCGTGCCCGCTCACCCCGTCTGCCAGCGCAAACAACCAGCCCTGGGTGCGCACTTGGGCCAATGACGCGGGGACCACATGGCCGAGGTAGTCCTCATTCTTCTTGCGAATTTTTCCGGGATCTGAAAATTGAGCGAATTCCAAATCCAGCATAAGAATTTGACACTGGGGATACCCAAGGACCAGAAATTCGGACTCCTTCAAGGAATGGCGTCCGTTACCCCGCGTATATTATGCCTCATCTTGCAAAAAAAAGCGGGCTTGCCCCGTTCCAAATGAACCCTGCCAGAATCCATTACCTTCCGCAGGTCATATTGGGAACAGGGCTTGCGCCCGCCCAATTTCGAAATCATTTGCTTTTCAGATAGGATTAAAGCGCCTGGTCGCCTCGCTGGCTGTCGCGGATGCGCACCGCTTCCGCAACGTCAGAGAGGAACACCTTGCCATCGCCGATTCTGCCACTGCGCGCAGTCTTCAAAATCGCTTCAACGGCGGCTTCGGCCAGCGCATCGGGCAGAACTGCCTCCAGCTTGATTTTGGGAATGAAATCAACCGTATATTCATTTCCCCTGTAGACTTCGGTATGTCCCTTCTGTCGCCCGTGACCGCGTACCTCACTGATCGTCATGCCTTGAACGCCGACTTGGTACAACGCCTCCCGAACGGCGTCCAGTTTGGAAGGTTGAATCACCGCCTCCAACTTTTTCATAGGTCATCACCTTTTATTTTGCCCGCGCCGGGCGAGGAACCGTGGATAATTCCCCTGCCGGAAAACCGCGCTGGATTTTGGAGCGAGCTGGCTTTAAGTTATCAAGAACGCATTCCGTATGCGCGGAACTTTCAATTCCTGCTCACGGCACCAATAATCGCAGAAGTTATTCCCACGGGATCCACCTCCCGAACGAAGGAAATTCACCGGCCCTCGCGATTTATACCTGAAATCAAGTGTGTCGCGCCACCCAAAGCAGCAGGGCGAAAATGATTACAGGAATCATGACCAGCATCAAATAGAACAGAACATTTCTCAGCCGCGGGGAGCGCCGCCTTTTCCAGTCCCGCAGCTCCCCGCGGTCGGCCACACCCACCTGATCCTGGTGCTGAAGGTCCCAGGCAAATTCGTGCGCGTTGGGATAGCGCTTGGCCGGGTCGCGTTCCATGGCGCGGTAGATAATTTCCTGCAACTGGGGAGAAATCGTGGGGTCCAATTCACGCGGGGGGACGGGATTATTCAGCAAGCGGTCGTTCATAATCACAAAGGGATTAGGCCCCGGGAAAGGCACTTTTCCGGTCAGCATTTCATATAACATAACCCCCATGGCATACAAATCGCTGCGCGCATCACCGCGTTTGCCCTTGACCTGTTCGGGGGAAATGTAATCAGGTGTTCCCATGGTTTGTGAAAGCTTGGCAAAGGTGATCCGCCGTGCTCCGGTGTTGGCCGCGATGCCGAAGTCGATAAGCTTGATCTGATCCTCGGCATCGACCATTATGTTTTCCGGCTTCAAGTCGCGGTGGACCACGCCGTGGTTGTGAATGTATTCCAACGCGTCCAGGATGCGGAGGGTGATGCGGACGGAGCGTTCAACAGGGAACTTTCCATTTTCGTTCAGGATCTGGCGCAGCAGCCGCCCGTCCACCCACTCCATGACCATGTAAACTTGGCTGTGGTCATCCTCTGCCATCACCTTCATGACGCCGGGATGATCCAATTTATTTCCGATCGCTTCCTCACGCTTGAAGCGCTCGAAGAAAACCGGATCGCTTTCCATTTCCGGATGCGGGACCTTGATGGCCACCGGACGGCCGGTGCGCGAATCTGTGCCGCGAAAAATTGAGGCCATGCCGCTGCGTGCAGCCACGCCCTCGATGCGATAGTGATCGAGTTGGTCGCCTGGATGGATTGGTGTCATCGCTCGTTTATTTCAACTTAATATGACCGCCGGCGGCGCGGTATTGATGTCCTCCCATCATCATGCCCCCATCCTCGTAAAAAAGCCATAAGGAGTGCATAAGGAAATTTTGAATCTCCCGTGAATATTGATCGATTGGGGGACCGGATTCATAACCAGAACCTGGAAGCGGCGGGAAACTCGCAGCGAGTCTTACCCACCCCGGGACTTAGTGAAGCTTGTAGGGCCGGCCGCGGTACATTCCCACTCGCTCGACAGTGCGAATGCGGACCAGTTGGACACTGATATTATCGCTCCCATCCCGATCGTTGGCAACCGCCACCAGGTTGCGGGCCGCTCCCTCCAGGTCCGCGGCTCCACCGACGATGCGAACCATATCCGAGGTGCGAACGGCGCCGTGAAGCCCGTCCGAGCAAAGCAATAGCACATCGCCGGCCTGCACCTGATGTTCGCTGATCTCCGCGCTGACAAACATCTCGTTCCCCAGCGAGCGGCTCAGCACATGGCGGGCGGGCGCCTCAGCGGCTTCCAGTGCGGATATGACTCCAAGGCGGATTTGTTCGTTGGCGACGGTATGATCCTGCGTCAGAGTTGTAGCCTGGCTGCCCCGAATCAGGTAACAGCGGGAATCACCCACGTGAGCGACCGCCGCTCGATCATAGCGGAGGGTGCACAGCACAATCGTGGTCGCCATGGCCGGGCCCCGTTGGGGCGACTCCAGGCCCTTTTCAAAGACCTGCGCATTGGCCGCCTGCACCAGGCGCGCCAGCAGCGTGGTGTGCAAGTCTCCACCCGCGGCGGCGCGGAAACCGCTCTTCACACTCTCTATCGCCGTACGCGAGGCAATTTCCCCCAGCTCATGCCCGCCTACCCCATCGGCCAACGCAAATAACCACCCGTGGCTGCGCACTTGGGCAGGTGAGTCGGGGACCACGTGGCCAAGGTAGTCCTCATTCTGCCTGCGAACCTTTCCCGTCTCGGAAAGTTGGGCGAATTCCAAATCAAGCATCGAGCTTTGCGTGGAGGGTTGCTGATAAGCAGTCCCCCCGGCTCCTTCAACGTTCGGCCTTCGAGGGCTCCAGTACATTATGCTTTATCCTCTCAAAAAAAACCGGGCGGACAAGCGCCCGCCCGGCTTTCCGTAAGATTTTCGCGCACAGGCTCAGGCTTCCACCTGGACGCGGTTCTCCACCATCGTGGTCCGCCCTTGTTTCTTGCTGGCGCGAACAAAGTAAATACTGCCGTATATGGCCCAGACCAAGGCGAATCCGAACGCCAGCAGAGGTTCCATTTTGGTGCCGTAACCCATAAATGGCCCGATCAAATAGAAGGCCATACAAGCGAGGTTCGCCACCAATCCGAACGCGGGAATGAGGGCGTGGCGGACAAACTTGAACTTGGGGTGGCCATGGTAGCAAACCAGGCAGGTGATACAACTCAGACCGTAAAGCAGGAACGTGCCGAAGTTCGAAGCCAACCCCATGGTGAGAAATGAATTGGGCAGGGCGGCCATTTTGTCATGCGTCGTGTATCCCCAACTTGACCAAAAGCCGTGGGGCAACGCCTGAATGGCGGCGTCCGCGGGCGCGCTCCCATCGCCGAAATACATGACTACCGTCAGGCAGCCGACCACTGCGGAAATGATCGCCAGAGTCCAAATGGCTCGATGCGGGGTGAGGTTTTTGGAATGCAGCACGCCTAAGTGGCTCGGCACCTCATTATCCTTCCCCATGGCGTAGGTGACGCGTGCCGCTGTATTCATGCAGGAGAGGGTGGTGCCAATCAGCGCCAGAAACACCGTCGCGGCCTCACACAACATGAATATTCGTCCCCGTCCGGGGCCGAGCAGGGCATCGCCCACCATGATCATCATGTCGCCTATGGGCGCGGCCGAGCCCGCTGCGGTTCCCATAGGATAGCCGCTATTAAGGAAGTAGTTGGCGGCAAAATACTCGAAGAGGTAGCAGAACGCCCCCTGAACGAGAAGTGAAACAATCACCGCGATGGGCACGTCGCGCTTGGCGTTCTTCGCCTCACCGCCCATGGAGGTGACCGATTCGAATCCCACCAGGATCAGGATGGCTACCGTGGCTTGAATGAACATCCAGCCAAAATTATGCATGCCCACCACGGAGCGGGCGTTGGGATGGGAGATAAAGGCGCCGGCCGAATCTGTGGTGGGGTAGCTGACGTGGTAGGGAACAGGCGCACCGGAGGCGTCCTTCGCGCATTGCGGAGTGCCGTCCGCGTCACGCACGATCGTGTCAGTGGATTGCCCGTTCACCACGGTTTTGGTGGTGGCAAATTCACAGCTAAAAGCCGCGCTGGTCTGGGAGTCAAACTGCAACGCCACGCTCCCCGGGGGATGATTCATCCGGTAACCCAGCGCCAGCACGGAGAACAAAACCAGGGCGGAAATTTGAATGACGTTGATGGCGATGTTGACCGAAGTGGATCCGTTTACGCCGCGATACGCGATATAGGCCACCCCGAATGACATCACGATGGCGACCAGCATCATAAACGCCGGGCCGGGATTGGTGGCATTCATGAAACTCGGCCAGAGAGTGCCAACCAGATACCCGCAGATGACTCCCGTCACGCCCACCATGACGCCGGGATAGATCCAATAATAAAGGTGAGAAGCCCATCCCACAATGAACTTGGAAAGCCGGGCATAGGGCCACGCCTTATCATGATTCAGGAAAGCCTGTTCGGCAAAGTAATACGAACTGCCGGTCCCCGGATACAACTTCGCCATCTCTGCGTAACACACCGCGGTAGCCAGGCAAAGCACAAGGGCGAGAAAGATGCCCGCCCACATCGACGGAGAGGTGTTTCCCTCCGTGGCTTGCGTGACAAAAGTGAGCCACAAGAAAGCTCCGGGCGCGATCAGCGCCATCGCGTTCATCGTCAGGCCCGTCAAGCCCAGGGTCTTTTTCATTTCAACTGGCGAGTTCTCCGCCATGGTAATTCTCCTTTCAAAGATTGGTTTGTTGTTGAACTTTGGAGAGGACCGTCAGGGCTTACCTATTAACTGAACCCCTCCCCCCACTCAATGCCTTGCCCGTTTGAACTTATGATTCGAGGTTACGGGGTGGGGTACCAGGCGTCAAACAAATAGTTTTTTTAGCGAGGATAAAAATGCCTTACCGAAGTTTTTCTTCTGGTGTGGATAAGTTTTGGGTGCGGGCGGGACAGTCAGGATTGCTTCCAATGCCCCTATCCATCGCAAGGAGAGGAGAGTTCTGATGATCCTCGAGACGGACGAATCGGCTCGAGAGAGGTGGGGGCTTGTGTTTCTGCTTCTAGGCACCATAAAAAAAATCGATTAGACGCGCTCCGGTCGGAGCACTACGGTAGCTCTGCATCAGGTGTGGTATCTTAAACCCGGAACGAAAGGCCGCGTTGATTAGACCTCACTGCGGCCAGTGGATCTTGGCATGAGATGGGTGGGCTTTGCCTTGCTCTTGGCGGGATGGGTGCTCGTGCTGAGCGCTCTTATCCTTCTTCGGGCGATGGTGCCACGGACGGTTTTTGTTCTGGCTGGAATTGCCGTGGAAGTTCTGGGCTTGGTTCTGGTATTCCGCTCTCATCTGATTTCGCGAGAAGGAAGAGAATGAACCTGCTTCCGTCCCATTCGCTCACGGAAGTGTCGGTGGCTATTTGTATTCTCTGCACCCTGCTGGTTCCTTTTGCCATGGCCGGACTCATCCTCATCAACACAGGGTTGGGTCGCTCACGGGGTGTGGCCCACTCGATGCTGGCCTCGCTTTGTGTGATCGCGATCGCGGCATTGGTGTATGTCATCTTAGGGTTTGCCGGACAGGGATTTATAGGCCGGCCGGCGCATGCCATTACCGTGGGCAACGCCGTGTGGAACTGGATTGCGCACGAGCCGCTCTTTGCCCGCGGGGTCACACGCGGAGACTTGACCATTTCCTTGGTGTTATTGCTTCAAATTTTCAGCGTGGGGTTGGCAGGTCTCATCCCTTTGGGCTCTGGTTTGGACCGCTGGCGGTTGGGGGCGATCTGCGCTTCGACCGCATTTCTTGCTGGGATTACCTATCCCTTATTCGCCCATTGGGTTTGGGCCGGAGGTTGGTTGGCGCAGCTCGGGGTTAATTATGGTCTCGGGTATGGCTTTGTGGATGCTGGAGGGTCGAGCTCAATTCATGCAGTAGGCGGCCTCACGGCCCTGGCCATTGCCTGGATTCTTGGACCGCGGCGCGGCAAGTATTCGCGCGAAGGCATGCCGGCCGCTATTCCCGGCCATAATCTAGTCTTCGTTTTGTTCGGCTGTTTGCTGGCGCTGCTGGGATGGTTGGGATTGAATTCCGCGGGAGCAATCCTTTTTACCGGCACCGAAACAGGGATTGTGCCGTTGATTGCGATCAATACCACTCTCGCCGCGGCGTCAGCCGTGTTAGCCGCCGTAGTGATCACACGCCTCCGGTTTGGCAAGCCGGATGCCTCGTTGAGCGCCAACGGTTGGGTCGGCGGTTTGGTGGGGGGCAGCGCTGCCTGCCCTTTCATCGATCCACCTCTCGCGATCATCATCGGTTTGGTGGCCGGAGCGCTGGTTACTTTTTCAGTAGAGTGGCTTGAATTGCATCTTACCGTTGACGATCCCGGCGGCGGAATTTCGGTGCATGGTCTGTGTGGCATCTGGGGCGTTTTCGCCCTCGGCGTTTTTGGCCGATTCCCCAGCCCGGTCCTGAATGTGGCAACCGATCCGATGGCGGGGCCGCCGATAGGCCATGCAGGCCAATGGCTGGCCCAGGTTGTTGGCATTGCGACGTTAATAGGCTTTGTTTTGCCCTTGACTTATGGACTTAACTGGACTTTGAATCGGTTCTATCCGCAACGTGCGACGGCAGAGGGCGAGCGGCAGGGAATGGACTTGTCCGAACTCGGCGCCGGCGCTTATCCCGAGTTTGTTACCCATACGGACGAATTCACGCGAATGTAATCCCTTTCAGTTATGACTCGTTCGCGCGCGGGTGAAACGGTTTGTTTGTGCTATCGCGTTCCCTAAGTTCACGCGGGATTGACTGCACCTGGGCGATCGCTTGTAACTCAAATGAAATAACTACCTAAAGAAGTCTGCGGTGACGCTTCAATTTCGCAGCAGTCGATTCCAAGCTGTGCTAACCTCCAGGGCAACGAGGTGCTGCATGCAAGCCGTTCTTGAACCCTCGGTAGTCGTTCCGGAATCCATTCCCATTCGCCCGGCCGTGCTGCGCAACGTCGCGGTGGACGCCTATCGCGGGCTGGTGATGCTGCTGATGATGGCGGAGGTGCTGGAATTCTCCAAAGTCTCCGCGGCTTTTCCCACCAGTTGGTTTTGGAGCATTCTGGCGTTCCATCAGACCCATTCGGAGTGGGCGGGGTGCTCGCTGCACGATACTATTCAACCCTCGTTTTCATTCCTCGTGGGAGTAGCGCTACCCTATTCGATTGCCAGCCGGATGGCCAAGGGAGCGGCCTTTGGGAGATTATTCGCCCACGCCCTCTGGCGGTCGCTGCTTTTGGTCGCGCTGGGAGTTTTCCTGCGTTCCACGAACAGTCACCAGACCTACTTCACTTTTGAAGATACACTCTCTCAGATTGGTTTCGGCTATCCTTTTCTGTTCTTGCTCGGCTTCCGCCCCCCGCGCTGGCAGTGGATCGCGCTGGCCGTGGTCCTGGTGGGATACTGGGCGGCCTGGGCGCTCTATCCAGTGCCCGGCCCCGGATTTAATTACCTTGCCGTGGGAGTCCCTGCCACCTGGACGCACAACTATTCGGGCTTTGCCGCGCACTGGAACAAGAACGCCAATTTGGGCAACACCTTCGACCAGTGGTTCCTGAATCTGTTTCCGCGCGAACGTCCTTTTGTTTACAACGACGGCGGCTACCTCACGCTCAGCTTCATTCCCACACTCGGCACCATGATTTTGGGCCTGATGGCGGGTCGCTGGCTGCGGGCCTCCGCGCCCAAGATCCCCCTGAAGCGTTTCCTGGTGGCGGGAGCCATCGGCATCGCCGCCGGACTTTTCCTTCATTACACAGGAATCTGCCCGGTGGTGAAGCGCGTCTGGACGCCAAGCTGGACGCTGTTCAGCGGGGGCGTGTGCTTCCTGATGCTCGCATTCTTCAGTTGGCTGATTGATATGAGGGGCAACCGCAAGTGGGCTTTCCCTCTCGTCGTGATCGGCATGAACTCCATCGCGGCTTACCTGATCGCGCACCTGTTTGTGAATTTCTTCGTCGATTCGTTCCGGATTAATCTGGGCCCCAACTTTTTCGCGTTTCTCGGGGCAGGCCTGCAACCCCTGATGCAGGGCATCGCCGTCCTATTCAGTTATTGGTTGATACTGTTTTGGATGTACAGGCGCAAGCTCTTCCTGAAGATCTAAACAGCGCGCGGCATCCCAGCCTTGAGCCCGGCTGGAAATTAGGCGTTGCCTGCTGGTTGCTCCGAACGGTCTTGGCCTTCTGACTTCTGTCTTCAGACTCCTGACTCCCGGTCTTCGCCCTTCTTCACTCGTCGCTTGTCACTCGCCACTGCCTTAATCAGCTCCACGTCCGGTCCCACGATCTTTCATGGTCCCACTGCGGCGTGGGCTCGAAGTATCCCGTGCCCGGCATCAGGTGCTGGCGAACGGCGTCTTCGTTAAGCGTCAACCCGAGCCCGGGTTTATCCGGCACCGTGATATAGCCCTTGTTGACGATGGGCTTTTCGATTCCTTCCGCCATATCCGCCCACCAGGGCACGTCCAGCGAATGATTTTCGAGAGCCAGGAAGTTCTGCGTCGCAGCGGCGCAGTGCACGTTGGCCATACAGCACACGGGCGAGCCGGCAAAGTGCATGGCCATGGGGACGCCATACTCCATAGCCGCATCGCCGATTTTCTTGGTTTCCAATATGCCGCCCGAAGTGGCCAAGTCCGGATGGATTTTGCAGATGGAATGGTTTGAGCACAGCTTGATAAAGTCCTCTTTCAGGTAGATATCCTCCCCGGTCAGTGTCGGCGTGGGCATGGAATCCGTGATGTGCTTCCACAGGTCCGTGTATTGCCACGGAATCAAGTCCTCCATCCAGGCCAGATTGTACTTCTCAAATGCGCGCCCCAGGCGAATGCACGAGTTCACGCCGATATGCCCGAGGTGGTCCATAGAGAGCGGAATTTCCATGCCCACGGCCTCGCGCACCGCAGCCACATAGGCGGACATCAATTCGATCCCTTTATCCGTAACTTCGGTGGCCACGAAAGGGTGGGGAAGAAAAGTTTCTTCCTCTCTGCTCAATCCCGCGGGCTGGGTGACGGTGCCCGGCTTGTCTGCCACCACGTCGATGCCCAGATCCATTTTGAGCCAGGTGAGGCCAATCACTTCCTTGCGGGCCTTCATCCGCTGGGCGTAAATCAAAGGGTCGCGTGATTCGGTGGTGTCAGCATAAACGCGAATGCGATCGCGGAATTTCCCTCCCAGCATCTGGTAGATGGGAACGCCCCAAACTTTTCCGGCAATATCCCACAGCGCCATTTCAATCCCGCACACGCCGCCCGCCTGCCGCGCCGGTCCGCCGAATTGTTTGATCTTGCGGAACAGCCGGTCTATCTGGCAAGGGTTTTCGCCCAGGATGCGGCTCTTGAGCATCAGCGCGAAAGTGGGGCTGGCACCATCACGCACCTCGCCCAGGCCGTAGACGCCCTGGTTGGTGTCAATGCGAATGATGGGGCACGTCATGGGAGCTTTCACCACCACCGCCACGCGCAGGTCCGTGATCTTGAGCTGGGACGGGCTGGAATTGGTGTTGACGTTTTGGAGCGCCATCCCGGGACCGCCCTCGGCCAGGAATGCGCCGCTCAGGGCCGCGGCCGAAGTTTTCAAAACGTTGCGTCGATCCATTGGATCTCCTTTGATTCTTATATTTGTTCCTGCTGCCGTTTTGCTACTCCACTTTCATGCGTTGCTTCGATCCCTTCCCCTCCAGCCATTTGTTGAATTCCTCGATCATGGGCTTCGTCCACTTCCTATCGATCTCGCCCGGCGTGTATTTCCCTTCGCGCAACATTTGATGACCCCACTCGTCCACCAGGTGGGTCATCTGCGCGCTCGCCACCACCTTTTCTGCGAGTTGGGGCGGAATAAAAGTGATGCCTTCCGGGTCGCTGACCGCCACATCGCCGGGCATCACCGTGGCGTGCCCAATGCGGATGGGGACGTTGATCCCCATCAACATCACATTGCGCAGCGCCGAGGGATCGAAGTCACGCACATAAACTTGAAACCCCTTGATCTCTGACATGCCGGTGACGTCGCGGATGGAGCCATCCACCACCAGGCCGTTATGGCTCTTGGTGTAGATGGCGGTGCCCAGATTGTCCCCGGCAAACGTTCCGTCCTGGATCTTGCCGAAGAGGTCCACCACCAGAACGTCGCCCGGTTGCAACGTGTCAATTACCCAGGAATTCTGGGCGCCCACGCGGCCCTCCTGCTTTCCGTGCTCGTTGATGGAGGCATTCACGTCGGGGCGGAGCGGCATGAAGACCGCCGTCACCACCCGCCCCACCATGCGCTCGCCCGAGTTGATCACCTTCCAGCCCCCCTCGAACTGGTTGGGGAATCCTTCGCCTCTCAGTACGCCCCACGCTTCCTCGGCGTCCACCGTTTTCAATTCCTCCAGCAGCGAGTCCGGAACTTTGGGGCGCCCGTCCGCAAAGCGCTCGCCCGTCCACTGGCGCGTCAGCTCCACGCGCTGCTCTTTGGAGAATAATCCCAATTGAGCGAAGGACTGCGTGGAGACAGCAAGCATGACGATCGCAGCGGCGGCATAACGCGTTTTCATAGTCGTCCTCCAGGATTGAGCTCGGTTTATATTTTTGTTTCGCACGATTCGTCCCCCCACTCAATTTACAATTTCCAATTTCAAAATGTGCCCTGCATCTTACTCAATTCAGGCCGCAGTGTAAAACCCGATTCGCTCCGGATTGAGACATCGGAGAAAGGGTCTCTGGCGGAAAAACACTTTTCTCTTGACCCCGGCCCAAGCCGTTCAAATTCGTTCCCCCAAGAGGGATCTATGCCGCTGTGTAGCAAAGAGGCATCTGCCCGAAAAGCAAAACGCGGCGGCCGAAGCCACCGCGTTCTGCGTTGCCCGCAATCCATCACTCGCCTAAAAAATCAAGTGAAGCGACATCTGAATAAACCGCGGGCTTACTGGCCGTTGGGAGATAAGCAGTACACGTTGTCGTCAAAGGAGCCAAAGTAGATACGACCGTTCGAGATCGCGGGTCCGGAGGTCACATTATTACCTGTTTTGAACAGCCAGGTGGGGGTTCCGCCCACAGTCACGGCGTGCAGGTAAGAGTCGTTGCCCCCAAAGAACACCAAATCTTGGATCACCGCTGGCGCTGAGTACAAGGGGGAGCCGATCGTTACTTCCCAGTTCTTGCGTACACCATCCGGGTATTCGCCCGGGTAGTTCTGAGTGAAATCAAATAAGTCTCCTCCGTAGGTCGGGACGTAGATGTCGTTAAGGGAAAAGTTTTGCGTGAGGCCGCCACAATTGGTTTCTGTCAAGCTATTGAAAAGAGCGGGCGATGCTGTGAGGAGAGAGCCGTCGGTTGACATTATCGCTTCTGTGTCGACTTCGAGACCGCCCGCCCCCCTCTCGAATGTGTACATCGACCCGTCCTTGCTAGCCTCGGTCACCCAATGTTGGAAGACCCTGGCCCCTTTGACGCATTCGTAGTTGTAAATTGCTGTGTCATGGAGCAATGGAGAGGAGCCAAAATCGAAGTCCCCCTTATCGTTTGGTATTGCCTGAAAGTAGTTAAGTAGCCCTCCGGTTGAGGCGTTCAGCGCAAGAATGCTGTCTGGGTACTGAGTGGCATTTTGCGTGGATGGAGTACAAGTGGAACCTGGGTTCCCCGTTCCCACGTATAGCACGTTATTATTACGATCAATCGCCGGGGAGGCCCAGACGCCCCCTCCGACGCAGGTACCGCTTGGGCATGTCGCCTGGTTGATTGTGGTGAAGTCCCATATGATCGCGCCTGTTGAAGCACTCCGTGCTTGTACATGGCCGACCACGCATGGACTGTCGTCATGAGAGGCAACGCCGAAATACACCATGCTACCGTTCACAGAGGGTGAGGACCAGACTTCGTACCCCTGGTTTGGGTCGCCTACTTGAACCTTCCAAACAAGTGCACCCGTTGATGCGTTTAGCGCGTAAAGGTACCCGTTGGATGCGCCGAAGTAAACGATACTATTGGAAACGGCTGGCGAGGAGCCAATCCGGGTGCAACTGTCTTGATTGCAATTTTGCACCGGGTCAATTTGGAAAGACCAAATCTTTTGGCCCGTCAGCCCGTTTAGGGCGTAAAACGTGCCATTCCACGCCCCTATGTACGCGATGCTTGTCCCATTCACAGTCGCGACGGCCGGGGATGCACTGACTGCCCCCCCGGTTTTGAATTGCCATTTGACCCTAAGCGAGTTGACGTTTGACGAGTTGATACCGGTCTCACTGCTTAAGCCGGTGTTCGATAGGTCGCGGCGGTACTTTGGCCAATCTTCCCCGCTCCCGGCAGAGGCGAAGAGCACAACGCAGGCAGCAGAAAGGGCCAACAAGCCCCTAATCCGTCGAATAAGGTCCTTCTTTTCCGATTCCATGTTGTCACCTCCTCGTGTTATTTCTCACCTACGATATGATTGACTCAAACCCAGGCCGAACTTTCAAAAGTCGGGCTTGTATCGATCTCGGGGTAAGAGAGCGCTTGATGGTAACGTGCGACGAAATCCGTAGGAACTGCGATCTCACATTTGGGGCCCAGATGAATCAAATTTCCTGGCTCGTCGACGGGGCCCCCTCTTCGCGTCCGTGAAGTATTATGAGCTATAAAGATAGAGGCACTACCATATATAGAAGGAATAATGGAATACATGAATAGGTCAGAGAGCTGCATGCGGTGCTAGAGCCGCGCCGTCCCCTTCGCTTCCTTTTCCGATGCCAAATCCGTTCTTGTTCCCTGGCCAAGCAGAAACATACACCTTATATTCTTCAATTGCAATGACCTGTAAGGTAGCCACTGTTGGGGACTGCAACAGACTACAGAACAGGTCAGATATAACGGTCCGGGAAAACCTCAAAGCCCAAGACTGCCGCTTCATCAACCGATTGCGACTTATGCACCGAGGAAAATTCATCACCCAAAAAAACCCGCAGACTCGCCGGAGCGAGTCTGCGTCTCGTGAGGACTGAAGCGGTTAAAACACCAAGTGCAGCGACATCTGGAGGAAGCGGGAGCTGCCAATGGTGTGTTGAATTATGCCGAGGCTGCCTTGGGGAGGAATCGAAGGCGGTCCGGTAAAGTTGGGGAAGAAGTCCACATTGTTGTTCGGCGCGTCAAAATCAGGGTGGTTGAAGATATTGAACGCGTCGGCCTCGAAGCGCAGGCGGTAGCGCTCCTTAATGGGAAACTCTTTAGCCAAACTCATATCGAACCGCACCTGGAAAGGACCGCGGAATGTGTTGCGGCCAGTGGTCCCGTAAAGGGATTCGAAGATATCGCAGCCCGATGCGTCGCAGGGAGGTACTCCGTTCGTGCCGGGCGGCACAAACTGCGGGAGAAAATCACTGGAATTGAGCACCGGATTGCCCGCATTGACGCCGGTGGTGCCCTGTAGTTGCGCCTGCTTATTTGTTACGCCCGGCGCGAGCGGCACGATGGGGTTACCAATATAGTTACTGGTGCCGAAGAATAAGCTGCCCACGGAACCCGAATAGTCGTAGACACTGTATGGCTGGCCGCTCTGGGCGACAGTCTGTCCTCCAATGATCCAGCCGTTGACCAGGCCGCCGAGGGCTGCGCTGTTTTTGGCCAGGCGGGGGGTTGTGTAACTGTAATTGATGAGGAAAACGTGCGTCTGATCGAAGTCCGCCGACGCATAGCTGGATCTCGGAATCAGCGGGTTGTTCCCGGTGAAGAACAGGCCCAGACCGCTCTGCTCGTCTAGTGCGTGCGACCACGTGTAAGATGCGGTGAACTGGAGCCCGTTGGACAGGCGCTTGCGCACCTGAGCCTGGAGCGCATTGTAGTTGGAGATGCCCTCGGCCTTGTAGAGCACCGAATTCATATCATAGCCGGGATAAGGCACGCGAACCGGCGCGTTGCCGGAATACTCATTCGTGAAGATGGTCTCCAGGGTGCAGCAGTTCGGGTATTGGCAGGGGACGCCCTCTCCCGCGTAGCACGATGTGCCGCCGTAAGAGTACGCCTGTTCATTGGCCGGATTCTGCGACCACAGCGGATTTTGCGGCGTGGCGATGACCGGCTGGTTGAAGGCGATCGGTAGTATCTCATGCAAGCCGCGGTTGCCTACGTAGGCGACGTCGATCAGCCAGCTATTGGAGGCCTGGTATTGAAAATCGAACGTCCAGTTCTGCGTATAAGGCAATTTGTTGTTGGTGTCATAACCGCCAAAGAGAAACGGACCAAACAGGTTGCCCGTGGGCCAGCAGCCAGGATAACCGCAGGCGGTTTGTGATAGATTGGGCAACAGAGCGAGAAACCCGGCAGAGTTACCCGACGGTGGCGACAGGGGCGTCGTTCCGAATGGCGCCGAAAGGGTTGCTCCCCTCGCGGTGGCAACCGGCTGCACAAACGGCGGCTCCAGTGTCACGCCGAAAGGACCGTTGAATCCAAAACCGGCGCTGGGTGATAAGTAGCTGAATAACTCACCGCGGTCGTAATAGATGCCGTAGCCCGCGCGTACGGTCAGTTTCGGAGTCGGCGCCCAGGCGATTCCGATGCGGGGGGCGAGGCCCCACTGCCGCTGGTTCATCAGGGAATCGCTGCCGCCTTTCGCAATTTCCAGGCCAGAGGCGGTAATGGTGTCCGAGGCCACATCGTATGAATAAAGGGAGGGGTTGAACGCGGTTAGTTTGCCATACTTCTCCGAAAGGGGCCCGTCGAAATCCCAGCGCAGGCCGGCGGTCACTGTCAGGTTGCTACGAAGCTTAAAGTTATCGTTGACGTACGCGCCTACCGTGTTGGAACGGTAATAGCGGCTCGCTGAACCCGCGAACGCATCCCCGCCGCGCACCTTCCCTTCCACAAAGGTAAGAAAAGTCGAGAAGTCGAGGGTATCCGTGTTCGTGTTGTTGTTGATGACATCGAGCTGCGTGTGGTCCCATTGCGCGCCGACCGCGATCGTGTGCCTTCCTTTCACCATGTTCAGCGAGGATCCGAGTTCCCATTGATTCTGGACCATACCCGCATTGCCAAAACTGGTGCTGGGGCCGAACTCTAGGCCGTTGCCCAGTGTCGGGTCCGCATAGGAAATACTGAACTGGGGGAGCGTCTGCGATCCCAGCAGATTGATACCCAGCGCACTTGGAGTGAAGGCCGACTGCGTTTGGGCGTAAGCTCGCAGCCGCGTCAAGCCCGCGTGCTGCTCCCAGGTGACACTCGGGGACAGAATGACGGTGTTCGTGAGGGACACTACCTGGCTACCCGCTGAAAGTTGTTGCGGGAAGCCCAGCAGGGAACCGACTGCGCCAAAGGGGTTCGTGGTGGGATTGTTCTGAAAGTAGTACCTCCCCGACAGGCGATCCTTGTCGCTCAGCGCATAGTCCACATTGCCGATCGCTTGATCGACGTTTGCCCTCGAGTTGGCCCCCTGGACCACGGCATCGCCGCCGACTTGGTTGGCCAATGTCGCATTGAATTGCGCGCTGGGAATCAGGTACTGTCCGTTGGGAAGCTTGGCCTGCAACATGCTCAGCGCTGCCGGATTGATTTGGCTGGCAGTAATCGTTTGGCCGTACGAAGACTGGACCATGTTGATGATGCCGGCGGAGCTGCGGTCGTCGGTCAGACCCAGCGGCACCGTCACATATCGGGTAGAGTCCGCCGCATCGGAGATGCGAGCCCCTTGGTAGGAGAGGAAGTAAAACAACTTGTCCTTCTTGATGGGTCCGCCGAAGGTGGCGCCGAATTGGTTGCGATTCAGGAATGGGATGCTTATGTTCGACGCGTTGTAGAAGAACGGCGCGGCGTTCATGGCGTTGTTCTGCCACTGCTCCCATGCCGACCCGTGAAGCTGGTTGGTGCCCGACTTGGTCAGAACGCTGATGTGAGCGCCACTATTGGTGCCCTGCGATGCGTCATACATGGCGGCATTCACGGAGATTTCCTGGATCGAGTCGGGGGGAGGCGTAGGCAAGGCCTGGCCAATGGCGCTATAGACCGAAGTGCTGGTTTGAATCCCGCCGCCCGCGCCGAAGTTCTCGCCCGTGTTCAGCACGAAGCGGTTCTCGCCCACCTGGCTGGTGGAGTTTCCATTGAACAAATTGTTCGTGCTAACGCCGTTCAGCGAGAAGCTGTTGCTCGTGTCCCTGTTTCCGTTCGCGAAGATGGCCTGATTGCCAAGGCCGGCGTTGCTGCCGGCGCCGGCCAGAAAATCCGCGTGAACGCCCGGAGCCAGAATCGCCAATTGCGTGAAGCTGCCGGTGCCCAGAGGTGTGTCCTGAATGGTGAGCTGTTCCACCACGTAGCCGTTCGTGGTGTCCGTCTGGTTCATGAGCGGCGTGGCGGTCACTTCAACTGTGGTGGTGACGGCTCCAGTTTGGAGCGATTCGTCCAAGGTGGTCGTGCGGTTGGCCTGAACCAGCACGTCGGGGTGACCGCTGGTTTTGAAACCGTCTTTGGTGAAGGTGACATTGTATGTGCCGGGGGGTACGCCAAAGAACTGGTAGGCACCGGAGCCGTTGCTCTCGGTCGAGCGCTCCAGTCCGGTCGCCGCGCTTTGGATCTTGACCTGTGTTTGGGGTACGACTGCTCCGCTGCTATCAGTCACTGTACCCGTGATCGAGCCCAATAATTGTTGCGCGCGGGCGGTCAGGGGCAGGATTAGGAGGAATAACAAACACAAACAAAGGCCCGAGAGCCTTTTGACTTCGATCGTCATTTTGAAACCTCCTCAGGACAAATTTCCGGACGGAAGACCACAATTCCCGACGGACGCAGTTGCAAATCACAAGCACGCATGAGAAGAACTGCAGATCATAATACAGCTTCCCCACGCTTTGACACGAAAATCTATCAGTAATTTTTATCGGTTTCAGTCCCGATTTCCACCTAGCCTAAAGTGTGAGGGTGAAATTAAACAAGGAACGAGTTAAGTCGGGATGAACCCTTTGTTAAGCAATGATGAATTCAGAGGAAGTTTAATTTTTTCATCCAAAACTCCTCTACGAGTCGATCGACGACCGGTGACAGGTCGGACGAGCGGCCAGAACTTCACCCGGACAATGCCAGGGGATGGCCGTGTTACGGGCCTTTGCGCGCCACGGCGCTGACCTGCTGAGTTTTGGGGCCGGATTGGGACTTGCGGAGGCGCGTGGCCAAGGCGCGAATCACGCCGTGGGCCACGGAAGGATTGCCGGTGAGCGCCTCGCGGAAGGTCCGGCCGTCGAGCGACAAGACTCGCGTCCCTTCTGCCCCTGCCAGCACCGTGGCGGCGCGCGGCGCCGGGTCCAGCACCGCCATCTCTCCGATAAAGCCTCCCGCCTGTTCACTCCCCACAAGTTTTTGCTGGTCGCCATCCTGCCGGTAAACCTTAGCTGCACCAGACAACAGAACAAATACTTCGTCGCCGGGCTCTCCTTCCACGCACAGCGGCTGGCCGGGGGCAAACACTTTCTCACTACTGGCACGCGCAAGGCTGGCAAGGTCTTCCGGAGCCAGGCGGACAAAGAGGGGAACGGCGCGCAACGCGATCATCTTTTCCACGGTCACCAGGCCCGTATCGGCCCGGCTCTCAATATTCGCGGCGCGCAAGCGCAGGCACAGCGCGGTTTCTGAGACCACCTCGTGCTCGTCGCGAATCATGGCCACGAGTGTTTCCACATCGGCGCCGGAAAGCTCGTCCAGCAGATAGAGCGCCGCCACGCGCACGTAAGGGTCCACGCTGGTCAGTTGCCGGCGCACGGCGTCGGGCAGATTTTCAAGTGTTGCGGCTTCGCGTGCCGCAGCGCTTCGCGCTTCTCCCAGGCGCGCGCCAATGGCGTGCGCCACGCTCCCGCCCAGTTCCACCACCGCCGCTGCCCGCGCCTGCTCGTCGTCGGAAATAAGCTGGTCACGCAGGGGGCGATGTTTCTCATCTTCGGGAGCGCTGCCAAATCCGCGCATCAAGCCGTCTACCACGCGGGCACGCCGGCGCATCAGCGCATCAGCAAGAAAGTCACCTGCGGCCGAAGGCGCGGCGCGGAGAAGTTGAAGCGTGTGCGAAGAGCCTTCGATCACGGCGAACGCCTCGGCCACCTGGGGCGCCAAGCCCTCACCTTTGCCCAACAGTTCGTTCAGTACGGCGCCGTGTTCGCCTGGCGTCACACCGTATTCCTGCCGGAGGTGGCGGATTACGCTGTCGTCAGGCGCCGTGCGCGCTTTGGAGACGCGCTGAAGATAGCTCTGTAGCGAACTCGCATAAGAATCGAGTTGCAGGCGTTTCTCCGCGGTCACGTGCAGGGCGGGATTGGCAATCTTGGCGCGCTCTTCCTCATCGAGGTCCGCCATGATTTTTTCGTGATCGGCCTGGCTGATCTGGAGTTGATTGCGCAATGATTCCAGTCGCTGCACCTCGGCGCGGCTGATGAAGCCGCTGGCCACCCCCTCGCGCACCGCTTCCTTGTAAATTTCCAGTAGCCGGGCATAACCGCTCGCGTGTGTTTGGGAGCGAATGGTGTGAATCAGAAACGCTTCATGCAGGTCCTTGGGCGGTTTCATGTCCGCCCATTCCCATCGGCGGATAATCTGGCGCGCCAGGGTTTCCTCCGCAAAAGCCCTTTGCCGGCGGGCAAAGCGCCGCGCCAGGAAAAGCGTGGCCGTTGCCACCACCAGGATTTGAAACAAATACGGGGCCGCGGGAATCAGCCGGAGCGTCGGTGCGCCCGCGAAAGCATAAAATGAGATGAAGGCCACAAACGCCGCCACCGTGAACATCGTGTGGCGCACGTCCACTTCATCCACGCCCAGGTCCCGGTCCTTCTGGCGCGAGCTGATCACCCGCTCGGCCAGGGAAAATGCGCCCAGGCTCATCAGCGCACCCATTATAAGAGTCAGGAGCGCGGCGATGGCGCGCGGCACGAGAGGCAGAAAGAAAAATCCGGCCGTCTTCGGATCGTGGCCGGCCTGGAACGCCGTGCCCGGCAGGGTGGGATCATAGCCCCACGAGCCTGAAAAGTAGTACGCCCATGATCCTGATTGCAGGTAAAAATAAAAATAGAAGGCCAGCACCAGCCCGGGAAAGGCAGAATAGACAAACCGCTTGGGCTCCGAAAGCACTTCCTTCCAATAGCCATTTTCCTGATTGATGTCCGGGCAGGCGGGCTTGCACGCAGTGCATTTTGGGCATTGGGAGTTGGGCGTTTGCTGAATCCCCCGCGGCTCGGTGTAAATCTTTTCAATAAAAGACAGCGGGCAGATGTAGTTGCACCAGGTCTTTCCCGTGAACATGGTGCCGGAAACGAAAGCAAGCAGGGAGATGAGGATGAGGAAAGCCGCCAGAGCCGTCCCGTGCCCGTTGATGGCGATCAATCGCAGCCACAAGCAGGCCATGAAAAAGGAAAATGTGATGTAGTAATAATTGGCCTGCAACCACGCGGAAGCGCGGCGCTCGCCGGGGCGGCTGAGGATAATGGGGAGTTGTGAAAACCAGGCGAGAGGACAAATTCGCCGCCACCGGTGGTAGCCGGCAATCACAATCACCAGCGGCAGCCCAGCCACCGCGACCGTCCAGACGACTCGTCCGCCCAGTTGGGGCACCAGGTATGTGTAAACCGGCAGCGCGACGAACAGCGCCAACGCGAACCAGCGTACCGGCTCAAGCCACGCTTCTGTGGAAGTTTCCTCCGGCCGGCGCGTCGTTGCCTCTTCTGCTCGTCCGTTCATGCGATTCGATTTCGTCCATGCCGCGCCTAATTCTTGGCTTTGGGCGTTGCGCCGGTTGCTTTGTAAGCTTTGGGCTTCTCGACGACATCGGGCTTGAGCTTTTCGATCATGGCAATGAAATCCTTCTGTTCACGCTCTTTGATCTTGTATTTATTCAATGAATTCTTGAACTTCTGAATGCTCGAATCCCATTCCGCGTTGGTGATGGCAAGCCCCGCGTGCGCGGTCTTCGTGTCCCGCCCGATGTAAGCGCAGGGGCCACCGGCGAGATTGCAGATCTGGTCGATCACCAGTTGTTTCGTCCTCACCAATGAGTTCTGGCTGCGGCCGCCGCCAAAGCGTTCAAAGGCCTTGTCTGTACCCAACTGTTGAATAAAATCGCCTACAATTTCGGCAATCACGTCATAGCCGCCCATGCGGTGGTAAAGGGAATCTGCCGACTCCTTGGCCGGTAGTATCTGGGCCAGAGTGCGCCCGGTGGGGACGAGCATCACGGCCAACAAGGCCGCCAGGATCATCCCAAATTCCAGTTTCGACACACGCCGTTTCTCCATACTGAATTCAATTCGCACTTTCATTTCTCCTTTTGTTCATCCGGCCCTTTAAAAGACACAGAAAGACCCAGCGGCCGGTTGGCGTTTAGAATTTGTAGTGTTGTTGAAAGAAATGCCGCGGGCCCTGTACCCGCTTTGCCATGGTATGCGGGGGCCTTACCGAAGTCAAGCGGCATGCGTTTTGACTTTGCTGCAGAAACCCAGTCGGCGCGCTAACTCTATCGGCAGGATATGTCACGCTATCATTGATCACCAGGCACGCAACATCCGTGAGCATGTAGTCGCGGCCCGCCTGCCGGAAGGTGAGCCCTGGCTGTCAAACACTTGCCCGCGATGCCGCGCAAAACACATGCCGCAAGTTGGCGTATAAACTGTCGAAGTGCATTAGAGATGGAGCGGACTTTTCGGCTTGGGCGCTGATTGTGGGGGGGGAATTTAAAACGCATCCAAGCCGGAAGCCCGCCTGAAGGGTAGGTGGCAGGTAGCAGGTGGGATGCGGGGAAGGCCCCCGACACTCCACCTACGACCTACCACCGACTGTACTTAAATATCGAAGTAGAGTGCGAACTCATAGGGATGAGGTCGCAACCTGATGGGGTCGTTCTCCTTCTTGCGCTTGTACTCGATCCAGGTTTCGATCAAGTCCTTGGTGAAAACCCCGCCCTTGAGCAGGAATTCGTGGTCAGCTTCGAGCGCATTCAGCACTTCCTCCAGGCTTCCCGGGGTGGACTTGACCTTGGCTTTCTCAGCCGGCTCGAGGTCGTACAAGTCTTTGTCCACCGGCTCGGGCGGTTTGATTTTTTTGGCGATACCGTCCAGGCCGGCCATGAGCATGGCGCTCATCGCCAGGTAGGGATTGGCGGAGGGGTCGGGGCAACGGAATTCAAGGCGCTTGGCCTTTTCGCTGGTCGAATACATCGGAATGCGGACGCAAGCGCTGCGATTCCGCTGCGAGTAAATCAAATTAATGGGAGCTTCATAACCGGGCACCAGCCGCCGGTAGGAGTTGGTGGTGGGTGCGGCAAACGCCAGCAACGCGGGCGCGTGCTTGAGCAGGCCGCCAATATAGTAGACGGCGTCTTCGCTGAGATCGGCGTACTTCCCTTTGTGGAAGAACAGATTTTTCTTGCCTGCCCAAAGGCTTTGGTGAACGTGCATCCCGGAGCCGTTGTCCTGAAAGATCGGCTTGGGCATGAAGGTGACGGTCTTGCCGTGCTTGCGCGCGACGTTTTTGGTGACGTACTTGTACTTCAACATGTTGTCGCCCATCTTGGTGAGGGTGTCGAAGCGCAAGTCGATTTCTGTCTGGCCCGCCGTGCCTACTTCGTGGTGATGAACCTCCACGCGCATCCCCAGGCGTTCCATGGTGAGCATCATTTCGGAGCGGATGTCCTGCAAGCTGTCGGCCGGCGGCACCGGAAAGTAACCTTCCTTGTAACGGATCTTATAGCCCAGATTTTTCTGGGTGTCGGTATCCTTTTTGCCGCTGTTCCAGAATCCTTCCTCGGAATCGATGTGGTAGTAGCCATAGTTGTAGGACTGGTCAAAGCGCACGCTGTCCAGAATGTAAAACTCCGCTTCGGGGCCGAAGTAGCAACGGTCCGCCACCTTGGATTCCTTCAAATAAGCTTCGGCCTTTTTGGCAATGTGGCGCGGGTCGCGGGAATACAGCTCGCCCGTGACGGGATCTTTGATGTCACAAATAATGCTGAGAGTCGGAACCACGGTAAACGGATCCACAAACACCGTGTCCGGATCGGGCATCAGGAGCATGTCGCTTTCGTTGATGGCCTGAAAGCCCCGAATGCTCGATCCGTCGAAACCACAGCCTTCGGTGAAAGCGTCTTCCTCAAATTCGCGGGCCGACATCGAAAAGTGCTGCCAGAGGCCCGGCATGTCCACGAATTTCAAATCAACAATCTGGATCCCTTCATCCTTGATGAATTTAATGACTTCTTTGCCTGTCATGTCTAAACTCTCCCCCCTCGTTTTGATTTCAGGCGCGTCGCGCCTGGCTTTCAGAGTCCCCGTCAAGTTTCGCATGGAGTGCCCCAGCGGCCCGGCCGCCGGGGTGATTCCAGTTTTCTACAAGCTACGATGAGCGCATAAACATACAGCCTATCAACTGCCCTTCGCAACAAGAATCAGCGGCCTCGGGCTTGCACCCGTCGAGAAAATGGCCGCTTCATCCTCAACTACTTCAGTTCTTTCAAGTCGAACAAGTAGATCAACCCCACTGCCAAAGTGTCCTGGTAGTTCACGGGCGTGGTCCCCTTGAAGAGGGTATTCTGGCTGGCCATATCACGCCGGTACTCGAGTCGTGTAATAAAGTTGCTGTGTATCTTACGCTCGAAGGTCTCGGTAACTTCGTTGATGTGCTGGGGCGTGAAGCCGGTGAACCCGGTGGTGAAGCCGGAGGGGTCGTCGTAGTACTCGTACCGCGTAGCAAGGGCATAGTCCGGATTGAATTGATACTTGACATAAGCCGCCACTCCCGACCACCACACAGGGTTGGCCCATGTCGGTATGCGATCGCCGCGGCCGTAATCGAAGTTCCCCATGAAGGAGAGCTTACTGGTCGCGGTGTAGGTCAACTCCGTATCCCAGAGCTGACGGATGTTTTTGTTGTTGTTCGCCTCCTCAGGCCCTACCATGTAATTCTGGACAAAGGCCCACTTCTTGTTGGGATTCCATCCGAACTGAAAACCGGCAGTCTTGCCGGTGTTGTTGTCGACAATGTTGTTCCAGCCGTTCACGAGATAGGCTGTGAAATTATACTTGTCGTTGAAAACGTATTTGGCGCGAAGTCCGAAGTGGTA
>DASYZE010000052.1:0-5823 GCA_035946625.1 Terriglobia bacterium | reverse complement strand
GTGCTACAAGTTAAAGGCAAAAAGCAAGCCTTTTCTGAATGCGAAAATAGGACGCCGCCCTTCCCGCACATCGCTCATAAGCGCAATGGCCAATCCAGCGGGGAGGATTCTCTAACCAGAGGCTACGTTCCGAAACGCCTGTCATAAGCCGTGTTCCGGGGAGTCCAACTTGATTGACGCCCTTGGAGGTGGTTGATAAGATAGTAGGAGTAATCCTGGCGCAAGGAGAATCACATTTGGCCCGATTGACCCGTCACGAACTGAAGGACGACAAATTTAAGACCGCCTTCGAAGAATACGAACATTTTGCCAAGCAGCATTATCGCGAGATTGCTATGGCGGTCGGTATAGCGCTGGTGATTGTGGGATTGGTGTTTGGCCTGCGGTATTTGATGGACCGTGAGGAAGCCGCCGCCAACGCGCAGTTGGGCGAGGCCTTGGAGACTTTCCACGCTTATGTGGGCGCCCCGGCCCCGGGCTCGCCGGGACCAACTTTTTCCACGGCCACGGAAAAGTACACCAAAGCGCTGGGCGAATTTTCCGCCATGTCTGAAGTAAAGGGCTGGGCCACCGTACTTCCCACCCAGCGGGCGGTTCGGATTGCCCGCTACCATGTGGGATTGTGCCAGGCGGAGCTGGGCGATGAAGCCGGAGCCATCAAGACGTTGACCGAGGCGGCGGACGATCGGGATGTGGAGATCGCTTCGCTGGCGCGCTTTGCGCTGGCCGAGCAACTGGTGCAGACCGGAAAGATCCCGGACGCCACAAAACTCTATCAAAATCTCGAGGACCATCCAACCACCGCCGTCCCCAAAGCCACAGCGGAGTTGGCGCGGGCGGATGCGCTGCGAACCACGCAGCCGGCGCAGGCCCGAATTATCTACCAGAACATGCAGAGGGAATACGCGAGCGACGCCACCTTGGCTGAATCCGTCCGGCAGCAAATCGCCAGCCTCCCCAAGTAGTCCCAGGCGGCGCCCCCAACCGAACCATGCCTGACTTCATGCGCGAAACCCTCGAAACCGACGTGTTGATTGTCGGCGCCGGGCCCGCCGGCCTCAGTTGCGCCTTGCGCCTGGCCCAACTGATTATGGAACGAAACGCCGCACCTTCTCCGCGCGGCACTGAGGGAACACCCCAGGCGCCACAGCCGGCGCTCAGTCCGGAAAACATTTACATCCTCGAGAAAGCGGACGAAATTGGCGCCCACTCTCTTTCCGGCGCAGTGCTGGACCCGCGAGCTTTGCGCGAGTTGATCCCTGACTTTGAAGCGCAAAGCGCCCCGCTCGAATCCCCGGTTACGCGCGATTCGGTTTATTACTTTACCCCAACGGGCCAGTGGAAGCTGCCCTTCAACCCGCCATTCTTCCAGAACCACGGGAACTACATCATCTCACTGAATAAATTTGTAAAGTGGATGGGCGAGCGGGTTGAACGCGCCCACGTGAACATATTCGCGGGCTTTGCGGGCATGGAAGTGCTATTCGAAGGGTCGCGGGTGGCGGGCGTGCGCACGGAGGACAAAGGCTTGGACAAGAACGGAAAGCCCCAATCCAATTTCCAGCCGGGCTACGACGTGCGCGCCAAAGTTACCGTCTTTGCGGAAGGTCCGCGCGGCTCGCTGGCCAAACAGCTCATCGCGCGGCTCGGCCTTGACCGCGGGCGCAATCCGCAGGTTTATACGCTGGGCTTGAAGGAGCTGTGGGAGATTCCCGCCGGACGAATCCGGGCCGGCGAGGTCACTCATACGGCGGGCTGGCCGCTCAACTCGCGCCAGTTTGGCGGCGGATTTATCTATGCCCTTTCGGAAACGCGTGTCTCCGTCGGTCTCGTCGTGGGCCTGGATTATGAAGACCCTCGTTTTGACCCTCACAACGCTTTTCAGCAATTGAAAACTCATCCCCAGGTCAGAAAGCTCCTCGAAGGCGGTCAGATGATCCACTATGGCGCCAAAACAATTCCCGAGGGCGGCTATTTTTCCGTTCCGTCCACGGTGATGGACGGCGCGCTGATGGTGGGCGATTCGGCCGGCTTCCTGAACTCGCAGCGGTTGAAAGGCATTCACCTGGCGATGAAGTCCGGCATGCTGGCGGCGGAAACCGCTTTTGAGGCGCTGCTGAAGAGGGACAATTCCGTGGCGGCGCTCAAGTCCTTTGAAGACCGCTGGCAGAGCAGTTGGATAAAGGACGAACTCTGGAAGGTGCGAAATTTCCATCAGGGTTTCGAACATGGCCTTTGGCGCGGCGCTCTGCACGGAGCGCTTCAGTTCGTCACTGGCGGGCGGGGCGTTCGCGCCCGATACTCTTCGCACCCGGACCACGAGCGGATGAAACACCTCTCCGAATTTGTTGACCGGCCTGACGGCCGCTTGAAACCGGACGGCAAGCTGACCTTTGACAAGCTTTCCGACGTCTACCACTCCGCCACCCACCACAAAGAAGATCAGCCTCCGCACTTGAAAATCGCGGACTTCGACATATGCAACCATCGCTGTACGCAGGAATTTGGAAACCCGTGCAGGTTTTTCTGTCCGGCTTCGGTTTACGAAATGGAAGACAACGCGGGCGCACCCGGCCGGCATTTGAAGCTCAATCCCTCAAATTGCGTTCACTGCAAGACGTGCGACATCGCCGACCCCTATGAGATCATCACCTGGGTCTGCCCTGAAGGAGGCGGAGGGCCGCACTACGATGGGATGTGAGCCGGGCTCAACCCTTGGGCCGCAGTTTCCGCTTTTCCCACAGGTTGGATGTTCCCCGCTCGGCGCTATAATCAACCGGTCGCACTATGGCTGATACCTCCGAAAAACGCATCACTCCGCCGGAGGGCATGGGAGCTGCCTCCGAAGCCCCACTGAAGACAAAACTGCCAGAAGGTCCCCGCGCATTTTCCTGGTGGGAAAAGGTGCAGATTTTGGTGGCAAGCTGGCTGGGGTATCTTGCCGTGCGCATAATTGGTCCCAGTCTTCGCTGGGAAATCATTGGCTGGGAGAACCATGAGGCGGCGCGCCAATTGAAGAAGGGCTTGATCTTCGCCTTTTGGCATTGTGAGATTTTGCCCGCCACCTGGTTTTGGAGGAAACGCGGCATCGTGGTGATGGCCAGCCAGAATTTTGACGGCGAATACATTGCCCGAATCATTCGGATGCACGGATACGGAGTGGCGCGCGGTTCGAGCAGCCGCCGGGCGTCGCGCGCCCTGGTGGAGATGATCCGCGCGGTGAGAAAAGGCAGCGAAGCCGCGTTCACTTTGGACGGGCCGCGCGGGCCGCGCCACATAGCCAAGCCGGGCGTGGTACTGCTCGCCAAAGCCACGGGCGCGCCTATTCTTTGCTTTCACATTGTTCCCCGGCAAAAGTGGGTGCTCAGCAAAAGTTGGGACCGCACCGAATTTCCCAGACCATTTACGCGCACAGCGATTTTTATTGCGCCGCCCATCTTCGTCCCCGTCGAGGCTGACGATCATTTGCAGGCGGTGAAATTGGGTGAAGTTCAGGAGGCTTTGGATGGGCTGGAGCTGCGGGGGAAGGAATGGAAGGGCAAGGAAAAAGGGAAATGGCAAATGGCAAAAGTTAATTGGTAAGTGTTAATGCAAGGAACTTCGGGTCTAAATTTGCAATTGATATTATTCGCTCGCCGCAATGTGCTTGAGTTTGGGGAAAAGCTCCTGCAACTGGGTTCGAGTGTTCGCCAGAGTTCCTGAGCAATCGATAACAAAGTCCGCCAGCTTGCGCTTTTCTTCTGCTGGCATTTGGGCGGCGATACGGCGCTCTGCCTCTTCCCGTTCGAAGCCAGTCTTGGCCATCAAGCGCTGGATCTGCTGCTCCGGCCGGCACCAGGCCACAATCACCTTGCGAAACGAGCTTCCGATGCCAGCTTCAAATATCAAGGCGGCATCCACCAGGACCACCGCACCCGGATGGGAGGCGGTATATTCGGCCGCGAGTTGATCGACGCGGGCGACGATGCCTGGATGCACAATGGCGTTGAGCGCATCGAGCTTTTTCTTGTCCGCAAAAACTACTGCTCCGAGCTGCTTGCGGTCGATCTCTCCCGTGGAGTCAAGAATCTCATCCCCAAAACAGTGAACGATCTCCTGATACGCGGAAAGCGAGCTGCCAAGAAGCTCGTGGCCTATTTTGTCTGCATCAATGACCCATGCGCCCAGTTCTTCAAACATTCTTGCGACGGTGCTCTTGCCCGACGCGATGCCCCCTGTAAGTCCAAAGTAGGCCATGGAAAAATTATCAGAAGTCAGTTGTCAGATCCTATTGCCCAACCTGCAGAATTCGAGGCCAACAACTGAGAGCAGTTTGAATCCGATTCAAATCGCTTTCTGGAAAGGCCGGGAAGCCGCGGTCACAATTGTTCCACGGCGCGCGCGCGCCGCCCGAACGGTGTTGACCATCAGCATGGCGATGGTTAAAGGTCCCACGCCGCCGGGGACGGGCGTGTAAGCCCCGGCTACTTCTTTCACCTCCTCCGGCTGCACGTCACCTACGAGGAAGTACCCCTTGGTTTCAAGTTCGCGGAGCGGGACGGTGGGATCATGAAAAACGCCGCGCACCGCTTCCTCCGTCGTCAGGCGGTTCATGCCCACGTCAATCACCGTGGCGCCGGGTTTTATAAAGTCTCCGGTGACCAGCCCCGCTTTCCCGATGGCCGCCACCACAATGTCCCCTTCGCGCACCACAGACGCCAGGTTGCGCGTCCGCGAATGGCAGATGGTGACGGTGGCGTGCTGATGGAGTAGAAGTATGGCCACCGGCTTTCCCACAATGTCGCTGCGCCCAATCACCACGGCGCGCTCACCGTTGATGGGAATCCTGGAGCGCTTCAAAATCTCGATGATGCCGGCGGGAGTGCAGGGCACGAGGCCGGGCCGCCCGCTCACCAGGTTGCCGATATTCACCGGATGGAAACCGTCCACGTCTTTGGCAGGGTCGACGGCCATCAGCACTCTTTTGGAGTCAACCTGTGGGGGAAGGGGAAGCTGAACCAGAATCCCGTCAATTTCATCGCGCCGGTTCAGGTTTTGTACCAGGTCCAAAAGCTGGTCCGTGGTGGTCTCGACGGGCAATTCGATTTTCTCGCTGTAAAGCCCCAGAGCGGCACACGTCTTCACCTTGCTGCGAACATAAATCTGCGAGGCCGGATCGTCGCCCGTCAGCACGGCAGCCAGGCCGGGAGTGATGCCCGCACGCTTCAACCCTACGATCTGGCTGGCAAGATCCGCTTTGATTTCGTCGCGAATTTTATTGCCGTCGAGTACACGCGCGCTCACCGGAATCTCCTTAAAACTTCCGAACTCCGCGAGTTTATCACACCGGCTGTGTCCGGTAAGTCAGGTATATGAGGGATGTCGCAGCAAAGTGAAAAGATCCTATTGCAGCAAAGTAAGAAGTTCCTGTTGGAAACCGGCAAACTGTCGGGATGAACAAACAACAGGGGCTGTGGATGAATCAAAAAGAGCGGGATCGGTTGAAGGTGTTGCACGAAGCAGAAGAGGGACAACTGACGCAGAAGCAGGCGGGGGCGCAGGTGAAGCTGAGCGAGCGTTGGGTGCGGGAGCTGGTGGGGCGGCTGAGGAAGGAGGGGGATGGCGGAATCCTGCACCGGCTGCGGGGGCGGGCATCGAAGCGGAAGCTGGGCGCGGCGGTACGGGCGAAAGTGGTGCGGCTGGTGAAGCGGGAGTATGCCGACTTTGGGCCGACGCTGGCGGCCGAGTATCTGGGGGAGAAGCACGGGGTGGTGATGAGCAAGGAGAGCGTACGGCAAATCCTGATGGAGGCGGGAGTGTGGAAGCGGAAGCGGCGGCGGGTGG
>DASYZE010000051.1:0-102908 GCA_035946625.1 Terriglobia bacterium | reverse complement strand
TTTGTAATTCAAGATAGTTTCCTTTTTAATTCATTCTTCCAACGCGGGCCGTCCACCGAAGTGAAGACATAAACGGGATACAGATCGGCAATAATTTTCTCCACCTGGCCCACAAAAGCCGGCGTGCCCACCGCGCGCGCCTTCGGTAAAAACACTTTGCGCACCACCCAGGCCTGGAGGGTCTGCCAGTCCTCGTCGCGCTTGGGCAGGCCCGAATGTTGGGCCCAGTCCCCTTTCTCCATGCGGTGCCAGTAAGTCTCGTAGCGGCCCTTGCGCACCGTGTTTTGCAGCAGGCGGTCGAAGATATTGCGGTGGGATGCGACGCGCGGGCTGAAAATTGACTCGAGCGCGCTGTGCGCCGCCTTCCCTTCCCTCTGGCGCTTCTTGGACTCCGGGCTCCCATAAATGGAAAAACCGGCGGTGACGCAATCGGCCGTGAGGCCGACGTAGAACCGCCCGGCCGCGCCGCGCGGATGGCGGCCATCATAGAGGTACAGGTAGTAATTCGATTTGTAGGGACTCTTGTCTTTGCTGAAGCGGATATCCCGGTTGATACGCGAGAAATTCCCGTTGGTTTTGCCGGCCGTCTCGAAATGCGGATCTACATTCAGCAAGAATGGCTCCAGCGCTGCCAGCAATCCGCGGAACGCGCCCACGACGTATCGATCATAGCGCTCGCGATTGGCTTTGAACCACGCGGTGTTGTTGTTCATCGCCAAGTCGCTGAAAAAATCAAACGAGTCACGAGTGAAACCCTGGAATTCACCGGCCATTGTCCCTCCCCAGTCCGCCGTTTGCCAATTATAAATCAGTTGGGCTCGTCTCCATAATCCCGTTTCACCGGGAACCCGACATCCGAAATAATTTCGACCGCGCTTATGTGTGATCCCACCGCCCCTCCCCCTGCCTCGCAGGTCAGCATCCTTCATCCGTCGTCCCACGAAAGCCTCGATTGCGGATTGCAAAGGTTTGGCCAAGTTACTTGCCCGGTTGATGGAGGCATCCGGCGCATTCGTCTTTCGGAAGGTTGTCAAGTGCGTTGCAACGCTTGGAAGGCCTCTGTTATAGTTTTTCATTCATTGAAACTTTAGGAGGCGGCAGGCATGGCCCCACCAAAGGTTTACAAGAACTTTATCAACGGTGAATGGGTACAATCGTCCAGCGGGGAGACGTTTGAGAATTTGAACCCTGCCAATCGCGGGGAGCTCGTCGGGCTGTTTCAGAAATCGAACGCGCAGGACGTGGAGAAAGCGATTCAGGCGGCGAAGGAGGCTTACAAATCCTGGCGGCTGGTTCCGGCGCCGAAGCGCGGCGAGATGCTGTATCGCGCGGCGCAGTTGCTGGCCGAGCGCAAGGAAACATTCTCCCGTCAAATGACCCAGGAGATGGGCAAGATTCTGGACGAAACCCGCGGGGACGTTCAGGAAGCGATTGACATGACGTTTTACATGGCGGGCGAAGGCCGGAGGCTTTTCGGGCAGACCACTCCTTCCGAATTGAAAGACAAATTCTGCATGTCGGTGCGCAGCCCGATCGGAGTGTGCTCGCTCATCACGCCATGGAATTTTCCCATGGCCATTCCCTCCTGGAAAACGATGCCGGCGCTGATCTGCGGCAACACCGTGGTCCTGAAGCCGGCCACCGACACTCCTCTTTCCGCCACCCACCTGGTGCAGACGCTGGAGGATGCCGGAGTTCCGCGCGGGGTGGTGAATCTGGTGACGGGAACGGGCCGCCAAGTGGGCGAGCCCATGATGGCGCACGACGACGTGCGGGTGGTTTCCTTTACCGGCTCCACCGAAGTGGGCTGCAACGTGGCGCGCGCCTGCGCGGGAGGATTCAAGCACGCCTGCCTGGAAATGGGGGGCAAAAACATCATCATGGTGATGGACGACGCGCGCCTGGACCTGGCCGTGGACGGCGCGTTGTGGGGCGGGTTCGGTACCACCGGGCAGCGCTGCACGGCGGCCAGCCGGGTGGCGGTGCACAAGAAAGTTTACGCCGAGTTTGTGGATCGCTTTGTGGCGCGCGCGCGCGCGTTGAAAGCGGGCAACGGACTCGACCCCTCCGTGCAAGTGGGGCCGCTGGTGAACGAAAGCCAGTTGAAGACGGTCGAGGAATACGTGGCCATCGGCAAAAACGAAGGCGCCCGGCTGCTCTGCGGCGGGGAGCGCCTCGAGCGCGGCGACCACGCCCACGGGTGGTTTTACGCGCCCACCCTCTTCGGCGACTGCGATGTGAAGATGCGCGTGGCCCGCGAAGAAATCTTCGGCCCCGTGGTCAGCGTGATGCCCTGCGACAGCCTGGAGCACGCCATCGAAATTGGGAACAGCGTCATCTACGGGCTTTCTTCATCCATCTATACTCAGGATGTGAACAACGCTTTCAAGGCTATGCGCGATATGGAAACAGGGATCTTTTATGTGAATGCGCCCACCATCGGCGCCGAAACCCATCTGCCCTTCGGCGGCGTCAAGCAGACCGGCAATGGCCACCGCGAGGCCGCCACCGCCGCTCTCGATTTCTATTCCGAATGGAAATCGGTTTACATCGATTTCAGCGGGAAGCTGCAACGCGCCCAAATCGACGTCTAAGAAATTGGGAATGACGAAGTATGAATGATGAAAGGTGAAAAATTGAACCTAGGCCCCAAAAATCTCGCCCGAACTGGCACCTGATACTTCATCCCTTACCCTTCAGTCTGCTCACTTTCTTTACATACTCAGAGGAACTTTAGTATTTCGTCCCGCGCCACCCCTTTGTGCCGCGCCGCATCGCGGAGGATGGAACTCAACGTACCGACTCGCAAGATCTTGTGAGCCGTACTGCGATCCGGTGAGGGATTGGAATCCCGGTTTCTAATACGATGTGGCTTCCTTCCTGGTGGACAAATCGGTAGCTCCAGTCGCGGCAAAGCAAGCCGACAAGGTCTTTACCACTCAGATCGCGTGGGATCTTCATTTGGACATGCCCGCGTGCTGCACGCGGCGTTTTTTAAAAGCTTTGAGGGTGAGGGTATTCTCAACCAGTCGCAAGAACTTCGTCGCGCACAAGGTGCAGCCGAATGGAAGACGGGCGCGGTTGGTCGAAATAAAAAGCCGACACGGCTTCCTTGACGTTCTGGCGCAACTCCTCCCAACCGTCAGCCTGGGTAAAAATGCTCTCCGTTAAACACTCGGCCACAAATCCGCCGTCAGCTTCCTGAGTGACATCAAATACGAGTTCGCTCATACGCGTATTCTAACTCAGCGCGCGAGGCTATACAAGCGCTTGTCTCCAGGCCCAACGCGCGCAAGTCGACGCCTAAGAAATTTCGAATTCAGAATGATGAAGGGCGAATTAAGAATGCTAAACCAAGAAACCGGCCGAGGTTTGTTAGTTATTGGGTTTGGCGAGGGAGTCAATTCTGGCCTGGCCCCCGGCGGCCGCCTGGACGTCTTCGGGTAGCGGATGAGGTCCGAGGCCCAGCTTCATCAGGGATTTGGCGTCGGGCAAACCCGTTATAGCAAATCCATTTTCAGACTGATATCGCCGCATGGCATCCTTGGTGGATTCATCCCAAGTGCCCGAAGGAGGCCCGGTCATGGCGCCCTCGCGAATCAGGGCCTGCTGAATCTCTTCCACTCGTTGGGGATCGAGATGAAGCAAAGCCAATCGTCGTCGGCTGCCGTGCGGAAGTCTACGCCGGCTTCGCGTGTAATGGGCCTTGGATTTGGTTCTCGATGGGCGGGGACGCTTCGCAGATTTCGCGGAAGCCGGGTGGTGGACGGAGGACTTCGATTTTGTCGAGCCGACGCTCTTCACTCTCTTTTTCGTGGCCTTGGTTGGAGGCGGAGCGCCTCTTGCTTCCCCCGTCGCGAGAAGGCAAGACGAGGCGACCAGCAAAACCGCGACGAGCGCGGAAGCGGGCCAAGGGGAATTTTTATATCCGGGACTCAATTACCTCTCCGCATGCCAGCATATCACGGAAGGCGGTCGGCAAGGTACACGGTTGTGAACGACCGTTGCGACCGCCGCGCCACCAGCAAAACCACGTCCATGCCCGACTTCAGTTGTCCTGCCATGCGATTGAACTCGTCCACCGTCGCCACGGGTTTTTGATTGATGCTTAGGATCACGTCGCCGCGCTGCAAGCCCATTTCAGAAGCAAATCCGCCGGCCGTGGCCTCGGTAACCAGCACGCCCTGTGGCGCGCTCAAATGAAGCGGGACGGAAACTTCCCGGGCCTGATCGGGGCTCAGGTTCCTGGTCAGAATGCCCAGCGCGCCGCCCGAAGTGTCCTGTCCGGGTTGCTGGTCATTTTCCGGGTCGGGAGCGTTGCGCAGGTCGCTGATCACCTTGTTGCGGTCGCCCACCTCCACCGTGGCCGTTGCTCTCTTCTTGTCGCGAATGTATTCCAGTTGAATTTTCTTGCCCAGCGAATCGGAAACGTAACCCACCAGATCGTCGCCATTGGTGATTTTCTTTCCGTCGGCACCCACAATCACGTCACCGCGCATCAGTCCGGCGTGGTCGGCGGGACTGCCAGGTTCCACACTGCTCACCACCACCCCGTGGTCCGCACCAAAACTGTGCAGCAAAACGGGGTTGTTCAAGTTGTTGAAGGATACGCCGATAGCCCCGCGCGGAACGGTGCCCACGGAAATCAGCGAATTGTATACTTTTCTTACCGTATCGGAAGGAATGGCAAAGCCCACGCCGTCGTACGAGCCGTGGCGAGTGGCAATAGCGGTGTTGATGCCAATTACCTGACCCGCCATGTTGACCAGCGGACCACCGCTGTTGCCGGGATTAATGGCGGCATCAGTCTGAAGGAAGCGCTTGAATTGGCCTTCCGGTCCGCCTTCGATTTCGCGCCCCTTGGCGCTGATAATGCCCGCGGTCACCGTGGAATCAAGGCCAAACGGGCTGCCGATGGCGAGCACCCAATCTCCCACGCGCATGGTGTCGGATTCGCCCAGTTGGGCGGGCTGAAGCGTCTTGTCCACTTTGATTTTGATTACCGCCAGGTCCGTCCACTTATCCGTCCCCACAATCCTGGCTTCATACCCTTTGATGTTGTCGTCATCACCGTGGATTTGTACGCGGATGCGGTCCACGGGCTTGTCCTCGGCTTCCTGCATCACCACGTGATAGTTGGTGAGCACGTAGCCGTTCTTGTCGAGGATTACGCCGGAGCCCAAGCTCTGCTGGCTAAGGTCGCTCGATTGGCCGTCCTGGGGGCCAAACTGGAAGAACCGGTCGAAGAAATCTTGAAAACTGGGATCGTCCTGAGCGCCAGGGTGCCGCCGAGCGACGTGGATGGTGGATTCGGTATTGATGTTCACCACGGCAGGCTCCAGGGTTTCGGCGATGTGCGCAAAAGAATTCGATAGCTCGGCGGGCGAGGGTGGAGGCAAGAGAGCGGCGTCTGGCGCCGCTGAAGCGCGCGCGGCTCGTACGCCATGCGAAATGAAAGTGCCTATCATGATGCCGAGAACCAGGGTTCCACCAATCAGCAATGCCGCCGTAAACCGCCGACCATTCATGCTCATCTTAACCTCACAGCCAGAATCCGTTCCCGGGGTTCTCCACTTCAGCAGACTAATCGAACAAGTATACACCCGTTTGACGGTTTTGAATCCCCATAAGTTACCACGGATTTCCCGTACATGAGGACTTGACTCTATCAAAACGAAGGTTGGCGGAGCCAGATATAACAGTGGTTCCCGCTGCGCCGCGATTCCGGGAATCGGAACAACAAGAGATCCAAGTGTCAAAGCGGAAAACGCAACCATCCACAAACCACGGGAGAGACCGCCCGCCATGCCCAAAATGGAAGCAGAAGCTTCACATATTCAATGACAAAAACGAGTAGTGTGGCTGTTGAACCGGTACGCCACCCTTCGGCGACAACCTCCATTGGGGCAGCCAGTTCTTTAAGGCCGTCAATCGTGAATCTGCGGAAGTCTTTCGGGTACTCATGAAATGGATGGCAGAAAGGCGTGGTCAAGTGGAGATAGCCCCCGGGGATTAAAACACAGTGGATTTCCTACATGACCCGCTCAGGGCTACGGACGTGTTCCAGTACTGCATCGCACTGCACAATTTGGAAAGTATCCGCTGGGAAGGGCAACTGCCCCGCATCGGCAGCGACGTCAACCCCTGATATCCCGAATAGGTCAACATTAACTTACCCGTGAACGACCCGGCCGGCACCGCCGAGGAAGAGATTCCAGCGACCGAGGGGAAAGTTCTTGGGCTCAGCAGGATTCATGATGAAGGGATCAGGAGGCAAGACAAGCCTCATCAGGCGATCACGCCCGTGGCGCGAAGCCCGCTTGCGATATCTCAATTCAAGATCAGTCTTGGTTGACATTCGGTCGCGGTTCGCGCCTGCCTTTTCGACGCTGTGGCTTGCATTGCATCATGCCGCGGTTACGCCGCCCTATTTTGAATCAGGCATTTGTCAGAGGTCAACCCTGCGATTGCCGGGGATGCGATCATTGTATCATAACTTACCCTTTTTGAAACAATGCCAAGACGGCCTTTTTTACGACTGGAATCTGCGCCCGGATCTGATCAGCGAGGCACGGACAAAGGGCCTTCGCGAATGAGAAGGATCATCGGAAACACCAAACCCTGTCGGCGGTTTCGCTCCTACCTTAGAACAGTCAAAACACCAGATGCGACGCCATAGCAAGGCGGCGCACATGAATTTTTCCGCTTCGCGCGTGTACCTGTGCCAGATCGTAGTTAAGTTGCAGCCGAAGCCAAAAACCCGCTGAACTGCCGAGGGCCTTTTCGAGACGCACGGCCATTTCCGGGGACACGCCGGCCCTGCCGTTCAGAAGGCGGGAAAGCGTCGCGCGCGTCACGCCCAGCGCCTTCGCGCCGTCCGTAACACTGATTTTTAGCTCATCAAGACAATCCCGGATAAGATCGCCGGGATGGTTTGGCTTTTTCAAGGGCATGATTTTTTCCACCGTCAGTGTTAATCCTCTAAATCCACACCGCAAGCAGCTCCTTGTCGAAAGTTGAACGTAACGCGCCAGTTGGCCTTATCCTTGACGGAGTAGGTGCCATGCCGGTCGCCTGCGAGCGGGTGAAACCGGAACAACGGCAGGGCCACATCGCCGGGGCCGTCCGCCGCTTCCAAGGGGGAAAGAATTTTACGCACCTTGTCCACCAGATCGGGCCGGATTCCGCTGCGGTCGAGTTTCTCATACAGCCGTTTAAGCCCTTTGTGATTTATGCTCTCGATCACTCGCCGTCCTTTCGAGTGTATAGCGTATCGCTACACTATACAAGCTGGATTTTTATGTCAAGCAAAACCTGGGGGGGGCTGAATGCCTTTGGCTCAACCTCCGAGGCGCAAAGTCTGGGGGGATGGTGATACCGGAATAAAACTCGCAGGGCACAGACCTGCGAGGTTCAGGTCTGGGGCTTGTGAGGTTACGCCATATCGGATAAACCTGTAACAGGCATTACCTTTGTTTTGTTCGTTATGGCGTGTGGGGCATGAGCAAGCGGCAGTGCAACAAGATTTCTCATTGCTCAACCACAAACCGCGGATGTGAAGATCGTATGTTCGCGCTACTGGGTTTAAGACAGTGCGAGATCCCTCTCCGTCGGCTGACGGATCGGGATGACATCGGGGGAACTTATTCATCATTCTGCTAGCCTTCCACGGGGGACGGCGCCGAGCCGCCCCACAATTCTGAGACGACCATGCCACCCAGAATCAGTCCACAGCCGAGCAGGACTTTTCCGCTCAATCGTTCTCCGGTAAGCAATCTTGAGGTGAGAGCCGCGAAAACCGGTTCCAGGGCGAAGATTAGGGCGGTGTGCGCAGGAGGCGTGTATTGTTGCGCCCAGTTTTGAACGGAGAAGGCGAACCCGGTGGCGAGCAACACTGTGATCAACAAGGCCAGGGCCAGTCCCGTGCTCCATCGCAGCCGAAGCGACCGGTCGAGCGGCAGCGCCAGAGTAGCGACTGCGCCCACAGTGATAACCTGCAGCGGGACCAGATGGCGAAAGGAAAACCTGCGGGTGTACGCGCCCACCAGAACAATGTGTGCGGCAAAGGACATGGATCCAAAGAGAACCAGCACGTCGCCGCGATTGACGGCCGCCAGGCCTGCCGGCAAAACGAGAAAATAAATCCCCGATAACCCCAGCAACGCTCCGGCAATATTCGCCGCGTGCATTCGCGCCCCCCGCAGCAGCATAATGAGCGGCACCAGAATCACGCTGAATCCAGTGATAAACGCCGCTTTGGAAGGTGTGGTGTAATTCAGCCCCGAGGTCTGGCCAATGTAACCGCCGAAAAGAAAAAGGCCGAGAATAATCCCCGGCAGAACGGCGCGGCGGTCCAACGGCCCTTCCCGGAGGACTATGAAAAGCAAGACTCCCGCAGCCGCGAATCGAATGGCAATGAAAACAAGTGGCGAGGCGTCATTCAAGGCTTCCTTCACGATGACAAACGTGGAGCCCCAAATGAATGTGACCAGCACCAGCAATGCTTCCGCCTTGGTTCGTTGGGGCATGGGCAAAAGTGAAAAGTGAATGGGAAGTATAAAGGTTAAAGGTTAAAGTCTGAAGGGTGAAAGAAAAAACTTTCGCGCCCGAATATTAAACACCCCACATCGATCGGTCGAGCTTGAACCTTTCAAGAGCGAATGCGCGCCCGATTTGTGGTAGACTTCGCGCTTTCCCACGCACGAGGCACAGGAACTACACTCCGCATGGAAATCCGTGCGCGCGCCATAGGAAACCGCACAAGAAATCATCGCAGCAAGGATGCACCGTAGGGAGGGAAAAATGGCCAATGCCATGTGGCTGCTCAGATGCCCGGAATGCGACCATCGATTTGAATATTATTCTTCAAACCTTCAATCTCCGGAGACACTGGTGAAATGTCCGCAATGCTCGTCAGACTTCAAGGTGGTCTTAACCGTGTCGGTGGAGATTCAAAAATTAGGCCTGGTCAAATCTGCCGGAATTCCAGAAGCCGGGGAAAAGTATTGATACGCATGTCCATGGGACACCACGCCCCGCAGGGATGGAGCAATTTTCCGTCCCGCACGAGGAAGGCTGACCTCACATTTTAATTCGCCCTCTTTGCTTTGGCCTTGGCCCGCGGATTACCTGCGGCTGCTGAGCTTGGAGAGAAGGCGCAACATTTCGAGGTAAAGCCAGATCAGTGTGACCAGGATGCCGAACGCTCCGTACCATTCCATATATTTGGGCGCGCCGCTGGTGACGGCGGTTTCAATCAAGTCAAAATCAAGCACCAGGTTGAGAGCCGCCAGGCCCACTACGAACAGGCTGAAGGCGATCCCGATGGGTCCGTTGCCGTAAATATAAGGAATTTGAACGCCGAAGAATCCCAGCGCCATAGTGGCCACGTAGAGCAGCGCGATTCCGCCCGTTGCCGCAACGATCCCCAGTTTGAAGTTTTCTGAAGGCCGGATCAATCCGGACGTATAGGCGATCAGCATGGCGAGGAGCACACCGAAGGTTAATCCCACCGCTTCGATGGCGATGCCGTGGTAAGCAGTTTCAAACACGGCCGAGATGGCGCCCAGGCAAAGGCCTTCAAGTATTGCGTACAGTGGCGCCGTGAATGGCGCCCAGGTCATATTGAAGATGGTGACCAGGGCCACGACAAAACCGCCGATCAGCGCCGCCAGGGCGATGGGGAGCGCGGCGCCCGTGGGGTCGGAGCGAAACATGTTCCACGTAAAGGTGGCGGGGATGGCCAGCAAGATGAGCAGGAAGCCCGTCTTGTTGACTGTGCCTTGCAATGTCATGACGTCCGAAGCGTCGCGCACTTGTCCGGCCAGGGTTGCAGTCATGCGCTTAAGCGCGGGGTTCGAGGTTTTCATTAAAGCCACGTTAATCTCCTTTGGGAAAGGGATTGAAAGAAAGCAACAGTTAAAGGTCAAAAGTTGAGAGCGGGAGAAGAGTGTTTGCTGTCAGGGGCTAAAGAATAATTTCATTCAGAGGAGGCCTGCTTCGGTGCATTGTGATGACGAAGAATCCCTGAAGGACACGATGCTAAAATGCGGGGAATCTTCCCTGCGCTCAGAATGACAATGTCGCCGGTTTTTTTCATTAGCCTCTTGACTTTAGCCTTTTAACCTTTCACTTTTTTCTTCCCCCGCGGCCAATTTCATTATCTCATTTTCGCCCAGCAATCGGTCGGATTGTTTGGCGCGCGCCAGGATCCTTTCCACCAGTTCGTCGGTGGGCGCAATGTTCCTCCTTTCCAGCCAAAAAATCACGTTGGACTTGCCGCTCATGGGCCCGATTTCAATTTTCTGGTCCAATCCAAACCATTGGGAGGGCACGCCGGAATAAACCTGGTTGGCCAACTCGAAGTCGTCTTTTTTGTAGGCTTTGATGACGGCGGCGGCATGGACTCCGGTGGCGGTGCGAAAGGCGTCGGAGCCGACCACGGGATAATTGGGCGGGATGGGCACGCCCACGCTTTCGGAAACCGCATTGGCGTATTCTTTGAGTTTGGAAAGGTCGCGCTGAATGGCGCCCATCAGTTTCAGGTTCACCAGCATTTGGTCCATCGACGTGTTCCCTACCCGCTCGCCGATGCCGAGGGCGGCGGCGTGGATCTGGTCCGCGCCAGCCTCGTAGGCGACGAGGGCATTGGCCACCCCCAAGCCCCGGTCCGAGTGGCCATGCCAATCGACACGGATTTTTTCACCGCTTGGCTTCACCACTTCTTCCAGGACGAACTTGATGAGTGCGCGCACGCCGCGCGGGGTCACGTGGCCCACCGTATCGCAAATGACAATGGCCCGCGCACCGCATTCGATGGCGGTGGTATAGAGCTTCTTGATGGCCGCCGGACGCGCGCGCGTGGTGTCCTCGGTTACGTACATGACAGGCAATCCAAGGCTAAGCGCGTATTTAACGGCGCGCTCGGTGGTTTGGAGCAGGAAATCGAGGGTCCAGTCTTCTGTGTACTGGCGGATGGGGCTGGAACCGAGAAAGGTGGCGGCCTCTATCTCCACGCCAGTGGCCTGCACGATGTCGGCAATGGGATCGATGTCCGAATTGACGGTGCGCGCGGCGCAGTTGGCGCGAATTTTCATATTGGATGCGGACATTTCCTGGGCCAGGCGAAGCACGTCCGCGCGCGCCCGCGGCCCCGCGCCCGGCAGGCCCAAATTGAGCGAGTCGATTCCCAGCTCTTCCATCAAGTGCAATATGCGGATTTTCTTTTCGATGGGCGGGTCAAGCACGGAGGGCGATTGGAGGCCGTCGCGCAGGGTTTCATCGTTGAGAAGAGGAACGCGCTCGCGCGCGAACTCCGGCCCGTCTTTGCGGTTCCAATCGTAAATGAGGCTTTGATCGACCATCTCAATTTTTTCTTGTGCAAAGTGGCAAACGACAATTGAATAATGCTTAATGGTGAAGGATAAATTTTTGATTAGGAGTTATGAAGGATGAAGTATGAAAGAGAGTCGCATGGTTTTAATTCAGATTTCACAATTCATCATTCGTAATTTCCGCCCCTCACTTGCCACTTCTTTTGGAAAACGCTCCCAGAATATTCACAGGGTGCTCTTCAAACCTGCGGCCTGCCGTGGAGTCGTCAGAGGCGGCCGCGCGATATAGAGAATGGCAGCGCTCGCAACGGTAGATCTCGGGGTTGCCCCCCAGCTCCCTGGCGACAGCCTCATCCGGCGTGTACCACCGCTTCAGATGGCCCACGCAAAGTTCGCCCTTGGCGTCTTTCACATCGCAGGCGCGCTGGCCCGGCTTCTTGTCTCTAAAACTGATGGCCACTGGAACCGCCTTTCAATCAAAATTGTAATTTTGCCGACACCAGTCACTTTACGGGTTCTATCTTACGCGAACCATTTCGGGAAGTGCAAATGAGCTGGTACCTGGCGCACATTCCGTGTTGATGGTCATTCGCCTGGGCTCGCCTTCTTCCCGCGCACCACCTGTTAATTACGGCCGCGGGCGGCAGCCGGATATCAGTAATCCACTTTCATCAAACACAACCCCGAAGCGGGCGCGGTAGGGCCGGCACGGGTTCGGGCACGCGCTTCGAGGATGGCGCGAATGTCCTGGGGCGCAAGTTTCCCCCTCCCCACTTCAAGTAGAGTGCCCGCAATGTTCCGTACCATATGGTGGAGAAAGCCGCTCCCTCGCGCTTCGTAAGCCAATATGGATGTGCGTGGCCGCCACAATAGTCGCGAGGTAAAAATTGTTCGAATATTGTCGCGATCATGTTCGGGCGGTTCGCGAACCACCCCTGCCGATCCTGCGAAAGAGGTGAAATCGTGTTCGCCTTCCAGCAGTCGCGCTGCCGCCGCTATACGTTGATGATCGAGGGGGTAAGGCGCGTGGTGCACAAACCGTCCGATAAAAGGCGAGGCTACCGGCGCGCGCAGAATCCTGTAACGATAGGTCTTGGAGCGGGCGTCGTGGCGGGCATGAAATGATTCCGCCACATCCTGCACCTTTTTAATTCTCACGCTCGACGGCAAAAGGTTATTCAGAGCCCGCAAAAGGTTTTCGCACGGGATGGATCCCGGCGTCTTGAAATTGGCCACTTGATTCAAGGCATGAACGCCGGCATCTGTCCGGCCCGAGCCGGAGAGACTGACCTTCTCCGTCAAGATTTTTTCAATCGCGCTTTCAATGGCGCCCTGGATGGTAGGAACGTTCGCTTGGCGCTGCCATCCAAAGAAGTCAGTTCCATCGTAGGTGACGATCAAGCGAATGTTGCGCATTATAAATTGTCTGCTGCCCTCGGTAAGTCGCTGCCTAACTTACTACGGACGAAGGGCAATTGACAACGGGCAAAGGGCTTTCTTTAAGAGTGTTCACTTTCGGACACTTGTTTCTCGCCAGCGGACAGTGGCAGCGGCAAGATTGCAGATCAACATCCGATTAAGCTCATTTTATGAGCCACTTGTGCGGGGGCGCATGGTGGCCTTTCCCTTGCATTTGAATACGGGTGGACTCACTACCTGGCACGTCAACTTGTTTGAAACGGAGTTGGTGTTTGAAAAAAGCAAGCTTGCCCACATTAGTGGCGGGCGGGCTAAAAGAAAACCACTAATCGGCGACTGGGCATTGCGGCAAAATTCACAACGGTTGACGCTTGGCGTTGTCAAGAACGTGGGTGGATGCTAGAATGACGGATTAGTCGCACCCGGTAGAAACACCGGCTTTTGCTCACGCTGTTTGCCGCGCCCGCCGAGGCAGGTAGCCGAAAAGAGCCGGCCAAACCGCCCCACGCTGCCGTTCAAACGCGACCCGCAGCAGAAAAAATTTCGATGGCTGCCATTTAATTGAAACCAGACGTCTAATATTTTCGTAAGTATATGAGGTATAAGAAAGAAGCAGGAATCTCAATTTGCAGGGAGAATGACACGTAATGAGAACTAAGACCTTACACGGCTTGGTAATTCTGTGGATTGCCGGAGTGATCTGCTGCGTGGGACAAGTGATGGCCCAACAGACAAGTGGCTCGGCACCGACCCCACCGTCATCGGACTCGTCCATCCGCAACTTTATGGGCGTCGACTATACCCATACCCGGTCGTCGATCCCTTATTTTGCTCCGAGCGTTCCTGACATTTCGATGGAAAACTCACCGCGCCTTCGCACCATGATTCAAAATGGCAAACTGGAATTGTCGTTGGACGATGCCATCGGGTTCGCGCTGGAGAACAACCTGGATATCGCGGTGGCGCGTTATTCATTGCTCTATGCCAAGACTGATATCCTGCGTACCGCGGCGGGCAGCTCATTTCGCGGGATCAACCCCGGATTGTTGGGCGTCGTATCGGCATTCTCGGGTGGAGGCAGTGGAGGCGGCACGGGAGGCACCGGCGGTGCCGGCGGAGTGACGGGCGGTGGTGGGGCACGAAATATCGGGTCCTTTGGCTGCTGCGATCCCTTTGCGGGCGTCAGTTTTGGTTGGGATCACAATAGTACTCCTTTGAACTTTACCGTCGTCAGCGGTGTTCCAGTATCAACTTCGCAGACTTCTTCCATGACCGCCTTCGTCGGCAAGGGTTTCCTGACCGGGACCAGTGTTGCGTTTGCGCTGAGCGGATTCCGATCGGCCAACAACCAGCTGAATCAGCTTTTCAACCCTGAAACCCCCTCCGGGTTGGAAATGGGATTCAACCAGCCGCTACTGAACGGCTTTGGTTATCGCGCCAACGCAAAATTCATTCGCATCGCCAAGAATGATGTGCGCCTGGCTGACAGCACTTTCAAGCAGCAGGTGATCACGACGGTTGCGAATGTAGTGAACCTTTATTCGGATTTGGTTTCGTTCAAGGAAAATGTGCGCGTGGCCCAACAAGCCCTGACTTATGCGCAGAAGTTGTTGGAGGACAATAAGCGGCAAGTGGAGATCGGCACTCTGGCGCCCATCGAAGTAGTGCGAGCGGAGTCCGAAGTGGCCAACGATGAGCAAGCCCTCATTGTGGCGCAAACCAGTTACCAGCAACAGCAGGAACTTTTGAAGACGGCCATCTCCAAGCACGTGGGCGCGGATTTGACGGGAGCAGCGGTCGAACCGACCGACAAACTCCCGGAGCCCTCCACCGGTGATATTCAACCGCTGGATGTGGCCTTAAAGGAGGCGGAGGCCAACCGTCCTGAACTCGTGACGGTTGACACCAATATTCGCAATCAGGAAATTACCGTTCAAGCTTCGCGCAATGGATTGCTCCCCAGCCTCTCCTTGTTCGGGACCTACGCGCCGACTGGACTTTCCGGGAATTCTCTGACCTGCCCTAAAGGCACGACACTTTCTGTAATCGCACTCCAATGCGCACCGGGAAGCCTCGCGCCGACTCTTTCCCGAAACGGCATCTGGCAATCACTTTCGCAGGGATTTCGCGGCGCCTATCCTGACTACTCCTTTGGAGTGAATCTCTCCATCCCCATTCGCAACCGCCAGGCGCAGGCTGATATGACCACGGCCCTTCTTCAGCAGCGGCAACTGAAGGTTCAACTCCAACAACAGAAAAATGCCATCGCGCAGGACGTTCGCAACGCGGAAATCGCAGTGATCCAGGCGAGGGCCGGAGTTGCGGCAGCGGCGAAGGCCACGCAGTTGAATCAAGAAACGTACGACGCCGAAAAGAAGAAATTCCAGTTGGGTGAATCCACCGTCTTCAATGTGATTCTTACCCAGCGCGACTTGGCGACGGCCGAGGGCACGGAAGTAAAGGCTCGCGACACCTATGCCAAGGCCCTCGTCCAATTTGGCCAAGCCACGGCGACTATTCTTGACACGTATGGCATAGAGTTCGCCGACGCCAAGAACGGCGAGTCCACCCACGTGCACAATATTCCGGGCACGCGCGAAAATGCGCCGCCGGGCGGCGAGAACAAGAATCAATAAACCCGTTCAACTTGGATGGGCCGGTGACGATTCCAGGGCGATGTTGCGGGATCTGCACCGGCCTTTTTTCGTTCCATCGCCCGTGGCAAGCGAGTGTAATTTGACATTATATTTCCCCGTGGAATAACATGGAATCCGGACCGCGACGGGATGGGCAAAGACCTCAAATCCGGGACGGATGTTGCCGTTACCGGCGCCGGCAGGCAACCCTCGGAAGCTGAGCGCCGCTGGGAAGCCCAAACCCTTAAGCCCGCTTTGAAAAAATCACCGGAAAGAAAAGAACGATTCACCACCCTCTCGGGCGTTCCGGTGGAGCGTCTCTACACCTCGGCGGACCTCGCGGACTTCGACTATGCCCGCGACCTGGGCGATCCTGGAGAGTACCCGTACACCCGCGGGATTCATCCCACGATGTACCGGGGCAAGATTTGGACCATGCGCCAGTTCTCCGGCTTTGGCACGCCGGAGGACACCAACCGCCGCCTGCATTATCTCCTCCAGCAGGGTCAGACGGGCCTTTCCATCGCCTTCGATTTGCCCACCCTGATGGGTTATGACTCCGACCACGCGCTGGCCGAGGGCGAAGTGGGCAAGTGTGGGGTGGCCATCTCCTCGCTGGCCGACATGGAAACACTGCTGGCGGGACTGCCCCTCGAGCGGGTGACCACTTCCATGACCATCAATTCGCCCGCCGCCATCATTTGGGCGATGTACCTGGTGGCGGCGGAGAAAAACGGCGCCGACTGGAAAACAATTTCCGGAACTACCCAGAACGATATCCTTAAGGAATATATAGCCCAGAAAGAATTTATCTTTCCCCCTGCGCCCTCCATGCGCCTGGTGGTGGATACGATTGTTTTTGGCGCCCGCGAGGTGCCGCGCTGGAATCCCATTTCCATCAGCGGCTATCACATCCGCGAGGCGGGATCGACCGCGGTACAGGAACTTGCCTTCACCTTGCGCGACGGCATTGAATACGCCCAGTGGGTGACGCGCGCCGGCCTCGGCATTGACGAGTTTGCCCCCCGGCTCAGTTTCTTTTTCAACGCGCACAACGACCTGTTTGAAGAAGTGGCCAAATATCGCGCCGCGCGCAAAGTGTGGGCGCGCGTGATGCGCGAGCGCTTGGGCGCCCTCAACCCCCGGTCGTGGCTCTGCCGCTTCCACACCCAGACGGCGGGCTGTTCGCTGACCGCACAACAGCCTTACAACAATGTGATTCGCACCACCATCCAGGCGCTGGCCGGGGTGCTGGGCGGCACGCAATCCCTGCACACGAATTCTCTGGACGAGGCCTGGGCGCTGCCCACCGAGCAAGCCGCCACTCTGGCCCTTCGCACTCAACAGGTGATTGCCCACGAAAGCGGCGTGGTGAATACCGCCGACCCGTTGGGCGGGTCGTATTATGTGGAGAAACTGACGCTGGAAACCGAGCGTGCCTGCTACGAATATTTTGATAAAATCGACGCCCTGGGCGGCATGGTGGCCGCCATTGAGAAAGGTTTTCCGCAGCGCGAAATCCACGAAGCCGCCTACACTTATCAGAAAGCGGTGGAACTCCAGGAGGAAATCATTGTGGGCGTGAACGATTTCCTGGCCGAGGAGAAGCGCGCCATCGAAATTCTGATGATTGACGAGACTTCGGCCCGCCGGCAGCGTCAAAAGCTCGGGGCGCTTAAGAAAAAACGCGACAACGCGCTTGTGCAGTCAACCCTGGAAGCCCTGGGGAGCGCCGCCGCCACCGACGAGAATCTGATGCCCAGCATCCTGGAATGTGTTCGCGCCTACGCGACGCTCGGCGAAATGTGCGACGTGCTGCGGCGGGTTTTTGGGACTTACGAGGAGCCGGCGTTTCGGTGAGGGCATTGGTAAGCGACAAGTGACGAGCGGCTGGCGAGGACGCGAAAATACAAACTATCAATCAACTGCGAGCCTGATTTACAATCAACCAAATGATTGGCTGTAGGACGGAAAGGAGGTGACATGATGGCGACCAAAACTTTGCTGACGGTCGAACAGTTTGACCGGCTCCCTGAGAAAGAAGGTGCCCGATATGAGCTTAATGAGGGAGAACTTGTCACCATGACCGAACCGATGCCGAGGCACAACTTTATACGAGACAATATTGCGGATGCTTTAAAAGAGTTCGTTAAAGCGCGAAAACTTGGAAAGGTAGTGGTCGAGAACGGGTACCAGCTTACCCCCGAGACTGTCCGCATTCCCGACGTCTCTTTCATTCCGGCGGATCGCATGCGTGGTATTGATTTGGACCGGCGCATCGAAGGCGCGCCCGCGTTGCCCATTCAAGTGGTTTCGCCGACAGATCTTGCCGAGGACCTGAGACGAAAAGTAGAACAGTATCTTGCCGCCGGAGCCAAGGCGGTGTGGGTTTTCCATCCCAAAAGCCGAGAAGTGCAGGTTTTCCGCGCCAACGGAGCGAGTTTTGTCCGCCGCGAACATGAGTCGCTGGAAGAGCCTGAGCTACTCCCTGGCTTTTCATTGGTTTTGAAGACGGTGTTTGAATAACAAGCACCCGAATGCCGATATTCAATTAAAACAGCGGCGCGCAGTGCAGCGTGAGTAATCGTCAATCGAAAATTTCATCATGGACAAACGAATTCGTGTGCTAGTCGCCAAGCCCGGGCTGGACGGTCACGACCGGGGCGCGAAAATTGTGGCGCGCGCGCTGCGTGACGCCGGTATGGAAGTGATTTACACCGGCCTTCGACAGACGCCGGAACAGATTGTGACCGCCGCGCTTCAGGAGGACGTGGACGCCATCGGCATCTCCATTCTCTCCGGCGCTCACAATACCATTGTGCCTAAGATCTGTGATCTTCTGAACGCTGAGGGACTGGGCGAGGTTCTGCTGATCGTGGGCGGCATTATTCCCGATGAAGACATCGCGCGGCTTAAGCAATTGGGAGTGGCGGAAGTGTTTCAACCCGGCGCTTCAACGCAGGATATTGTGGATTTCATCCGCAAGGGAGTCGAAGGCCGAAGATCAAAAGTTGAAAGTTCGTGAAGCACGTTGTCAGTGAGTCAGTTTACTGTATTCGGGGAAGCGCAAACTCTCACTTCACCCGATGGATAAACTGACGAACTGAAATACTGACGCACTGACTCACTTATTTCCCTTTCCCCATGCAACTGCACACTCTCAATGCCATTGCGGTCCTCACTTTCGAGCCGGGCGAGCCTTATCCCCGTTTAAGTCGCGCCGTGATGTCCGAGTTGGGAGAAATCCTGGCCAGCCTTCGGAGCGAAGACGCATTTCGCGGGGTCGTGATCGCCGCCAACTCAAATTCATTTGCAACCGGAGCGGAGATCGAGGAAATCGCCGCGCTGGAGGGCATCTGCGCCCGCGAGTTGGCCGCTGCCGGGCAAGGATTGTTTGAACGTATCGCGCACTTCCCTGTTCCGGTGATTGCGGCCATCCGGGGGTTTTGCATGGGGGGTGGGTTCGACCTGGCGCTCGCTTGCCACCAGCGCGTGGCCACGTATGGCGCGTCCTTTGGACATCCCGGCGCGTCCCTGGGCTTGATGACCGGCTGGGGAGGCACGCAACGCTTGTCGCGATGGGCGGGAAAATCCGCCGCGTTGCAAATCCTGCTCACCGGCGAACGCATTCCGGCAACGCAGGCCCTGACGCTGGGTTTGGTGCATGAATTAACGTCCTCTAATGACTTAGTGGATTGCGCAGCCCGGCGCGCCCAAAGATTGGCCGATTCCTGGAACGCTGGTTGCAACGCGATGCAAAAGATCTGAATGGGGCGGGGAGAATAAATTGCCGAGTTCAGTCATTCCAACGAACGTCAAGCTTCAGTCGCCGGATTACGAGAAGAACACCCGCCGTATGGTTGAAATTTTGACGGCGATTAAAAACGAAGAAGAAAAGATCCGCCAGGGGGGCGGAACGAAGGCCATCGAATCGCAGCACAAGAAGGGACGACTGACGGCCCGTGAGCGCATTCAAAAATTGATTGACCCGGGCACCACGTTTTTCGAGCTGGGCATCCATGTGGCGTACGCGATGTACACAGAATGGGGCGGAGCGCCCGCCGCAGGTGCGGTGGTGGGATTGGGGCGCGTGGAGGGCCGCCTGGTGATGATCATCGCCAATGACGCCACGGTGAAGGCCGGCGCCTTTTTTCCCATGACCGCCAAGAAAGTGATTCGGGCGCAAAATATCGCCATTGAAAATCATATTCCCACTATTTATCTGGTGGATTCCGCCGGCGTTTTTCTGCCCTTGCAGGAAGACGTTTTTCCGGACACCGACGATTTTGGGCGCGTTTTTCGCAACAACGCGGTGATGAGCGCCATGGGCATTCCCCAAACCACCGCCATTATGGGGATGTGCGTGGCGGGCGGCGCTTATCTGCCCGTCATGTGCGATCACGTTTTGATGACCGAAGGCAGCGGACTGTTTCTGGCGGGTCCGGCCCTGGTGCAGGCGGCCATCGGCCAGGTAACTTCCGCCGAGGAACTGGGTGGTGCAAACACGCACGCGCAGATCAGCGGCACGGCGGACTTTCGCGAGCCGAATGATGACGCGTGTCTTGACCGTATTCGAGCTCTAGTGGAGAAAATGGGGAGCGGACCACGCGCGCCCTTCAGCCACAAGCCCGCCAAGCGGCCCTCCTATCCTGCGGAGGAAATCTACGGCATTTTTTCCGCCGACCCGGCGAAGCAATACGACATGCGTGAAATTATTGCGCGCGTGGTGGATGGTTCCGCGTTTGACGAATACCGCGCCGAATATGGCGAGACCGTGTTATGCGGCTACGCGCGCATTGGGGGATGGGCCGTGGGGATTGTTGCCAATCAGAAAAAGCACGTGCAGACCACGGCGCCGGGGACGGGCCAAAAGCGAATGGAATTTGGCGGAGTTATTTATACCGAGTCGGCGGAGAAAGCGGCGCGCTTTATCCTGGATTGCAACCAGAACCTTGTCCCTCTCATTTTTTTGCACGACGTGAACGGCTTCATGGTGGGCAAAGAAGCGGAGTGGAGCGGCATTATCCGCGCCGGCGCCAAAATGGTGAACGCGGTCTCCAACAGCGTGGTGCCGAAAATCACCGTGATCTGCGGCGGCAGTTTTGGCGCCGGACACTACGCCATGTGCGGCAAGGCTTACGATCCGCGCTTCATTTTTGCCTGGCCCACCGCGCGCTACGCGGTGATGAGCGGCGATTCCGCGGCGGGAACGCTGGTGGAAATTAAAATCAAGCAACTTGAGCGCGATGGAAAAAAGTTGAGCGAGAAAGATAAAAATGACCTGCTCGAATCGATTCGCGCCACTTACGAACTGCAATCCGACCCCCGCTATGCCGCCGCCCGGCTTTGGGTGGATGCCATAATCGACCCGGCGGATACCCGAAATGCGCTGATCTGGGCGCTGGAGGCGGCGTCGATGAATCCCGAAGTGCGGGAGTTTAAGACTGGCGTTCTGCAGACCTAGCGTTGGGCTTGGCGCCCCCGCGCCTTTGCGCGACGCAGTTTTTAGGCGCCTTATTGAAGGAAGAATCCCCCGACGAGTAAATTGGCTTGCGTTGAGGAAAAGCAACCTCACGCAAAGGCGCAAAGACGCAACGGACGCAAAGAGATATTCATGGAAAGGGTCAAGATTGTCGAATGCCCGCGCGATGCCTGGCAAGGATTATTGAAAGTTATTCCCAGCGACGCCAAGGTTTCCTACCTTCGCAAACTAATGGAATTGGGGTTTCGTAATCTCGATGCCGTTAGTTTTGTCTCGCCCAAGTACGTCCCGCAAATGGCCGATAGCGAGGCCGTGATGCTCGAGTTGTCGGCGGCCTTGGCAACGGGGGCAAGCTTGGTGGACCCGGATAAGCGAAACTCGAAACTCGAAGGTCGAAAGTCAGAGCCGGCTTTCGATCTGCCGCCGGCGACCATCCAAACGGATTTCATCGGTATTGTGGTGAACGAGCAGGGCCTGGACCGCGCCCTGCGGACGCCCGGCGTGACGACCATCGGATATCCGTATTCGATCTCGGCGAATTTTCGGCGACAGAACGCGAACATGGGCCTGGCGGAGTCGCGCGCGCTGGTGGAAAAATTGCAGCAGACCACGAAGGCCGCAGGCCGAAACCTGACGGTTTACATCTCGATGGCATTCGGAAATCCTTTTGGCGAGCCGTGGAGTCCGGAGGTCGTGGAAAACACGCTGGTATGGTTGAAAGGCGTCGGGGTCGCAACCGTTTCGTTGGCCGACACGGTGGGCTTGGCCCAGGCCAAAGGGGTTGGCGATCTTTACCGCGACGTCAACAGCGCCGCGGACGGCATGGACCTTGGCGTTCACTTGCACAGCCGGCCCGAGAGCGCGGGTGATAAAGTTTTGGCGGCTTTTGAAGCTGGTTGCCGGCGGTTTGATTGCGCCCTCACCGGCCTGGGCGGTTGTCCCTTTGCCGGGGACGAGATGGTGGGTAATATCCCCACCGAAATTGTGGTGGCCAAATTCGCGGCGCTGGGCGTCGAAACCGGCATCGAGCCGTGGGCGCTGCTGGCCGCCGTGGAAGCGACCAAGGAAATCCGCGGACTCTATATGTAATCGAATGGGAGTGGACCAACCCAACATGACGCACAAAACTTTAACCCTTGAAATGGATGGTGAGCTCGCCACCCTCACTCTCAATCGCCCGGAGAAACGCAACGCCATTTCCCACGAAATGATCGAGGAACTGTTTGCGGCCCTTGATGATTTGGAGTCGGGCGACGCGCGCGTAGTGATCCTGACCGGAGCAGGCCAGTCCTTTTGTGCCGGAATGGACTTGGGCGCACTTCAGGCGCTGGCTGCTCAAACTGAAAAACACAAAGTGCTGAAGGGCGGGGCGATGAAGGGTGGCCTGCCGCGCGCCTCAGACGCCAATCTGTCCGACTCGCGACGCCTGGCCCGGCTTTTCCGCCGTATTTACGATTTCCCAAAACCCTTGATCGCCGCTGTCAATGGGGCGGCCATCGCGGGCGGGTGTGGCATTGCCACCTTGTGCGATTTCACCTTGGCCGCGCCCGAGGCGAAGTTCGGCTACACCGAGGTCCGCATCGGATTTGTTCCGGCCCTTGTGTCCGTCTTCCTGGTCCGCCAGATCGGAGAAAAACGAGCGCGCGACTTGTTGCTATCCGGGCGAATTTTTGGCGCCGAAGAAGCGCTCCGCCTGGGCCTGATCAATGAAGTTGTCCCGCGGGAGAAATTGATGGCGCGCGCCCGCGAGATGGCCGGCGAACTCCTGGCCGTCATCCCCACCAGTCTGATTTATACCAAGCGGCTGCTGCGCGAGATGTTTGAAAAAGATCTTGACCGCCAGCTTGAATTGGCGCTTCAGGAAAATGCCCGCATCCGCTCCACGCCCGATTTCCGCGAAGGACTTTCTGCTTTTTTAGAAAAGAGAAAGGCGGTATGGCGATGAAAAAGGTTAAAGGGTAAAGGTTAAAGGATAAATGAAGAACCTGCGTGCGGCGGGCCATTCCGCCAGCAGCCTGAAGACTTTAGCCTTTAACCTTTAACCCTTTGTTTAACTTCTCCAATGCAAAGTCGTGGACTCTTTGATGGGGTGCTGCATGGGTTGGCCCGTCTGCCGGGAATTCTGGAGTGCCGCCTTCAATTGGAAATACCACTTGGCGGGGCGGTCCGCGTCATCAATGAGCATCAACGAAGGGTTGTATTTCAGCCCCTGCGCCTGTTGCTCCATAGTTCGCTGGTCCTGCCCGATAAAAGCTCGCGCAAAAACATTGAAGATGGGGACCATCAGCGGCATCCAGGCAAAAACATTCCACGCGGCGCAGAAGTCAATGCGGCAGCGGTCCACGGTGATGGGCGTCACGGTGGTGCGGCTGGAAAACCATTTGGGGCCGCAATGAATCTCCTCAAAGCGCATGTTGGGCAGCACAAACTCAATGCGCGTGGTGATGGGCTGGCCGTAGACGCCCAGCAGCTTGTAAAACGCGCTGTTCGCCGAGGGGGGGTGGGCGCGGATGCGAAAGCCGTTGGGAATGGGCTCGAAAACTTTTTCTTTTTCCTGAATGCTGTGGCGGGTGCGCCACCACCAGGCTTGATGAACGAAGGGGCCGTGCGCGGGATCCATCAAGCCGATGATGCCGTGGTCCACGTGGCATGGTAATTCCGCTTCAAGGCGAGTAAGGCGATATTTCGGGCTGAAGGTTGCGAGCCGCGGGACGGGTGGTAAAGCTTCAGAGCGCGGTTCCGCCTCCGGCATGTAGACCCAAAAATAACCGTCTTGTTCTTCGCAGTGAAAAGTCTGGGCGATAACTCTCTCGACCCTCAACTTGTCGCGCTCCGTGCGAGAGGGCACCTCGCCGCACACTCCTGATTGCGGATCGAAGGTCCAGCCGTGATAACTGCATTCGAGCTTGTGGCCGTCAAAGATGCCGCAGGAGAGCGGCATGCCGCGATGCGGGCAGCTATCGCGCATCGCGAATGGCTTGCGGTGACTGTCCCGGCCCATCACGAGCGGGAGACCGAGCAGCATCGCGGTCTTCAGTGATGTGCCGCGCACCCGGTGGCTGCGCAAGGCGGGATACCAGAATCCACGCAACAATCCGTCATCATTGGCCAATGGAGTTGATCGCGCCGCGTCATTCATAGGAAGGTCAATAAAAGGTTAAAGGTTAAAAGTTAAAGGGTAAAGGAAAAAAGTTGATAGGCGGGTGATAGCCGATAGCAGGTGAGAGGTAGCGGCGGGTTCTGGCTCGGGCTCTTTCTTGAGCCGCCGCGCCCGGCTCCCGACAACGAAGATCAAATCACGCACCTTTGAGAGCAGGCCCTCGCCGCTTTCGGGCGACCTATTTTCACCTTTACCCTTTCATCTTTACCCTTTAACCTTTTCGCATGTCGTTAATTTCCTATCCCGCTGACGAGGATCGCCAGAGTGAGGCGGTGGTCGACCCAACTTCCCTTTCCAAACGAGCGGCTCGGCGGTTGTTTCAGCGGGCGTTTGTGCTGGCTGGGCGCGACCGCAACGTCCGCCAGCATATTCGTGAGGCGCACTGTGCCCTGCTTTGGATGATTGAGGATTGGGATTTTGCCTGGACCATCTTCCTCGACAAAGGAAAAATCGAATTCGATCGCCGGCCGACGAAGCGGCCGGATTTGACTTTATCCTGGCCGACGGCGGAAGAGTTTTTCAAGCAAGTGGAAAAGGGTTCTCGAAAAGATGACGCACCTGCGCGCACGGGCGATTCTTCCGTGTGGAAGTTTGCCCAGCCCGTTTATTCCGGATTTTGCGCCGCCCTGCGCCAGGTGCTCCGCGACCCGGTGGATGAAAACGGTGTTCGGCTGGCTTAACACTTGGGCTGATTCCGGATATCGTCCACCATTCCCGCCCACCATCACGAGGCGTTGGGCAAAATCCGCACGCAGTCTCCTGCCCGATTCTGAAATATCAAAATCCATCGCCTGGGGTGGTGTTTGCGTAATTTTGTTTTTGCTATAGACTGGCACGGGCAGGTTCAGCACGCGCCACCAATGAAAATGATCAGAGAATTCCCAACCGGCTGGACGTCCACAGAATTCCGCGTCCGTTATGCTGAGACGGACCAGATGGGCATTGTCTATTACGCGAATTATTTGGTGTGGTTTGAAATCGGGCGTACCGACTTCTGCCGCCAGGTGGGGTTTGCTTACCGCGATATGGAAGCCGAAGACGGCCTCTACATCATGGTAGCGGAAGCACGGTGCCGTTACAAAGCGCCGGCGCGCTACGACGATGAAATCATAGTGCGCACTCGCGTCAGCTCCTGCCGCAAGCGCGTGCTGGTGTTTGAATACGAGATATATCGAAAGGCCAATGACGAGCTGTTGGCGAGCGGCGAGACCGTCCACGTGATTACGGACCGTGACGGCCGCCCGCGCGCGTTGCCGGAAAAATATCGCGGCTTATTCGCGGCCGGCTTGAAGAGTTCCAGCGCCCTGTCTCGATAGATGTTGAATTTTCGCCGCCCGACCCGGCGAACCAATTCTCCCAAGGATTTCGATGCCGCAACCCATTCTGCTCACCGGGCACGCTTTGACGCGCAATGATTTCCACGCTGTGGTCCGCGAGCGCCGCGGCGCGGCCCTGCACCCTCGTGCCCGGAGCGCCATGCTAAAGACGCGCGCCCTGATTGAAAAAATGATTGAGCGCAAGCTGGTGGTTTACGGCGTAACCACCGGCGTGGGGAGCCTCTCCACGGAGCGAATCGATCCGGCGCAGGCGCGGCAGCTTCAATTGAATATTGTCCGCAGCCACGCGTGCGGCGTGGGCGATGCGCTTGACACCGAGGAAACTCGCGCCCTGCTTTTGCTGCGCGCCAACGGGCTGGCAGCGGGACTTTCCGGCGTGCGGCCTGCCCTGGTTGATTTGCTCTGCCAGTTCTTGAACCACGGCATTCACCCGGTGGTCCCGGAACGCGGCTCAGTCGGCGCCAGCGGCGACCTCGCACCTCTGGCCCATCTGGCGAGGGCTTTGGTGGGCGAAGGCGAAGTGGTGTACCAACCCCAGCCCGGGGGGCCATTCCGCCGCATGAAGGCGGGCGCGGCGTTGAAGCGCGCGAAGCTTCGGCCGCTCGAACTCCAGGCCAAGGAAGGTTTGTCCCTGGTTAACGGCACGCAGGCTATGCTGGCGCTCGGCTTGCTGGCGCTCCGGCAGGCGGAAACTCTGGTGGACACTGCCGACGTGGCGGGCGCGCTCTCACTCGACGCGCTGCGCGGATCGCCCGCCGCCTTTGACGAGCGCCTGCAACTGGCCCGGCCGCACGCGGGACAAATGAGGACGGCGAGGAATCTCAATCGGCTCAACCGGGGCAGCACCATTCGCCAATCGCACCTGGATTGCCCGCGGGTTCAGGATGCTTACAGCCTGCGCTGCATGCCGCAAGTCCACGGCGCGGTTCGGGACGCGCTTGCCTATGCGCGCCGCGTTTTTGAAGTGGAAATGAACAGCGCTACGGATAATCCCCTGATTTTCGTGCGTGATGGCGAGGTGGTTTCGGGAGGAAATTTTCACGGAGCACCGCTGGCCACGGCGCTCGACCTGATGGCCATTGTGCTGGCGCAACTGGGCGCGATTTCAGAACGGAGAATCGACCGCATGGTGAATCCCTTGACGTCGGACCTGCCACCTTTTCTCGCCCACTCGCCGGGCCTGGAATCGGGCTTCATGTTGGCGCAAGTGACGGCGGCGGCGCTGGCTTCGGAAAATAAAATACTGGCCCACCCCGCTTCGGTGGATTCCATTCCCACCTCCGGCAATAAGGAAGACTTCGTCAGCATGGGCATGGCGGCGGCGTTGAAGTTGCGGCCCACGCTGGCCAATGTGCGCGCTATTCTTGCCATTGAACTGCTTGCTGCCAGCGAGGCCATTGACCGGCTGGCGCCTCTCCGGACCGGCGCGCTGGCTGAACGGGCACGCCAACTGGTGCGCTGCGTCGCTCTTCCGCTGCGCGAGGACCGGGCCCTGCACCAGGATATAACGCGGGTGGCGGACCTGATTGCGCAGGAGAAATTTGCGGCCATCGTTGCGCACTAGGCTGGTGCGATGGTCCGTTCAGAGAGCCGGGGACAAAAGTAGTTCCATGCCTGCGATTTCCGCCACCATCATTGCGCACAATGAAGCCGCGCACATCGCCCGCGCCATCCGCTCCCTCTCCTGCGCCGATGAAGTGGTGGTGGTCGATTCCGGTTCCGGCGATGGCACTGTGAATGTGGCGCGGAGCTGCGGGGCGCGCGTGGTGACTCACGCCTGGGAAGGTTTTGCCGCGCAAAAGAATTTCGCCAGCTCGCAGGCGCAGCACGATTGGATCCTGAGTCTCGATGCCGACGAGGAACTGGATGCGGCCGCCATCCATTCGATTCTGCAATGGAAAAGCGCGACGCCCCAAGCCGACGGCTATCAGTTTGCCCGGCGGGCGCAATACCTGGGTCGATGGATTCTTCACTCCGGCTGGTATCCCGATTACAAGGTGCGGTTATTTGACCGCCGCAAGGGTGGGTGGCAGGGCGCTTACGTGCACGAATCCGTGGCCGTCGCAGGGCGGGTGGAAACTTTGGGCGGCGAGATTCTCCACTACACCTGCGACTCGCTGGACGAACACGCGCAGCGGATCGAGTTTTACACCGATCTCGCGGCACGCGAAATGATTGACCGGGGAGACCGTGTGAGTGCGATCAGCCGGCTGCTCTCGCCCTCGTGGGTTTTTGTGAATACTTTTTTTTTCCGCTTGGGCATTTTGGACGGCCGGCAGGGTTTCACCCTCGCGCGCATGGCAGCGCGGTATGTGCGGCGCAAGTTTTCTAAATTTACCGAATTGCAGCGGCGCGGAGGTCAGAAGGTAAAGGTGAAAGGTTAAAGATGAAAACAGATTCTTCCGACCTTTAACTTTCAATCTTGTTACTTTTACCTTTTTCTCATGCTCAGCCTTGTTCATCTCGATACGGGCGAGGACTTGCGGGGTGGCCAGATCCAACTGCTGATGCTGGCGCGTGGCCTCGCGGCGCGCGGCCACCAGCAGTTGATCGTCACCCTGGACGGGACGGCTCTTGAAGCTCGGGCGCGTCAGGAAGGTTATCGGGTGTTTGGCCTGCCCCGCCACGACCCCGCAGGCGCGCACGGAGTTTTCCAGCTTCGCCAGCTATTGCACTCTGAACCTTTTCAAATCCTGCACGCCCACGACGGCAGGGGTCAAACTATTTCCTGGCTGGCTTCGATGGGGATGCACGTGTCGCGGGTGGCCAGCCGGAGGGTGATTTATGCCCCGCCCCGCCGGATTGACACCCGGCTGAAATATGGGCGAACTTGTGATGCGGTCATCGCGGTCTCCAATTATGTCCGGCAGTTGTTGGTTGACGCAGGTGTGCCGGATTCGCGGATTGAAGTGATTTACGACGGCGTGGAAATCCAAGAAAATTTGCCGGACGCTGTCACACGGAGCCGCCTGCGCGCGCAATGGCAGTGGGGTTGTAGCGATCAGGACTTTGTGGTCGGCCACATCGCTTCCGCAGGACAGGAAAAAGGGCTCGATGTGGCACGCGATGCCGCATCCCTCTTGAAAGAAAGCGTGCCGGAGGCGCGAATCGTCACGGCCCTGACCGGCTCAGGCTGTTCTGGGCCTCAGTCGTTCTTTTACCCTATTGAGGGCGAGGTGCTTGGCATGGACGGTGGAGGCGGGCTTAAAGTGAATTATACTTCCAACCTTCGGACGATGGTTCTCCCCCAAAACCGTTCCGAATTTTTCACTGCCCTTGACCTGTTTATCATGCCTTCGCGCGCCGAAGGCCTGGGCTCCGCGGCGCTGCTGGCTATGGCGCATGGCGTGCCTGTGGTGGCGAGCCAGGTGGGCGGACTTCCGGAAATTGTTGAAGAGGGCGAAACGGGATGGCTGGTGCCGCCCGGATCGGCTCAAGCCCTGGCAGATGCCATTGTCCGTGCCGCATCGGACCCGGTGCGCCTGCGCGAAATGGGTATCAAGGCACGGCAACGAGCCGCGCAGTTTTCGAGTACACTGATGGTGGAGCGCACGGAGAAGCTGTATGAGAGACTGGTCGGGGAGAAGAGTTTGGAATTTGAAAGTCAAAAGGTAAAAGGCAAAAGTTAAAAAACCCAACGCTCCGCCGCACGCCGGCAAGCGGCGAATCTCTTATCGATTGCCAACAAACACTGATCCATGGCCCAATTCCTTTTCCCATATTTCTGCGCCGCCGTTTTCGGGCTCGTCTTCGGCAGTTTTCTCAACGTCTGCATCTCCCGCCTGCCCCAACACGAGTCGATTATCACGCCCCGCTCCCACTGCCCGCGCTGCCACCAACCCATCGCGTGGTACGACAATATTCCCGTATTGAGCTATCTCATCCTGCGCGGCAAGTGCCGCCACTGCCACGAAAAGATTTCCATCATTTACCCCCTGGTGGAATTGCTCACCGCGGCGCTGTGGGTGACCACCCTGGCGGAGTATGAACTCAGCCCGGAATTCATCAAATACATTTTGCTGGGCATGCTCTTGGTGGTGCTTATATTTACCGACCTGCGCGGGCGCATCATTCCACATTCGGTGACTCTCTTTGGAATCGGTGCCGGTCTTTTGTTAAGCTTTCTTGTTCCTGTGGATAACCGCCCAGTGGATTGGGTGCTTGGATTCACCGGCATTTATCCCACGGGCGTTGCCGATTCCCTATTGGGTACGGTGGCGGGGGCGCTGGCGGGCGGCGGATTGTTTTACGCGGTGGGCGAAGCATTCTATTATGCCAGCGGCCGCGCCAAGGAATATCTGGGCTTTGGGGATGTGATGCTCATGTTGATGGCAGGAACGTTCCTGGGAGCCCCGCTCACCCTGATGACGATCTTACTCGGTTCACTGGGCGGAACCTTGGTGGCCGTACCCGCCACTCTCCTCAGCCCGCGGCTTCGCAACTACGAATGGCCTTACGGAACTTTCCTGGGCGTGGCGGCTATTTTTTCGGTCCTGGGAGGGCCGGCATTGCTCGACTGGTATCTGCGCTGGTCGGGTGTGGCCTGAAGAAATGAAATCTCAACTTTCCATTTTGCGGCGGACATTGGCTTCGGGCGGCGCTCTTCTGGCAGCGCTTGTGCTGGGGGCGTGCGTCGGCCCGATGAGTGGCATGACGGGGCCGGAATCCAAAGCACGCATTACGTTGCTGGCGGGCACCTTTCTGGTGGTCATGGCGGCGGTTGTGGTGGCCGTGTTTTTCGTTCACAAGCTTTTCCAGGAGCAGCGTCAGGAAACCGACCTTGCCCCTAAATCACCGCGCATCGAAAACGAAGCCAGCTTCGCCATGGCAGCCATGCAGGGCGTGATCGCCCGAATGAAGGAGCAGGAAAAAGAACTCACCGAACTGCGCCGCGCCGCCGAGCAACGCGCCAAGGAAAGCGCGCGCATCAGCGAAAACATCATCCGGGAAATGCCGAGCGGGCTGATGGTTTTCAACCGCGAAGGCTTCATCACCGCCGCCAACCCGGCGGTGCGAATCATGCTGGGGGTGGACACCTGGTCGCGGCGCCGCTATCCGGAAATTCTGGGCCCGCAATCGAGCCTTGCCGCCCACATCCGCGAGTGCCTGGCTACGGGCAAAACGACCACCCGGGAAACCATAGAGTACCTCACTCCGCGCGGTGACGTACGTCTGCTCGGCATGTCGCTTTCATCTTTTCACGGAGCGGGCGGCGAATTGGATGGCGCGGTGTGCCTGCTTTCCGATCTTACCGAGACCCGGCAGCTCCAGGAGCAGATTCGCCTGAAGGAGCACTTGGCGGCGCTGGGCACTATGTCGGCGGGCATCGCGCACGAATTCAAAAATTCACTGGCCAGCATTTCCGGGTATGCGCAACTGCTGCGTGACGGGAACCTTTCTCAGACGCAGCGCGATTGCGCGGAAAAAATCGTCAACGAGATCCGATCGCTCACCCGCGTGGTCACGGATTTCCTGGCCCTTTCCAAACCGCTCACCGTGGCTGCTATCCCGGTGGACGTCCGGGAACTTCTCTTGCACGCCATGGAAGATTTGAAAAAGATTGATAATTTTAAGCACGTCGCTTTACAAACAGAAGGAAATTGGGTAGCCGTCGAGGGCGATGAAGTGCTCCTGCGGCAGGCGCTTTCCAATCTGCTGCGCAACGCCTGCGAAGCCCAGCGGGAAAGGAAAGAGACGGCGCGCATCACCATCCGAGGCGAAGTGATCCGGCAAGGCGGAAGAGAATTCCTCAAGATTCTGATTGAAGACGCGGGCCAGGGGATTCTTCCGGCCGACCGCGAGAAGATTTTCGTTCCGTTCTTCACCACCAAAGCCTCGGGCAGCGGACTTGGACTCGCCCTGGTGCAGAAAATTGTGGTGAGCCACAACGGGCTGGTGAATTTGGAAAGCACCTCGCCGGAGGGAACCACGTTCTCCGTGGTGCTTCCTCTGCTGCAAAATGTTTAGGGCCGGACGCCCCCCTGTAGCCTGGACCTGTTTTATCCCTTGATGGCGCCGGTGATATAGCGTTGGATGGCCATGCGGTCCGCGGGCGATAGATCTACGAACTCAACGCCCAGCCCGTTGGGGGGCATTTCACGGACGACGCGCGCGTGCAACTTCAACGGCGAGGGCGTGGCCAGAAGTGAGAAATCAAGATCAAGATTATGACCCACGCCGAGACGGGGGGCCTCGCCCAGTCCCATGCCCCCCTCGCTGATGTCGAGGCCGCTGGAGTTTGACTGGTGGGAGCCATTGAGATTCCACTTGCAAGCCACCAGGGCATGAAACGCCAGCCGGACATATTTCCTTTTTTCCCTCAGGAAGGCTCCGCGCAGGGCGTTAATGGCTCGCACCATGCGCTCTTGAGTGACCGGCTTCCCCAGGAAAATCGTGATGCCCGCCTTAAAGCCCCGGCGCATGGTTTCAACATCGTCGCACCCGGTGAGCATAACCACCGGAGCCTTGCTGTTGGACGGTGATTCGCGAATGCACTGGGTGAGCTCAAATCCATCCAGATAAGGCATGTTCGCATCCACAAAGATTCCGTCGAACTTCTGCCTCGTAATCGTTTTGGCCGCATCGCGGCTGTCTTGGAAGGTGGAGACTTCGCATCCGAGAGGGTCGACAAAAGCCTTGATGATTTCCAGGATTTTCGGTTCGTCGTCCACCACCATGATTTTGAGAGACATGATTAAATTCCTCTTTCCGCGGCCAGTTCAATTTCATTCTGCTTCGGCGCCGGATCCAGCCTCCAAAACCTCGCGCACCTTATTCTCCAGGGCTTGGGGCGTGAATGGCTTTTCGATAAAAGCCAGGTTCCGGTCCAGAAGTCCGTGATGGCAAATGGCGTTGTTGGTGTAACCTGACATGTAAATTATTTTGGTTTCCGGCCGCCGGGCCGCCCATTGCAGGGCCAGCTCCGGACCGCTCATTTGCGGCATCACCACATCGGTAAGGACCAGGTGAATGGCTCCCGAGTGGGCGTAACATATGGAAAGGGCGTCGGCGCCGCTTTTAGCTTCGAGGACCCTGTAACCATTGGACTCAAGGATGCTTCGCACGAGCTGGCGGATTGTCTCCTCGTCTTCAACCACGAGCACCGTTTCTGTTCCACGGCGGTCTCGGGAAATGATTTGGACCTTGCTTGTTCTCGACACCGTGCCCTCCACCCGAGGAAAGTAAATCTTGAAGGTGGAGCCTTTTCCCGGTTCGCTGTAAACCCAGATGTGGCCGCCACTCTGCTTGACGATCCCATAGACGGTGGCCAGGCCGAGACCGGTTCCTTTGCCCAGCGCCTTGGTGGTGAAGAATGGTTCAAAGATGCGGGCCTGGGTTTCCGCGTCCATGCCGTACCCATTGTCACTGACGGCCAGCATCACATAACTGCCCGGCTTCACGGAAATGTGCCCCTGGGCATAGGTTTCATCCAGGATCACATTGGCCGTCTCAATATTTAGCTTACCGCCGGTGGGCATTGCATCCCGCGCGTTGACGGCCAGATTCATAATGATCTGCTCGATCTGTCCGGCGTCCGCTTTCACCCTGCCGAGTTCCACGGCGGCGAGTGTTTCCATTTCAATATCCTCGCCGATGAGCCGGTGCAACATTTTATCGATGTTTGAAAGCACGGCGTTCAAGTCCAAAATCTGCGGGGCCAGCACTTGCCGTCGGCCGAAAGCAAGCAATTGGCGGGTAAGCCCCGATGCTCGGTCGGCGGCCTGCTGAATTTCTTTGACGTGACCCTGGTGGGGGTGATCGGGACCGAGACCGCTCGAGACCAGCTCGCCGTAGCCCGAGATGATGGTGAGCAAATTATTGAAGTCGTGGGCCACCCCCCCTGCTAGCTGCCCGATGGCGTCCATTTTTTGAGATTGGCGGAGTTGCTCCAGCAGCCGCTTGCGCTCCGTGATGTCGCGTTGGATCGCCAAATAGCCTTTGATGTCCCCCTGCTCATCAAGAATAGAATTAACGGAGTTTTCGGCATCCACCAGGCGCCCGTCCTTGGTCTTGTTGGACACTTCTTCCTTGATCCCACGATTTTCAAGTATTGTTTTCCAGAAATTCGCATACTCCTCCGCGCTCCTGCGACCACTTTTTAATACCCGGGGCGTCACCTTGCCAACCACCTCCTCTTCCGAGTAACCATAAAGCCGGGTGAACTCCGGGTTCACAAAAGTAAACACACCCGTGGGGTCGGTCATAAAAACAACTTCACCGGAGGCGTCCACCGCTTTGCGCAGCCTGACCAATGCTTCCTCGCCGCGGCGGCGCTCCGTCACGTCCCGCATCACCACCACGGCCCCGCACAACCCGCCGGCCGAATCGCGCAGCGGACTGGAGACGACCTCGAAAACCTTGCCCAGCCGCGGCAGCCCAATATCTTTTCGCAACCCCTCGCCCATATCCAACACCTCCTGCAAGTGCGGGTCGTCTGGCCGGGACTCACCCAGGCCATGGATCATCTCGTACCAGGGCTGCCCAATCATTTGTTTGAAATCCATACTCAGGACTTCAGCCGCGGCGCGGTTCGCCCGCCGGACACAGCCATATTCGTCTAAAAGAAAAACTGCATCCGGGACTTGGTCGAAGGTCAGCTCCCATTCCCTTTTTCCAGCAAAGACTGCCTCCTGGAGGCGCGCGGATTCCTCGCATTGCGCTTTTTCGCGCAAGGCGCGGCCCACCGCCACGGGAAGGCGCTCCAAACGATGTTTAAGGACGTAGTCCGCCGCGCCCTGCTTGATGTATTCAACCGCCGCCTCATCCCCCAGCGTGCCGGTAACCACAATGAACGGGACTTCCTTGCCCGATTTGCCCAGACATTCCAACACGTCCGTCCCCGTCCATGTCCGCAGGTTGTGATCGGAGAGTATCAGGTCAAACGTCGACCGCTCGATTCGATCCTTAAATTGCTCAAGCGTCTCCACAATCTCAAATGACAGGCTGTAGCCCGCCCGCTTCAACCAGGCGATGGCGAGCTCGGCATCGGCGGGCTGGTCCTCCACAATCAGGACGCGCAGAGACCGGACGCCGGATGTGGCGTGCTTTTTTGAAGCTTCGCGCATCGCTCCCCCCCTTCGCCGTGAAGACCGTTCGCCCCATTCGACGGGCGCCGTTCGTATTCAGGCCGCTTTGCGGAATGCATCAGCCGGTGGCGGCTGATTGACCACCAGCCAGTAAAGCCCGACCGTCTTGATCGAGCTTCGAAATTGTTCGAAGTCCACGGGTTTCTGGATGTAGCTGTTCACTCCCAGCCGGTAGCCCTCCACCAGGTCCTTCTCTTCCTTCGACGAGGTGAGAATCACCACAGGTATAGCTTTCGTGCGCGGGTCTTCCTTGACTTCGCGCAGGACTTGCAGGCCATCCACTTTCGGCAATTTCAGGTCCAGCAAGATCAACCGGGGCTGATCGTTGAAATTGCGCTGGGCATAGTTCGCCCGGCAAAAGATAAAATCAAGAGCCTGCTCGCCGTCGCGGGCAACTTCGATATGATTGGCCAGCTTTTCCCGGCGTAATGCGTGCATGGCCAGTTCCAGGTCGTCAGGATTGTCCTCGACCAGCAGGATTTCAACATTATTTGCACTCATCCGTCACCTCGTTTTAGAGTTATCTGTTCTCAGTATTCAGCGGTCAGTTGTGCGGCCTGTCCGTATTTCAGTGCCTCAGTTTTTCAGTTCGTCAGTAATCCATGGTTTCAGTAACTGACCGGCTGACATTCTGTCTCTCTAAGCCGCCTTTCCGACTCCTTCTGCATTCTGATTTCTGCTTTCCGATTTTTGGCTGCCCAGGGTAAAGTAAAAAGTTGCCCCTTTATCCAGTTCCGCCTCGGCCCAAACGCGCCCGCCGTGCTTGCGGACAATGCGGTGGACCGTGGCCAGTCCCACTCCGGTCCCCTCGAAATCTTCCGGCCGGTGCAATCGCTGAAATACTCCAAATAGCTTGTCGGCATATTTCATGCTGAACCCGACGCCGTTGTCCCGAACCAGGATGACCGGTTGTCCGTCCTCATTCATCTGACTCACTTCAATGGCGGCCGGTTGGCGAGGGCGGGTGTATTTGGCGGCGTTGGAAAGAAGGTTCGAGAACACTTGCCGCACCAAAGCGGGGTCGCACTCAACGAAGGGGAGCGGCTGGATATTCCACCGGATGTCGCGGTTGGCATTCTCCGCTTTAACATCTTTCAACACCTCTTCCAGCACTGAGTTCAGACCTGTAACCTGAAGGCTCAACTCCCTACGGCCCAGGCGCGCCAGGTTCAACAAATCATCCACCAATTGCCCCATGCGATTGGTGCCGTCGCAAATTCGCGAAAGGTAGCGCTTGTTTTCTTCGCTCAGTTCCGCGCCGCCTTCCTCCAAAAGCAATTTGGAGAAGCCGTCGATGTGGCGAAGCGGGGCGCGCAGGTCGTGGGCCACGGAATAGGTGAAGGCCTCAAGTTCCTTGTTGGATGCCTCCAGCTCTTCGGTGCGGTGTTCCAAATCCACGTTCAGCCGCTGAACCCCTTCTTCCGCCTGCTTGCGGGCGCCAATTTCTGTTTCCAGCTTTTTGTTGAATGCACCCATCTCCTTGTTTTTAGCTTCGAGCTCTGCGCTCCCCTGTTTTAGCCCCTCGTTCAAGCGGCTGACTTTTTCTTCTGCGCTGGTGCGGACGGCGATTTCTCTGCGCAAAAGAAGGAAAGTTGAAAAGAGCAGGACCACGGTTACGGCTCCCCCCAGCAAAACCACCTGGATGCTCCTCCGGGCCGCGGTTTCTTCGATTTGTTGATCGACGCTCAGGGACTTTTCCGCGCGCTCGTCCATCCCGGCAATAATTTTGCGCATGTCATCCATCGCCTGCTTGCCGACGTTGGTTTGAACGATTTGTTTGGCAGCGTCGAAGCCCGCTTTCCGGCGGAGATCGATGGTTTGCAAAAGCTCTGTCAGTTTTGCTTCCTTCAAAGCCTCGATCGCCGCCAAGTCCCGCTGCTGATTGGGATCCTCCCTCACCAAACCGTGAAGCTCCTTTATCGTTTCCCGGACTTCGCCCACGGCGCGCTGATACGGCGCCAGATAAGATTCCTCTCCGGTAATTAAATATCCCCTTTGTCCGGTCTCGGCGTCCTCAAGCTCGGACAATAATTGCCCGGTCTTTTCCAAAACCCTGTGATTATGCTGTCTGGACACGTCCGTCTGAATCAACCGAAGGGTGCTGTGGTAAGTCATGGTGACGATTAGTAGCAAGATTGCAATTGCCAGCGCAAAAGTGGCTGTGATCGTCCTTCGGTTGCCCAGCCAAGTAATGTTCATGTATTCAACCCTGAAAATCGGGATCCAAGCATGCCTTGTAAGGCCCAACTTGAACGAGTGGGCCAACCAACCTATTCATCGGCGGATGGGGAGGGGAACTTGAACAAATATTCTTTTATTTTTGAGGGGGATTCCAACCGGGAGGGCCCTTCGGCACGGCGCTCTGCAACGCTCATTTTCGCGCTCCCAGCGGCAAGTCGATGGCGGTGCCGATCGTCCGCTGCAGGGCGCGCTTCAGTCCATCAAAATCCACTGGTTTGGGAAGGTATTCCTCCGCGCCCATCGTCTTCACCATTTCGGCAGTTCTTTCATCAATGCTGCCGCTCACCACAATCACCGGGATCTGGTTGGTCTTGGAGGAGTTCTTAAGGCGTCGAAGAACCTCAAGGCCGGTCCCACCGGGCATGTTGACGTCCAGCACGATGGCGGCGGGCAAGGTGCGGATGGCAAGGGTGAAGGCTTGCATGGCGTCGTAGGCCGCGGACACCGAGAATCCCGCTTTTTTGAGGTAAGCGCTCACCAATTGAATGTGGATGCGGTCATCGTCGGCAATCAGGATGGTCATCGGGTGGTCCTTCACCCCGCAGGCTGTGCGTGCTAAGAATTCACGGGGCTACCCAGCCCTTTTCTCATTTCTTCCAGCGCCAGCCCGAGCGCGCCCGTTTCTTTTTCGAGGGCGGCGTATAATTCCACCACGCGGGCCAGGTCTCCGCTTTGGCCCATCATTTCCAATTGGAGTGCCGCCTTGAACGCACCCTCCGAAGTGAAATTTCCGATGGCCCCTTTCAAGGCGTGGGCGGCGTCACGCAGAGCCCCGGGATTGTGCGTCTCAACCGACTTCCGGACCTCGGCCATCATGCGCGGGCAATCTTCCGAGAAGAGTCGAATGACCCCGCGAATTAGCTCCAAATCACCTCCCATTCGCTCGGCGATTGCTTCTTTGTCCAGAAGGGCTGCCGGAGTCAGATGAGCTGAGTCCGGCGGGGTCGGGCGCGGGACATTAACCAGACTGTCCATCGTCCGAATCAATTCGTCCTGATGAATGGGCTTGGCGATGTATCCGTCCATTCCCGCCGCAAGACAACGTTCGCGGTCGCCCGTCATGGCGTGCGCAGTCATGGCGATAATGGGAATGCGCTGTCCGGTCAGTTTTTCACTTTTGCGAATCCTGGTGGTCGCCTCGAAGCCGTCCATTTCGGGCATTTGAACGTCCATCAGAATCAGGTCAAAGCCGCGCGCTGACGGTTCCTGCAAGGCGGCGAGCGCTTCCCGACCCGTTCCGGCCACCAGCACGGTGTGCCCCTGCTTTTCGAGCAGCCGGATGGCAAGAGTTTGGTTCACGGGATTATCTTCCGCCAGCAGAATGCGGTAGATGCGGTGCACCTCGCGAAGCGAGTGGCGAGTAACCAACGATGCCCGCTCTTTCTCCTGAGGCTTTTTGCCCAGGGTCGCCAGGATCGCTTCCCACAATTCCGATTGCTTGACCGGCTTGGTCAGATAGGCCGTCACGCCCAGTTCGCGGCAGCGAGCGGCGTCACCGCGCTGGCCCCCGGAGGTCAACATCATGATGGTGGCGCCGGCAAGATAATGATTACGCTTAATCTGTTCCGCCAGGCCGAACCCATCCATGTCGGGCATCTGCATATCGGTGATCACGAGTGGGAAAGACATCCCAAGCTCGTTCGCCCTTCGGAGGGCCGCCAGGGCCTGCTGGCCTCCCTCAGCCATTGTCGGCGTCATGTGCCAATTGACCAGTATTTCCTGAAGAATACGCCGGTTGGTGCCATTGTCATCCACCACCAGCACCGGCATATCGCGCAGGTTGAGCGAGTCTGCGGGGCGAGGCTGCGCCGGGGTCGTTTGGCTCCGTTTAAAATTCGCCGTGAAGTGAAATGTGCTGCCCAGGCCTGCTTCACTTTTCACCCAAATGCGGCCGCCCATCATCTCCACCAATCGCGACGTGATGGTCAGGCCCAGCCCCGTCCCGCCGTATTTCCGCGTCGTGGAGCTGTCACCCTGCGTAAAGGCATCAAATATAATTTTTTGCCTATCCTGAGGTATGCCGATGCCCGTGTCCATTACGGAAAAGTGCAGCGAAACCCCGGTCTGGGTCTCCGACTCCGTTTCCACCCTGAGGACCACCTCGCCCCGGGGGGTAAATTTGATGGCGTTTCCCAACAGGTTCATTACAATTTGACGCAGGCGGGCGGGGTCGCCAATCAACATCACCGGTACGCGAGAGTGAACGTCCGCCACCAATTCCAATCCCTTCTCGCCCGCCCGCAGGGCCAGCGTCTTCGCGGTATCGGCAATATTGTCGCGCAGGTTAAAGTCGATGGGGTCGAGTTCGAGTTTCCCCGCTTCGATCTTGGAAAAATCCAGAATGTCGTTGATCAGCGTCAAGAGTGAATCGGCCGATGATTTGACAATAGTCAGGTATTCCCTCTGTTCGGTGGTGAGCTGTGTATCCAGTGCGAGCTCCGCCATGCCAATCACGCCGTTCATGGGCGTGCGAATTTCATGGCTCATATTGGCCATAAAATCACTTTTGGCCCGGTTGGCGGCTTCGGCGGCTTCCTTGGCCGTCTGTAGCTCGGCCTCGGCCCGCTTGCGTTCGGTGATGTCTCTTGAGATGCCGACCAGTCCCATGATCTCCCCCGCGGCTCCGTAAATTGGCACCTCGGTGGCTGAAACCCATTGGACTTGCCCGTCGGCCTTGACGATCTTCTGTACGGCGTCAATCATAGGCTGACCTGATTGCATGAGTTTCTGCTCGCTGGCATAAAACTCCTGGGCGAGTTCGCGGGGAAAAAAATCAAAATCCGTCTTTCCGATGGCCTCACGGGGATCTTTGACCCCCAGCATTCGAGCCTGTGCCTTATTGATTCTCATAAAACGGCAGGCGGTATCCTCGAAATAAATGGTGTCGGGAATGCTGTCCATCAAGGCATCGAAAAGTTTTTGCTGGTGCGCCAACTCTTGCTCCGCCTTCTTGCGCTCGGTGATGTCAATAAGAGTTCCCTCGATCAGGGCCGGCCCTCCTTCTTTGCCCTCAAGTAGCGTGGCGTTTTCCAGCACCCAAACGCGGATTCCGTCTTTGCCGTTGAAGCACCGTTCCAGGTTGGTAATCGTTCCCCGCGCAGCGAGTCCCGCCAATAAGGATTGGTTCTCCGGAGAATCAAACCGGCTCCCCGCCTTCGCGTCGGCCAAAAGTTCCTCCCGCGATCCGTAACCATAAATATGCGCGCAGGCGTCGTTCACGTCCAGCACGAGCCCGTTCAGCGTCCTGCGATAAACACCGGCAAGACTGCGTTCAAAGAGTTGCCGATAACGTTCCTCACTCGACTCCAGTTCCACCGCTTGGGCGGAAAACCGCCGATCCACCAGCGCAGTCAGGACGGCGAAACCGAGAATCATGAACGTCACCGTAATAATCCCGCCCAGCCCAAGGTTTGAGATGCTCACCGAGTGCGTCGTGTCACCCACATGGTTGGAACTGGTAAAGCTGGCCGCGGCCATCCCGGTGTAATGCATGACCGGAATGGCCGCGCCCATCAAAATTGCGCTTCCGAACTTTCTCCAACTGGAGCCGGGCGCTTCATCACGAAATCTGAACGAAAGTATCAGAGCAACCAGCGCGATAGTCACCGCCAGTGCCACCGAAAACGCCACCAGCCAGAGGTGGAAGTGGCACATCGCCTGAAAGCGCATGGCGGCCATCCCGATGTAATGCATGGCGGCAATGCCGCCTCCCATCATGAGGCTTCCTGCTACAACCGTAATCGCCGTTAGCTTGTCCCGGCTGACGACAAACAAGGCGACCGCGGAAGCGAGGATGGCCGCCACCAGCGAAGCGCCCACCGTGGGCAAATCGTAGAGCACCGGAACAGGTAATCGGAATGCCAGCATCCCAACGTAATGCATGGACCAGATGCCCAGCCCCATCGCCGTGGCGCCGCCGCCCAGCCAGACCGCGCGCGCGCGGCCCTTTGCCGCCCTTGTCCGTCCCGCCAAGTCCAGCGCGGCGTACGCGGCCCCCATGGCAATTAAAACAGACAGCGCGACCAGACGATCATCGTATCGACCCGCCATCGTGATGCCGTCGTGGAGCATGTCTATTTCTCCCCTCCATGGGCGTTATGGCTTCTCTTGGTTGTCTCTCGGCAAATATGCCGGGCATCTTGAAAGTATTTTCAAACCCGCGCGCCGGGTTCATCCGTCGGACTGCTTGAATGTCGCCCTTGAATTTTGTCGCTTAATAGGCCACGCCCCCCGACCAGCTGGGCCCGTTATGGGATGCGGTCACTCGACTGAGGGGAATCGCGTTTATCATCAGCGATATTGCCCATGACTCTCAATTCAGGAAGCAGCAACGCAATTTGTTCCTCCAGCACTTGAAACTCGTGCGCGGCCTGAACGAGGTTGTTCTCCCGACCCAACGTTTCCAACCGCTCGGCCGCATCACCCACTGCCTCATTCTTGAAAATCCCAATGGCGCCCTTCAATTGGTGGGCGGCGCGTTCCAGGGCGTTTCCATCGCTTTGGGCAACCGCCGCCTGAATCCTCGCCATAAGCTGGGGGCACTCCTGAAGAAACAGCCCGGTCAGGTCGCACAATAATTCGGAATCTCCTTCCAGGTGGGCGAGCAACCCCTCTTTATCGATCAAATCGCTTTCCGCCTTGGGGGGAGCTTCTCCTCCATTTTCCGTATGCCACGGAACCAGCCGCTCGATCTCCCGGAAAAATTCCGCCACTTGAATGGGTTTGGAGATATAGCCATCCATCCCTGCTCGCTGGCATTTTTCGCGGTCTCCTTGCATGGCGTTGGCGGTCATGGCGAGGATGGGCAAGTGCGCTCCGCTGGATTTTTCCTTGGCGCGAATGGCGGCAGTGGTTTCGTATCCGTCCATACCGGGCATTTGCACGTCCATCAGGATCAGGTCAAACCCGCCGCAGTTTGGTTCATCCAGGATGGCCATCGCCTCCCGCCCGCTGGTCGCCGATATTACCGTGCAGCCCTTCTTTTCCAGCAAGCGCTCGGCAAACGTTCGATTCACCGCATTATCCTCGGCCAAAAGAATGGTCAATCGCCTTCGTCTTTCGCGCAAAGTATGGCGCGTCACCAATGGAATTGAAGCGAGGCTTTCGGGCGCTCGGGCGAGAACCGTAGTGATGGCGTCCAATAAATCCGACGGGCGGATGGGTTTGGTTAAATAGGCGGAAATACCCAGATCGAGGCAGCGCGCCGCGTCGCCACGGTGACCATCGGAGGTCAGCATCATGATGGTGGCCCCCGCAAGGCCAGGATTCTCTTTAATCCTCCGGGCCAACGTGAATCCGTCCATCTCCGGCATCCGGGCATCGAGAAGGACCAGCGGGAATGGGTCTCCCCTATCGAGGGCGCCCTCGAGGCATCGCAGTGCTTGTCCTCCGCCTTCGGCCATCGTCGGCGCCATTCGCCACCTCTGCAACATTTCCTCAAGGATGATGCGGTTGGTGGCGTTGTCATCCACTACCAGCACATGTTTTCCGCGCAATTCCGGAGGCTGCACGGAAGGCTCTTTTTCCGTCGAGCTCTCCAGGATTTTCATGCAGGTGGTGAAATGAAACGCGCTGCCCTTCCCCTCTTTGCTATCCACCCAGATTCGCCCGCCCATCATCCTGACCAGCCGGGCCGAGATGGCGAGGCCGAGTCCAGTTCCGCCATATTTGCGCGTGGTCGAGCTGTCACTCTGGGTAAAGGCTTCAAATATCTGCTCCTGCATTGGCAGGGGAATCCCAATGCCGGTGTCAGAGACGGAAAAGTGGACCAGGACGGCGTCACCGGTCCGCGACTCGGGCTTGACGCGAACCACTACTTCGCCCTTTTCCGTAAACTTGATGGCGTTGCCCACCAGGTTGATAATTATTTGTCCCAGACGCCCGGGGTCGCCCATGAGGGCTGGGGGTATTTCCGGATGAATGTGGTAGGCGAGTTCCAAACCCTTCTCGTGAGCTCGCAGGGCCAGCGTTTTAATGATGCGCGCCAGGCTCTTTCGCAGGTCTACTTCAATGACTTCGATATCCAATTTGCCCGCTTCGATCTTGGAGAAATCCAGGATGTCGTTGATAACGGTCAGGAGAGAGTCCGCCGACGACTTGACCATTTCCAGGTATTCGCGCTGCTCAGGGCCGAGCTGAGTGTCGAGGGCGAGTTCCGTCATGCCAATAATTCCATTCATGGGGGTTCGTATCTCATGGCTCATGTTGGCCAGGAACTCGCTTTTGGCCCGGCTGCCCGCTTCGGCGGCTTCTTTGGCTAGTTGCAATTGATCTCCGGCCTGCTTGCGCTCGGTCAAGTCCACGATGGTTCCCTGAATTCGCCCGGGGTTGCCATCCATCACTTGCAGTAACGCCGTGTTTTCCAGCCCCCAAACTGGAGTGCCATCCATCCTCCGTATATGAATCTCCACGTTGCCGAGCGAGCCCCGGGCCAGAAGACGGGCGGCGACAGCATCCCAATCTGAATGGTCCCAATAGAAATCCTGAAGCCGATGCGCCAGCGTTTCTTTGCGCGAGGCGCAACCCACCAGATCCACAAAAGCGTCGTTGCAGTTCACAATCTGGCCTGCCATAGTGGCGGAGTAAACCGCGGCAAGGTTTCGCTCAAATAAGAGCCGGTAGCGTTCCTCGAGGCTGGCAATATTTTGCAGGCGATCCAGAAGGTGGCCGGTTTGCTGGCTAACGCGCCGTCTTAACGCCCCCACCCATCCTAATGCCGCCAACAAGAGCGCAATTACGAATCCCAGTGTCCAGAGGGTGTGCCGAATGCTCCACCAAGTCGCCTTTTTGATTACGACGATGTCCTCAGGCGTGCGCAGGAGGATGCGAAATGACGGCCCCACACCCTCACTGCCCGTCTGGAGGAGACAGATTCCTGTCAATTCAAGCCAGCTTCCCTCTTGCAACGAGGCTAGGCGCTTGTCCGCGTGGAAGCCCATTATTTGTGCGTGGAATACCGTGGTCCCAGCTTGCATAATCAAGGCGAGCTGCTGGTGGGGGTGGTGGACCAGACGACCTTGAACCCTTACCAGCGCGGCATTTAATTGACGTGCCATGACTTGATCCGCCTGGACGTCCACAGGTTGTGGCGGCGCCTCGTGGCCCACTTTGCGGTAGGCGGAATCCTCCAGGATGGGCTCAAATTCCCCCAGGGCAGGAAACCCAATGACGTCCACTCGGTCACCCGGAATCAGTCGGTCGCGCTGGCTGGACTTGACGTAGATTTCTTCCGTAGAATCCTTTAGGAACAAACCTTCGTCCGGCTGCTGATAGGTGACCACGCCACTTACCCGCGCCCGGTGCCCAAAATTCGCCACCAATGAAAACCGCATGAGGTTGGCAATGGTTTTCACGGGCAGTGAGAACGGATCCAGTGGCGCCGGTTCTTCAACTTTAACCTCGGCCAGGCTGGGAACGTAAACCAGAACTCCCACCATTTGTTGATTGGAATTAAAATCCGCGCCACACGCCCCGCGAATGCGAACCTTGGCATCAACCAGCTTGGAAATTTCGAGATGGGCGGAGGCAGGCAGCAAAGCGGTCACCCTACCGTCGTCCATGACGATGCCGAGGGCGTGAAGTTGATTCCGCCTGCCCACGGTTCGGACCACTCCCTCCACCTCCACCCATTGGCTGTCCTCCCGCGTGGAGGCCATCTGGTGGAACGTGACCCGCCGGGCGACGGGCATTGGTGCTTGGCCGATTACTTTCCATTTTGGTTTCGAGATTTGCGGAGCAAAGTCGGGGGCCGAAGTGACACCCCGAAGATCAAGGAGTTGACCGGGGACGGCGGTCAATGGGGCTCCCCCGAGTTCCACCCAGATTCCTCCCGTCGAGTCCTGGACGAACAAGTCAGATTCCGTGGATTCGAAATAGGTCACCACCGCGCGTATATGGACGGGATAGCCGAGCTCGGCTTGAGTGATTGTAAGTTGGCGGATTTGCTGGATGGCGGTGAGCTGGTGAATCTTTGTCTTCCCTGCCCACACCATTTGGCTTGAAAGTGCCAGGAACACAACTGCCGGGATAAACCAAGGCAGCAAGGCCAACCGCCAAACGCTTTCGTACCGGCCCCCCCGTGTGCAACTCCGCAGACGCTTCATGGATTTGTTTGTACCCAGGTCAAGAACCCATAAAATCCAATCGTTTTACTGTTCTCCCGGGTGACTTGCGGGACCATTCTTCACGGCCAGTGAATTTCGCCCCTGGTTGTGACGTTTCGCATGCTCTTTTCCAATTGACTATCGGCGGGGCGGCAATCTGACTTTAATCAAAAGCGAAAAGAGCAAAACTTCCCTCAACTGCCCGCCTAGGCGGCTCGAAGCGGTTTGATGGACGATTCAACCGAATCATCAAAAAGGCGTTCAATCGCCTCGTACAGATCGTCCGGCCGCACCGGTTTGGAGACGTAACCATCCATTCCGGCTTTCAGGCAACGCTCCGCATCCCCCTTCAAAGCATGGGCTGTGATAGCCACGATGGGGAGATGTTGCCCCCTCAATTTCTCCCTTTCGCGAATCGCCGCCGTGGTCTCGTATCCGTCCAGACGCGGCATTTGAACGTCCATTAAAACGAGGTCAAACCCGGTGAATTCGGACGTTTCCAAAATTTCCAGCGCCTCCTGGCCGTCGTCTGCGGTTACCACTGTATGACCGCGTTTCTCCAGCAGGCGGACCGCCAGCGTCTGGTTAATGGGATTATCCTCAACCAGGAGAATTCGCAACACGCGGCGCGACTCCCGAAGAGAATGGCGGGTGACCAAACCACTGCGGTCTCCTGCTTGTGTTCGACCAGCAAGGGCCATGGTGATGGCCTTGCGTAGCTCCGTTTGAAGGACGGGTTTGGTGAGATAGGCCTGCACGTCCAACTGCCGGCACCGGGCCGCGTCCCCGCGCTGACCGGCGGCGCTCAGCATCACCACAGGCGTCGTAGCAAGCTCCGGGTCTTGCCTGATTTTTTCCACCAATTCAAATCCATCCATTTCGGGTAAACCCGAATCGACCAAGACCAAGGCGAAGGAGTCGCCCTTTTCCCGGGCCTTTGACAGGGCGGCGAGTGCGGATGACGCACTTTTCACCGAAGTTGGTGCCATGGACCAAATCAGAAGCGCTCCCTCCAGCGCGCGCTGGTTGGTGACGCTATCGTCGACTACCAGAACCCGCACATTCCACAAGTCCATAGGGGCGGATGAAATCAATTTGGGAGGGGGAGCGCTGACCAGCCCGAATTGGGCCGTGAAATGGAAAGTAGTGGTCCCGCCAGGTTCGCTCTCCACCCACACCCGTCCACCCATCAACTTCACCAGCCGGGAAGTAATGGTCAGCCCCAGCCCGCTTCCCCCATACTTGCGCGTGGTGGAACTATCGGCCTGCGTAAATGCATCAAAGATGAGTTTTTGCCTGTCTTCTGGGATGCCGATGCCCGTGTCCTTTACCGTAAAATGCAACACAAAGCGGCCTAAGGACTCGCCCTCCTGCCGCACGCTCAGGACAACTTCGCCTCGTTCGGTGAACTTGATGGCGTTCCCAAGCAAATTAACCAGAATCTGACGCAGCCGGGTTGGATCACCGACAAGCATTGCCGGCGTGTTGGGAGAGATATCCACCCCCAACTTTAAACCCTTGTCGTGGGCCATCAGCGACAAGGGCTTGATGGCGTCCCCCAGGCAGTCCTGGAGATTGAACTCGATGGGATCGAGGTCAAGTTTTCCAGCCTCGATTTTCGAGAAATCCAGAATGTCATTGATCAACCGCAAGAGCGAATCAGACGAGGATCTGACGATCTCCAGATACTCCCTCTGCTCGGCGGTAAGTTGGGTATCCAGGGCCAGTTCGGTCATGCCCAAAATGCCGTTCATCGGAGTTCGAATCTCATGGCTCATGTTGGCGAGGAATTCGCTTTTAGCCCGGTTGGCGGCCTCGGCCGCATTTTTGGCCTGGCGCAGCTCGGATTCCGCGCGTTTGCGCTCGGTGATATCCAGGAACGTGACGACGGCGCCGACCATCCTGGCCCCACTCCGGATCGGATAGGACCAATATTCCGCTGGGAAGCAGGTCCCGTCGGCTCGCCACAGTAATTCGCTTTCAACGTGACTTCCCTCACCCCTGTGAAAGGCCTGAAAAATCCTGCACTCGTTCTTGGGATACGCACTCCCATCGGCCCGCGTGTGGTGACTGAGCTCATGCATATTTTTGCCCAGTATGGCCTCTGCGCACCCGTAGCCCAGCATCCGCAGACAGGCAGCGTTGGCAAAAGTACAATCTCCCTGCAGGTCGATCCCGTAAATAGCCTCCGCGGTGGAGTCGAGTAACAACCGCACCCGCTCTTCGGAAGAGCGCAGCGCTTTTTCGGCCCGAGTGCGTCCCGTAACATCGTGGCCTATACACCGGATGACCGATTTGTCCACCCCCTCCTGACGCAACGAGTTGTTAAATTCAATAATTTTCTTTTCGCCGCGGCGAGTCCGGACATTTACCAAACCATTGGCCCGGCCGCTCGTCCGGATGACATCCAGGTAAGCCTTGATTTCCGGGAAATCATCCTCCAACATAAACTCCCGCAGGTTGTGCCCCACAAACTCCTCTTCTCGATGGCATCCGAAAATCCGCAAGGCGGCGATGTTGGCGCTGAGGACTGTTCCCTCAAGATTTTGGGTTCCGACAAAGATGCCGCTGTTTTCCACCAAATCGCGGTATCGATCCTCACTTTGTCGAAGTCCAGCCTCCGCGCGCTTCCGTGCGGTGACCACCGCTCCCAAGATCATTCCGGTAAGGCAAAGTGAAAGGGTGAGCAGTTGTCCCTTCTGCACTATTTCCATGTTGGAGGTGGTGTGGCGAAGCATGATCATGATGATGAGGCTGAATGCTGGAGCTCCCGCCGCTGCTCCCCTCACTCCCCGGCGGACCGCGATCCATATGATGGGGATAAAGCAGAGGTAGAGCGGTTGGTAGGGGTCCGCAACACTCAATCCAAACACCACCCAAAGCGTGGCCAAAATTCCGGCGCCCTGCATCGCGGTTTCAAGAATTGCCAACCCAGGCAAGGGCGGCGGGCTTGGGCCACTCTTTTTCCCCGACCATACTCCTCCATCCACCCAGGCCCGAAGCCGGGGCACGACGAAAACCAATAAGAAGGGCGTCAGCGAGTTGATGGCCACTGCGTCGCCCAACCACCAATTTACAGTGGCGGGGAGATACTCAGACGGTTTAACGGCCCCGTCCATCATGTTGCAGGCCACACCGAGAGTCGCAACAACCAGAGACCCAGCGAGGGTGGCGGGAACAAATCGGCCAACATCCTGCACCCGCCTGAAGCTGATATCAACCTTCAATATCCTGCTTAGGAGGGCGGCAGTTAACCCGTAACCAGCTCCGAAGCCGAGCGTGAGTGGGACGGCGCTCCACGAGGAGAAGATGGACAAGTGATAGTCCAGCATCGCGGTGGCGATGGATGCCGCGATGGCCGCAGGAAGGTATTCCAGGCCCAATCCCAATACCAATGCCATGGTCAATCCAGCCGGCATATACCAGGCGTTCATGCTGGGCCAGATTTGTGAGTACGTGGTGACACGGTCGAGTAGAACATACGCGCCGATGAAGACGATTGTCACAATCCCCTTCCGAAGCCGGCGCCGCGTTACCGCGCCTTCATGACCTCCGAGCATACCCGATTTACGATTGATCTCTTCGGACTCCAAACCTTCCACCTTCATTCTTGTCTGGCAGGATGATGAAAAAGCCGCACGACGCTGTCATGCTGGGCAAAGCGGAGAATCTCGGCATTTAAGAATTAAGCCCTGCCGGGATTCTTCGGCGCCTTCGGCTCCTCCCAATGACATTTTTTATCAGACTGCTGGATCTACACTTCACGCGCGCATCCATGCCCGGGTCTGCCGGGCACTTAATTTCATCTCCACCCGGTTTTTCGGCTGTTTCGCTCTCAGCCATTAGGATAATTCATGGTGTGCCCGGAAGTGAGGCAGGATGCCCGGCGGCAAGCGCCAGTCGAACAAGGTTTGAACGAAGTCTTATTGCCCGATGCCGTGATCGATCCTTGGGAACGGCTGAAAATATCGCGATGCATCGCACAACTTAGGCCGCCAGCGGGGTGTCCGTGGGGGTTGCGTTGCGCGGACGACTGATGGCGCGACTGCTGGCGGAACGGAATCGAATTTCTTGCCATGTGCTCTCCGGAATGGCGAGAAAAACCCGAACCACATCGGGATCAAACTGATGGCCGCTCTCGTTCTTGATCTCCGCGCGCGCTTTGGCAAAGGACATGGCACGGCGATACGGCCGGTCGGACGTCATGGCGTCCAGCGTATCCGCCACGGCGAAGATTCTGGCGCCCAATGGAATTTCCTCTCCCACCAGGCCCTGCGGGTAGCCGGTGCCGTCATATCGTTCCTGATGGGCCAGAACTATTTCCGCCGCGCCCGCCAGGAAAACAATGCGGCTCACCAGTTCGTAGCCAATGCGCGCGTGCGTTTCCATGGTTGCTCGCTCTTCGCGGGTCAGCTTCCCGGGTTTCAAAAGGATAGAGTCCGGGATGCCAATTTTCCCAATATCGTGCATGTATGAACCGCGCGCGGTCTGCTTGAGCTGTTCGGGGGTGCAACCGTACGCCTTCGCAATCTCAAGGCAATAATGGCTGACGCGGCGGGAGTGTCCGCCGGTCTCATTGTCCCGCAGGTCCAGCGCCGCCCCCAGCGCCTCTAGAGTGTCATCGTAGGTCAGTTCGATACGCTTCATCGCCGCCCGGAGTTGCGAGGTCCGTTTTTCCACCATCTCCTCCAGGGATTTCCGGTATTTTTCCACTTCGAGCTCGAGGCGTTTCTTGTGCAGGGCCCTTTCCACGCTCGAAACCAGCGCGTCCAGTCGAAAGGGTTTTACCAGATAATCGTCGGCTCCCCGCTTCATGGCATCGATCGCCACATGGATGTCATCCACGCCGGTGATGACCAGGTAAGCCGACCTTGAATGTTGGTTTCGGGCTTCCTCGATCAATTGCAGGCCCGACATTCCCGGCATTTGCAGGTCGGTGATAATGATGTCAAAAGTTTTCGTCGCCAGCGCTGCCAGTGCTTCTTCAGCGCTCGAACAGCTCATGCACGAAAATCCTTCGGCACAGAGTTTATCGTTGATCAGGCGGCTGATTCCCTGGTCGTCGTCAACGGCAAGCACACTTCCCTGTACTTTTTCAGAAGCCATCACTTTATTTCACCTCGGGCACGAAATCTGAACATGGCGACTTGTTCCAGACTCTTTATCGGCGGAATGAACAGCGAAGATGACCTTTTTATACGCGGTTGCCCTCAGGTTGATTTTTGCGCGCGCCTTGGGGATAGGGGATATCGAGTGGAAGTCAGTTGGGCGAAAGAGCAGGTCTGGGTATGCTTAATTCGATGGTTAAAAATGTCGCTGGCGGTCGCCCGCCCATCGTAGCGACGGGCCTTAGGCCGGCATCTTGCCTTAATCGATTTACCAGATAACGTGCCGCCCTGAAGGGTGGCTCCCGCGCATCTTTCAATGACCGGTTAGGAACGCCGCAGCCATTGCACCAAATTCAGAAACAGTTTCAACCCGTCCTGGGAATAATGGGCCGGCAATGACGCTCGCTCCGGGTGGGGCATGAGGCCGAGCACCATTCCGGTCGCATCCGTGATTCCCGCCACGGATCCAGGTGCGCCGTTGGGGTTTTCCGGATATCTCGTCGTCGGATTTCCCGCCCCGTCGGCGAACCGAAAGGCCACGCGCGGGGATTGGGCGCTGGATGTTTCGCAAAATAATGGCCTGCCTTCGCCGTGGGCAGTAGGCATGGCCAGCACTTCGCCCTGCAGTGATTCCGTCCATAAGGTCTTTTCTGCCGATACAACCAGCCTGATCTTACGGTCTTCAAACCGGGCCGACTGGTTTTCCAGCAGCGCCAGACCGCGTTTTCCGGGTGAACGTCCGGGCAGAATTCCCGCCTCGGCCAGCACCTGGAAACCATTGCAAATCCCCAGCAAGGGTTTCTTCGCCTCTAGAAACTTCACCAACTGCTGCCGAAGTTTTGCCACCAGCAAGGTACCGTATATCCTGCCCGCACCCAGGTGATCGCCATAGCTAAAGCCGCCCGGTATAACCGCGGCTTGATAATCACCCAGGCCCCGCCGTCCCTCCATCAGGTCGTGCAGGAGCACAACTTCACTTTTTCCTCCCGCCAGCTCAATGGCTGCCCCGGTTTCTTCGTGGCAATTGGTGCCGGGCGCATAGAGGATGGCGGTAACCGCTTGCCTCATTCGACCACCTCTTGAAAAGTTTTGTTCCAACTTTGGGTCAGCGCGGATATGGAATCCTGCCATAAAATAGTTTCTGCGCCACGTAGCTTTAGGATTGGCTCGGTGATGACCTCGCCCAAGGGCGTGCAAGACACGCCCCTGGGAAAGCTTTCAATCTTGAAATCCGAAGGAACCTCAAGGATCACGGAGCCGATAAACTCCCCGAAGACCAACCCATCGCTTCGCAGTTTGGCCCGGTGCGCGTCGTCAATTTTTCCCCTGCCTTTCAGTTCCCGCCGTGGCAGGATTTTTCCAAATCCCGCCTCCATTCGCACCAGGTCGATATCCGCCCCCAGACCCGAGCCGTACGCCGCCTCGAATAACCGAAGCCCGACGCCGCCTTCCGCAATCGCCGAACCCGAAACATATTTCCCCGCGTTATGAAGTTGATGGAGCGCGTCCCACAACCGCATGATGGATTTTGTGGGCCCCGGGTCGTACAGGCGGGCGCCACGCTGGCCGTAGCTATCGGCATAGACTGTGCCGGCAAGATATGAGGCATCGCAGCCGCCCACCAGCAGAAGTTTGTTGCCCGCGCGTTTGAATTCCTTGGTGACGATCTTCTTCACGTTCGGAATTCGCCCCAGCGTCGCCACCGCGAGCGTCAGGGGCACCTCGATTTTCCGGTCTCCGCAATCGAGAGTCCCTGAGCTCGAATCTTTGCCGGAGATAAACGGCACCCCGATGGCCACCGAAAAATCCGCTATGGTCTCCACCATTCGGCTTAAATCCCAGGCCACCCCCGGCCGTACCTTGGGTGTATAAAAATTATCGCACAGGGCCATCTCACGGAAGTCCGCGCCCGCCACCACCGCCTTGGTGATGGCCTCAACCATCATCAAGCGCGCCATTTGCGCCGGGTCAATTTCACCGTAGAACGGGTTCATGGCGATGGTAGTGATCACGCCGTATGGTTTGCCGTGCAGCGGCGCCGAGACCGCAATGTTGGTAGGCATCTGGTGATTCCGGCCGCCGTAAGGTCCCACCGCCGTCCTGCCCTGCACCGTGGTGTCAAAACGCGAGCCGGCGGAACTTTGGTCGCAACCATGATAGTGCGATAGAACGCGGCGGAAGGCCCCACCCCATTCCTCCTGGGAGCGTGGCTCGGGAATGTCCAGCAGTTTCGGCTGGCGCCTTGGCTCCACCTCTTCCAGGGGTTCAATCGGGCATGCTTCCCAAAGAAACGACATCTCAAGGTTCACCACCTTGCCGCCCCGCCAGACGGCCTCAAGTCGCTTAGTGTCGGTAAAATGTCCGAGCACGCAATGCCCCACTTCGTAACAGTCCAGGATTTCCTGTGCCTGGTCAAGTTTTTCCGGCGGCACCGCCAGCAACATGCGCTCCTGCGATTCGGAAAGCAGAATTTCCCAGGCCGTCAGGCCCTGGTCCTTCAGCGGCACCGCGTCCAGGTTCAGGGCCACTCCGGTTTCCGCGCCCATCTCGCCCGCCGCGCAGGAAATGCCGCCCGCGCCCAGGTCGGTGATGGAGCGAATGCAATCCGCCTCCCGCAACACCGGAATCGCCGAAGTGAATCGCCGCTCGGTAATGGGATGGCCGATCTGCACTGCGGCGGATTCCCGCTCCAATGTCTCGCCCGTCATGCCGGTGGAACTTACCGTGGCTCCGTGAATCCCATCGCGGCCCGTCTCGCCTCCAATCAGCAGGGCCACGTCGCCGGGCTGCGGAGCGTCCTTCAGCGCATGCTTCTTCGGAATCAGGCCCACGGAATGGCCCAGCGCCAGGCATTTGGCGTAGCCCGGATGCTGCCGATAAATTGGGTGCATCATCGGAATGCCCATCGGATTGGTGTAATACGCCGTGGCGCGAATCGATTCCGTCACCACCAATTGCGGGTGGAGGGCGCCGGGCGGGACTGCGTCTTCCGCCATGCGCGGGTCCATGGTGCCCATGATGGTGGTGCCGCCAATGGGATAGGCGCCCTTGCCAAATCCCAGCGTGTCGCGGATCACCCCGCCGTGTTTGGTGGCTACGCCCCCGAAAGGAGCAATCGAGCTGGGAAAATTATGCGTCTCGCCCTTGATGGTCACCACCCAATCATCGTAAAACTCAATGCCGCCCGCGTTGTCCTTGAACACGGACACCACCAGAGGATGATGGATTCGCTCCGTGGCCTTGGTCAGCCGCCTGAGCAAGCCCAGACTTTTCCAGGTGGTGTGATAACAGTGGTCGCTCCACGTCTGCGCCACAATTTCAATTTCCGCGTCCGTCAGCACGCGCCCGCGCGACCTCTCGTGCCCCTGGATCGCGCGCATTTGCGCCAACGGCGCGTACCAGGAGTGCTGGCGCGAAAGCGCCATCAACTGCTCGTCATTCAAAAGCGCCAGCGCGATGGAGGTAACCGGGTCCGGCTTTCCCGAAGGGCGCAATGTGGTCGGCGTCTCGTTCGGCTCGCGCACCCGCTCCACAATCTTGTTGTAGAGAAATCGCGCCGCGATTTTCCGCGCCCCTGCTTCTTCCAGGCCCACAAATTGATATCGTTTACTCAGCCGCGCGAATTCGAGGCCGTCTTCACCGAGCGCGCGCGCTCCCGCAAGAATTGAAGGCGTTTCAGGATCGGTTACGGCGGGCCGGTAGGCGATCTCAACCACCGGGCCCATTTCAGGTTTAAGCTGGGTTCGTGATGAAGTCTGTTGATAGAGCGGATTGGCCAGCAGCGGAAGCAACTTTTCCACTTCGATGTTGCCCTCCAGCCAATAAACCCTCTCGATGATCAGATTGGATAATTCGGAATACCCGTGGCGGCGAAAAAACGAATGCCAACTGCGCGCTTCCGCGTCGTCCTTGGAAAGTGTGTACACGCTGTGAATCGGCATCGGCCGACATTATATATGTATTCCGGCGGCCGGCAAAATTCCCGCCGTGCCAATCATGGTTGGGAAATTTGGTACTGGTGTCATTTGCTCTGCGCGGGGTCTCGCAGGTTCAGTCATTCCCGCGAAGGCGGGTATCCATCCCAAAGGAAATTGGAGATGTGCCGCAGAAGCGCGTAGACATGTCACGCGGAACGATATGGGATCCCCGCGACGGTAGCCACTTCACGACCTTTGTGAGGTTGGCTGTTAATCAGTTTGCATAGTATTATTCGACCGTGCGCTCGCATGTGCGTAGACGACCCGCGAAAGCCCACGGCACCAAAGTCGTGCTGAGGCTCCCTTGTCGTTCAATTTGCACTCAATATAGCGGGGCGCCCGGCTGGATCGTGGCGCAGGTTTCAAGCGTGGAGGCGAAAAGCGACATGGGGGTTGATTCGACTTTTGCCAACGAAGGCGACGCCTGGCGCGGATCGGGTGCCAATCCCTGGCATTTGGACCAGAAGACGGAAGCGGTTGTATTTTGTACTAATGATGGAATCAATATTGTTGGCTAATCAAACCTCGGTATGTCATAATCCATTTCCTGTGGGAACATTCTATAAAGACATTTTGTGGCGGGCCGTCAGGGATCTTCCGAGCCTTGTTAGCGAAAACTGGCTCGGACGGTTTGTGTCGCTATGCATTTTCCTGGCAGTCTTCGTTGGCAAGGTTCGAGCACAGCCTAGATGGAAAACCGCTCGCAATTGGCAGGAGAGGCTAACTGCCATGCGAGGGCATTGGGGCCAGAATGTAAAGCTTGTTTTCATGGTCGTCCTGTTTTCTTACATTGGCCTGTTTCTTATTAGTTTGGTACGGGCAGACTATCAAGAACATAAAGAAGCCAACGACAAGATTTCCACGCTCAAGGATGAAGCTGATAACCTGAGAAACGAGAATGCAACCCTCAAGAGTCAAGCGCAGGCCAACCAGACCAGTAAGGGCCTAACGACGGGTCGCGCCAGCTCAGTTCCTGTCTTAAAAAAAGCTGGAGACACGCCGAATGGCATAACGATTGGACGCGACAATCTGGGAACTGCTACGGTGAATAATTTCGGCCCACAATTACCGAATGTCTCATGGTCGATTGAGGACAACCCATCTCCGCCGAACGCCAAGCACCCAGAAATTTGGGTTAGAATTTCTATCGACCGAACTTTCACAGACGCGAAGTTCGCAGTCATCTGTGACCGCCCCTGCAAAGCTATTCAAGGGCAAACCTTGAGCCCTTATGGCGGTTATATCCAATCTAGCTCGGGGTCAATTCCAAACTACCCAAACCTAGCAGCGTACGTCGTTAACGGACCAAATCCGATGCCATCGGATGACCAATATTTAGCCCTTGTCGAATCCGAAGATGCTGACCCGGTGCGGATCGTCGACGTAAAAACCTTAAGGCTTCAAAAGCGGGTAGACACGCCACGCTGAACGCTATGGGATCGCCGTGACCGTTGCCTCGTCACGACCTCTGTGACGTGGGCTGTTAGAGGCGTAGCGCGGACCCCCGATTTTGGGGTCCGCGGCTTGTTAGGCGATTGAAATTCCAGTCAGTCAACCGGGAAACGCCTTCCTTCTCCACAGTTGGTTTGAGGGGCGCGTTACAGAATGGTTCCAATAACATTAATGCCGTTTATAGGATTATGTAATATGGCATACGGGCACATGCCGAAGAACGTCGCTGGTCTGCGCTTGCTGATCTGTGCTGCCGTTACTTGTTTGATTTTAAAAAAAGTAATACTCTTTTGGAACGGCTCGTCGAGCGCATCGAAGCTTTCATCCGCGCCTTAGGAAACGGCCGCAAAGAAGGCAAGTCGCAGGCGGGACCATATCGGTGCGAGGACCTGCAAAGGATTAGCGTTCGACGAAACTCAGAGAGGTAAGGAAAATGAGAAAGGCTTGGGTTCTTTTTGTCCTTGGCGCAGCGGTGTTTGCCTGTCCAAGGTCGGAGGGCTTCGGCAGCGTGGCAGGCGGGATAGTGGCTTATTATGGTCCAACCGTCCCATGCGGCTCCGAGGGCACACTGTATCGTAACTTGACATCTCACCGAATGAATTTTGAACTGGATCTCGACACGAATGTCAATTTCTCTTGCAGCAGCACCTCACTGTCGTGGACCGATGCGAAAGGCCAACCCCAGACTCTAACTGTGAATAAGGGCTTTACAAAGGTCGTTGCCACATCGCTTCCGGCTGGTGGAACGATCTCCTGGAATACGCCTTCCGGGGCGACACACGTCGGGTTCTGGTGGGTGTTGCAACGGGGTCAGGCAATGGGTGCCAGTTCTAACTTCGCAGAATATGGCCAATGCGGGACGAGCGGCTCGCTTTACTCGAACCTGACGGATCGTCCTCTTGAATTGGACTTTTCTGTTTCTGGTCCAACCACCTGCGAGGCTACGTTCTCCTGGACCGACGCGGCCGGCCACGCCCAAAATCTCGATGCAGGTCGCAATACAACCGAGGGCGTAAGCACCACACTTTCCGCCGGTGGGACCATCTCTTGGACCGCCACCGCCGGCGGAGCTGATGCTTTTACTTCGTTCGTCGAGCAAGTGCCGGTGACTGGAAGTGCGGGTGATTGAAAATCGAAGGGCGGCGTCTCCAGTCCTTAGTCCTGTGTTTCATAAACAAGCCAAAGTATTACAGATTCCGAAACTGGTCTCCATATGGGATGGTTTGGGGGTAGGGGCCAGCGTTGCCGCCGATTTTGCGGTCAGCGGCTTTTCGCGTCCTAAAAGAGTCAGATGCCCAACTCAACCATCAATTCTCGCCACTGAACCCCCAAAAACGGCCGCCGGCGCGAATTATGTTGACAAATGTAGAAATATAGTATACAGTTAACACCCTAGGGGACGGGATAAGGAATCAGGGGAGTTAGGAGTTAAGGTTAGAGGGAAGTTGCTTTGGGGGATAAGGTTGCCGAACGAAACTGGAATGTCATTTAGTTTCAGGAAGATCGAACTGGCGATGCATGCTGCTATTCCCGTTTTAAATGAATTGAGTGATTGGATCATTGAGTGACGGGGCCATGGGAGAACTAATTTTCTTCAAATGATTCAAAGCTCCGAAAGATCAATTGTAAGATTCCCGAGGAAAAGGGATCGGCAAGCAAATAAATCGCGCCTCGAAAAAGCTCAACAGGACGAACGAAGCCGGAATGTCATTTAGAATCAATGGAAAGTTTGCGACGCGGTCTCTATTCCCGTTTCAAGAAATGGCGAGCAAAACCGGTGGCTCGTCATAACTGTGGGAATTCGGGAGAGGGGAGAAACGAGGTTTTTTCTATTCTTAAAAAGTGGCGGCGAAAGCAAAAAAGCCAGCCGCTCGCTCAATCGAAAATAATCCCACTAATTAGATTGGTGACCTAAGATGAGATCCAATTCCAGTGGCGAGGAGATGTTAATTCAGAATTTCAAGCCCGGCTTCAAAGGCAGGTTCAGAGTCCTGCTGATGAACCCAGACCACACGGCAGTGGGCCAGGCGGCTGCCCGTATTTTCGGTCAAGACTTCCAGGGTCTGTCCGCGATCGAGCGCAGCCCGCGTTTGAATTTTCAATCCGTGTTCAGACATGTTGATGGTGGAAGCGGGATACTCAGTCTCCTTGTCCCTGTAATCGAGGAGAAGCGTGATGGGAAGGGTTCGGAAAATTCTTTCATGATTGCGGGTCGAGAACGGGACAGCCGTTTCCATATTTCACCATCACGCGTTACGCATATTTGTTGCTAGTCCCCCCAGCGTGAAAATTTATACCAAAGAAAAACGAATTTGTCAAGCGATCTTCGCGGTCGGTAATGTCCTGATATGATCACATTCCCGCAATCGTGAGGGCTGTCATTCCGAGGCGTCCGTCCGCAGACGGACGACGAGGAATCTCGCTCGGGAATTTGAGCAGGTTGGACCTCTCAGGGTGAGATCCCTCTCCCGCGGCTGCCGGCTCGGGATGACAGATTCCCGAGTAGCGCGCTATTCCCAACAACGCAGCCAAATTAGGACACGACCTCGCGGTCCTGTTGCCATCGCATCATTTGAACTATGGAATTATCAAAATGCATACCGGGCCTTCAGAGGGCGAGGCAACCTCATTTCCAGGGCAGCCTCTAAGTAAACGGAGGGTGTTTGGCTGGGTTGGGCTTGATTTCCCTCGCCGTCCGGCGTAGATTGACCAGAGAGAAGCTCGGGCACTACGGGAGATGACAACATGAAGCGACTACCGTTTATAGCGCTATGTATGGCAGGGCTTTCGGTCGCTGGATTGGGATGGGCGCGGCCTTCCCCCCAGGACCAATCGGGACAATCCCTGGGCGACATCGCCCGGAAACTCAAAGCCCAGCAGGGACAAAGCTCGAACGCAGGCAAGACTTATACCAACGACGACCTGCCGGCTGCCCGGGCGGGGGATGGCGTGACCGTCGGTACCGGCGGATCAGAATCGAGCGCGGGGAAATCTGATTCTTCCCAGACTCACGGCGAAGAGTATTTCCGCAAGGCTTATTCCAAGCTGATGGGCCGGAAGGAAATGGATGAGCGCCAGGTTGATGTCCTGCAAAAGAAATTGAATCAGAACAACGTCCAATATTACAACGACCCCCAGGTGGCCTTGCAGCAGCAATACACCCGCGGAGACATCAACAAGAACCAGGAGGACATCGACAAAAAGAAAAAGGATATCGCCGACATAGACCAGGCCCTATCCGATCTTCAGGACGAGCTGCGCCGGGATGGAGGTGATCCGAGTTGGCTGCAGGGGGATCCGGTTTCCATCGAACCGGATGTCCCCAAGGCGAAAGTGCCTGAAAAAGGCAAGAAGATGTCCAGGGAATACTGGCAAACCCAGTTCAAAGCTGCGCGCGCCACGCTGGCCCACGCGGAAGAAGCTCAGAAGTTGGTGGAAGATGAAGTAAGTTTCCTTAAAGCCCGCCAGGTGCAGGAACCCTCCGCCGATGCGCAGACGGAGATCAACGGCAAGTTGGCCGATCGCCAGGCAGAGCTGGAGAAATCAACTGCGGTCACCGACAAGGCCAAGCAAAATCTGGACGACCTTCAAAAGGCATTCGATGCCAGCGGGGCGCCGCCGGAGTGGAGCGCCCCGGAATAGACCCTTCACATAAACCCGAACTTTTTCTTGGCCCGGGCACAGGGCTCTGAATAATCGTGCATGCCTGAAACCATTCTCCTGGTCGAAGACAAAGAAGTCTTGCGGGAAATGGTTCGCCTTGCCTTGACGCAGGCCGGCCACCTGGTGGAGCCAGCTCCCGATGGCTCCACCGCACTGGCCAAAATACGCACCCGGCGCTTCCCCGTAATCCTCACCGATCTAAAACTTCCCGGCCCCAGCGGGCTTGACATTCTGCGCGCCGCCAAAGAATTGGACGAGTCCGTGGCCGTCCTCATCATGACAGCTTTCGGTTCAGTGGACGAGGCGGTAACGGCCATGAAGGAAGGCGCGCTCGACTTCATTCAAAAACCTTTTGAGATTCCACACTTGCTGCTGCTGGTGGAGCGCGCTCTTAAAGACCAGGCGCGCTTGCGTGAAAACCTTTTGTGGCGTGAGGAAACCGCCTCGCGTTACGGCCTGGCCTCCATCATCGGTGAGGATGACTCCATGAAAGAAGTGGAACAGGCCGTCCGGCGCGTGGCCGCCACCGGCGCCACCGTCCTCCTTCAGGGCGAGAGTGGCACGGGCAAGGAGCTTTTTGCCCGCGCCCTCCACGGGCTCAGTCCCCGGCGCGAAATGCCTTTTGTCACCATCAACTGCGCCGCGCTTCCGGAAAATCTGATTGAAAACGAACTCTTCGGACACGAAAAGGGCGCCTTCACCGGGGCCGGGTCGCGCAAGATTGGGAAAGTCGAGCTGGCCAATCGCGGCACGTTATTCTTGGATGAAATCGGCGAGCTTCCTCCATCTGCCCAGGCCAAATTGTTGCGATTGATTGAGGAGAAAACGTTCGAGCGCATCGGCGGCACCCAGACCATCACGGTGGATGTCCGCATTGTGGCCGCCACCAACCGTCCCCTGCGTGACGCGGTGGACAAAAAGCTTTTCCGCGACGACCTCTATTTTCGACTGTCCGCTTTCCCGGTGGAGATTCCGCCGCTGCGCCGCCGCGGCCGCGACGTCCTCACCCTGGCCAATTTTTTCCTGGATAAATACGCACGCGAATTTTCCAAGCCGAGGGCGGAGCTTTCACCCGCCGGTCAGGAAATGATCCTCTCGTATGCCTGGCCCGGCAACGTGCGCGAGCTTTCCAATGCCATCGAGCGGGCCGTGATCCTTGCCGATTCCCACGTCATTGGCGCGGAAAACCTGGTGCTCGGATTCCTCACCAAACTCGCCACCCCGGCCCCGCCATCCGATTTTGATTTGTCCGGCAGCTTGGCGGAAGCCACCGACCGCGCGGTGCTCAGTGTCGAACGCGCCAAGATTGCCCAGGCCCTGGAGGAAGCGCGCGGCAACAAAACTCTGGCAGCGGAAAAACTGAATGTCTCCACCAAGACACTTCTCGCCAAAATGCGCATGCATGGGCTGGACACTTGAGGCGAAACCAACCGACGCACTTATCCCTTTTCTCCGCAGTGCAGCGCCGCCGCCCCCAGAAAAAAATTCCGGAAGTGGACGTTGATGAACCCCGCTTCGCTCATCAGGCGCGCGAGCGCAGGTTGATCAGGAAAACGCGAAACCGAGTCAGGCAGATATTGGTATGGCCCGGGCACGCCCGAAATCAGAGTTCCGATGCGCGGAAGGATTTTGCGGAAGTAAAAGCGAAAGAGCGGGCCAATCACGGGCAAATTCACCCGCGAGAACTCCAGAATGGCCAGCGTCCCTCCCGGCTTCAGTACGCGGCGCATTTCCTGAAGCCCTCGGGCGTAATGGGCGAGGTTGCGAAAGCCGAAGGCGGTGCTCACCACATTTAATGAATCGTCAGCGAAGGGCAGGGACAGCGTGTCCGCTTCAAGAAAAAACACGGCCGCGGAATTGCCCGCAGCCTTTTCCCTGGCGCGTTCCAGCATGGGATGGCAGAAGTCCGTGCCCAGCACCCGCCCTGAAGAATAACGGGACAGCGCCAAAGCCAGGTCGCCGGTGCCGCAGCAAACGTCCACCGCCACCGAGCCCGGCTGCGCCAAGGCTTCGCGAAGGGCTCGGGCCGTGGCTTGGCGCCATGCGATGTCCCGGCCCGCCGAAAGCAGGTGATTCAGGAAATCGTAGCGCGGAACTACGGATACAAACATATCGCGCACGGCCCGGCTGGTTTTGCTTTCATCGTTGGGAGGGCCGAGCGGGCTTCCCGCGAGCGTCGGGGGAGCGGACTCACTCATACCTTGAACTCACGGGATGCCGCCATTTGCTGGACCTCGCGGAAAGCGTCGGCCACCATCGCTGGTGAGACATCGGCGACAATACGGACGCGCCCGATCCGTACCGGCACAACCCATTGAATCCGCCCGCCGATGGATTTCTTGTCCTGAGTTAACAACGCCAGCACGCGCTTGGGCTCAATGTCGTCAATCCGCGGCAAAGGTCCAACCCGTTGCACCAGGGCGGCCATGCGCATGGCGTCAACACTGCCCAGCAGGTTCAATCTGACGCCCAGGCGAATGACGGCAAGCAGTCCCCACCCCACCGCCTCACCGTGGGTGAAGCGGCGATAGCCCGTGGCTTCTTCCAGCGCATGCCCAAACGTGTGTCCGAGGTTCAACACCAGCCGCAGGCGCGCCTCGCGCTCATCCCGGCTCACCACTTCCACCTTCACGCTGGCCGCCAGAGCCAGAATCGGTTCCAGAGTTTCAATGTCGCGCGGATGGAGCGAAGGCATTTTGGCTTCGAGTTCACGGAAAAGCCGCTGGCCGGAGATGATCCCGTGTTTCACCACCTCATACAAGCCGGAGCGGAACGCGCGCGGCGCCATGGAGGAGAGGACTTGGGGTTCAGCAACCACCATGCGCGGCGGATAAAACGCCCCCACCAGGTTCTTCATGGCGCCCACGTTGACGCCCGTCTTGCCTCCAATGGCGCTGTCCACCTGACCCACAACGGTGGTGGGCGCCTGTACGAAATCGATTCCACGCATATAGGAGGCGGCCACAAACCCGCCCAAATCGCCCACCACTCCACCGCCAAGCGCGACAAGCAAAGTGCGGCGATCGGCCCCGCGCGCCAGCAATTGCGCGGCCAGCCGCTCCACCATCTTCAAAGATTTTGATTTCTCCCCTTGCGGCACAAACAGGAACCGTGCATTTTTCAGCCTGCTTTCCCGCAGGAACGCTTTGCCCCAACGCTTCCACAGCGCCGCTTCCGTTACCACAAATACGGAGGAATATCCTTGCGAAGCAAGTTCACGCAGCGCCCTCCACGCGCCCCGGCCCATCACCACGTGGTAGTGCAGTCTTGGCGAAGTTACCCGGAATCGTTGCATGGCAACCAATATAGCAGACCTTCGCATACGTATTCGAGGAGTTGAATCAGTTATTGAACACGGGCGATTTGAAGCAAAGAATTGCGGTTCAACCCAGTTGCGACAAACGCGCGAGTATGAGATGGTCTGGACGGCAAGGCGGTTGCAGAGACCGACGGCAAAAGGTAGAATCTGAATGTCCATGACCACCGGCCAAGACCAAAAAACGGATTTTGTTGTAGTGGGCAGCGGCATCGCAGCCATGCGCGCCGCCGTCGATCTTGCCCGCCACGGAGAAGTCCTCATCCTCAACAAGGGGGATTTGTTCAAGCCCGCCGCCCACTATCACCTGGGCGGCATTGCCGTGGCCCTGGCCGAAGACGATGAGGTCCCGTTGCATCTTCACGACACTTTGCAGGCGGGCGACGGACTTTGCCGTGAATCCGCCGTGCGCGTGTTGGTGGAAGAAGGGCCCAATCTGATTCAGGAGCTTATTGAATGGGGCATGTGTTTCCACCGCAACGGGACCAAGCTGGCATTCACCAGCGTCGGGTCACATAGCCGCTCCCGAGTGTTGCACGCCCACGGTGATTCAACCGGCGGTGAAATGCGCCGCGTGTTGATGGAAAAGGCGAAATCGCTTCCAGCCATTCACCTCCAGGCGCACGCTTTTGTGGTGGACCTGATTCAGGACGGCGGGCGCGTGGCGGGCGTCTGTTACCTGGACGAGAAATCTTCAACGCTCAAAACCGTCCACGCGCGCGCCGTGCTGCTGGCCACCGGCGGCTTGTGCCAGGCGTTCCATGAGACTACCAATCCCCCTTTTGCCTGCGGCGACGGCGTGGCCATGGCATTTCGCGCGGGCGCCCTGCTGAGTGACATGGAATTCGTCCAGTTCCATCCCACCGTACTTTACGTGAAGGGCGCGCCGAGGTATGTACTTTCGGAAGCGCTGCGCGGCGAGGGCGCTCAGTTGCGTAACATCGATTTGGAACGATTTATGCCACGCTTCCACGAGGCGGCGGAACTGGCGCCGCGCGATGTGGTTTCGCGAGCGATGGTGATGGAAATGGCGAAATCAAAGAGCGATTTTACTTATCTGGATTTGACCGGCCTGCCCGCGGAACGCATTAAAAAACGCTTCCCGCAAATTTATTCGAGGTGCCTGGATTCCAATATCGATATCACGGCGGATTTGATTCCAGTCCGCCCCGCCGCCCATTATGCCATGGGCGGCATCTCCACTGATCTGGACGGCGTAACTTCCCTCCCCGGCCTTTACGCCGCAGGTGAAGTGGCCGCCACCGGTGTGCATGGGGCCAACCGCCTGGCCAGTAATTCGCTTCTGGAAGACTTGGTCTACGGCGCCCGTGCCGCAGCGGCGATGTGCGCTCAGCATCCGAAGCTCCACAAGATCGGGCATGCAGAAAAGAAGTCAAAGGATCGAGAGGCGCCGCCGCCCTCTGCCATCCCTAACCACCCATCCCAAAATCATTTCAACCCTGACCAGCTGGGCAAATTGACGGCGGAATCGCGCGCACTCCTCTCCGAGAAAGTCGGGATCATTCGCGAGGGTAAGGGACTGGCAAAAGCTGTTAGCAGACTGAATGACATTTATTCCCGAACCCCGGGCGTGTCAAGCCGGCACCATGTGGAAGCGCGTAACCTTCTGGAGGTGGCCCGCCTGATTGCCCATTCCGCATTGGGGCGCGAAGAAAGCCGCGGGGCCCACTATCGCTCGGACTTCCCGTTGAAAAACTCGGCGACTCCCCCCGAACACTCATTTATTTCCAAGAACTCTCCCGTATTCTTCGAGTGAACTATTTCGAGCCTCGATGGCCGGAACCCTGCCCTCCCGACGTGTATCCGGTGAAAACGGAAATGATGATGGTCAAAGAAATAATGGCGCAGATGACTTGCAGCGAACACCGTGTGGGGAGTTTGTAAAAGTCCGCGCCCAGCATCGTCGTTCCGATAAAGACCAGCACCAGCGCCAAGCCCACGTGCAAGTAGCGGAATTTCATCAGCGCGCGGGCCAGCACGAAATAAAGCGCGCGCAATCCAAGAACCGCAAACACGTTAGAGGTATAAACAATAAACGGATCGGTGGTAACGCCGAGCACGGCCGGAATGGAATCCACCGCCATCAGGACGTCCGTGGTCTCAATCATCAACAGGACAAAGAAAAGTGGCGTGGCCAGAAGGTACCCATTGCGGCGCACGAAAAATAACGCCCCCTCATAATCGTCAGTTACGGAAAACAACTTGTGCGCCAGTTTCAGGGCAGGGTTTCGCGCCGGAGACAAACCCTTTTTCCTTTTGCGGAAGAAAGACAATCCGGAGACCACCAGAAAGGCGCCAAAAATGTAAAATACCCACCGAAAATGCGTAACCAGCTCTACGCCACTCACAATGAAAATTGCGCGCATGACCAGGGCGCCCAGAACTCCCCAAAACAAAACCCGGTGCTGGTGTTCGGTAGGGACAGCGGCATAAGTGAAGGTGAGGGCAAAAATAAAAACATTGTCGAGCGACAGCGACATCTCGAGAACGTAACCCGTCAAGAATTCGAGCGCCGGCTGCGGGCCGCGCCAGATATAAATTCCCAGGTTAAAAGCGAGCGCCAGCGCGATCCACGCGCCACTTACCAGAAACGCTTGACGAAAAGTGAGCACTTTGGGGCGGCGCTGGATCAAGCCGAGATCCAGCGCCAGCAGTCCGAGCACAAACAAGGTGAAGATCGAAAGCGCCAGGGCGTTGACCATGATCGATTGGGAGGCCAGGATGGGGCCGGAGCGATATCCCCGAGCCAAGCAAATTATGGAAAGAAAGTGGAGTGATGTCGAGAGGCTAATTCAATCGCGGCGACTTTTCGAGCGCGTCAATCGATCCCAGAACTACGCGGCCTACGATGGTCAAGCTTTGCGGGCTGCACTTGTCCAGCGTGTCTTTGGCGGTATGCCAATAGCTGCCGAAGGTAGTCGACGGCGAAACCGGGCCAACGTTGCCCAGCAGGTCCACGGCGGCAACGCCCGCGTTCACAAACGGCGTGTGATCGTCTCCGTAACCGTGCTGCTCCTCCAGAAAATATTTCGAACATCCCAGGCCCCTGGCCGTTTTAAAAACCACATCGGTCAACCAGGGGGTGGACTCGGCGTCGCGATAGATATGGAGTTTCGCGTCGCCGATCATATCCACCAGAATCATGGCCTGGATGCGGCCCAGCGCGCCCGCGGCCGTTAGTTTCTCCACGAAGTGGCGGCTGCCGTAAAGGCTGTCGGTGGCGGACCATTGAACTTCCGCTTCTTCGCCGTCAAAGAAAACCAGCCAGGTGGTGAACTTGTTTTTCCGGTGCGCCAGGACGCGCGCCATCTCCAGCAGAAACGCGGCGCTGGAGCCGCCGTCATTGGCGCCCACAAAATTAATGTCTTCGAATCGCGCCGTATCGTAATGCCCGGCCAGCATGATTACCTTGGGGCTCGTCCCGGGAATAATCACGCGAAGGTTGATCATGGTAATGCTGCCCACGGGTGTGTCGGCCTGAAAGATGTCTTCCTCAACCTTGTAACCCATCTGCTCGAGCTGGCTCACAATCCACTTGCGGGAATCGGAAAGTGGTTTTGAGCCCGCTGGACGCGGGCCAAAGCTCACCAGATGTTTCAAGTCCTCGAAAGCTCGGTCCCCGTTAAAAGCTGCTGCTGGCGCGGGAGTGGACGCACGGCGAGGCGCGGACATCGCCGGCAAGGCGCAGGCCGTCAGGAGCACTATCCAATAGGGCGCGCGCTTATTCCTGCGCATGTTTGTGTTTCCGTTTTTTTCCGAGATAAACGAGCCAGGAAAGTCCGATGCTCAAAATGTAGAGGCCCACCAGAGGAATCCAAACCACAAAGATGGAGGCCATGTCGTTGGAGGGCACAATGGCCGCCGCCACAATGGCCGTCAGCAGCACCGCGTAGCGGAAGTTTTTCAGCAGGAACCTGGGCGTCACGATGCCAAGGATCGAAAGCAGCAGGATGACTGCCGGCAGCTCAAAAACAATGCCTACGGCGAATAGGACCGAAATGGCGAGGTCCCAATATTCATTGATGGTGACCACCGGTTGAAACTGGCCGCCGAACTCCAGCAAAAATTTCAAGGCCTTGGGCAGGGCAAGTTTGTAAGCGAAGAGGCTGCCAGAGATAAACAGGCCGCTGACCAGCCCGATGAAGGGCCAGATGTATTTCTTTTCGTTGCGATAAAGGCCGGGTGAAATGAACATCCAGAGCTGCCACAAAATGAAGGGCGAGGCCATGAACACGCCCGCTACGATGGAAAGCTTGATGTAAAGATTGAACGGATCGACGGGATTGAGGTAGGCGAGCTTGGGCGACTGGTGCAGCGCGATCAATGAATCCGTGAGGGGCTTCGACAGGTAAGCGTAAATCCAATCACGGAAATAGAAGCCGACGCCTGACGCGATGATCAGCGCATACACGCTGCGCAGCAGCCTTGTCCTGAGCTCCTCGAGGTGCTCGAGGAACGACATTTGCTTGCCGTCGGAAAGCTCGGGATCAGGTTCGGGGTTCGGGTTCTGTGTGGGCGGGTTCTGGATGATGGTCGCCATACGTGGGTTCTGATTCGGAAATGCTGTCGTGACGGCTTTCGGGGATGCGGTCCAGGTTCGAGATTTCTTCTTCGAGCGAGCGCTTCAACTCGTTGGAGGCGCGCCGCAACTCCGCCATCCCTTTGCCCAGCGTCCGCGCAATTTCGGGAAGCTTTTTGGGGCCAAATAACAGATAGGCGATGAATAAAAGAAATCCGATTTCAAGGAAACCGCCACTGAACAAGTTCAACCCTCTCGAAAATGATAATAGGCGTGGCTGGTGGGGATGTCAAGGCGTATCGCGGCATCAGGATTCCCTTCTTTCAGCTATCCTGAGGAAAGGGACTCTGATAATGTAGGCGGATATTCGCGTCGCGCTTCTGAAGGAGGTTTTATGTCCAACCCAATTTCCGCGTCAAGAACGGGGATGCTTCTAGCTCTGGGTCTTCTCTCGGCAAATTGGTCGATCGCGCAAGAAACTGTCCAACCGTTCTTGCGTAAAGCCGCAGACCAAGACGCGGCTTACTACCTTCTCATGCCCTACCGTGGCAACGGCTACCTGGGGGCAAAAGTTGCAATTAAAGATGATGGGGCATCAACAATCTTCAAAGTTCAACCTGGTCCCAGGTACCACCTGAAGCAAATTCAGGTCCTCGGGCTGAACTCATTTCCGGTTGTAAAATTAATGGACGGCGCCCCGAAGGCGGGAGAAGTATTTTCGCAGGTTAAAATGAACGATTGGATCGGTGCAATCAGAAAGAAATACGCCGGCAAAGACGGCCCGTTAAAGCTTATCGATAGTAGTTTTCAACTCGATCACGCCCATGCAGAAGTCAGCGCGAGCGTGAGATTCGAAGAGCGCGCTAACGATCAGCCCTCAAGCGCTCCCAGCGGCGGGCGGTAATGATCTGTACATTTCCAGCGGTTGGCAACGATCAGTTTCGTTCTGAGCTTGGGCTTTTGGCCGGCGCGAAAGCCCTCGCCAGCCGACCGTATCTCCTCCTCGCCCAACTTCCCGGCGCCTCAGCCGCGTTGCGATTTTCGCCCCGTGGGGTGTAACGGTCTGTTAGGGGCTCGGCGCGTGGCAGAAAAATCGTGAAGTTTTTCAATGATCCATTGCCGAAGAACGATGGTTTCGTTCACGCCCCGGGAGCGCGCGATTCTCTTGAGATGCTGCGCCTCGCTTGGTGGCAGTTCGATGCTCACGCACTCGCCTTGAGCGCGCACGAAAACGGGTTCGCTGACCTCTTGCAGTCGGTCCGCGAAGTCCGTGAGGTCGTGCTCATCCCAAAACGCGGCCAACTCTTCGACGGAATCTGTATCGGGCAGTCTGTGCCTTCTTATTGTTTTTTCCATCGGTTGTATCGCTTTTTCTCTTTCCTCGTCATCGACCGGGCCGTGACCGGAAATCCCTTGCCATTCGGAAACTGAATAACCACACAGAAAATATGCCGCCCTGCTTTTGTTGGGCCGAGGACGTAGTAGATCGGATTTTTCCCGGCCGACTTCGCCCGTTGAATCAATGCCTGGCCAAAACAAACTTCTTCGACTTCCTCGGGCCGAACTCCATGACGCGCTATGTGATCAACTCGATCTGTCGGCCAGATGAATTCGTGAATCTGCACTCAGCAATCCTAAGATTAGCATGGTTCCTGCAATGACACATTTAGCCCAGTCCGATTCGGGCGCCGTGCCGCACAAGGAGGCAACGCGCTTTTATAACATCATGCGCTGCGACTCGCCGAGCGAGGGCGCTTCCCGCATTTTGCCGGCGCCTGCGGCAGCCAACCAAGCCTACAATAACACGCCAAACTAATATCGTTCAATTGGGAAGCGCCTAACGAAATCGTTTCACCAGAGCAATCCCCGCTGCCGCGAGAATTAATCCGAGTAGGGAATTTACGACCAGGCCGAAAACCGGTGATGCGAGGGCCACGCCGCCTGCTGGAAAGTTTTGCGTTAGGTGCGGGCGGGCGTAGACGTAATATCGAATGAGCGTTCCGATGGCCGGGACGCCAAGGTTCGCTCCTGCAATGAAAATCAATATCCCGAAAATAATGGCTAAAATTCGACCCGGGCGTGGCACGCCTGGATTATCCGCAATAAAATAGTCGGCTGACAAGACAAAAGGCAGGACAGAATAGAATTCATCGCCCACGCGCGCCATAAAATCTATGCTTACTTTCTTACAGGGTCAGATCTCGGAAGTCGTATACTTTCCTGTTCAGATTTATGAAACAATTGACCGAGGGGGAAAAAATCTCAACCCGCAAAACGGGACGGGATGTTTTATTTTCATGCTGGTTCAAGACGGGTCGTTTTCACGAAATGGAGTGGGGGCTCGCCGCGTACAAACTATAACCCAGGGGGCTTACATGAAATCATTTGATGAAAAATCTCAAGTCACCGCAGGATTTGAACTTCGATCGGGGAAGATGGCACGACGCGAATTTCTGCTGACCACAGCCGGGGCAGGCGCGGCGGGCGTCTTAACCGGCGAAGCTGCTTCCCCGGCGCAGAAAGATCCCGAGGCGGGCAGGCCGCCAATGCCTCCGTCTCTGCGCCCTTCGGGCGGGTTGCTGCGCCCGCAGCAGAACCTGTACCGCAACCTCACCGACCTTTCGGGATTCTGGCAGTTCCAACTGGATCCGGAGGACGCGGGGGAAAAGAGTGAGTGGTTCCGTGCGCTGCCTTCTCCACGGACCATCGCCGTGCCGTGCAGTTGGAACGACCTGTTTGATGACGCCCAGGATTACATGGGCCCGGCATGGTATGCGCGCGAGGCCTGGGTTCCGCCGGCGTGGCGAGGACAGCAAATTCTCCTTTACTTCGCTTCGGTCAATTACAGCGCACGGGTCTGGCTGAATGGCCAGCCGCTGGGCGGACATGAAGGGGGGCATCTGCCTTTCGCCTTCGACCTGAGCGAAAAAATAGTGTGGGACAGGCCCAACCTCATCGCCGTGCGAGTGGAGAACATTCAATCGCCAACCCGAGTACCTCCCGGCGGCGGCTCCGGGCTGGGTCTCTTTACCGGCTACCCCGCCACGCATTACGATTTCTTCCCCTATGGCGGAATTCATCGTCAGGTCGAAATCATTTCTGTGCCAAAGATTGCGATTGTAGACGTCACGGCCGTAACCAAAATGGACGGCTCGACCGGCATCGTGGATCTGAAAACTACGGCCAGTAGCGGCTGGAATGGAGCGGGCAAAGCTCGGCTCGAAGCCGGCGCTGACAGCGTGGAAGCCGACTTGCAATTTCAAGACGGGCAGGCCAGCGCCACGTTGCGCGTTCCGGGCGCGAAGGTCTGGAGCCCTGCTTCGCCTCATCTTTATCCGCTCCATTTATCTCTCGCCGCTGTCGAGAAAACACTCGACACTTACAGCCTGAAGATTGGAATCCGTACCGTTGAAGTCCGCGGCGACCAATTGCTTTTGAACGGCCAGCCCATCTTCCTGAAAGGATTTGCCAAGCATGAAGATTTTCCCATCAACGGGCGGGGCCTGAATGTGCCGCTGGTGGTGCGCGACGCCGAGCTCCTGAAGTGGATGGGCGCTAATTCCTACCGCACCTCACACTATCCTTACTCGGACGAGGCCATGGAGATAGCGGACCGTGAGGGATTCCTCATCATTGACGAAATTCCCGCCGTGGGCATGAGCTTTTCCGACGGGGACGAGAATATCGCGAAGCGACAGGCCCAATGCCTGCGGGATATTGACGACCTCATCGCGCGCGACAAAAATCATCCCAGTGTCGTCATCTGGTCGGTGGCCAATGAGCCATCGCCCGGGAATATCATGGCGGGAGGCCGCAATCCTAAAGGCGTGGAAGCGGGTAGTGCATTTTTTACCAAGCTCTTCGAACGCGCTCATCTTCGCGATAGCACTCGGCCCGCCACTTTCACCAGCGTTCAAGGAGGGCCGCGCGAATGGATTGCGCTGGCGGATGTCGCGTGCCTCAACCTCTACTTCGGCTGGTATTCGCTCGGTGGGCGGTTGGATGAGGCTGCCACCGCCCTGGGAAAGGAACTTGACTCTGTCCACGACCAGTTGCGCAAACCCATCGTCATCACGGAATGCGGAGCGGAGGCGATCGCCGGGACCCACGCCACGCCCGCCCAAATGTGGACGGAAGAATACCAGGTGGAATATCTGCGCCGGTATCTCGAAGTAGTGGGGCAGCGGCCTTTTATGGCGGGATTTCACGTCTGGAACTTTGCCAATTTCAAGACCGGTCAGAGCATCGTGCGCGCCCAGGGCATGAATCAAAAAGGCGTCCTGACGCGCGACCGGACACCCAAAATGGCGGCGCACTTCCTGCGTTCGAAGTGGAAAACGTAGGCGGGAAGCTGGCAGAAATGGACCACGCGACGCCGACTCAGGGCCCGCAAAACACCTCTTCAGGGAAATTTGTTTTCTCACGGCAAAAAGCTTGCCCATTCCAAGAAATCGGGTGATATAATTCGCTCGTTCAAGGTCTTCAAGTGGGTGTGGAATTTTGGGCGCGGCAATCGCTTGCAATTTGGAAGCCGCGAAGGTAAAGTTCAGTTTCTTCAGAAAGGCTTGGGAATGGATTCCCGTTTGCGCAGGAATGACAGTTAGGCCGCTTCCAGAGCACAAGGAAGATTATCGAGGAGCAAAACATGAAGGGTAAAAAAGCCAAACCACAAAAAATGAAAGCGGAAAAACTCGCCTTGACACGGCGCGATTTTCTGCGCGGCGCCGGCGTGGCGGTATCGGGTGGAATGCTGGTGGGAGGCCAAACGCTGGCCCAAGCCGCGCCCGCTCCGGACACCGACATTCTGGGACCCGGCAGTGTGCCGATTACCCTCAAGATCAACGGCGCCGCGCACCAACTGAGCGTGGAACCGCGCGTCACCCTTCTGGACGCGCTGCGCAATCAATTGGACATCACCGGGGCCAAGCGTGTGTGCGACCGGGGAACCTGCGGCGCCTGCACCATGATCGTGGATGGAAAAGCGATTTACGCTTGCAGCATGTTGGCCATCGAGGCGCAGGGGCATAACATCACGACCATCGAGAGCTTTTCGCACGGCGACCACCTGGATCCCGTGATGAGCGCTTTTTGGGATAATGACGCACAACAGTGCGGCTTCTGCACTCCGGGATTTATGATGGCTTGCAAGGAATTTGTGACCAAGCATCCGCACGCGAAGCTTGAAGAGGTGAATGAAGGGCTGAGCGGGAACATTTGCCGCTGCGGCACCTATCACGGGTTGAAGCAAGCCGCGCTGGATGCGAGCAAAGGCGCAAGGTCAGCGAAAGCGTAGAACTTTTTATTCGTAGCGCCGGGCTTTAGCCCGGCAGGTGCCGCCCTGAAGGACGGCTCTACAACGATCATGGGAGAGAGCATATGGCAACGCCCTGCAAATACGATTGGCCGGCGCCGGAAAAAAGAAAGCTGATCGGCAAGCGGATCAAGCGCATTGACGGCGGCATGAAATCCAGCGGGCAGGCGAAATATTCCTTTGACATTAATCGCCCCGGAATGCTTTTCGCCAAAGTCGTACGCTGTCCCTATGCCCACGCCAAAATTACCTCGGTGGACACCTCCGAGGCGGAGAAGATGCCCGGCGTGAAGGCGGTGCGAGTGATTCAGGGCCCCGGGAAGGAAATCCAATGGGAAGGCGATGAGATTGCCGCAGTGGCCGCCACCTCCGAGGAAGCGGCTGAAGACGCTGCCCGCAAGATCAAGGTGGCATACGAGCAGATGCCCTTCCTCGTCAAGGAAGAAGATCTGAGTGGGGCCAGCGGATTTACCAAGCCCGCGGTTACGGAAAAAGCCGGCGACCCGGACGGGGCGTTTCAAGGGTCGGACGTGGTCATCTCGGAAGGTTATTACGGGATTCCGGTGATCACTCACTGCTGCCTGGAAACGCACGGGCAAGTGGCGGAATGGACGGACCCGGAAAACCTGAAAGTATGGGCCTCGACTCAAGGCGTCTCGGCCATTGGGGGACAATTTGCCGAAGGTATGAAAATTTCTCCCAACAACGTCAACATTATTTGCAATTACGTTGGGGGCGGCTTTGGGAGCAAGTTTGCCGCCGATCGTTGGGGGCTGGCGTGCGCCGGCCTTTCCAAAGATGCCGAGGGCAAAGCCGTGAAATTGATGCTGGAACGGAACGCTGAACTCCTGGTTGCCGGGGCGCGGCCATCCGCCTACGCCAAAGTCAAAGTGGGGGCGAAGAAAGATGGAACCCTTGTGGCCTGGCAGTCCGAATCTTGGGGCACGGGCGGCGTTGGCGGCAGCGGCGTGCCGCCCATTCCTTACGTTTTCCACGATAAGTTTCCCAACCGGGCGCGCACGCATACATTCGTCAGCACCAACATCGGGCCCAGCCGCGCCTGGCGCGCTCCCAACCATCCTCAGGCAGCCCTCATCACCATGTCTGCTTTTGAGGATCTGGCCGCCAAGCTGAACATGGATCCCATTGAATTTTTGATGAAGAATGCGGACTTGGCGCCCAACGCGGTGCTGGCCAAGACCTATCGCGAAGAATTAACCAAGGCCGCAGAGCTTGCCGATTGGAAGAAGAACTGGCACCCGCGCGGCGACAAGACTTCCGGCCACATCAAGCGCGGCATGGGCGTTTCGATGCACACATGGGGCGGCGCTCCCCACAACGGCAAGTGCCAAGTCACTATCCAACCCGATGGTTCGGTGGAAGTGAAGACCGGGAGCCAGGACCTCGGCACAGGCACACGCACCGTCATCAACATCGTGGTGGCGGAAACGCTTGGACTGCCTCTGGAAGCGGTGAAAGTGATGATTGGTGACAGCCATTACCCGCCGGACGGCCCTTCGGGCGGTAGCACCACGGTGGGCGGCGTGTCCGGGCACACGCGGCGCGGCTCGGTAAATGCTCGGGATGCCCTTTTCGCCGTGGTGGCTCCCAGCCTGGGCTCAAAGCCAGAAGATTTGGAAGCCGTAGACGGGCATGTTCGCGTGAAAGGCAACGCGACAAAGAGCCTGACGTGGAAGCAAGCCTGCGCCAAGCTGGGCGTAAAGCCCGTGGTAGCCGAGGGTGAACAAGCCCGCAATTCACCCTGCAAACTTAATGACAGCGGGGTGGGCGGGGTGCAGATTGCCGACGTCTCGGTGGACACGGAAACGGGCATCGTAAAAATGAACCGAATCATCGCAGTGCAGGATTGCGGCCTGATCATTGACATGAAGACTGCCGAAAGCCAGGTTTACGGCGCTCTGATTATGGGCGTCAGCTACGCGCTCTATGAAGAAAAGATCATGGACCACCAGACCGGGCGGATGTTGAATCCCAACATGGAGTTTTACAAACTCGCCACCATCGCCGACGTGGGCGACTTTACCGTCCACATGATGACGGGGCCGGGCTACGACGAACGCGGTGTGATCGGGCTGGGCGAGCCTCCGGTGATTTCACCCGGCGCGGCCATTTCCAATGCGGTGGCCAACGCCATCGGAGTCCGCGTGCCCACTCTTCCGTTGACCCCGGATAAAGTGCTGGCCGCGCTTGAGAAAGCTTAACCAGGAGGACAGGGCTGATGCAACCGTTTGAATACGCAAGACCCACAACCAAGGAAAACGCCGTTAAGTTGCTGGGGAGCAATTGGGATGACGCGGAGGTTCTGGCCGGCGGGACCGACTTGCTGGACCGCACCAAAGATTTTGTCTCTTCGCCCAAACGGGTGGTGAGCCTGCATGCGGTTAAGGAGTTTCAAACCGTGAAGGTGAGCGCCGGCGAGGGGCTGAGCATCGGCTGCATGGTCACGCTCAACGACCTGGCACACAATGCCCAGGTGCGGCGCGCTTATCCTGTGCTGGTGGACGTGGCCAATGATGTGGGCAGCCCCCAAATCCGCAACGTGGGTACGGTGGGGGGCAACCTTTGCCAGCGGCCCCGCTGCTGGTACTACCGCGCCGGTTACGGACTTCTGGCGCAGGATAACGGCAAGCCCTTGGTGCCCGATGGCGACAACAGATATCACGCCATTTTGGGCAACGACGGGCCGGCCTACTTCGTCAGCCCTTCGAGCATGGCAGTGGTATTAATCGCGCTCGACGCCAAGGTGAAATTGTTGGGGCCGGATGGGCCACGCGAAATGCCGCTCGACCAATTTTATGTCATCCCCAAAAGCACCGATGACCGCGAGCACGCGCTGAAACCCAACGAAATTGTCACCGAAGTGACGGTGCCGCCCTTGCACGGAGCGAAGACCGGATGGTATTCGGTGGAGCAAAAAGAAGGGTTGGACTGGCCGCTGGTGCAGGCGGCTGCCGTGCTCCATATGAGCGGAAAAACTGTCAAGAGCGCCCGCATCGTTCTGGGACACGTGGCCCCCACGCCCTGGCCTTCGCCCGAGGCTGGGGAAGCGATGGCGGGTAAATCCATCACGGAAGAATCGGCGGACGCGGCAGGCAAAGCGGCGGTCAGCAAAGCTTCGCCTCTCAGCAAAAACAAGTACAAAGTCCAATTGGCGCGAGTGGCCGTCAAGCGGGCCATCATGAAGGCCGCCCAGGGCGGGCGTGAAGAACACGAGGAGGCATAGTCATGTCTGAACCGATTAATCTCCAGGAAACCCTTACCGGACATTGCCGGCGCCTCCGCTGCAAGGAAATGTTCATTGACACCGGCGAGGAATTCAAGATGACCGAAACCGGCAGCGGCATCTATTGGTGCAGCCACACCCAGAACGTTCTCGGTCCCGATGGGCAGGTGGCGGAGCCTTCCGGGTGCAAGGCCGAGCGCGAGTGCTTCGAGGCGGTGTAGGAGCAAGCAGGTATCTAAGAATTTCAGTCGCAAAAAGACATCTGTAAAGGAAACTTTTGCCAGCCAAGAATGCTCCCCATCGGCGCAAGAAAAACAAAAGCTTCGTGCAACGTCCAGACGAACATCGTGCTGCTGAAGCGTTGAAAAAGATTGCAGTTAAATCCCCCGCCAAAATCTCGAAGAAACAGAAGCGCCCGCCCGATTTTATGGCTATCCTCAAAGCTATCTATGGCAACAAAGTTGCCAAGGTTACGGGCGCAGATCTGGTTTCTGAGCAGAGGGGCGATTTTTAGATATTTTCCCAAGGTTCCTCATTCCTTGCCCAATCTGTTTTCGCAATACGTGCGATAAAATATTTGAATGATCTGTTCCCCACGTTCTTGGGTTACTTTGTCATCCCGAAGCGCATCCAATTAAATGAGTTATTTCCACCCGCTTGAAACACGGCGAGATGGAGCGCTATAATCGTAATCGGGCATAAGACTTTTCAGGGAGGTATTCACATGAAGAAGTATTTTGCAATCGGCATTGTGTCTCTCCTGGTAATGGCGGGCGCAGTGATCTCGGCAAGTGCGGCCATGAAGGGCGACTATGTGGAGGTTCGCAGCTCGGACATTTACACCGGACCGTGTTTTGCCAATTCGGAAGTGAACCTTGAAGGCAAGCAGGCCATGATGGCATGGCGCGTGAATCAGGGCAGTTTTGACGGGGTCAATTTGGATGGCCTGAGCGTGATGGCCGTCGTCCTCGCCCATTCAACCCTGGGCGACGAATTCCACAATCCCTATCCCGCCAAATCGGTTTTGATTGTGGACGAACGCGCCAATGGTTCGCAGCGCGCGGCCCTTCAGGCTTTTGCCAGGTCGATGGGCGGCCCCCTGCTCGCCCACGTGGTGCGGGTGGATGCCGCGCCCATCAGGCTCGATATGGGAGAAATGCACGGCAGTGTCACCCTGACGGCCGGAAAGCTGGCCCACATCAAGACCCGCGGCATTTGCGACGCCGATCATCTGTGCGGAAACGAATCGGTCTATTATCCGCCGCTCACTAAGTTGGCCCACTCCATGCCCGCCTTTACTTTAGAGGAAGGATTTGCCGGTAAAGGTCTGGGTGAGGTTTGGACGCGCGAGGATACTCGCAGCGCGTTTGTGGGTACCTTCAGCCTTTAATTCCGCCGATTCGCGGCTCCCAGCCAGTGCGGCCGTGGCGGCAGCATGGGCAACACGACGGGCGCGGGCGCGCAATTTTCCGCCGAATCCTGCACACTCGGGATTAGAATCTGCGGGGAGAAGGTTTCTCCCCGCTTTTTGTTTTTGTTAACGAATCGCCAGGTCAATGCATCTCATAAAGCGGGGGCCAAATTAATTCTGGAGACGCATTCATGTTGAGACGAATTGGATTGATGGGGATCTTCCTGGCGGCTCCGCTTCTTGTTTCCGCGGCAGCATTCGCTCAAGGAGGCTACAAGGTCGAACCCGCCTCCCTTCCCGCCGGCGCGGATATTCCCGCGGCGCTAGCGGCCATGCTTCAGCCGCAGGGATCGAAAGTGATTGATTCTTCCGGCGCCACGGTCTGCGAAATCTGGCTGGGCAACGCCATCCCCCTGACGGCAACCACAAACTCTTCGCCCGACGTGATGTACGGGAATCTCGCAGTTAGCGCGCTGGTAGGCGCGATCCATTTTCCTACCAAGTCCTCCGACTTTCGCGGCCAGGCCATCAAGCCCGGATACTACACCCTTCGCTACGGCCAAACGCCGCAGGATGGGAATCACATGGGAGTGAATCCCACCCGCGATTTCCTGGTGATGAGCCCGGTGGCTCAAGATACTAATCTAAGTGCGATCTTTTCGCTTCAGGATCTGGTGAAATTGAGTAAGCTGGCGTCCGGCACCAATCATCCTGCGATTCTGGAAATGGACCCGGCGGGCACCGGTCCGGCCGCCAGTGTCACCCAGGATAGCCAGGGGTACACCGTGCTCTCGGCACTGGCGCAGAGCAAGACGGCAGCGGGACAAGCGCAACCCTTGAACCTTTCCGTTGTAGTGGTGGGTCAAGCGCCGCCCACGGAATAATGAATTGCAAATGGCTACATCCCAAACTAATCCGTTGGTTCTGGAAGGCGCGAATTTCGTTCGGCTTTCGCGCGGTCCGCGATATCTGGCGAGCATCGGATTGCTGATGACCCTGGCGTGCGTCCTTCCCTGCTTTGCCCAAGTTCATCGTAGCCAATCTCTCGCGGTTTATAACGGCAAGCTTGAGACCGTTGCCGGAAGTGGCCTGATTCTGCAGACAGGAAAGAAGGACCTGAGGATCAGTGCGCGGACATCCTACTTGCTTCACACCCTTCAGGATAAACGGCTGGCGGACAAAGATGTCCGCCTGGAGGGAACCATAAAAGCGGACGGAACCTTCGAGGTGGATCATTTTTTTACCGTCCACGACGGCAAACTCTTCCGGGTACGCTATTACTGTGAGGTTTGCAACATTGAGGCGCTCGAGCCCGGCCGATGCGTTTGCTGCCAGCGACCCACCGAATTGCAGGAAATACCGGTCGACGACACCAAGTAACCGCCGCGCCGATTTGACACTTTCCGGCGCGGGGTGTTACAAAAGATGTACGCCCTTTGCGCCACGTGGTGAGCGTAGCTCAGCTTGGTAGAGCGCCAGATTGTGGATCTGGACGTCGCGGGTTCGAATCCCGTCGCTCACCCCAAATTTCCTCCCCGGGTCAAGAGAGGAAGTTAGATCCAGAGAGTTTGACCAAGCTGCTTCCCGGGTCTTCGGCGTACCCACGCGGCGTGCTCGCCCGTTCGCATCGCGGGACAAAATGTGGTAAAAACATTCGGGTGGAGTGAAAATAATGCACGTCGCAATTGAATTACCAGACGACATCGGCGATGAGTTGCAGGCTAGGTGGCAGGACCTGCCGCGCCACACGTTGGAGGCTGTGGCGCTCGAAGGCTATCGCTCCGGGGCCCTGACAGAATATCTCGTACAGCGAATGCTCGGATTCAAGACTCGGATTCAAACCAACGACTTCTTGAACGACCATGGAGTCTACTACAGCATCAGTCAAGCCGAGATTGAACGAGAAATTAAAATCAATCAACAATTACTTAATCGTCGAACCAGAAAGCCAAATTCGCGATGATCGTTATCGCCGACACTACCCCTATCAGCCACCTGATTCTGGTTGGTCGCGCAGACTTCTTAAGGGAGTTGTACGGTGAAGTGATTATTCCCTCAGGCGTTCTGCATGAGCTGCAAAATCAAGCCGCACCCAAGAAAATAAGAGATTGGATTGGCCGCCGCCCCTCTTGGCTCGACGTGCGTCGTGTGTTGGTTCCCAACGACCCCACTCTCTTCATAGTTGACCGGGGGGAGCGCGAAGCGATTGCGCTTGCCGAAAAATTGGGAGCCGATTTGTTGCTCATGGACGACCGAAGTGGTCGGCGCGAGGCTCAGCGAAGAGGTTTAATGGTGACCGGAACCCTCACCGTCCTTTACCTAGCGGCCGAACGCGGCCTTGAGACAGACTTTCCGGGCGCGGTCCAACAACTTCAACTAACAGGATTTCGCGCTTCGCCCGCAGTGATTGAATACTTCCTGAACCGTCATGCCCAACGAGCACATCGCCTGGGGAAAAAGCGATAATTGAGTTTGCAATTGACGTCGCTGCTTAATCCCTTGTTTGGTTGACGCAGTGGTGCTCCATCTTGCACAGGACCGGGCGCGATCAAGCCGCTCTGGTCAACTACCTCGCCAGCCATCGGTCGATGGCTGGCGAGAGGCTTTCAACCAAGTGGGCAATGTACAACGCCGCGATGAGGCCGGTAAACACGGCGCTCTTGGCCAGGAGCCGCATCATTTGGCCAAAGTCACGATGGCCACGGCAAATCCTCCCAGCGTGATCTTCCCATCTTTCACTGATGAGGTAGCGGGCGGTTGAGTTCCCGTAGTTTGATCAACCACATCGAGCCTCGCGCCATCGCTGGCGGGCAAGGTGATTTCAAACGTCCGGTTTCGTTTACTCAACAGGAGTATTTTCCGTGTGCCCGCGCGGGTTACGAAGCTTTGGGCGTAGACGTAGGAGTTGCTGGAACTCGTCTCCACCAGCTTGTCGCCCGGACCCAAGTTATCGTGAATCAGCTTCAGCGCCCAGTAGCGCGCGTTGGGCTGCCCCGTGTTCCAATCCACCATGGAAACGCTGGGAAACTGGGTGGGATAGCCCACCAATTGCGACTCTCCCGCCACGTCAATCCCCTGCTTGGCCAGTTCTGAATAGACGTAAGCATAAGTGGCGGCGCTCAGGTTCCAGTAGGATTCGGCCAGCGCATAGTAAGTATAATTCGAATTGTCCTGGCCAAAATCGCTGTTGTAAATGGATCCGATTTCATCAATCGTGGTGCGCGTGCCCGGTGAAAGTCGCTGACGGATGGATTCAACGTAGCGCACCATGTCCAAAAATCTTTGGGCTTGATCGAAAAAAGTATACTGGCTGATGTCCACGGTTTCGTCGGGGCTGGGGACGGCGTAAAAATGGTATGAAATCATGTCCAGTGGAATGCCTGCTTTGTGATTCTTTGGATCCAGGAAATATTCGAAGTACTTTGGCTCATTGGACGGGCTGGCCAGGGCGAGGCCCACAAATTTCATCTGAGGCTGCACGCGGTGAATCGCGGCCACCACTTCGTCATAAAGCCTTGTATAAGTTTCTGGGGTCATCTGATGTTCGAAGTCAACTTCATTCAGCACTTCCCAAAAATCGACCTTGTAGTGGTAACCCGAATTGTGCCGCACGCCTAATTCATCAGTAAACCCGCCCAGCGTGTACCAGCTCACCAGCCGGGCGTAGTAATCTGCCACCTGCTGAAAGCTTGGGTCCACTGGCTCCCTTCCCTGGGTGTAATTCCAAGTGACCTGATCGGGGTCGGCGGGAAATGTCACGGGCTTTTCGGTTTTCCACATCCATTGTGGAATGGTGCTGAAATTTAAAATCACCGCGTGGCCTTGGGTGGCTTTCAGAAAATCGATGGTCATAGGGTCAATGAGCGAAAAATCCCATGAGGTTTTCCCGTCCTTGGGCGGCTCGAGTTCCGCCACGCCCAGCCGCGGGTAAGGAAGCCAGGGAACGTAACGAACGTAATCGCACTGAATGTCCCGTAAAGCCCGGAACACCTGGTCGTGGATGGCCGTGCCGCGCCGCAACGGCGGGTTCACCACCACTTGCAGGGTGGGCGTGGTTTGCGAGGTTCGAATCACTTTTTCCCAGTTGACTGTCACCTTCCCGTATTCCTGACCGCGGCCCGCTGCCGTAGTGAGACCGAGCACGAACAAGACCAGTAGTGTTGTCCATGCACCCCTGTTGATTTTTCGCATGAGAACCCTCAGTAAATCGGGATTTGTGGCGGCGCTCAGAATACGCCAGCCCGCTTACAAGGTAAAGTGCGATGGGGACAGAAATCAGCATTAAGCCATCAGCAATCAGCCATCTCTCCCCTGCCTACGGTCTACCGTCTACTCCCATGTGACACTTCCGAAACTGTCACACATTCTGTAGCTCGACGCCAACATCCTTATTACTCTTGTGCGCGGGAGGAAAAAGCCATGGCCCACATAACTTCAACCTTCACGGAACCGGTCGTCTGGAAGCCTGCGCGGATCCGCAGCAGCGCGGCGACGATTGCTGACGCCGTCCGGCAAGCGGTGCGATGGATGATCCCGCGCAAAGGACCTCGGGTGTCGCTCCTAACCGGGTGCGCTTTGGTTTTTCTGAGCCTGTACCTGCCCATCGCTTACGATGCCTGCGGACCCAACCGAACTGGGATTGAAGTTCTTCAAGGCGACGGCATCTGGCCCGGCGCCATGGCCTTTTTCTCCCCGTGGGCCGAGTGGATCTTCTATGCCTTTGCGTTGGCTTTTGCAGTCTTCACTTCCGCACTTCTGTTTTTTTCCTTGGTGCGCCCGCGCGTTTTGCAAAACAGGATATTGACCAAATGGACCTTCGCCCTGGCCGGAATGCTCTCTCTCTATCTCATCGCAGATTTGTTCTGGGTCTATTTGGGCTTTGAGGCCGGGAACCACGCCTTTTCTCCCTTGGGGCTTAAGGATGAGGCTCCCATCGCGGTGGCCGCCTGCGTTTCATTGCTGGTTCTCTTACCGCTGTTTCGCTCCAAATTCGCGCGGGTCGAGCGCTGGTCAGCGTACTTGTTTGGAATTATGAGTGTGGCTTCCGTACTCGTGGTCGCGGACTATTTTGCCGAACAATATCTTTCGGGGAGACTCCTATCGGATGACACGGTAATCAGAATGTTGGCTGCCCCCTCAGCCTTGTGCTGGCTCATCCCCGCGCTGCTCTGGTTTCGCCTGGGCCTTTCACGCCGGCGCGAAAAAAGAGCTCTGTGGCCCGGAATCCGCAATCGAATCTCACAATTGTACTTCCCATTGGCGGTCTTGGATGGTGTTTTCCTGGCCGTGGCAGCAAGTGATGGTCTGTGGGGATTCCTGGCCTTTTTCGCCGGAATCCAGTTGCTGGCGTTGGGCTATCTGGAGCTTAATCGAAGGGCCGCAGCCAGCGCGCCCACAGCTTAAACCCCGCAAGCGCGACCGCCGTCAGCTATCAGCCCTGAACCTTTACCCTTCCCTTATCCAGCCTCTTTCCGCCAAGCGTAATCCTCAGCAGCGTGATCCGAGTTTGTATTTGTCAATTTTAATGCGCTTTTCTGCTAATATGATGACTGTGAACCGGGCTGATGACGAAATTTGCCTTCGGTAAAGACTCTAATAATCAAATTACATGGCCGACTCTGATCCCAAGCTAGCCACTCGCAAGATGAGCCCGTTATTGCGCCGCAGCGATCGTGTGGCGCTCTCGGTCCCCATTCAGGTGCAGGGCACGGATGCAGAAGGCAAGCCTTTCGATGAAAGGACGCAGACGCTGGTGATCAGCCGTTATGGAGCGCTGATCATCCTGCCCCGCCCGCTCGCTCCCGGCCAACAGTTATCGGTGCGCTGCCTGGGGACGGACCGGGTGTCTCCGGCGGTGGTGGTGGAGCAAGTTGAAGGGCAGCATAAAGGGACCCTCTACGGCGTGGAGCTCCTCAGCCCGGACGCCAATGTCTGGGAGATTCACTTTCCCCCCATTACGGAGTCCGAGATGGCGGCCGGACGCATGCTTCTGGAATGTTCGCGTTGCAACGCCAGCGAGCTGGTTTACTTGAATCTCGGCGAAATTGAGATCTTCCAGAAAAACAAGTGTGTTTCCCGCATCTGCGAGCCTTGCAACGCCGTCACGGTATGGAACCAGGCAGCCTTGAAGAAGCTTCAGGTGGAGCCGCCCCAAGTCTCCGTGGACCCCATGAGCGGGGAGATTGCTCCGCCCCAGGTGGCGCATACCGAGGATGAACGCAACGACCCTCGTATCGCGCTCTCCATTGACGGCTGTGTCCGCACCCCCCAGTACGGCGAGGATATCGTCCAGACGGAGAACGTTTCCGAAAGCGGCGCGCGCTTTAAGAGCCGGTTTCACTACGCCGGCGGCACCAACGTGGGCGTGGCCATCCCCTATATCCCGGGCGGCGCCAACGTGTTCGTCCAGGCCAGAATTACCTGGGCGCACAGCACTCAAGACGAGGGCGTCACCATGTATGGCCTCTCCTACTCGCACTCCGCCCGGCGCGCCCGGCGCTTAAAGCCCAGGAACAAAATCACCATCGGATTCATCGGCAGCGGTGTTCGATCGCTGGGGATCATCCTTGATTTAAGCATGCGCGGCGCCTTGGTGAAGTGTACGGAGGAATTCAAGCCCGGAGACGTGGTGAAAATGGGGATCGAAATGGCCCACGAAACCATCCGCATCGCCGCCACCGCCCGGCGCAACATCCCCGGCGTGGGCACCGGCTTCGAGTTCACTCAAATGGGCCGCAATGACCGATCCCTCCTGCGCCGCCTCATCATGCGGATTGAGAAGTCGCTGGCCACTTAATGTTTATCTACTTGTATATCTATCATGAAAAGCTGGAACCGTACCCGCTGAAATTTGTTGAGACGCCTTTCGTAGCGCCGGGCTTCAGCCCGGCAGGTGCCGCCCTAAAGGGCGGCGCTACAGTAGTGGCGGACGGTGTCCGCCCGAAGACCGAGCGCCGCTCGGCCCGACAAATTCCGCTTTCCTATCGCGTCGAGGACAAGATGCGGCTCTCCAAGGATCGCAAGTCCCTCAAGGTGAACGACTCGCTCACCCTGTGAGGCATTCCGCCGGAGGCCTTTGAATATCGCCTGGGCAACCGCAGCGCGCTCGAATGGGTGATTGACCAATACCAGGTGACCGAGGACAAGCACAACGGCATCCGCTCTGACCCGAATCGCCCCGACGACCCCGAGTACATTGTGCGGCTGGTCGGCCAGGTAATCCGCGTCAGTCTCGAAACGGTCAGAATTGTAAAGCCTTTGCCCGCGTTGTAGGGTCGCACGGCGTGCGCCCTCTTTGAACTTGTAAGGAGATTCACCGTATGTTCAAAGCGCCTCAATTGGATTCGTAACATCTGAAAGATGTGAGATAACTCAGTAGGGCTGTCATGCTGAGCGGCAGCGAAGCATCTCTGCAGTTTAAGATTCGAGCGCTTCCGAAATTCTTCCTTCGCGTTGCTTGGGACCACCTTCCGTTCCTCAGAATGACAGGCAATTGGTCCGCCGCTTCGTTCAAAGGCGGCAGGATGCGTAAGTATCCCCCGGCAAAGCTGGAGGCTTTACGGTTGGAGGCCCCTCAAAGGGTCTGATCGTATTGCTCCGAAGCCGTACCAAGCGAAGCATGCAAAAGCCCCCTCACCCCCGGCGCTCGGGGCCCCCTCCCTCGTACCTCGGGCACACCTTCTCCCTTGGGGAGAGGGTGGCGAGCCATGCGAGCCGGGTGAGGGGTTTTGGCCGAGATTTTCCACAAGCGCAGAGAATCAAAACTCCCGCAAGTGTCAAACTTCTATTGCCACCCCGGCAAAGCCGGGGGATCTCCCAATTAAATTAGGCACTAAAATCCCCTGTTTTTCACCTTTAGCTCTAAGGTTAGAGTAAAAAAGTAAGTTATAGTACGTCGTAACGCGCCCGTACTCATATTCGTGTGTTTTAATCTTGTCGGGCATTCGTGTTTCCGTCCAGTGGCGACGCCAGAGCCTCGGCCTTGAATTAAGGCTGCCGGCGGGCATTAGCCAATCGCTGTATCCACCTCGCTCCCGGCCAGCCGCATCCCTTCCCTTTTCCGCGGTTTCGCGGTTATAGTATCGCTCTCGTTTTCGTCACAAGCATTGGCGATGGGCGGTACGCATGAGCAAAAAAGTATGGGTGGGCATTGATATTGGTGGAACCAAAACTGCCGTGGTGCTATCGTCCCAACTTCCGGAAGTTCTGGCGCGCGCGGAGTTTGCCACTCGCCCGGTGCGCGGCCCGCAGCCAGCACTTAACCTAATCAAGAAAGCGATTCCCGACTTGCTCGCCCAAAATGGAATGGACGTAAGCTCCATCGAGCGAATAGGAGTGAGTTGTGGCGGCCCACTCGATCGGGTAAAAGGAATCATCCAGACGCCACCCAATCTGGCCACCTGGGTTGACGTTCCCATCAAATCCATTTTGGAGGAAGAGTTCAAAGTGGAATGCCTCGTCGAGAATGACGCTAACGCCGGAGCGGTGGCCGAGCACCGGTTTGGCGCGGGCAAAGGATTTGACAACATAATTTTTCTGACCATGGGGACCGGGCTCGGTGCCGGCATCATCGCAGCGGGCAAGCTCTACCGCGGAGCCAGCGACATGGCGGGAGAAATCGGGCACGTCCGGCTGACGCGCGTGGGCCCCGTCGGACACAACAAGGCCGGGTCGGTTGAGGGCTGGGCGAGCGGCGGTGGCGTGATGCAGCTTGCCGCGCGCAGCGTGGCCGAGGCGCAACGGAAGGGCGAGAAGACTTTGCTGGCGGAACACATCCGTACTGGTAAGCCGGTGACGGCTCGCGAGGTTGGCGCGGCGGCACGCAAAGGCGACGCGGTGGCGATTGAAATCCTTCAGGGCACGGGAGAGCGGTTGGGCCAGACGCTGGCAATTCTGGTGGACATATTGAACCCGTCGCGCGTGGTGATGGGCGGGCTGGCCATGCGATTGGGCGACTTGTTGCTGGAACCGGCCCGCCGCGCATTGGATCGCGAGGCGCTCGAGCCGGCCGCCCGCGCCTGCCAGATTGTTCCCGCGGCGCTCGGTGAGGCCATCGGAGATGTGGCCGCACTTTGCGTGGCCACGGGAATTTAAAGCCGTGGACGGTGGACTGTAGACAGGAAAACCAGGAAAACAACAACTGACATCACAAATTCGAATTTCTATTTTCGATCTCTTGCTTTCCCGAATTTGACTTACCGTCAATCGCGTCGTTATCATGCTGAATAGTCGGGGGCGTGTAGCTCAGATGGATAGAGCATCGGATTTCTAATCCGACGGTCGGGGGTTCGAGTCCCTCCACGCCTACCAGCCACCCTTCATTCACTCAGAAAAGGTAGCCAAGGCGTGCTCATTCCTGATGCCATCACATAGGGCATACGTCCAATTTAATCGCTGCTCCGGCATAAGCATTTCATAACCTATTCAGGGCAGAAAGATTGTAAAATCTAACCATGCGAACGGGACTAAGGGTTGTGGTGTCGCTCTCGGTGGTCCTGATCCTTGTGGCGTGCCTGTTTGCCTTTTTCGAGGTCAAGTCGCAAGAACGCCGCACCAGGGAAAACCTGGAAAACCAGGCCAGGATTCTTGCTGAAGGGTTGGCCGAGGCGGTGCCGGGTCCGCTCGAACCCAAGTCTCACGCCGGTATCCAACGCACTCTGGATCGGCTGGGTGCAAGGTTGGTGGGATTGGCCGTCTACGAGCCGGGCGGCGCCCTATACGCAATCACTCCCGCCCTGACTGGGCGTTTGGCGTCGCGTCCGGCCGCCGTCGACGCGGTCGCAGTGCAGAAAACCGGCAGCGGCTCTTACATCCAACTCGGGCACATCCCGGTATACGTTTACGCTCTTCCTTTGCGCAATGACGATTCAATAATGGGAACCCTTGCTCTCTTTGAAGATGCGACCCCGGTCGACGAGCAGGGCTCCAAGTTATGGCATGAGGCTCTGAAGCAATTGCTGGTGGAAATGCTCTTGATCCCCTTCTTTGCTTTCCTGGTGGTTCGTTGGAGCATTCAGGGACCCATCGCGCGCACGGCGCAATGGATGACCGACCTTCGCAAAGGAAAGGCCATTCCCCGCCCGGGTCTTCCCGATGAGGAGTTGTTCAAGCCTCTCACGCAAGAAGTCAGGCATTTTGCCCGCAGCCTGGAAGCCGCCCGGGCTTCCGCGGAGAAGGAAGCGCGCCTGAGGATCACCGCTCAATCGATCTGGACTTCCGAGCGGCTGCGCGCCCATGTTCGGGCCAAGCTGGAGGGCCAGCCCTTGTTTGTGGTTTCCAATCGCGAGCCCTATGAGCACGTGCGCCAGGGCAAGGCAACTGAGATTCTTGTACCGGCCAGTGGTCTGGTGACCGCGCTGGAGCCCATCCTCCGGGCTTGTGACGGAACCTGGATTGCGCATGGAGCGGGCAATGCCGACTCCGAAGTGGTGGACGCGCACGACCGCCTGCGCGTGCCCCCTGAGGAGCCGGCTTATACTTTGCGCAGGGTATGGCTGACGCCTGAGGAAGAGAAAGGATACTATTATGGTTTTGCCAACGAAGGGCTCTGGCCCCTCTGCCACATTGCGCACACTCGTCCCCTCTTTCGTGCCGAGGACTGGGGTTACTACCAAGCGGTCAACCAAAAATTCGCTCAGGCGGTGCTGGAAGAGATCAAAGGCGCGGAACATCCTGCCGTGCTCGTCCAGGATTATCACTTCGCCTTATTGCCGCGCCTAATCAAGGAGAAGCGTCCAGACGCGCGCGTCGCCATCTTCTGGCACATTCCCTGGTCCAACCCGCAGGCCTTCGGCATCTGCCCGTGGCAACGCGAGCTGTTGGACGGATTGTTGGGTGCTGACCTGCTCGGGTTCCACATTCAATCTCATTGCAACTATTTTCTGGAAACCGTGGATGCTGCGCTCGAATCGCGCGTGGATTGGGAACGCTTTTCGGTTTCTCGCCGCGAACACTTGACTCAGGTGCGGACCTTTCCGATTAGCGTTGCCGTCCCGGAGAATCCATTGAGCAAGACCCCGGCAACCTCCATATATCTTCAGCGCGCTACATTGTTCCGTAACCTCGGCGTGCAGGCCACCTACATGGGCATCGGAGTTGATCGGGTGGATTACACCAAAGGAATTATCGAGAGATTTGTGGGTATCGAGCGCTTTTTGGAAAAATACCCCGCTTATCAAAAACATTTCACTTTTGTTCAAATCGGCGCGCCCAGTCGCACGAATATTAAGAGTTACAGCGACCTCTTGGCAGAGGTGGGAGCGGCGGCGGAACGCATCAACGCGCGCTTCCAAACCAATGGTTGGAAACCCATTGTTTTCCTGCAAAAACACCATAGCCACAAGGAGATTGAGCCGTATTACCGCGCCGCCGATGTTTGCCTGGTGACGTCACTGCACGATGGCATGAATCTGGTGGCCAAGGAATTTATAGCCGCGCGGGACGACGAGGAAGGAACGTTAATCCTGAGTCTGTTTACCGGCGCCAGCCGTGAGTTGCATGATGCTCTGTTGGTGAATCCTTACGACCAAGACGAGCTGGCTGAGGCCATCCACCTTGCCCTGGAAATGGATCTCGAAGAGAAGAAAGCGAGAATGCAACGCATGCGGCGCGTGATCAAGGAAAACAATATCTTTCGGTGGGCGGGCGACCTTATTTCAGAACTCGCGGAAATTCGCCTTGAACCAAAGGAAACAATTCGAAGCGGCTGAGTCCGGCCCAAGGAATTGGGACTCAATTCGAAGCGCCCTGGACCAGGCATCTTAAGTGCTGCGGCGATATGCAAATGCTCAAATCTGACGGAAAGGAAGTTTAATGACAGGCGGGCCCGGCCGGAAAGTCAAAGTCAGGAATTTCGGCCTCCAGTCTGCGGGCAACCCTAAATCGCGCCATTTGTTCGATCACTGGGCGCAGGTGCAGCGCCGCCTTTCGAAGGCAAATTACCTGGCACTTTTTTTGGATTTCGATGGGACGATTACCCCCCTTCGCCCCAAGCCGAGTGCTGTCAAGCTGGCCGCATCCTACCGCGAAGTTTTGCGGCGATTGGCGCGCCACCCCATGATCACACTCTGTTTTATCAGCGGGCGCCGGCGCGCGAAATTACAAAAGCTCGTGAAGGTGCGCGGGGCAATTTACGTGGGTCTCCACGGCTGGGAGCGGGAGACCGGGACGCGCTCCGCTATGGGTGCACGAGGTCTGCTGGCGCCCGCACGAGCCGCGCTCGTGGAGCGTCTCGCCGGTCTGCCTCACGTTTGGGTTGGTGATAAAGGGCCATGTTTTGATGTTCACTATCACGGGGCATCGGAGGCTACAGTTCGCAAAGTGCGCGCCATTGTGCTCAGCGTCTTTCGTGCCCTCAAGCGCAAAGCCCGCCTCCTTAAAGGCCGGGATGTGTGGGAGTTCCTGCCGCGGGAGTTCAAAGGCAAGGGCGTGGCCGTTCGGGCCGTGATTGCCGGGTTTCCATACCCGGTGCTACCGATTTATATCGGAGACGACATCACGGACGAAGCTGCTTTCCGTGCGCTCCCCAACGGGATTACTGTTCGCGTGGGAAAACCCCGGCGTACCCGCGCTCGCTTTGAGGTACGCAACCCGGATGAAGTTTTCAGCTTCTTAGAAAAAGTCGAGGCCGAAATCGCGTGAAGACTGCTGAAAAGCCATTTCAATTTTTTACCGCATCCTACTTAACCCAGGTGGGCATTGAAAAGGGACTGAACCTTGCCGGACTTCTCCAAGGGCTGGAAAAGTGCAGCGAGGCCTCGATCTTCTACCACACGTTTCAGAGTCTGGATCGGCACCACTTCCTGACCGAGGGTTTTTCCAACGATTTTGCCCAGTGGGTCCTCGCCGCCTGCAACCGGCCCGGTTTGGCCGAGGCGCTGGGTGGGCTGGATATACGCGACTACCTCTCCGTTGCCGATCTCCGCGGAGATCTTCGGCGCATCGTGGGGGAGTATTGCGACGCGCACACTCAAGAGTCACAGCAGGCGGCGTTCGAACCCTTTTATTTTTGTGCGAGCATTGAAGTCACCGCGCCCCTCGGTTTCGAGGCCAAAACGCTGGAGGAATTTCGACACGGCGTAGCACGCCTGAGTCACGCCTCGTTGTACTACCATTTCATCTCTTCCCGTTTGCGCATCCATCTTCGCTCCAACGATTTCTCCATATGGCTCTCGGAGGGCCTGGGCATGAGCGCCCTGGCGCAACGCCTGGATCAAATTGATATTTACACCAACACGCTGGAAGGCGTGCGGGCTAGAATGCTCGCCCTCATCGACAGGAGTTGATTCCATGACCGATGCCCCCACCCCGCCCCAGAGCCCGCCTCGCGTAATTCATCTCGATGATTACATCCCTTTGTTGGGCGCCGAGGAAATTGCGGAATTGCGGGCCCTGGCCAGTCCCCTGCAACAACGAACTGTCCAGATGGTGAATTCCACATCGGTGGGGGGAGGGGTGGCTGAAATACTGAACCGCCTGGTGCCTCTGCTCAAGGAGCTGGGGCTGGACATCCGCTGGGATGTCATCACGGGCGGAAACGATTTTTTCGAAATTACCAAGGCCTTCCATAATGCTTTGCACGGCGGACCTTACGAAGAACGCCACCATGACTTCGAGACGTTTCTGGCCTACAACGAACAGAACCGCGCCCGGATGCAATTCGGCGCCGAATTCACGGTGATTCACGATCCGCAGCCCGTGGCGCTGGTCAATGCCCGCCCAAACCACTCCGGGCACTGGGTATGGCGCTGCCACATCGACCTCTCCCGGCCCAATCCGACAGTTTGGAAGTTTCTGGAGCCTTACGTCCTGCGCTATGACGGAGCCATATTTTCCTCACCCGAATTTACCCGCCAACTCGCCATACCTCAATTCCTGATTTTTCCTTGCATCGATCCGCTTACGGAAAAGAATCAACCCCTTGAGCCTGAGTTTGTGAAGAGTGTCGTGGAACGCTACGGCATCGATCCCAAGCGCCCCATCCTCACGCAGATCTCTCGTTTCGACCGGTTGAAAGACCCGGTGGGCGTGGTGCGCGCCTTCCGTATCGTCAGAAGGTATTTCGATTGCCAATTGGTCCTGGCGGGCGGTGGCGCGGCGGACGACCCCGAGGGCGGTGTAGTGCTGGAGGAAGTCCGGCAAGCGGCCGGCAATGACCCTGACGTCCACCTCCTGAACCTGCCCCCATGGAGCGCGCTTGAGATTAACGCCCTGCAATGCGCTTCCACTATCATTATCCAGAAGAGTTTGCGCGAAGGTTTTGGTCTCACGGTGACCGAAGCTTTATGGAAGAAGAAGCCGGTCGTCGCCTCTGCCGTCGGCGGGATTCCCACCCAGGTCATTCACAAGCACACCGGGCTGCTCGCCCATTCTGTGGAGGGCACGGCTTATCAAATTCGTTACCTGCTTTCCAATCCGGCGATTGCCGCCAAACTTGGCGAGCAGGGACACGAACACGTCCGCGAGCATTTTTTGATCACCAGCAACACGAAGAGCTATCTGACCTTGTTCCTGCACCTGCTCCGGCACAGTTGATCGAACCCAAGGGCGCTAAATTTCGTGCTTTTTGGCATAGTGGCGGAAGGACCTGTAGGACATCCTTAAAAGCTCGGCGGCGCGAGTGCGAACTCCGGCGGCGCGGCGAAGGGCTTCCTTAAGATACCGCTGTTCGATTTGAGCGATTTGTTTTTCAAAGTCGAGGCCCTCATTGGGAATCTGCACCGCGGTTTCGCTCGGGGCGACCGCACCCGTCACGGACTCCGGCAGGTGTTCGGCGCGAATCCAGCCAGAATCGTCACTGCTCATCGCCACTGCGCGCTCGATGGCGTTTTCCAGTTCGCGGACGTTGCCGGGCCAGCCATAGCCTGTAAGTGCATCGAGCGCCGGGCGATCGATGTCCCGCACAGGCTTCCCCATTTGCAGCCCAAACTTTTGCAGAAAATGGCGCGCGAGCGGCTCAATGTCCTCTGTCCGCGCGCGCAGGGGGGGGACGTGAATGGGGATCACGCTGATCCGGTAATAAAAATCTTCACGGCACTGCCCCGCAGCCACCATGCCCTTGAGGTCGCGGTTGGTGGAGGCAATAATTCGAACGTCGACAGGGACGTCGGCCGACCCACCCAGGGGCCGCACCACTCTTTGCTGGAGCACACGCAACAATTTGACCTGCATGGTCAGGCTGGTGTCCCCTATTTCATCCAGAAAGAGAGTTCCTGTATTCGCTGATTCGAAGATCCCCTTTTTGTTGGTATCGGCGCCAGTGAAAGCGCCTTTGAAGTACCCAAATAATTCGCTTTCCAGAAGCGTTTCCGGAAAGGCGCTGCAATTGATGGAGACGAAAGGTTTTTCCCGCCGGGAACTGGCCTCATGGATTGCGCGGGCTATCAATTCCTTGCCGGTTCCGCTCTCGCCCGTAATCAGCACCGTGCTGAGCGTGGGCGCCACGGTGCGGACCATTTCCAGAATGTCTTCAAGCTTCCGGCTCCGCCTTACGATATTGTTTTGAGCGAAGACGCGGAGCATTTCGCGCCGCAACCGAACATTTTCTTCGCGCATCGCCAACTCTTCCAGCGCCCGCTTGACGACCAGTTTCAGTTCGTCAACCAGTTTGTCCGTCTTGATCACGTAACGGTAGGCGCCCAGGTTCAGCGCTTCAATAGCCGTGGAAACGGTGGGCACCGCGGTCATCAGAATGAACGCGGCGGGGTTATGCGTGGCCCGAGCGTGTTCAAGCAGCTCGATGCCGGTGAGGTCCGGCATTCGAATATCGGAAACAATCAGGTCATACACCTGTGATTCAATTTTCTTCTGAGCGGTCTTCCCGCTCGTCACCGTCTCCACCATCATGCCATCCTTGCGGAAGGCGATTTCCAGCATCTGGCAGAGTGATTTCTCGTCATCAACAATCAGCAATCGGGTCATAAGTGCAATTATGAATGATGATTATGAATTCTGAATGAAAAAATCGAGCTTTATCAGTTGGATGTTGGTAGTCTCAGGTCCTTCGCGGATAATTTATCCTGCATCATATGTCGTTTTTTACTTCAGATTTCCAATCTCAGAATTTCTACATCATGCTTCAGCCTTGCGCGGACTGTGTGTTGCGAGGCAACTCGATGAAGAATCGCGATCCTTTGCCAGGGGTTGAAGCCACTCGAATCCTGCCGTGATGTCCATCCACGATCTGATAAACCAGGGCCAGCCCCAGCCCAGTGCCGCTGGCAAAGCCGGGCTGAAAGGGCTCAAATAGCTTTTCAAGCTGGACGTCTGAAAAACCAAACCCCGTATCCGTCAAAGCGACACAAATATTGCGCGAGTCTTCCTCATAAATTTCCGCCGTCAGCGTCCCTCCGTCGGGCATGGCCTTAAGGGAATTATCGCAGATATTCCAAAACACCTGTCGCACTTTGTCCGCGTCCACGCAGGCCAGAACGGTTTTGAGGGGAAATTTCCTTTTTAAAACATGTCTGGGACCAAAGAGGGGATGGTGCTCAAGGAGCAAGAGGGTTTCTTCGAGCAGCCGGGTCATGTCCACTTCCTTGAAATCAAATCGCTGGTCCACGGAATAAGCCAGAAAATCAGAAACCAGTTTATTGAGGCGCTCGGATTCCCCACTCACGATTTCAATTAATTTGGCCTGGTCGTCGTCGAGCTTGGCGATATCGCGCAGTAACTTCACCGACCCCGCTATGGATGCGAGAGGGTTGCGGATCTCATGCGCGATCCCGGCGGAAAGGCGCCCGAGAGTCGCCATTTTATCCTTGGCGCGATACTCAGCCTCGCGCCTTTTCTCCTCCGTCAGGTCCTGAAAGTTGTACACGTGGCCTACGACGCCGGATTTGGACTGTACGAGCGGGGAGGATGCGATGCCCAGAATCCTGCGCCCTCCATCCGGAAGGGGATAGACTATTTCCTGCCGGGTCTGGGTGGGTTGCCCATCGGACTCGACTCCCTTGAAAATTGAAGCGATAGGTTTCCCCTTCAATTCATCCAGACCCTGGCCGAGGATGATTTGCCCGGCAGGGTTTAGTTCGGTGATCTTTCCTTCCAGGTTCGCGGTAATCAAGCCATCCCGCATACTTTGAATAATGTTTTCATTAATGGCCTGGAGGCTGGCCACTTGTCCGCTCTTGTCCCGTAGCTCCGCGCCCGTCTGACGAAGGCGCTCGGCCAGAAAGCTCGAAAGGTAGGCCACCGCAAAGAAACCGAACAGGCTCGCGAAAATCTTGACTTGCAGTGTCCTTAAATCAACGGACTGCGACGCAGTTTGAAGGATGCGCAGCGCAGGATATTGCTGGAAAATCTCCGTCGAAATCGTGGGCAGATAAGCAAGCTCAAGCAGGGCCCCCATAAAGACAAAACTGACCGCCGCCACCATGAAAGCGCTGGCACGGGGCAAAAGTATGCTCGCCAGAATGATCACAACCAGGTACAAAGACGTGTAGTGGCTCTCCAAATCGCCAGTCACATGCACGATGGCGGTAATGATGAGGATGTCGGAAAAGAGCTGGAGATAGGCCTGCAGCAGGTAGTCCCGGCCGAGCTGGTTGTAAATCAGAAAGAAAAGATTAACCACATACCAAAGCACCACCGCAATTCCCAGGGAGCGGATGGAAAGGTCATTGGCCGAGGAAGGCGCGAGCTCACGGATGGAAAAATCGATGGCGAAGACAAAGCTGATAATGACAAAACGGATTTTAATGACCCAAGGGAGCCAGGCGCTGAGCTCATCGACAAATTCCTGGGGGATACTTTCGCGCATCATGGAAAGGGTAACGCGCAAGAAAAAGCAGCGCCCTTGGGTCGGTCTCACTCACCCCGGCCCTGGCGTGCACGGGGGCCAGGCCAATTCGAATCGCAAGGGTCTCGTCGAGGTTTGATTATACTTCTCCCCGAGGCCGCGACCGAGAGCCTCGGGGAGAAACGCCCAGCCGGCTGTGATTCTCTAACCAGCCAGCTTGCCAATCAAGGTAAATAGCGGGAGGTACATGGAAATGACGACACCGCCAACCACTACTCCCAGCACCAGGATGATCATGGGCTCCATCGCCGTCAAAAGATCGCCCACAGCCGCATCCACTTCATCCTCATAAAAGTCGGCCACCTTTTGGAGCATGGCATCCAGGGCGCCAGTTTGTTCGCCGACGCCGATCATTTGCACGACCATGTTCGGGAAAACGCCCGTTTCACGCAGTGGATCCACAATCGTCCGCCCGGTTTCAATCGCCTTCCGAACGGACTGGATTGCTCTCTCAATCACGGCGTTTCCTGATGTCCGGGCGGTTATGTCCATCGCCTCAAGCATCGGGACGCCGCTGGTAATCAGCGTGCCAAGCGTGCGAGTGAACCGCGCCACGCCGATTTTTCTCATTAATTGCCCAAGGAGCGGAAGCTTCAGAACAATGGAGTCAATCACCAGGCGACCGTTGGGAGTTGCGTAATAAACCTTCAACCCCCAAACGCCCAATCCAACCAGGATAATCATGGGAACGGCAAATGTCCCGATGGCATTCGACGCGCCAATCACGATTTTTGTAGGTAGCGGAAGGGGGACCCCCAATCCGGCAAACAGGGTGGCGAATATAGGCACCACCTTCCACAGCAAGAGGAAGATAACGCCGCCCGCGATGGTAAGCACGGCAACAGGGTAGATCATTGCCGACTGCACGGCGCGCTTAAGTTTGACCGCCTTTTCGATATAGCCCGAAAGCCGTTGCAGGATGGTGTCAAGAATACCACCCGTCTCGCCGGCTTCCACCATGTTGGTGTATAGATCGTCAAAAATCTTGGGATACTGCCGCAGCGCGTTGGCCAGGGTCGAGCCGCTCTCGACAGATGAGCGGACACCGGCCAGACACTTTGCGAAGGCTTTGTTTTCCTGCGCGGTGGAAAGAATCTCCAGGCATTGAACGAGGGGCAAGCCCGCGTCAATCATGACAGAGAACTGGCGGGTAAAGATTGCCAATTCCTTGGCAGAAACTCTTCCCCCCACCTTGGGCTTGGGGATGGCGATTTCACGACCCTTTTCAACGATACGCGAGGGTGTAATTTGCTCTCGTCGCAAAACAGCGTCCAGGGCTTCGCGAGATGGCGCCGCACGGGTTCCAGTAACCGCCTGGCCTGTGCGGGACGTTCCTCGATATTCAAATTGAGGCATAGTTTAGTTTCCTCCCCCGGAATGATCCGGCATCAGACTGGCCTTCAGCGTTCATCAGGCTTTCAAAACCTCGCGGCCTTGCAACTATCGCTTTGCAGGAGCATAGGGCGTCGCCGGACGTTGACCACCGGCGCCCGCAACGCCGCGGTTGATCATGTCCTGAAGTTCATCGGTGTTGCTGGAACGCGCGAGCGCCGTCTCCAAATTAATTTGCTTGGTTTGGTAGAGCGTGTAAAGTGACTGATTGAATGTTTGCATTCCGAACTTGTCCTGCCCGGTCTGCATCGAGGAATAAATCTGGTGGATCTTATCTTCGCGGATCAAGTTTCGAATGGCGGGGTTGGGAACCAGAATTTCCATGGCCATGGCCCGCCCCTTTCCGTCCGATTTGGGCAGCAAGGCCTGGCAAAGAATGCCTTCCACAACCAGCGAAAGCTGGGCGCGAATCTGAGACTGCTGGTGGGCGGGAAAGACGTCAATGATACGGTTGATGGTGGAGGATGCCGAATTTGTGTGCAGGGTTCCAAAAGTCAAGTGCCCGGTTTCTGCGATGCGCAAGGCGGCCTCAATAGTTTCCAGGTCGCGCATTTCACCGATCAGCACCACGTCCGGATCTTCACGAAGGGCCGCGCGCAACGCGGCGGAAAAGGATTCCGTATCGGAATGGACCTCGCGCTGGTTCACCAGGCATCGCTTGTGCGGGTGAATGAACTCAATAGGGTCTTCAATGGTGATCATGTGTTCGTGGCGGGTCTGGTTGATGAGGTCGAGCATGGTGGCCAGCGTGGTGGACTTACCGCTGCCCGTAGGCCCGGTCACAAGGATTAATCCGCGCGGCTTTTCGCACAGCTTGCGCAGAACCGCCGGGAGCTGCAACTGCTCGAAGCTTTTGATCTCGAAAGGAATAACCCGGAATACTCCCGCCGTCGCGCCGCGCTGGTTGAACAGGTTGCCGCGAAAACGCGCGATGTTTTTGATTCCAAATGAAAAGTCCAGCTCCAGCGTTTCTTCAAAGCGGTGCTTCTGAGCATCAGTCAGAATGCTGTACGCCAGTTGCTTGGTGTCCGACGGGCCCAGGGCCGGCAAATCCTCACACGGCTTGAGTTCACCGTGGACCCGGATTCGCGGCGGCGAGTTGGTGGTGATGTGGAGGTCCGACCCTCCTGAATCCACCATTCGCTTCAGCAGTTCGCTCAGTGCGGGTATTGCCATTTTACCGCTCCTCTTTGCCCCCAAAGATTGCCGGAGAGAACCTATAAGACCGTTTCCCGGATTACTTCTTCCAAAGTCGTCTGCCCACTCATCGCCTTGATCAAGCCGCTGCGCCGGAGTGAAATCATGCCCTGGTCGATGGCTTTACGTTTCAATTCAAGTGCCGAGGCACCCACCAGAATTAATTCACGCAACTCGTCCGTAATCTCCAGTACTTCGTAAAGTCCCACCCGTCCTTTGTAACCCTTATCTCCGCAGGTCGAACATCCGGCGCCCTTGTAAACCTTCACTTTTTTGGATTCCTCGGGCGTGTACCCGGCGTCGATCAGCACCTGGGGGCTCACCTCATCGACCGTTTTGCAATCGACGCAGATTCGTCGCGTCAAACGTTGGGCGCAGATCAAGTGGACCGACGTCGCCACCAGGAAGGGCTCAATGCCCATGTTCATTAAACGCGAGATGGTCGCGGGGGCGTCGTTGGTGTGGAGAGTGGAAAGCACCAGGTGCCCCGTGAGGGCCGCTTTAATGGCGATTTCCGCGGTTTCGAAGTCACGAATTTCACCCACCAGAATGATGTTCGGATCCTGGCGAAGGAACGAGCGGAGGGCGGCGGCAAAATTCAGTCCAATCTGCTCTTTCATCTGCACCTGGTTGATGCCGGGCAACTGAAATTCCACCGGGTCTTCCGCAGTCACGATGTTGGTGTCCGCCTTATTCAATTGGGCGATGGAAGAATACAACGTGTTGGTCTTGCCGCTCCCCGTGGGTCCCGTCACCAGCACCATGCCGTAAGGCTTGAAAATGGCTTTCTGAAACTTGTCCAGCGACTCTTGCTCGAACCCCAGCTTGGTCATGTCCAGCCGCAGGTTTTCCTTGTCGAGAAGCCGCATTACAACTTTCTCGCCATGCAAAGTGGGCAGGACGGACACGCGGAAATCGAGCTGCTTCTTTTTGCCGTTATGCATCATCTTAATCATGATGCGCCCGTCTTGGGGCAGCCGTTTTTCAGAAATATCGAGCTTCGACATGATCTTCACGCGGCTGATGATGGCGTCGCGCAGCTTGTTGGGCGGGTTCATGATTGTCTGAAGCATTCCATCAATGCGGTAACGCACACGATATTCCTTTTCGTATGGCTCCATGTGGATATCGCTGGCCCCACGCTTCACGGCGTCGGTCAGGATGTAATTCACCAGCTTGATGACGGGCGCCTCTTCCGCAGCTTTTTCCAGTGCGGCCAGGTTTAAAGAAGCCTCGTCCTGGTCCTCCAGTTCGACGCTCTCTGCCCCACCTTCGTCGATGAAGCTGACGATCTCCTCAATCTCTTTTTTGCGCTCGACTTCTTCCACGCTTCCGTAATGCTTTTTAATTGCATCATTAATGGCCGACTCTGAGGCTACGACCGGTTCGATGTTAAATCCCGTCATGAACTTGATGTCGTCCATGGCGAAAACGTTGGTGGGATCGACCATCGCCACCGTCAATGAGGAACCCACCCGGCTGAGAGGCAGGATCTGGTACTTCATTGCCGTCTCCATGGGAATCAACTTGGTGACGCTGGGATCGACTTCGAAATAACCAAGGTTGATGCTGGGAACCCCGTATTGGCGGGAAAGGACGGCGGTGACTTCATCGTCGCTGAGAAACCCCAGCTTAACCAATGAGTTGCCCAGCCGTCCGCCGGTGGACTTCTGATGCTCCAGCGCCTGCTTTAACTGGTCGGCATTAATAAGGTTTTCTTTGAGAAGAAGTTCCCCTAACTTACCGGACATTCGTATGGCCCTCGTTGCTTACACCATTGACCGCTCCCGATGGTGTCGTAATGGATCTTTCGCAAACTGGCGCTAAACTCCCACCAGACTACACTTGCAACACATCGTAGAAAAGTAACGCTTCAATGTCAAGGCGTTTCCAAGAGCTATTTCAAGAGCTGGAAATTTAAGACTCTGGTGGTGGTGTCATTTGCGATACACCGGCGTTCTCAGATGAAGTCATTCCCGCGAAAGCGGGAATCCACGTCGACTCCAATTGGAAATACGCCGGGAGAAAACTGGACTCCAGCTTTCGCGGGAGTGACTATTCCGGTGAAATGCCGCGTATCGCAAAAGACGCCACTGCTCACGTGCTTCCTTCCTTGACTTTCGAATTCCCATTGAAAATCCACCGCTCTTTTTTGATCCGTATATTCGCACTTTATGACAATGTGGTAATATACTCTAACTAATGGACCGAAGAATTCTCTTCGCTCTCGAAGTCATGAACCGAGATTGCTCACAACCTCTTAAGGTCAGCCATGTCGCGGCGCAAATCGGCCTGAGTCGATCCCGCTTTGAGCACATCTTTAACGAACAGACGGGCCAAACTTTTACTTCGCGTTTACGGCAGATTCGCCTGGATAAAGCCAAGACTCTTCTCACTGACTCCACTTTGAGGATTAAAGAAATTGCGCATTTGTGCGGATATTTAAACCCGACGACATTTTGCCGCGATTTTAAGGTGCTATTCCAACAAACGCCGTCCGGGTACCGGCGTGGCACATTTGGACAACAAACAGCACGTTCCGTCAAGCAATAGGTATTGACAAGGGGAGAAAAGGGCTTTAGCTTCGTCATTGATGTCAGCCTTTCGTGCATGGCGCATGAATTTGTAACATGCGAGCTCTTTCAAGGCCCATCCCTGCAGCCGAGGAGATAAAAATGGAGACGACGACCCGACCGGGCAAATTGGATAGTCTCGCCAATGTTGCCACCATTGTAGTGTCGGTACTACTTTCCGTGGTTCTGGTAAAGGCGTTCCTACTTCCACAGACGCGTCCCCCGGCAAACGTCGCGCAGCCACAAGTTGGAATGAGCATGAAACAGTCTCTTCCCGGGGTCGATTGGGCCAGGAACAAGCGGACACTGATTCTCGCCATCTCAACTCAGTGCCACTTCTGCACGGAAAGCGCTCCATTCTTCCAGAGAATCCAGAAGGAAAGGGCGAGCGATTTGAAACTGGTTGCCGTCCTGCCACAAGCAGTGGACGAAAGCCGGAAGTATCTTGAAGGAGAGGGTGTGCAAGTTGATGACATCAAGCAGGCCACGCTGAATGCAATCGGAGTCAAAGGCACGCCGACTCTTTTGCTTGTAGATAACAACGGGAAAGTGGCGGACGTTTGGCAGGGGAAGCTGCCACCGGATCAGGAGGGAGGCGTGCTGGCCATACTGAAAAAAAATGCGTCACTTTAGTGGGCACACCAGGAGGCAAAGATGTCAAGGCTACTTCAGCGCTTAAACGTACTAGCGATCTGGCTGTTGGGGGTCGTGCTCGCGTCAGTCCTTGTACCTCGAAGCTGGCCTTTAGCAGGCCTGCTGGCTCGGTCTGGGGCGACAAACGACGAAGATGTGTGGGCGTGGCCGAAGACGCTCCAAGTTTGTCCGCCAGAGCCGGGTGACCCGGTGAAGCTGGTCAAGGTTCTGAAAGATGGTAAGGAAATCTTGCCGGGAACCTACATGATGCCGGAGGCATCGGGCGACCACTTCAGGAACCCCAGCCCCTTGGACGAGTGGCTCAAGGATATGTCATTTGTGCTCGAGAACGATACTTCAAAGAACGTCGTCTCCGTAGGAATAGCTGTGGTGCTGCCAGCGCGCCAGACTGGCCTCGAATGCCTCCACATCACTGGTGGCAACAATGCTTGGTGCGATGCCCACCCTCATTGGTGCGACGGCGGGTGCCCGGCGCTGCTTCACAAAACCCTGCATTGGGGCCGGATGCCTGCCATGACGGCATCGGGCCTGCGTGCGCGGAACCGCGCCACGGGCAGAGTCGACCCGCCGGGCTTCCCGGACGGTAAGCCCCTTCAAGGCACGGGGTGGCTGAGGTTCGCTCCGGGCGAGGAAATCGAGCTCTCAGTGGCGGGCCGGTCCGACGGCTTTCTGACTGTCACGGACCCGAGGCACGGCTTCTCTGACAGCATGAACCTTATCCTCTACGAGGAAGGGCTGGAGGAAGCGCAGGATACTGAGCCTTGTGACAATCGACGAGCCTCAAAACAGGGGTGCGCCTTCCGCGAAGTCTCCAAATTCAACATCGGCCTCGACGTAGTCTACTTTGAGGATGGGACGATATGGGGCAATTACGGCTACGGCTATGCCCTGCCCAATCCAGACGGCATATTCACACGTGCGGAGCCGCGTGATTTTCTAGGCGGGCTCAAACCGACGCCTGCGGTGAACTGAGCCCGAAATCTTCCATAGGTTCTTTTGCGCAGCCCGGCTTGGTCGCACGTCAGATTCTGCCGAAGCCAGGGATTAGGAGGCGGAGGCCGATGAAAGCGATTCCCGGATATGACCTCTTGAGACTGCTGGTGCTGGCGGGTTGTGTTCCCCTTCTCCTGAGGGGGCCGGGTGTTTCCATCGTGGGGGCACACAGCCAAGATTGTGTGACTGTTCTGAACCACACAAACACACAGTGTCCCCAGAGTTGCACATCCGGGACGTATACGGACTATTACACCTCCGGCAGCGGTTTCCAGGGGATAGATATTAATGCAACCCCGTGCGGGGGTGCGTCATGCGTCCAGCCTTTCACGTACGGCCCGCCCGCTACCGAATGTCTCGATTGCTGCCTACTCGTCGGTGACACGTGCGACCCTCATGAGTGTTTTGGCGCCGACCCATGTTGTGACGGCTTCCAGCATTGCGACCCCAACAAGTTGAAGTGTTGCGTGCCCGATGGCCTGGATTGCGGGACCAGCACCGAGTGCTGCGACACGCCATGCCTCGACAACATCTGCCAGCAGTGCATTCCGGTGGGCGGTAGCTGCTCGGACCCCAGTTTTTGCTGCTCTCGCCGCTGCGACACGAATACGGGTCAATGCATACCCAACACTCCAATCATTATCGACGTAGACGGTTCGGGGTTTAGCCTCACGGACTATGCCGACGGCGTGAAATTCGATCTGGCTAACACGGGCACACCTGAGCAGATTAGTTGGACTGCTCCGGGCTCCACCAACGCGTTCCTAGCTCTAGACCGCGACGGCGACGGCAAAATCGACAATGGCGCTGAACTCTTTGGAGACGTCACTCCACAGCCCCCCTCCAAAGACCCAAATGGCTTTCTTGCTTTGGCTGAATTCGATAAGCCGGAAAATGGCGGCAACGGAGACGGCATTATCGACGGACGCGACGCGGTCTACTCCAAACTGCGGCTCTGGATCGATGCCAACCACAATGGAATAAGCGAGCCTAACGAACTTCATACACTTCCAGAATTCGGTGTTACTTGGATCTCGTTCGATGATAAGCCATCCAAGCGGGAAGACCAATACGGCAATACCTTCCGCTATCGCGCCAAAGTCGATGACGCCATACACTCGCATGGTGACCGTTGGGCGTGGGATGTAATTCTGTTAACTGCTCCTTAATGGCAGTCAGCCATCCCGCAGGCGTGCCAATCACTCAACATGTTCCGCCCCTGCGCTCGTATTGCTCCGCAACTCCTCCTACCGGCAGGACCGCCGGAGCGTCATTTGTGCATCCAGCAAGTGTCGCGGCTTGGTCTTCTGTCCGCCCTCTCCAGCTCCGTCCCACGCCACGCCGGGGGTGTGCGACAAATTTGTGAGAATCAGGCGGGGCGGGCACGGCGGGTCTCCCAGTAGTTTTCAAATTCACCGCTCAAGCGTTGGCAGCGGAGAGCGATGATGGCGTTGGCTCCGCGCACCGTCCAAAACATGCCCGAG